>CALJRU010000020.1 GCA_937976375.1 uncultured Peptococcaceae bacterium | reverse complement strand
ACCCTAAAAGGATTCCAGTTGGCATTGATGAAAAATGATTTTTGTTATTTACCCTCTCTACTTGACTGGGGGCTAATCAAACGTCCGACGGCGTTTTTGCTTTTTATATTTAGGCGGATGCCAAGGCGGCTTCGGCGGCATCCAGAGAAGGGTAGCCGTAGCCTTTGACGGTGGCGTCCATGGTGAGCAAGGCGAGGTTTTGTCCCTCGGCGGCCAGCTGGCGCACAAAGGCGAGGTACAGGTGCAAGGTGTTGAGAGAATAGGTCTTCAGGTCGCCTTCAAGATAGGTTTCAAACGAGGTATCAGTGGCAGTATCTTCTGCAGACGTTGCGGCACGGTTGGTGGCGGCAAGATGTGGATAGCGCTGATGATAGTCGGCCATCCATTGCAGGTGATAAGGAATGATTTCGGCGATCAGCGTCAAGGCTTCTGGCGCCAGGGTCGGCAGTTGATTCTGCAGGCGGGCAAAGGCGTCCGGTGCTGTGCGTGCCATCATCCACGCGTATTTTTCGGTCAGCGGGTTGCGGCCTTGGCGAGCGGCTTCTTGCAAGTCCTCTAGGTAGCTGTCGACGAGGGCTTCCGGCCATGGGGCAAACTGGCTGCCGCGCATGAGGCGGAACGTTGGCAGGTTGTTTTGGCAGTCGGCGCGGCCGCCTTCGTTGTGCACCCCTTGGAAAAATTGCCATTCCAGATCGATCAGTTGTTGTTTTTTCTCTGTTAACGTCATGGTATTATGCTCCTTCCATCACATGACAACGACGCAATTCAGGATCCTTGATGCGTTTCATGATTTCCCAGGCGTGTGGCTCCAGAAAATCCACATCAAGATCAGTCAGCCCTTGCGCTTGCAGGGCGCGCAGAGTGTGCGCGCAAATGTCTTCAATCAGCGCCACCTTGCGATCGGCCAAGTTGACGTAAGGATTAAAGTCTGGTGCGTCCTGCGCAGCCCAGGCATCGCGCTGGCAGCTGCTTTCCGCAAGTGTTTGAATCAGTGGGGCCACCGTCTGCGCCAGCACAGGCAGTTCGCGCAGGCCGCGGAACATCCACTTATAATAAGGCGTGTAGCGATGATTCAGCAGGTACACGGTGGCGATGGCTGCTTCGATAAAGGCACGCAGCGCCAATTCTGCTGCCACGGTTTCACCGCGCCGCATGCAGCGGGCGTAGTTGTATTGCCCGGACTGTGCCATAATGGCCACATGCGCAGCGATTTTTTTTATGCGCACATCTTCCGGATAAGACGCCAAAGCCTGGCGGATTGCCGAGAATTCTCCGAGCGGATCGCTGAACACGCGCCCGTTGGTGCAGGCAGCCAGCTGGTGCTCCGGCAGATGCAGCCAGCGCCACAGCGATTGAGGCGGCTGTTCGCTGCCGATGAACTGGCGGTAGAAGGCGTGAATTTCCAGCACGCCAACGCGGCCGCCGCCCTGGGCAGTGGCGATGCGCCCTTCCACGCCGAGAAAATCTTTTGGCATGGCGTCGTACGCAGCCTGCAAGGCTGGGGCATAGGCCGCGTAATCTTCCGCTGTCAGCCAGAGACAAAACCCTGGGCCATAGTCGTGGTCGGTGGAGATGGCATCGTCAAAGCCCAGACATTCAGAACCTTGCCCCACCAGCCCCACAGCAATGCGCGGCACCAATTCAGGAAACTGTGCCGCCAGCATCGGCCGGCCATATGCTTCATAATATCGTTCGCAAAGATCCAACCCTTTCATGACTGTGCCTCCTTTAACGCCTGCTGCGCCAGTGCAAGATTCTGGCGTGTGATGTGGTAGCCGTCGTTTTCGCCAAAGCTGCTGCGAATTTCAGGCAATGCTTTCTCATAAAGCTGCACCGCACGCGCATAGTCGCCTTCGGCATAGGCCAACGATGCTGCTGCTGACAGCGCGGCGCCATAATGGGCGTCGCGAGGGCCGCTGCCTGTTTCAAAGATGTGCAGCGCTGCGTCGAGATGCTCCTTCGCCTGGCTGCGTGCGCCCAGCGCCAGATCAGAGATGGCAATATTGGAATGGGTGGTGGCGATTTCTGCGTCTACACCGTCCAGCGTCGTCAACAATGACAGGGCGCGTTCCAAAAATGGCAGCGCATCGGCGTGGCGATTCAGCGCCTGGTAAACCTGACTCATGTTGTTGAGCAGGCTTGCCAAGGCATAGCCATTTTCGCCCAATGCTTCAAAAACCACCAACGCCTGCGCGTACAAAGCGATGGCATCTTCCAGCTCGCCGGAGGCACGATACGCCGTGGCTGCGTTGATCAGCGTGGTGCCTTGAGCAGGCGTATTCTCCAGCCCCATTGCTTCGACCATCTGCAACGCCTGCTGGGCCATGGACAGCGATGCCGCCGTCTGGCTGGTGCTGCGATAAAAGCCCACGAGCTCGTTCGTCAGTGACAACACAGCGCCAGCATCGCCTTCCTCGCGCGCCGCTTCCAGCTGCGATGTCAAAAAAGGTGCCACGTCATCCAGCTTTTTATCGGCAAACAACCCATCCAAATGGGCTAAAACTGCTTGTATATCCATAAAGACCTCCACTGTCGTTTTTATAATATTATAGCATGTTTTGCCAAGAGCGCATAGCTTCAAAAGCCGAATACCCCATGCAGGATTTCTATATAGAAAGAATGACCATGAAGAGCAAACAACCGAGCCTTCATGCAGTGGCTCGGTTGTTTGTTAGGTGTTTTGACTGGCGGTGCCGTTCTTCACTTCTTCTTTCAGGGCGTCGATGACGGCCATTTCGATGCGGCTTAGGGGTTCACTGCTGTGAATCCAGCCGACGGTGCAGGGACAGTCAAAGTCTGCGACGCGGATGAAGGTAAGCCCTGTGAATTGCTTGATGGAGCGTTGGTTGTTAAATTCTGGCATGAGGGTGACGGCGTTGGAATTGTGGAGCAAGTCGCGGTACATGTCTCGGTCGTCGGTTTGCACCAGTCGATAATCGGGGTTGTGGTGCTGCAAGGTTTTGTGGTGCTCCTTGGTGAAGTCGGTTTTAAAGTAATTTAAGAAGGGATACTGTAAAATGTCCGCCATGGTGACGCGGGCGCGCTTGGTCAAAGGATGATCTTCATGGACCACAAAGATCATCTGGCCTTCAAAAAGTTTGGCGAATGTCAGATGGTTGCGTGTAATACTGTTGAGAAAATAGGCTTCATCGATGTTGGTGTAATGAATGATTCCTAGATTGAGGTGCCCTTGAATGACATCGCGCAGGATGTCCCGGCTTTTTGCTTCGGTGCTTTTGATGGCGAGCTCTGGATAGGTGGCGCGCAGATGGAGCAAGGTCGGCAGAAATAGTGACGCTTTCACGTGCAGTGACACGCCGATGGTCACTTCGCCAGCGATGGACATGTCCTGGTGCAGGTGATGAAGTTTATTGATGATGTCTTCAAGTTCCTTCATTAAAAGAATGGCTTCTTCACCTTCTTCGGTAAAACTGACGCCGTTGTGGTGGCGCAATAGCAAAGGGTAGCCCAATTCGTCTTCCAGATTTTTGATCGCCGTGCTGATGGACGGTGCAGAGATAAATAAATTATCTGCTGCTTGTCGAATAGATCCCGTTTCATGGATCATAAGCAGGTAGCGTACTTGATTTAGATTCATGATAATCCCCTTCATTCGAGTCCATATGTAATCATTGTATCAAGCATAACACATAAAAGCCATTTATGATACCCATGACGCCAAAAAGCCCGTCAATTTTGACGGGCTTTTTTCAAGGGGAATCTACATCGTGTAGATGGAAAGGAAGGGCCGCTTATTAGAAGAGGCCGAAAACAATTTTTGCGAAATTGTAGCCGATAAAGGTATAGAGCACCCAGCCAGCGAGCAGCATTGGCAGCGCGCAGGTTTCGATCTGCTTGAAAGTGATCTTGTCTTTCTGCCCATGCAGCATGGCTGCGTATGGGGAGCCGGCAGGGGTGGCGCCGGTGACAAAGACGATCATGCAGATGCTCATGCAGACGGCGATCATTGGCACGTTTGGATACATGTCTTCGAACGCCAGGGCAACTGGAATCAGGATGCTCGCCATGCCGGCATTGTTGGCAAAGTTTGCTGTGATGACAGCCACGAGCAGGAGAATGCCGACGAACACAAAACTTGGCTTGTTCCCAAGGAGTGGTGTCAGTGTTTGAACAATGAATTCTTTCAGGCCTGTTTGTGGCTGAGCAACCGCGTTGCAGACGTAAACGGAAGCGGCAACCAGGAAGAAAATATCCCAGGATACCGACGTCTTTGCGACATCGCGATAGTTGAGCAGTGGTTTGCCGTCATGGCGCAGAATCATCAGTACGATGATGCACAAGCCCATGATACCGGTGGTGCCGTAGCTGTTCAAAATATTGGTCAATGCCCAGTCTTTAGGCATGAAGCTTGGTGCCAACAGAAGGACGATGAAGCACAGGCAAGCCAACAGGGTCGCTTTTTGCTGTACATTCATTGGTGGCAATGGATTTTTGTTGAACATCTCAGGTGAAACATTTTTCAGCTTGCTGACGTCTGGACGCAGGATGAACTTTACAAAAATCAGGAAGATCAGGAGTAATAAAATGGCCATGATGAAGTTGTAGGCAATGTAAGCAGGGTAGCTGATATCAATACCAGCTGCTTTTGAGAATACACCGGTGATAACCAATGCAGCGCCTTTGAATGGGAACATTGGCTGGCCAAGTGTTGCAGCCAGATAAATCCCAAAGATAGAAATCCAGAAAATCTTATCCTGTGGTTTATAGCCAAACTCACTCATAGATTCATACATCAAAGGCCACAAAATCAACAAGGAAGCGATAGGAAGGGTAAAGCCGGCCACGAAATAAGAGCAGAAAAACACGATGAACAAGAATACATATGGACGGCCAGTGATGATTTTTCTGGTTAAGAAAAAGCGTGCCAGGTATTTGGTGCAGCCAGCATATTCAATGGCGCCAAACAAAACCATCCCAAGAATAACAGTGATAACGATATCGCTGCCTACAGCATTAAGAAAGACCGTTCTGACAGCGTTGTATCCGGTAACATCTTCTCCCAAAAAGCCGGAATACAGAGCAAATAAGAGCAGCCCTAAAATACTAGGCCAAATGCTGTCGAGCGTTGACCAAAGATAAACCATGCCGATCAAAATGCCGGCAACCCACATACCAGTTTCGGTGATTGGTTCAAAAGGTCCCAATTGTGGAAAACCGATCATGATTAAAAGCCCGATAATAAGATGAACCCAATATGATGGCTTGGTTTTAGAAACTTTTTTTGTTTCCGATGACATGATGAACACCTCATTTTTCTAGTAGCAAATTAATGTTTAAATAATAATTGTATATTTAATATTCGCATTTGTAGTCAATATGCTTAAAAAATGGTGCAGCAAGCACTATGACAAGCAATATGCGTGCTGCACGTAGATGAAATCTTTGAAAGCAAAATAGTGATTAATATTTTTTCACCTTATCACGGAACTCGAGTACAGGTTTGCCGTCTTCCAGGCAAATGGTCTGGAATCTGTTGTTCAGGAGAGGGTTGGTGAAGGTGTAGTCGGAACGGCGATGGAATCCACGGGTTTCCTTTCTGTTTTCGGAGCAAAGGAAGATGGCCTGACTGAGATCCATGAGGTCCATGACTTCGAGCGTACGCATCAGTTCATGAGCATTTTCAGCCTTGAGTTGTTCAGTAGCGTATTTCTTGAGGTCGCCGAGGTATTTGTAACCAGCGCGCATCAGAGACTCAGAACGCACACTCTTGACGCTGAGGTATTTGTCCATGATCTGGCTCAGGGTAGAGTTGACTTCCAGCCAGCCGGCGCCGATTTCTCTGTTCATGACAGCATTGTACCATTCGTATTTTTCCTTGATGATTGGCATGTCATCGATGGCAGTGAATTCGAGTTCCTTGCTGTAATCGGCAGCATTTTCACCGGAGATCTGACCAAGAACAGCAGCACCAGTGATACGGCCGCAAACATTACCAACCAGGTCGCCAGCAGCATAGAGGCCAGGCAGAGAGGTTTCGGTGTCGGCATTGATTTCTGGGCCGCAGGCAGCGTAGTCGCATTCATAAGTGCTGAATTCAACCATCTGTTTGTGCAGATCGATGCCGTACTGATCGAAGTATTCATTGATGGAGGTGCAGCCTTCGGAAACGAAAGCGGTGCGCTGATAATCCAAATCTTCGTCAGACAGTGCAGAGCAGTTCATGTATACAGGGCCAGTCCCATCAGCGATCTTTTCGGAGAATACACCCTGCCAGATATCGGAGGTAACATCACCATATTCACGGCTTGGCTTGGTCATGAATGGGCCGACTGGTTTGCCGGTGATGTCGGTGAGTAAGCCGATCCAGGTACCTTTACCACCACGCTGGAAAATGGTTGGGCCAGCATGAACATAAGGAATATCGAGGTTAACCAGTTTTGCACCAGCACGATAAGCGATGGCTGCACCAGCGCCGTTGGATGGGCACAGAGCCATGTCGAAAGGAAATGCTGGGTTGAGGTTTGGATAGAGACGGGATGCCCCACCAGTGGTGATGATGGCACTCTTTGTCTGGAAGATAACCATTTCTGGCTGATCTTTCTGGCTGTTGATACCGATGGCACCAACGACTTTGCCGTCTTTCACGAGCAATTCGGTGATGGTGGTGTGGTTGATGACCTTTGCGCCAACTTGGCGAGCCTTCTTTGTCAGCAGTTCTTTCTGATTATGACCATCGTATTTCAAATGGAAGTTGCGGCGGCCTGGCATGGTATGACCTTCGAAGTTCCACTTGCCAGTAGGGCGCATGTTGATCCCATAGGATTCCCATTTTTGAATCAGTTCATAGGAACGTTTGATCATCTTAACGAAAATGTCCATATCCTGGTTTGGTCCAAGAAGACTTTCCATGATTTCCTGCAGGATTTGGTTGACGTCATCGCCGTGGCATTCAGGAATGTAGCACATAAAGTGGTCGGTGCCGCAGGCACTGCAGCCGGAATGACGAGTGTTCGCCTTTTCTACAACAACAACGTTGGCGCCTTTTTCACCAGCAGCAATGGCTGCCTGCATACCAGCAACGCCGCCGCCAATGATGAGTACATCTGCCTGAATTGGCTCTTTTCTGATTTTGACTTCCATTATTGTTCCCCTCCTTCAGCATTTGGCACATCCATGACGAACATCATGTGAGACAGTGGATAGCGCATTGTGATGGCGCCCTGTGGGCAATCCATAACGCAAGCGCGGCAGTGCCAGCATTCGTTTGGATAACGGACGACAATATCTGCAGGTTCGGTTTCAGTTTTCTTGATCACGTCCATGCAGCAGCTTTCTACGCACGTGCCGCACTTGACGCATTTGGTTTTATCAATTACAGGAGGCATTACGCCACACCTCTTTCGCTAGGATTTTTTGTCTTGCAAGAACTTGATTACAGGACTTATTATAAAATAAAATTTATGGAAGTGATAATACTCGCTTATTAAGAGGGCTATTAGCTTCAAGCTAATAGTTTCAGGCTTATCCTTTTCCGCCAGCTTCTGTCAAAACTGTCACATTCTCGACAGAGACTGGTCATTTTGCTGTGGTATGATGAGGGCAATGAAGGAGATTGACCATCAACGACGAAGGAGGTTGGGATGATGAACATTCTGGAGACAGTGGATTTATGTAAGTATTACGGCAGCGGCCCAACGCAAGTGCGCGCCTTGGATGGCGTGTCGATGCGTGTGGCCAGCGGTGAGTTTGTGGCGATTGTGGGGACGTCAGGCAGCGGCAAGTCGACGCTGCTGCACATGCTGGGCGGGCTGGACCGGCCGACTTCGGGCTCGGTGACGGTGGACGGCCAGGAGCTGTTCACGTTGTCCGACGAGGCGCTGACGATTTTTCGCCGCCGCAAGATCGGCTTTGTATTTCAGGCCTACAACCTGGTGCCGGTGCTGAGTGTGTACGAAAACATCGTGCTGCCGCTGCAGCTGGATGGCCGCAAGGTGGACAGGGACTATGTGCACGAAATCATTGCGACTTTGGGCCTTTCAGAAAAGCTAACGAGCCTGCCGAATCAGCTTTCTGGCGGTCAGCAGCAGCGTGTGGCGATTGCCCGTGCCTTGGCGGCGAAGCCGGCGATCATTCTTGCCGACGAGCCGACCGGCAATTTGGACAGCAAAACCAGCCAAGACGTGCTGGGGCTGATCAAGGTGACGAGCCAGAAATACGCACAGACCACGGTGATGATCACCCACAACGAAGAGATCGCCCAGATGGCGGACCGCATTGTCCGCATCGAAGACGGGCGCATTGTGTCGGCGTGAGGGGGTGTCGAACATGAAGGTATCCAATCGCAAATGCGTGCGGCGGCTGAGCCGACGCAGCCTGGCGGCCAACCGCACGCGCAACATCGTTGCCATTGTGGCGATCGCGCTGACGGCGATGCTCTTTACCTCGCTGTTCACCATTGCGTTTTCGATCAACGACGGTTTTCAGCAGGCGAATTTTCGCCAGGCAGGCGGGTACAGCCATGGTGGGTTTAAGTATTTGACCGAGGAACAGTACAATGAACTGAAGGACGACCCGCTGATTGCAGAGCATGGGCTGCGACGCTTTCTGGGCATGCCGATGGAGGCACCGTTCAACAAATCCCATGTTGAGATCGGCTACAGCGATGCCAATGAAGCCAAGTGGACTTACTGCACACCGGTTGAAGGCCGGCTGCCCAAAGAAGGCACGAACGAAGCGGCCACCGACACCCATGTGCTGGCGCTGCTCGGTGTGGAGCCAAGGCTGGGCGAAACCTTCACCGTGACCTTTGTCGTGGATGGCCATGAGACGACTCAAACCTTCACCCTTTGCGGCTGGTGGGACTACGACGAAGCCGTTGTTGCCAACCACATTCTTGTGCCGGAAAGCCGCGTGGACGCGGTGCTTGACGAGGTGGGTGTCACCTTGCCGGCGGACGACGGCATGACGGGTACTTGGAATATGGATGTGATGCTGGCCTCCGGCGCGCGCCACATCGACGCTGACTTGAATCAGATTCTTGCCAACCATGGTTACCAAAGTGAAGAACGCACCGATGATGGCACCTTTATTGATACGGGCGTCAACTGGGGCTATACCGGAGCGCAGATCACAGAAAATCTGGATCCGACGACGGCGGCTGCTGTAATTGGTATGCTGCTGTTGATTCTTCTGACAGGTTATCTGATCATTTACAATGTGTTTCAGATTTCGGTGGCTGGCGATGTGCGCTTCTACGGGCTTTTGAAAACCATCGGCACCACGCCACGGCAGCTGCGGCGGATGATTCGTCAGCAGGCATTCTTTTTGTCGATCATAGGCATTCCGCTGGGGCTGGTGCTGGGGTGGCTGTTGGGCAAGGTGCTCTTGCCGGTCATTGTGGCACAGCTTGATGGCGTCGTCTTGATCACGTCGGTCAGCCCATGGATCTTTGTGGGCTCGGCGCTCTTTGCGCTGGTGACGGTGTTCATCTCCTGCCTGCGGCCGGGGCGCATGGCCGGGCGCGTGTCGCCAGTGGAAGCGCTGCGCTACACCGAGGGGAGCGGCCGCAGCAAAGGCAGCCGCAAAAAAGAAAGCGTGTCGCTGTTTTCCATGGCCTGGGCCAATCTTGGCCGCAGCCGCGGCAAAACCATTGTCACGATCCTATCGCTGGCTTTGGCGGTGGTGCTGCTGACAGTGACCATTACGCTGGTGCGTGGTTTTGATATGGACAAATACGTGAGTTTGCAAATGGCCACCGATTTTCAGATTGCCGATGCGGGCTATTTCCAGACCGGTGGTGCTGCGTTTAACGATGAGGAAGCCTTGCCGGAAGCAGTCATTGAAGCGGTCAAAGCTCAGGGCGGCATCACCGAGGGTGGAGCCGTTTATGGTGACACATCGGCCACATTGGAATGTGTCACGGAAGACTGGTACCGTCAGGGAAGAAACAATTTCTATTCTGAAGAAGAACTGGACAATATGCTGAACTACGAAGCACGAACGTCGGAAGGCTTGATTTATGATCGTGCGCAATTGTACGGCATGGAGGATTTTCCACTCAGCCAACTGACGGTGTACGAAGGTGACATTGCTTCCCTGCGGGAGCCGGGAAGCAGAAACATTGCCGCTGTGTATTCGGAGGACGACTATGGCAAGCTGACGCCAGATTCCCACTGGGCGAAGCTCGGTGATCAGGTGACGATCTATTATGTGGACAGTTTTGAGTATGTGGATCCAGATACGGGTGAGGTGTATGCGTCACTTGACAATGTCCCTGAAAATAAAGTGAATCAGCTTGTCCGCAATCCCAAGGACTATCGCGCCATCACCTACACGGTGACGGCTGTGGTGGCGGTGCCAACGTCGCTGAGCTATCGCTACTATGGCAGCGACGAGTTTATTCTGGGCGCCGACACCTTCAAGCAGGACACCGGCACCGACAGCATCATGTACTATGCTTTTAACACCGACGACGATGCCACCGCTGCCATGGAGGATTTTCTCAAAGATTATACGACCAATGTGAATCCAAGCTGCGACTATGAGAGCAAGAACACCTACATTGAGCAGTTTGAAGGCATGCGCAATATGTTTGTCATGACTGGCGGTGCGCTGAGCCTGATTGTGGCACTGGTCGGCGTGCTGAACTTCTTCAACGCCATCCTGACAGGCATCGCCGCGCGGCGGCGTGAATTTGCCATGCTGCAGTCCATCGGCATGACGAGCAAGCAGCTGCGGCGCATGCTGATCATCGAAGGCTTGCTCTACACCATGGGCGCCTTGCTTTTGGCACTGGTGCTGACGCTGCTCATGACACCGGTGATGAGTCAGGCGGTGTCGAGCATGTTCTGGTTCTTTAGCTTCAAGCCAACGTATTGGCCAATTTTGGCGATGCTGCCGATCTTTGCCATCATTGGCACGGTGTTGCCGCTGCTCAGCGGGCGGCTCATGAGCCGTCATTCGATCGTCGATCGCTTGCGGCAGGAATAAAAAAAGAACGTGCGTCTCGTTTGAGGCGCACGTTTTTGTTATAATAGAGAAAATCGGCAAGGAGGGAGCCTATGGAACGCATTTTACTGGTGGAGGACGACGCCGCTCTGGCGCATGGCATTGCGCTGGCGCTGAATGCTGATGAGCGTGAGATGGTTATTGCCGAATCGGCGGCGAGCGCGCGTCAAAGACGGGCCGAAGGGGCCTTTCAGCTGGTTATTTTGGACATTAACCTGCCGGATGCAAGCGGCTTGGATCTCCTGCGGCAGTGGCGCGCGGCGGGCGATACCGTGCCGGTGATTCTGCTCACGGCCAACGATCTGGAAATGGACGAGGTCATTGGGCTGGAAGCTGGCGCCAACGACTACATCACCAAGCCTTTTTCCCTGGCTGTGCTGCGGGCGCGTGTGGCGGTGCAGCTGCGGAATCAGCCGGCATCGCCGGCGCAGGTGGTGGTGCTGGGGCCGTTTCGCTTCGATTTTGCGCGCATGGTGTTCCTGCGCGGCGAGAACGAGGTGACGCTGTCGAAAACCGAGCAAAAGCTCCTGCATGTATTGGTGGACAACCGCGGCCATGCGGTGCGCCGGGAAACGCTCATCGATCGTGTGTGGGGAGACACTGCCTATGTGGAGGAAAATGCGTTGTCGGTGACGGTGAAACGGCTGCGCGCCAAACTGGAAGACGACCCGGCGCATCCTGTGTGGCTGCGCACCATCTATGGCATCGGCTATCTTTGGGCGGTGGCGCCATGATGGGCTGGATCGTGGCGGCGCTGGTGCTGCTCGCGGCGGCGGGGGTGCTGCTTTGGCGCAGACGCTGCGAACGGCGGCTGATGGCACGGCTGGATGCGATGCTTTCTGCTGCCATCGAGGGCGACTTCTCGGCGCGCCATTTCGATGAAACACAACTTTCTGCGCTGGAAAGCCGCCTGGCGCAATACCTTCAGGCGGGCAGCGACTCGGCGCAGCGTGTCGCCGAGCAGCGCGATCAGCTCTCAGAACTGGTCAGCGATGTGTCCCATCAAACAAAAACGCCGCTGGCCAACATTCGCCTTTACGCCCAGCTCTTGGCAGAACAGCCGCTGCCGCCGCAGGCCGAAGAATGTGTCGCCGCCATCGGCAGCCAGAGTGAAAAGCTCGACAGCCTGATTACCGGCCTGGTCAAGAGCTCACGGCTGGAGACGGGCATCATTGCGCTGCATCCGCAGGTGACCGATCTTGCGCCGATGGTTCGCAGTGCCTTTGCGCAATATGCCGCCAAGGCTGACGCTAAGCACATCGCCCTAACTTGCGGCAATAGTGAGGGAACCGCCCTCTGTGATGCCAAATGGACCGAAGAAGCCCTTTGCAACCTGTTGGACAATGCCATTAAATACACACCGGATGGCGGCAGTGTGACAGTGGACGTGGTGAACTACGAGCTGTTCGCGGCCATTCGTGTGCGCGATAGCGGGCCGGGTATACCGGAAGCGGAACAGGCGAAAGTTTTCGCTCGCTTTTACCGTGCCCCCAGTGCCTACACAGCGCCAGGCGTGGGCATCGGCCTTTACCTGGCGCGGCAGATTGCCGCAGGTCAAGGCGGCTATATCAAACTCACCAGCACACCGGGACAAGGCAGCACCTTTGCGCTCTGTCTGCCGCGGGTGGCTGTATCTGAAAGGAGAAACTGATTATGAACATTCGTTGTCAATACTGCGGCAAACGGCTGCCTTTGGATGAAGAGCGCAGCTTTTGCTCCGATGCCTGCGCCAAAGCCTACGACGAGGCTGTGCAGCGCGACATGCCCAAGGCGAAATACCTGATGGGCGTCATCGGCGTGGCCATGCTGATTATTATTTTCGGGGGATTGTTTATTGGTCCGCTGATGACAGGCATAGGCTGCATCATCCTGGGCTTGGGCGTGCTGATCTGGCCGTTTTGCACACCGGAAACTGTGCGCATGTTTGGCTACCAGCGCTCACGGGTGCTTGCGCGCATTCTGGCTGTGCTCTGCATTCTGCTGGGTGCCTGGATCGGCTTCTTTCCAGGCTGAAAAGCATCAATGTAAATGGAATGAATCCATTATAAAAATGAATGGTGCTCTGTTTTTTAACGCTCTCTGTTTATAGATGTGTATCATTTATTGCTTTGCTACGATCAATCTTTGTCCGCCCGTGAAGCGGGCAGAATTGCCTGCTGCCAGCGCTGGATTTTCGCTGGCGCAGTGTGTATCATAGGTGCATGAACACAGGGAGGTGCGTAATATGCGATTGGGAGAAAGTCTTGCGCAGGCGCGCAAAAAAGCCGGCCTCACACAGGAAGCCGTGGCAGAAAAGCTTGGTGTGAGCCGGCAGACCATCAGTAAATGGGAAACCGACGAGACCTTGCCGGACATTCGCCAGTCTAAAAAGCTGGCAGATCTTTATCAGGTGACGCTTGATGAGCTGGTGGCGTTTGACCTTGAGGTGCAGGAATTGACAGAGATGATCGATCACGTCAGTGATGAGGTTGTTGAGAAAGTCGACTGGACCGCTGTGTGGGCGCAGAAATATCCGATTCTTGCACGTTATCCGCAGGAAATGGATACGGCGCCTTACGCTGAGGCGCTGCGTGCGCTGCTGGCGCAGCTGCAGCGAGAGCAGGGGTACAGCGAGGAAGATTGTTTTCTGGTTCTCAAAGACATTCTTGGCAGCCTTTGGGGCACAGATTCCTTGCAATAGAACACAAACCGGCAGTTTTCTGCCGGTTTTTTGGTTCACAATCGGTAACGTATTTGTTATAATGAAGAGACAATCCTGTGTAAGACAGTGGCAAGCGCCGCTTTGAGAAAGGAGGGCTCGTGATGCATGCACGCTGTCAATATTGTGGCAGAGAGACCATCGACGGCAGAGATTTTTGCAGCGCCGACTGTGAAGAACAGTATCAGGCCGCGAAAGGAACAACGCTGACAGATGTCAAACGGCTGCTCATTGGGTTTGCAGTGAGTTTGTTGATTATTCTCTTTGGCCCAGTGACTGGCAATCAGCCGATGGTGGGGATCGGCGTGGCAATCTTGGGATTTTTTATTGCCAAGTGGCCAATGGCAACACCGGAAACGGTCGACGCCGTCGGTTACATTCCATCTCATGAGATCTGCCGTGCCATTGGTGTGACCATCGTTCCTGTTGGGCTCTTCATGACGCTGATGATGTAAGTGTCATCACAATAGAAAAAGACAGTTTCCAAGAAAACGGAAACTGTCTTTTTTGTTGGCGTTATTTTGACGCTTCTTCCAGGCATTGTGCAACGGCGGCGCGTAAGCCGCTGGATGTGTGCGTGGCACCTGAAACACTGTCGACGTCATAGGTTTGGTTGTCGATCATCTCAGGAATCATCGATTTGAGCGCTTCGCCGCCATATTGTGGCGTTTCGTCGTTGTCACCGGCTTCGATGTTTGCAATGCGTCCGTCGGCAATGGTGACAGTGACGGTAAAGCTGCCAGCGTAGCCGTCGGCCTGTGCAGTGTAGGTGCCATCGGTCCAGGTGCCGGGCTCGGAGATGGTGTACGATGGTTCGCTGGTTTCTTCTGTGCTGCCGCCGCAGGCGGAAAGAACAGGAACGAGCAAAAGCATCAAACAGGCAATGAGAATGTATTTCATGATGGACTCCTTTGCTTGCAGTTTTGCTTTTATTGTAACGTGTTGCGCTAAAGATGTAAACGAAGAACTTCATGCTGGTGTTGAATTGACGTAACTGGCTGGAGATGGTACTCTTTTTAGAAAGAACATGAGGAGAGGTGACATTCATGGCGAATGAGGACATCATAGCGACCATCCGTCAGCGTAAAAGTGTGCGTACCTTTGAAAAGCGGCCGCTGACCAACGACGATCGTGCTACGGTGCAGGCGCTGATGGCTGCGGTGGATAATCCTTTTGGCGTTGATGTGTGCCTGCATCTGCTTGAAGCAGGTGCAAGCGGCGAAAAACTCAGCACTTATGGTGTTGTTCGCGATGCCAGCGCGTACATTGGCGCAGAGACTGTTTGGCAGCCGTTGGCGCCCCTGGCATTGGGTTATCAATTGGAAAGTTTTGTTCTTGGCGCAACAGCGTGCGGACTGGGCAGTGTTTGGCTGGGCGGCACTTTTAAGCGCGCCGCCTTTGCGAAGGCGATGGGCGTGGCAGAAGACAGATGGTTTCCAGTGGTTATCCCGATTGGCTATGCGGCGCGCCGCCGTTCCACGGCTGAGCGTGCGCTGCGGCATGTGACCAAGGCCGACGAGCGAGAGATGTGGCGCGATTTGTTCACCCAGGATGGGTTCCAGGTGCAGCTTTCAGAAGAAGCCGCTGAAAGCTACGCCGTGCCGCTTGAAATGCTGCGGCTGGCGCCGTCTGCTGCCAACGGGCAGCCATGGCGCGTTGTCAAATGCGGCAATCTTTTTCATTTTTATGAAACCCACAAGCCAAGTCTTGGGCAGGAACAGGTGCGCTTGCGTCACATTGATTTAGGCATAGGCATCGCTCATTTTCATTTGACAGCACGCGCACTGGGCCTGCAGGGACGCTTTGTGCAGGCGCCGCTGGAAGGTGTGCGCATACCGGAAGACACCTTCTATCATATTTCCTGGTTGGCAGAGTAGAGAGGAGCCTATCAATGATTATCAAAGAAATTATATTCAGTCCAACAGGCGGCACCAAAGCCGTCGCAGATATTTTGGCGCGGGATCTTGGCGGAGAGCCGTTCATCATGGATCTTACTGCGCGCTTTGCCGACTATGAGCAGGTGACATTGTCTGATGAAGATGTTGTGATCATTGCCATGCCTTGTTATTGTGGGCGCGTGCCGGTGCTGGCTGCTGAGCGATTCAAACACATGAACGGCAATGGTGCGCGTGCAGTGATTGTGGCCGTGTATGGCAATCGTGCTTACGATGACCAGCTGGTGGAAATGCTGGACCTGGCACAGGATGCAGGGTTTCAGGTCATTGCCGCTGTTGAAGCGGTTGCGGAACATTCCATCGTGCGTGCCTATGCAGCAGGACGTCCAGATGTTGATGATGCCGCCGTACTGAGCGGCTTTGCCAAAGACATTGCTGGCAAATTGGCACGTCATGACGATAGTCAGCCGCATGTACCAGGCAATCGCCCCTACAAAGAAGGGCCTTGCGGTGGGATGGTGCCGCAGGCCGATGAAAAATGTGTGCATTGCGGAACATGCGTGGAAACCTGCCCGACTGGCGCCATTGATCCAGAAAATATGGAAACCGCAGATCCGGCGCGCTGCATTTCCTGCATGCGCTGCATCGCCGTTTGCCCAACGCAGGCGCGCAGCATCGATGCGAAAAAATTGGCTGGCCTCACAGAACATCTGCGAGAAGTGTGCAGTGTTCGCAAAGCGCCAGTGCTCTATATGTAATTTCATAGAACAGATAAAAGAATCAAATACAACGGACATCTGCTTGCAGATGTCCGTTTTTCGCTATATGACAGGCTTTTCAGATAAATTTCGTGTTTTCTGAAAACTTTGACAGAATGTGTTTTTTGCGCTATACTGAATATCGTAATCAAGCGGACACCTTCTGAGGCACACCGTTCGTTTTCATAAAAACGACGGTGATTCTAAAATAGATGTCGCCTCACTGACGGCCTCCTGTCAGCCGTTTCCGCCATCCATTACACACGGCTCGCTCAGCAAACGGCCAGCCGTATCCTATTGAATCGATGCCAGCTTTTCATTTTTGCTGCCGGAAAAGCAGGCCGCGAGATAATCCTGACGGCTCCATGCCATCCACGCAGGGGCACGGGCAGGTCCGTTGAACAGACTCCACGAAGGGGTCTGTTTTTTTGTGCGTTGATAAGGGATGTTTTCTTTGAGAACAGTGTACCGGGCCTATTTGTGTTATACTGAAAGCAGCTGAAAAGTGTTCGGAAAAACGAGAGGACAAAGGGAGCGATGTTATGAGTATCGGTGCGTTTGTGTTATTTGCGAGCATTGTATTTTTTGCATCGGTTGTGCAGGGTATCAGCGGTTTTGCCTTCGGTTTGATCGTGCTCATGGTATTTCCTCATCTGTTTGGCTATTCGGATGCGCTGGTGTTGGCCAATCTGATGACCTTAGTGCTTTTGGTTTACAATAGTTTTTTATATCGTCGTTATTGCGTCTGGAAATGGCTGCCGGTCGGAGTGAGCGTGTTTGCAGTGACCGACCTACTTGGTGTGCTGGTGCTGAAACGCGTGGGGGATAGCCCCATTTGGTATACACTGCTGGGTGTCATGTTCATTTTGATAGCTGTTTACATGATGTGGGGGCAAAATAAGCTGCACATTCGGGCGAATCAGGTGACGCTTGCTATTTTTTCGGGTGTGACTGGACTGTTGGTCGGTGCATTTGCCGTTGGCGGACCTATTATGGCCGTGTTTTTTATGGAGGCCTGCCAAAGCAAAGAAGAATATTTGGGAACCATTCAGGTTTTATCGTTGGTAGGCATGTCATTAGATATGGTCTTTCGAGTGGCTAATGGCATGGTGACATGGGACCTTGTTGGAGACACTATAAAAGCATTGGTGTTTTTAGTGGCTGGTGTATTGGTGGCAAAAAAATTGGTTCGGTACATTGATGCACGCATGTTAAGGCGAATTGTTTGTGCTTTGATGCTGATAAATGGCATTGTATTAATAAGTCGATAAGAAGGAGGCAAGGGTGATGACTGTAGGTATGGTTGCTTTATTTTGTGGCATTGTATTTTTGGCGTCACTGATTCAAGGCATTAGCGGCTTCGCCTTTGGCATGGTGGTGCTGATGGTATTGCCTTACATTTTTGGATATACCAAGGCATTGGTATTGGCTTCATTGATGGCAGTGGTCGTTGTTTGTTACAATGCGTTTTTATACCGTAAGTCGATCAATTGGCATTGGGTCCCTTGGTGGGTTGGCGTATTTATTGTGACAGATTTGGCGAGTATGCTGGTGTTAAAACATGTGGGGGATGACCCTATTTGGTACAAACTGATGGGCGTCATTTTTATTTTAATGGCGCTGTATCTTTTGTGGGGGCAGAAAGTGCTGCACGTGAAGGCGAATAAGAAATCACTCCTTGTATTGGGTGGTGGCAGCGGCCTCATCATGGGTGCCTTTGGTGTTGGCGGACCCTTAATGGCAGCATTCTTTCTGGAAGCAACGAAAAATAAAGATGAATATCTTGGAACGACACAAATTACTTGTGTCATTACAATGGCGCTAGATATTATTTTGCGTGTGCTTAATGGTATGTTTACAGCAGATCTCGTTGGTTACACACTACTTGGTGCGGTATTCATGGTGGCAGGATTGTTGATTGCACGGCGTCTGGTGCGCCATATGGATGCACTAACGATGCGCCACTTTATTTGCTTGGTTGTTTTGGTCGATGGCGTGGTGATGCTGTTCCATTGATGCCTTGTCATTAAAATAATGAAAGACCAGTGGTCTAATGTGGCCGCTGGTCTTATTTATAGGGATCATAATAGTATCTTTGATTTAATAAGTACAATGATAATATTTTATTTTAAGCTTGTTATCTATCAGTTGATTACGGTAAAATAAATATAGTTATTTATTTTTTTGTTGGTCGTTCTTATTTTCAAACGTGGTATTATCAATTACTATTCCATTTTCCTTGTCATCATCAGGACAAACTATACGTAATCCGCCGGTAAGTAATACTCGATCACGTGCTTCTTCACAACTGACTGTTCGGGATTTTTTCCTTTTCTTGAAGAAAGCCATGGTATCAACTCCTTTTCTGGTTAACTAGCATATTCATTATAAACTCTTCAAGGAATAGACGGTGGCTTATGTTGATCCTTTAAGGTGTAAGCTATGTATAGATACACCTAAATCGTGTGATTTAATAAAAGCAATTTATGATATAATGAAATTCTATTGGAATGCCGTGTGACGTAAGGGAGGTAAAATATGCAATTTGAGCAATTGGAGTATTTTATCGAGGTTGTTAAAGCCGGATCAATCAATGCTGCCAGCAAGAAAGTATACATTTCTCAGCAAAATCTTAATAAATCCTTACATAGCTTGGAAAATGAATTAGGGTTTGATATTTTGAATCGTACGCATCGTGGTGTGAGTTTGACAGAAGAAGGCAAAGTCTTCTTTAATGCAGCACAGTCCATTGTTGCGCGATTTGATCAAATGCGTGAACAGGTTCAGCGCATGAAAAGCACAAAGGATGAATCGCTTAGCGGACGAATGAACATCCATATTTCGCCAATGTTAAGCATTTCTCTTCTTCCAATGGTGTATGTGGATTATATGAACGCTTATCCCGAGGTTCAAGTATATTGTCAGGAAAAATATAGAGATGATATTATTCGAGAAGTATCGGCAAATGCTGGTGATGTAGGCTTTATCTTGGTTCCTAATACAGTTGATGTTTTCTTTGAGCACATTCCAGAAAATGTTCAAATGAAGCTGCTGAATACGTATCCGATTTATATGGCGATGTCACCGCGGCATCCGCTTGCCAATCAGCGTTCTCTTTCACTGCATTCTGTATCGAAGTATCCGTTGATTGTTTATGAGGCAGGAGGATTCAAAGGGATTCATGCTTTTCAGAATATGGAAAATATGCGTGTTGCTCTTTCAACCAATAATTATTTCATATGTGAAGATTTATTGCGCGAAGGAGAATCGATCATGTATTCCTATCCAAAATACATTGGAAAGCGTGTTTTTTCTGATTTTGTACATTTGCCTGTTAATGTAAAGAATGTGCATTTTGAGTTATATATGGCCTACAATAAACAGGCGAATAATCAAGAACGACAGCTGATCAATAGTTTTAGTGGTATTTTTCAGCAATATTTATAAAATATAAAACAGCGCATTATTACTCTTTTTAACATTTTATCAATATATAACAACTAATAAATCATAGTTGATACATAGCTTTTTTGTAGGAAGCGAGCAATTACATCTATAGGTTGTAATTGCTCGCTTTTTTTATGGAAAAATTTCTGATAATCTTGTCTCAATATCAATAATATTTATTAAATCAATTAACGTTGCGATTATCTAATTGATAAAGTGTGGTGGTTTTAAGAAAAATAATTGTTTGATTATAGAATAAGGAGTGAGTATGGTGAATAAAAAATCAAGCAAGTATTTAGCAATTTTTCTAGTATTTATTATTCCTATTGCTATGGCTTTTGCAATTCTAACTACTTCCGCTAGTGGGAGATCTACAAAAAGCGATGATGAAACTTTAGTGTTACGCATTGCAAATCCTCAAGCAACAGGGGATTGTGTCACTGTAGGCTATGAAAAATTGGCAGAGCTGGTAGAAAAAAAGTCAAACGGAAAAATGCGCATTGATCTGTATTCCAATGCTGTACTAGGCAGTGACCGTTCAACAACCGAGTCGGTTCAAGAAAATGCTTTAGACATGGCAAGTTGTTCATCGCCAAATTTTGCTGGCTTTATTCCCGAATTTATGGCGTTTGATTTGCCATATATTACAGAACCAAAGTATCAGGAAAACCTTTACAATGCATTGGATTATGGCGAACTTGGTGATTATTATCGTGAAATTGCACGTTCAAAAGGATTCGAGATTATTATGTTTAGTGAATTCGGTTATAGAAATTTTGCTACGACGGATACACCACTTGAAACATTGGACGATTTTAAGGGACTCAAATTAAGGACAACGGACAGTCCTGTTGAAATTGCAGTTGCACGTTCGTTAGGGGCCCAGGCCATGCCGGTTGCTTGGGGAGAAACATATACAGCGTTATCACAGGGCGCCATTGATGGCGAAGGAAATACGTGGTCGCTGCTGTACAGTGCCAAGCACTATGAAGCTTTGAAGTATGGCATTGAATCCAGACATAATTACTCTATGCATATTCTTGTTATGAATAAAGAGCGGTATGATTCGCTGACAGAAGAACAGCGCGACATTCTGGTAGAGTGCGCAAAGGAAGCTTTGGATTGGCAGCGTGATAATGCAGCTGTTTTAGCAGATCAAGCACGGCAGGAAATTGTTGATTCTGGTGTGGAAATTTATGAACCAACCGATGAAGAAATGCAGAATTTTAAAGATGCAACGGCATCTGTATATGATCAGTTCGTTGGTGATCGCATTCCACAAAAAGCTGTTGATTTGATAAAAGAAACACAGTCCGATAATTATCAAATGCTTGGGGAGGAGGATAAGAAATGAGTATAGCGGTTTCAAAATCCAATGGGAGCCAAAAAAGTATTATTCGTTGGCTGGATGCCAACATTGAACGTGTATTATTGATGGTTTCGTTAATAGTGATTATTTTCTTAATGTCCTATCAAACGCTTGGACGTTATATATTAGTGGAAGTATTAGGGCTCAATCTTAATCTTGCTTGGACAGAAGAAGCCTCTCGGTTCATCTTTATTTGGATGACTTATTTAGCAGTGCCAATTTCTATTCGTCATCGCAATATGATACGTGTAACAGCTGTCGTAGATCGATTGTCAAAAAGATGGCAGGATGCACTGTGGGCAATGGCTGATGTATTATTTTTCATCCTAGGCAGCAGCATTTTTTACTATGGTGTGCGACACGTTAGCATGTTGATGTCTTTTCCTCAGACAACAGCGGTATTGGGCATGCAGTATTCGATTGTGTATTTAATATTACCAATCGGGTTTGGCCTTATCATACTTCGCTTGGGACAGGATCTTTATCGCCTTGTTAACGAAAGTGGATATCGTCCTTTTATTGAAGGTGTTGTTATCGCTGCAGTTGTTATGGTGCCTTCGTTAATTGGTATAGAACTTCCTTCAGCAATTTGGTTGTTTGGTTATTTTGCTGTTTTTGTTGTTCTTGGCGTACCTGTTGCAATTAGTTTGGGTTTGTCCGCTTTTGTTACCATGTATGCAGCGGCCACACTGCCAATCAACTATATTGCGACACAAAGTTTTACGGCTATCGATAATGTTACGATTATGGCCATTCCATTTTTTATCGCTGCTGGTACATTTATGGGAGAAGGCGGCCTTTCAGAACGTCTTTTGAAATTGGCAGATAATATGTTGGGCCGATTGCATGGTGGTTTTGGGATGGCTACGGTTCTCACTTGCATGCTTTTTGCAGCTATGAGTGGATCTGGACCGGCAACCGTTGCAGCCATCGGGAGTTTGACCATTCCGGCAATGGTAGCACGTGGTTATAATAAAAACTTTGCTGCTGCGCTGGTGGCTGCTTCAGGCTCCATTGGTGTAATGATCCCACCATCTAATCCGTTCGTGGTTTATGGGGTATCGTCTAATACCTCCATCGGAGATTTATTTATGGCTGGTATTGTTCCTGGTGTTGCCGTTGGGATCGTGCTGATGCTTTATACATTTTATTTGGCAAAAAAGAACGATTGGCATGGGTATACGTTGGAGCATCCATTAAAGCAAATTGCTGCATCTTTATGGGACGCCAAATGGGCGCTTATGGTGCCAATTATTATTCTTGGTGGCATTTATAGTGGCTTGATGACGCCAACTGAATCTGCAGCCGTTGCAGCTCTGTATGGATTGCTCGTTGGCTGTTTCCTGTATAAAGGTTTAAATCGCAACAACCTTGGTACATGCTTGGTGGATTCATCGGAAACTTCGGCAACTGTTATTTTGCTGATGGCAATGGCGACAATTTTTGGGAACATTTTGACGTTAGAAAATATCCCTTCTACCATTGCTGAGTTTATTTTGGGTATTTCTTCCAGCAAGATTCTCATTCTCTTGATTATCAATATCTTATTGCTGTTTGTAGGGATGTTTATGGAGACATTGGCAGCCATCGTTATTCTTACACCAATTCTTTTGCCAATTGTAACCCAACTTGGCGTTGACCCGGTTCATTTTGGGGTCATTATGGTTGTCAACTTGGCTATTGGCTTTATCACTCCTCCAGTAGGTGTCAATCTCTTTGTTGCCAGTGGGATTGCAAATCTAAAATTGGAGAATATAGCAAAAGCTGTAATGCCAATGCTTGGATTGATGCTTCTGCTGTTATTGCTGTTGACGTATATCCCTGATATTTGTTTGTGGCTTCCTGGGCTGGCTAAGTAGTATTTGTGCAGTAGATGCTTCAAGGATCGTGGCAATTATGTTACAACTCCTGGGTGTAGCTGTTTATAGGATGAGACACAGAGTAGTGACTGAGTGATTGTATTGTTGAAAATATGAGAGATAATAAAATCAGATAAAGGAATCTGATGATAATTATAAAACATGAAGGAAATATGAAAGGATGATTATAAAATGACGAATGAAACAATTCCCTTCCAAACAAATGATGCGGTGGAAACTCCAGATGCTTGCTGCCATGTTTTATCACCACATGAACAAAAATTAGCAGATGACCGTGCAGGACGTAAAGGTTATCGTCAAGGTCGTGAACGTGTCTACTCCATTTTGGATGGCGTCAGTGGTGTAACACCAAAGATTGATGTTGAGCGTGGTAAGTATTTCACTGAATCCATGAAGGAAACTGAAGGTGAAATGCTTTGCCTGCGTTGGGCAAAGGCTTTAATGCACATTGCTAAGAATATTGACATTTACATTGAAGACAACAATCTGTTGGTTGGCCGCGCTGGTGCAAAACCAGGTCGTTATGGCATTCTGTTCCCAGAATTGGATGGCAACATTTATGCAGCAGCTTTAAAAGGATTGAAAGAACGTGCAGAATCACCATTTGATTTTGATGAAGAGGATGCACGTGTTATGGTAGAAGAAATTGCGCCATACTGGGAAGGTAAGACCTTCTTTGAAGATTTGACAAAGGCGCTTCCTGAAGATACTTATAAACTGACCTACGATAAAGATGATCCAATGAAATCCACTTATATTGTTAATGAAACGGCATCTTTCCGTTCATCTATTCAGTGGGTTCATGATTATGAAAAAATATTGAAAGTAGGTTTTAAGGGCGTAAAAGAAGAAGCACAAGCAATGCTTGATCAGCTGGATCCATTAAGTCCTGTAGATAACGCAGAAAAGAAGCCATTCCTGGAAGCTATTATTATCGTATCCGATGCAATTGTTCTTTGGGCACATCGTTATGGTGATAAAGCACGTGAAATGGCGATGACGATGGATGATCCTGTACGTAAGAAAGAATTGGAAGAAATCGCAGATCGCTGCTATCGCGTTCCAGAATTTCCTGTTCAGAATTTCCGTGATGCGGTACAGAGCCAATGGTTTACGCAAATGTTTTCTCGTATCGAACAGAAAACAGGGACCATCATTTCTAATGGTCGTATGGATCAGTATCTGTATCCATATTTTAAAGCTGATAAAGAAGCCGGCATTTTGACCGATCAGCAGGCAATGGAACTTTTGGAATGCATGTGGGTTTCCATGGCAGAATTCGTTGACCTGTACATTTCTCCAACAGGTGGTGCCTTCAATGAAGGGTATGCACATTGGGAAGCTGTAACCATTGGTGGGCAGACCCCATATGGTGAAGACGCAACCAATGAGCTGACATATCTGTTCTTACGTTCTAAGCAAGAATTCCCTCTGAATTATCCAGACTTGGCTGCACGTATTCATGCAACTTCACCTGAACGTTATTTGGTGGAAGTTGCGAAGACCATTAAAGAAGGAACTGGTTTCCCTAAACTGATCAATGATGAAGAAGTTGTACCATTGCTTTTGGCTAAAGGCGCTCAATTTGAAGAGGCGTATGATTATGCTGTGTCTGGTTGCGCTGAATGTCGTATGCCAAATAGAGATACGTATACTTCAAGTTGTGCCTATGTCAACTTTGCATCTGCCGTTGAAATGGTTCTTTATAATGGTAAAACCTTGCATACCGGAGATGAAGTGCTCAGCATTGAAACAGGAGATCCAAATGAATTTGAAACATTTGATGAATTTATGGATGCTTATTATAAGCAAGTTGATAATCTCCTCAAGCATGCATTTATCCAGCAATACCATATCATTCGTTTGCGTGCAGAACATTTTGCAACCCCATTGGGTTCCTCTATGCACAAGCTTTGCATGAAATATAACATTGACTTGCATCAGCCAAATATTCCTGAAGGTATTGACCTTGGGTATTTCGAATTGATGGGTTATGGTACAGTTGTTGATTCTCTGGCAGCAATTAAGAAACTTGTCTTTGAAGATAAAATTTTGACCATGCAGGAAGTTATTGATGCCTGCAAGAATAATTTTGAAGGCTATGAAGTGGCACGCCAATATATGCTGAATGCGCCAAAATATGGCAATGATGATGGT
The DNA here is from genome assembly GCA_937976375.1 of uncultured Peptococcaceae bacterium. Lineage (GTDB taxonomy): Bacteria > Bacillota > Peptococcia > Peptococcales > Peptococcaceae > UMGS1590. Next base: position 74,515 of record CALJRU010000020.1, on the reverse strand, counting down.
TATGCAGATTCTATTGCTAAAGATGTTGATAAGCATGCAGTAGAATTTACCCGTGCATATTCTAAAGAACTCGGTGTACAGTTGGATCTGCGCCTTGTTCCATTCACCAGCCATGTTCCATTTGGTAAAGTTGTTGGTGCAACGCCTAATGGCCGTCTGGATACGATGCCACTTTCTGATGGTTCTTCTCCAACGCAGGGCATGGATGTTAATGGCCCTACAGCAATTCTGTTATCCAACTATCATTCTAAAAACTATGAATATCGTAACCGTGCAGCTCGTTTGCTGAATATCAAATTCTCTCCAAACTGCTTGGCTGGCGAAGACGGAACGAAGAAGCTGGTTAACTTTATCCGCACTTGGTGCGATTTAAAATTGTGGCATGTTCAGTTTAATGTCGTTAATAAAGAGACTTTGATTGAAGCGAAGAAACATCCAGATGATTACCGTGGCCTTATTGTACGTGTTGCCGGATACAGTGCTTACTTCTGTGAACTTTCTCCAGATTTACAGGATGACCTGATTGCACGTACTACCCAAGAAGCCATTTAACAGACGTTAGATGTCTTAACAGCCGTTGTCTGTGTAGACAACGGCTGTTTTAGAAAGGAGAAAACCATGATTAAAGGTACTGTTTTTAATATGCAGCACTATTCCGTTCATGATGGGCCAGGAATTCGTACCATTGTTTTTTTGAAAGGCTGTCCGTTGAATTGCCGTTGGTGCTCGAATCCAGAAAGTCATTATGCATCACCAGAAGTTGCATTTAATCAAGATAAATGCATTGGCTCAGCGTGCAAAATTTGTCAAAATCATGCACCAAACCATATTTTTTGGGATGATGTGGAAGACCGGCCAAAGCTTTCAAATCATCGTGCAGAAGAAGTTGTGAAGGCGGCACATTTGTGCCCAGCAAAAGCAATGACTGTCTATGGAAAAGAAATGTCTGTCGATGAGGTGCTGCGTGAAGTCGAAAAGGATGGAACGTTTTATGCGCGTTCAGGCGGCGGCGTTACTTTCAGCGGTGGAGAACCACTGATGCAGCGGGATTTCTTAAAAGAGCTGGTTTCAGAGTGTAAAAATCGCAGCATTCATACTGCAATTGAAACAACAGCTTTTGCTCAATGGGAAGATGTACGATCAATTATTGCTGATTTAGACTATCTATTGGTGGATATTAAGCATATTGATCCAATGAAGCATAAAGAATGGACCGGAGTGACGAACGAGGTGACATTGAAAAATTTGAAGCACATTCGTCAGGAATTTCCGAACAAACCAATGCGTGTTCGTACGCCAGTCATTCCTGGATTCAATGATGATGTGATGACGCTAAAGGCAATTGCTGATTTTGTAAAAACGGAGTTGCCAAATACGGAATATGAATTGTTGAAATACCATCGTTTTGGGTTAAATAAATATGAATTTATCGGTCAAGAGTATCCTTTGGATCGTGATCTTGAATTAGAGCAGGAACGTTTCGATGCGTTTAAAGAATTGGTCAAATAGGAGGATGAATAATGGCTATTATTGATTGTCGCTTTAGACCTCATACGGAAAGCATTTTAAGAGGGTTAACGGAAAGTCCAATTTTTAGAGATGGACTTTTGGCTATGGGGATGGATTTGGATGAATATGTTGCAGGCGCAGAATCTGTTTCTAAAATTTGTAAGGATTTGCGTGATTTTGGCATTGAAAAAGCCGTATTGGTTGGGCGTGATGCTGAAACAACCTATGGATTCAAACCAAATAATGATGAATTGAAAAAGTTTGTTGATGAAGATCCAGATCTGTTTTGTGCATTTGCGGGATTGGATCCACATAAAGGAATGGATGCCATACGAGAATTGGATCATTTGGTAAAAGATGAAGGGTTTGTAGGTGCAGCAACAGATCCTATCTATAACCGTTTGCCGATTGATCACGCAAAGTTTTATCCAATCTATGCAAAATGCTGTGAACTAGAGATTGCTATTGTTATCACAACAGGTCCTGCTCGCTTTACCCAAGGCACAGTGGCAAGCTTTGCACATCCAGATCAGATTGATCGAGTGGCCAATGATTTTCCAGAATTGCGCATGATCATTAGTCATGGCGCTTGGCCATATATTCAAGAGATGATTGGCTGCGCTTTTAGAAATAAGAATGTGTATGTAGAATGTTCAGAGTATGAAAGATATCCTGGCAGTAATGCCTTTATTGAAGCTGCGAAAGGCATTTTGCAAGATCGTGTTGTTTTTGCGAGTGCACATCCATTTGTTCATTATAAAGATGCGGTTGCGTTGTATAATGAATTTGGGTTTACTGATGAAATAAAAGAAAAGATAATGTATCAAAATGCAGCACGTGTTCTTGGATTATAAAAATGAGAACGGGATTTATGTTTCGCGCTATAAGAGGCTGTCACTTAGTGGCAGCCTCTTTGTCGTAAATGCTTCTGTAGATTGATGATTGTATTGAAGAGGTGTAATATGATTGCAGGCCATTCATGGTTTGCATTTGAATGAGAATGCAAGGGGAAAAGGAGGGGCGTTCATGCTTGGTACTATTTTTGCGTTTTTCGGGATTGTTTTAGCAGCTTCGTTGGTACAGGGAATTAGTGGTTTTGCTTTCAATATGGTTGTTTTAATGGTTTTCCCATACATATTTAGTTATACAGAATCATTGGCAATGGGCTCTCTGCTTGCTGTTGCAGCAAATTTTTATAATGTCTACCTTTATCATAAAAAAATAGATTGGACATGGATTTTCCGTTGGCTGGCGGTATATTTTGTTGCTGATTTGGTTGCAGTTTTTGTATTGAAAAAAGTGGGAGACCATCCTATATGGTATATCTTGATGGCGATTATATTTATTGTGATGGCGCTATATCTGTTGTGGGGACAAAAGTTTATTCACGTGCATCCAAGTATGGTTACGCTTGTCATTATGGCGTTTTTAAGCGGTATTATTATGGGAATGTTTGGCGTTGGAGGACCATTGATGGCAGCTTTTTTCTTAGAAGCGACGCAGGAAAAAGAGGCTTATTTGGGAACTTCGCAGTTAGTAGGTGGATGTACGTTAGGCATTGACTTTTTAATGCGCATGTTTAATGGTATGTTTCCTGCAGCGTTGTTTGGTTATTCATTGTTTGGACTTATTGCGATGGCGATCGGTTTATATTTGGCAAAATGCCTCGTAAGCAAAATGAATGCTTTGACCATGCGGAAAATTATTTGTATCGTTATATTTGTTGATGGAATTATTATGTTGATCAACCATCTTTGATTGTGCATGAATAGAAACGATAATTTCATAATGTATAAATTGGTAAGAGAAAAGTCAGGTTCTATTTTCAAATATTGAAATTGTGAAATTTTATATCGCTTGTTTCCTAAGGATTGATGTCTGTATCCAACAGCTATCAATTCTTTTATTTATTGTATCTAGGTTAATAATAGAAATAGACATGCCCCTAATAATTGGGCTATCCAAATTATTAGGGGCATGTCGTATCTGTAATGAGATGGAGATTTTTTGTAATGCTAATATCTTACTATGGCGTATATTAGGGGGATTTATTTAACAATAAATGGAAAAGTTAAATATTTTCCTGCGGCAGCATACACTTTTTTAGATTTTCTTTGAGAGTTTCTGGAACCGTTTTAAATAGCAATGAACAGTATTCTTCTGGATTTAATTGGAATCCAGATCGAACCCAACGGTTAAGCATTTCTGTCGCAGCAATACAATGATATTCTATGGCAAACATGAGGTCAGGTGAAATTTCTTCCCATCCCCCTTTTTTAAAAAGATTTGTATAATACTTAATGCCGTGGTTAATGGAAGCTTCTGTAAATGAGTTTTGCCCTTCGTGAACAAGAATATTTGCAAAATATTCCTTGTTTGCGTAATAAAGTTTTGCAGTTTCATATGAAACTTTTTTTTGGATACACCAAGCGCTATCCGATTCGCAGTAGTTCTGTTGATATAATGAGGCAATCTGTTCTTGATAGAATTGGCTCATGAGATCATATTTGTCGGTAAAATGACGGTAAAATGTTGAGCGTGAAATGCCACTTTGTTCCAAGATATCTGCAATTGTTACGTCATTTAATCTTTTCGATTGTGAAAGTTCAAAAAATGTATCAAATAAAAGATCTCTCGATGATTTTTTCTTTGCCATAATTCTCACCTCAGTAACATATTAATGTGAATGAAACAAATTAAACGAAAAGTTCTGTTTGGAACTTTCAGTTAATTGCGTCTCTTAACATTTTATCTGAAATATAAAATAATATAATCATACAGAAAACGTTTTCTTATTCAGTGTTATTGTATGAAACAACATGAGTTATCGTCAAGGTAAATTAGAAAATGAATTAAAGGAGGAGACGTTATGAGTACGACATTGGATCGAAAATCTTTGATACAATGGGCGATTACGATTATTGGACCATTATTAGTGCTGCTGATTCCTACAAGTGGCGGTTTTTCGTGGGATATTAAAATTTTTTTTACGATCACAGCCTTCATTATTTTAGTTGTTGCATTTGAGTTACTAGATCTTGTAGTGTCAGCAATTATGTTACCAACATTGTATGTACTTAGTGGGATAACAGACGCAGCAACAGCATTTAGCCCGTGGACGCTAACTGTAACATGGTTGATTGTTGGTACGTTTGTTCTCACAGCTGCATTGGAAGAGTGTGGATTATTAAAGCGAATCGCTTATTGGTGTATTAAACGATGTGGTGGAACGTACACTGGAACATTGTATGGCCTTTTTGTAGTTGGGATTATTCTTGCATGGGTTACATTCTGTAATGCATATATGATTGTTATTTCATTAAGTTATGGAATTTGTAAAGCAATGGGTTATAAACGTGGAAAAGAATCTGCAATCATTATGATGGTGGGGTCTTTAGGCGTTACCTCTGTTATGTGCTTTGTGTATAATCCGCTTATGATGGGCCTTATGGAACAAGGTGCACGTCTTGTGGTGCCAGATTTTACAATGACATGGTATAATCAGATTTTCATTTGTGCGCCAATGTTGATTTGTTATTTCTTATTTATTTTTGTCCTTACTAAAATCTATAAAACGAAAAATTTTACTTTTCATGGTGGTAAAGAATATTTTGAACAAGAATATGCGTCAATGGGAAAATTAACTGTTCAAGAAAAGAAAGCTGCAGTTATACTATTTATTTTGATGGTTTACTTACTTTCTAGTCCAATTCATGGTTATTCATCTGATTATGGATTTATGTTCTTACCTTATTTGATGTTTGTACCTGGAATTAATGTGGCATCAAATAAAGCATTGAAAAGTTTAAATTTTGGGGCGATCTGTTTTTGTGTTGCTTGCTTCTCAATCGGTACGGTAGGTGTCGCACTTGGTTTGGATGATTTAATCTCATCTAGTATTAGTCCGGTTCTGAGTAATACTAGCAGCATTACTATTCTGTATACTATTATGATTTTTGGCATTATTGCTAATCTGTGCTTGACACCATCCGCTATGATGACATGCTTGCCACCTGTGGTTGCTTCTGTTGTTATTGGTTTGGGCATGGATCCTATAGCCCCACTTTTTGCACTTTACTATTCCACAGATATGGTCTTTCTGCCTCACGAAGTACCTGCATTGCTGATTCTCTTTACTTTTGGAATGATTTCTATGAAAGATTTTATTGTGATGAATGGCATTAAAGTAGGAATTATGTTGGTATTTATCGGCATTATCATGATTCCATATTGGATGTTAATTGGAGTGTTTTAATAAATAGACAAGACGTTTCATGTAAATTATTATTTTTGAGGAGGAAATTATCATGAAAATTATTGACTTTCGCGTGCGCCCACCTTATAAATCTATCGGTGACAGTTATTTATTTGGTCCTAATGCAGGAGACTATGCTTTGAGATTTGGTGAGGATATTGCAGAATCTGCTAAAAAGGAATCAATGGATCTTTTGATTAAAGAAATGGATGAACTAGGTGTTGTAAAAGGGGTTGTTCCTACTCGTAAACTTTATGGTAATGATAACCATGATCTTGTTACACTCATGGAAGAATATCCTGGATATTTTATTGGTGTACCTAATATCGATCCACTGGAAGGTCAGGCGGCATTAGATGAAATCGATGAATTAGTTGTCCATGGGCCTTGTAGTGGGATCATCATTGAACCAGGTATTTATGGTATGGGTATTGGAGGCAGTATCCAACTGGATAAATGCTGGCATGAAGATGATCCTGTTGCCTATCCTATCTATCAAAAATGTCAAGATAATGGTATTCCTGTATTAATTACTTGCAGTGTACTGGCTTATCCTTACGCTGATGCTAATATTCCTCAATATATTGATCATATTGCAGCTGATTTTCCAACTCTGCCAATTGTAGTGTCTCATGCAGCTTGGCCATGGGTTCAGTCAATGTGTGGTATTGCAGTTAAACGTCCGAATGTTTATCTTTCTCCGGATATCTATATTGTTCGTACTCCAGGTTATCGAGATTACATTGATGCAGCAAACTATATGCTTCAAGATCAAATGCTTTTTGGATCAGCATATCCTGGTATGGGTATGAAAAATTGCATTGATTTTTGTAAAACGTGTGGTTTGCATGAAGAGGTCTTACCAAAATTAATGTATGAAAATGCTGCGAAACTCTTTAAAATCGAGGACTAAATTTAATCATAATTTGGAGAAAAATTCATACATTATTTAAGTTGTTTTAAGGATTGTGACCTGTATTCGATTGGTCACAATCCTTTCATTGTTTTATATGACTTTTAGAGGTAATTTTGCCAATAGAAATACCCCTAATAATTTGGACAAAATTATTAGGGGTATTTGAGAGCATGGCTATTTTTATGCTTTTGTCATTTCGATATCTTGGAAGACGTTGCGGACGGCGGCTTTGAGGATTTCTAGGAAGGCACGGTCGGCGTTGGAGAGTTTGTATTTGGTGCTTTCAATGTAGCCGATCTGGGTGCGGGTGTCGTAGTTGGAAATGGGGATGGCGCGAATGGCGCCGGAGGTCAGATAGATGTCCTGGCTGTTCATGTAGCGGTGGAAGAAGGCGACGTAATTGTCGCGGCTGATGAGTTTTTTGATGGATTCGAGTTCATCGGTGCGGAGAACGATGTTTGGCGTCATGCCTTTGAAGACGTCGCTGACGCCGCCGTTGTTTTTGATGAATTCTGCGCGAAAGGCGATATAGGGCTCTTTCATGGCTTCTTCGATGGTGATGCTGTCGGCGTCCCAGTAAGGAGATTTGGGGCCGACGTAGAGCACAAACTCGTCTTCGAAGAGCGGCGTAAAACGCAGCTCTGGGCTTTTGACGTTGGTTGAGAAAAAGACGACGCCCAGGGATTCGACACCAGAGAGTATGGAGTGATAGATTTCATCGCTTTCGGCGGTGTGAATATCAAGCTGAAAATGAAGCTTCTGTTCGCGGGCGAGCTGTGCTGAAATCGGCAGAATGCGGTCGAGCAGGCAGGGAATGGTGGCCAGACGCACAGTGCCAAGCACAGAATGGATGGTGGCGATGCTGTGGATGTCGCCGATGAGAGAAAAGATTTCTTGGGATTTTTCCAGAATGGCGACGCCAGCCGGCGTTGGCGTGACACCACGGCTGGTGCGGTTTAGAAGGGTGATGCCAAGTTCCTTTTCCAATTTGGTGATGGAGGAGCTAAAGGAGGGCTGTGAAATAAAATTCTTTTCGGCTGCGACGGAGATGGAGTGGTATTTGCAGGCTTCCAAGAAGCAGTGTAGTTGATCGAGTTTCATGGCAACGCTTCCTTTCTGAGCTTAACGATGAACTACCAATACTTTCATTATGACATAAAGCGCAGGCTTTGCAAAAAGGTTTTTATATATCTGGTATCGACTTTTGCTTATGTTCATAAATTCACATTATCCCTATAATAAAAGTAACGATAAGGCCTATCGTATTCGGACAAACATTGCGGATCAAAACAGATAGAGGTGAATGGATTTGTCAGCGAAGACAGTCAATGTGAATAAGGGGGCATTGATCAAGTGGGCAATCAACATTATTGTGCCACTGATTCTGTTCCTCATTCCGGAAACGGAGACCTATACTTATAATGTTAAAATGTTTTTGATCGTTACCATTACAGGCATTCTCATGGTGGCTTTTGAACAGGTGCACCTGATGGCTGTGTCGATGCTGTTTCCAATCGGCTATATGGTAACGGGACTGGTACCGATGGATGTGGCATATTCTGCCTGGCTGCAGACAATGCCTTTGGTTGTTATCGGCGGTTACATGATCGCTATGGTGCTCAACCGTATCGGGCTTCTGAAACGCATGGAGTACTGGTGCTTCATTAAAGTGCGCGGCAGTTATTATGGATTATTATACAGTGTGTTCATTGTCGGCTGCATTTTGAACACAGTTACCGGCGGTAATGCCTGGGTTATGATGGCAGCATTCACGTTTGGGCTTTGCATGGGCTTTGATCTTGGTAAGTCGATCGATTCAGCCATCATCATGCTGGTCGGCGGACTTTCTGCTGGGGCTTCCTGCATGTTTATTTACTCACCATACTTCATGAACTTGCTTTGGAATGCGGCCAACCAGACATTGCCAGAAGGCGCAGAACCTTATGGTGCTACATGGGTAGAATTTTTCTGGCAGAACTTGCCTTATCTGATTTTCTGCCTGGTATTTATTTGGCTCTTGCCTAAGATTTTTAAGCCAAAGCACAAGCTTCCTGGTGTAGAATATTTCAAAGAAGAGTATAAGAAACTGGGTAAGATGACCCGTGATGAAAAAATTGGTGCAGTGCTTACTGTATTGCTCATCGCTTTCATGATGACCGGCAATATTCACGGCATCGCTTTGGACTGGGGCTTCATCGTTCTGCCTTGGCTGATGTTCTTCCCTGGCATTAAGATTGCAACAGAAGAAGATGTCAAAGGCGTTGACTGGAGCATGGTGTTCTTCTGCATCGCCTGCCTCTCCATTGGGACGGTTTCCAGTTACCTCGGTATTGGTGAATTGGTTGCTGATTTGCTTGTACCAATGCTTGAACCACTGAACTCCAGCCTTGTTATGGTTGCGATTTATGCAGTGGCAGTCATTCTCAACTTCTTGCTCACTCCGCTGGCTATTCTGGCTGGTTTCTCCGAACCAATTGCTCAGATTGCGGCTGGCCTTGGCCTCAACCCAGTCGGTGCGATGTACAGCTTGTTCCTGGGTGCAGATCAGGTGCTTCTGCCTTATGAATATCTGACCTACATGATCTTCTACGCATTTGGGCTGATTGCGCTCAAAGACTTTATGAAAATCCTTGGTCTCAAGATAGTGCTGGCAACCGTTGTGCTTGCAGTGATCATGATTCCTTGGTGGCACTTTGTTGGTGTCTTATAATAATTGATCAATTCATCATCCTTTTCATTTTATAAATCGTTAATTTTAGCCGTATAAATTTAAGGAGGAATTTTAACATGGCTAGACAAGCAATGACCAAAAAACTGATGGTCCTCGGTGTTGACGGGATGGATGCCCGCATCACCAAACATCTCATGGACGAAGGCAAAATGCCTAACGTGAAGAAATTTGTCGATCGCGGCGCTTGCCGTGAAGACCTGCACTTGCTGGGTGCAATCCCTACGATTACCCCTCCATGCTGGACCACACTGGCAACCGGCGCATATCCTGGTACCCATGGCATCACCTGCTACTGGCGCCAGTCTCCAGAAAGCCTCGATGCTGTTGTCTACAACATGGACAGCCGCAACTGCGAAGCAGAACAGATGTGGAATGTTACCACTGAAGCTGGCCTGAAGACCCTCGTATGGCACTGGCCAGGTTCCAGTTGGCCACCATCCAGTGACAGCCCACTGCTCTCTGTCGTTGATGGTACTCAGCCAGGTTCCGTGAACATGGGTGTTGCTCAGATGGACTGGGAAAAGATCATCGTTGCAACCCCTGATATTGAAGAAGTACAATATGCACCACGTGTTGAAAAACCAGCTGGTGTTGGCTGCATCATGACCGACATCGACGATATGGTTGTTGGCGATAACGACGATGAAATGATGGAACTCTGGTGGGGCGATGAAGCCCGTAAAGGCGGCGAAATTCGCACCCCTGTTATGAGCCTTGAAGACACTGAAATGATGATCGGCGCAAAGGTTGCATACGATATCATCAACTCTCCATTGAAAGACGCTGAAGGCTGGGCCAATGCACCAGAAGGCGCTAAGGAATTCACCATCCTTACTTCCAGCGGTTTCACCCGCCGTCCAGCACTGCTGCTCAAGAATGAAGCTGGCGAATATGATCGCGTAGCCATCTATAAGAACAAACGCGCTGCAGAACCAATCGTTGTGGTTCCTGGCGACGGTACCATCGTCACCGCTATTGACGATGTGACCAAGAAAGAAGAAACCAAACCAGCCAACCGCTGCTATAAGATCCTTGAACTGAATGCTGATGGCACCATGGTTCGTATGTGGATCTCCAATGCACTGGATACCACCAATGACATGCTTTGGCACACCAAAGATGTGTACAAAGACATCGTTGAGCATGTTGGACCAGTGCCTCCAGTATCCCTTATCGGTGGTGAAGAAGCCGATCTCGTACGCGACGTCTTCATTCCATCCTGGGACAACTACTGCGATTGGCAGGCCAACTGCCTCGAATACCTCGCTGACAACGCTGGCTATGATGTTATCTTCAGCCATCTGCACAACGTTGACTGCGCTGGTCACCAGATCTGGCACCTTGGCCATACCCTGGAACCATGGGCACACACTGATGAAAAAGAATACCAGGAACTGATCGTTGACATGTATCGTCAGACCGATGATTACCTTGGCAAGTTCCTGCATTATCTCGACGAAGACTGGACCGTTCTCATCGTTTCCGACCACGGCCTCATCGTTGGCGAAAATGTTCCACCACTGATCGGTGAATACGGCGGCCTCAACGTTCCTGTCATGGAACAGCTCGGCTACACCGTTATGAAGAAAGATGAAAACGGCAACGACACCACCGAAGTGGATTGGGAAAAGACCCGTGCCGTACAGATTCGTTCCAACTATATCTACATCAACCTCAAAGGCCGCGACAAATACGGCATCGTTGATCCGGAAGACAAGTACGCATTGGAAGAACAGATCATCAACGACCTGTACAACTATCGTGATCCAGCCACCGGCCGTCGCGTGATCGGCATCTGCCTGCGCAACAAAGATGGCGTGCTCCTCGGTGTCAACGGCCCTGAATGCGGCGATATCTTCTTCTCCATCGAAGAAGGCTTCAACCGTCTCCATGGCGACAGCCTGTCCACCTCTGAAGGTTACTTCAACACCTCCGTATCCCCACTGTTCATTGCAGCTGGTTCTGGTGTTAAGACTGGTTTCACCACCCCACGTACCATTCGTCAGGTTGACGTTACCCCAACCATTGCTGGTTTGCTCGGCACTCGTTTCCCTGCACAATGCGAAGGTGCACCTGTTTATCAGATCTTCGACGAAGAATTCTAATTTCACACCCCTCAAGCTCAGGAAGCAGACCAGCGTTTGTTGGTCTGCTTCTTTTCAATCAAACAAAGGATGATTTTTCATGAATGTTACCAATGAATCGCGGCGTCGCGCCATTCAACTGAAAGCCCAGCTGGATAAGCGCTTTTTTCGCAAAGGATTGATTGTTGCCATTTTGTCCGGCATGTGCTATGGGCTTTACTCGGCGTTTATGACGCTGGGCATGGCATCTGGCGTTTGGGTGGCTTGGATGGACCCAGCAACAACGGTGCTTTCAGTATTTGTGGTCACTTATCTGCTCAGTGCCATGGGCAGCGCTATCAATGACACCATGAGTGCTCTATGGTGTCTCTTAACGGCTGCCCTTAAGGGGAAGCTTGGCGATTTCTTTCGCACCTTGAAGAGCAAACCGGGCATCATCATGATCTGTGCAGCATTGGTTGGCGGCCCGATTGCGAGCTCCTGCTATGTCATTGCACTGCAGCAAGCGGGCTCGATTGTCATTCCAATTTCAGCATTGTGTCCGGCTTTTGGTGCAGTGCTGGCACGCATTTTCTTCAAGCAGCCGCTGACACCGCGCATGGTGCTCGGCATTGCCATCTGTTTTTTGGCCAGTTTCATGATCGCAAGTTCAAGTCTTGGCGGTGATGCGGCACCAGGCATGGCGCTGGGCCTTTTGCTGGGGCTGGCTTCGGCTTTGGGCTGGGGGCTGGAAGGCTGCATCGCCGGTTATGGCACATCAATGATCGATTACCAGATCGGCATCACGATTCGTCAGCTGACCTCGGGCTTGTCCAATATGATTATTCTGCTGCCGATCTTTGCACTGGTGGCTGGTGAAAATGCAGGTTTTTCCTGGTGGCTCCTGGGGCAGGCGTACAGCGACGGCGGTTCCATCATCTTTTTTGTGATCAGCGGTTTCTTTGCCATGTATGCCTACAGCCTTTGGTACAAGGGTAACAGCATGTGCGGCGCAGCATTGGGCATGGCCTGCAATGGGGCGTTCTCTTTCTGGGGACCGTTCTTCTGCTGGATCGTGCTGGGCTTGGTGTGCGGCCAGGAAGGCTGGGCCATTCCGCCAATCGGCTGGGCAGCAGCGGTTGTTATGGTCATCGGGATTTTCATCATCGCTGTGAATCCGCTGGATTTCATGAAGAGAGGGAGGGCAGAGCGATGAAACCATTGAATTACGCCATTCTGCTTTATTTTACAGAAGTTGAACGTGCCTGCGCCGATGATGTCATTGCTGCGCTGAAGCCGCAGTATGGCCATTTCCGCGGGCTGCGCAAGGCAGCTGTCATCGAGGCCCTGATGACGGCAGAAAAGAACGGCCTCATCGAAGAAGATGGCTGCGACCTTGACGACAATGGCGAACTGCGCGTGTATTACAGCGCCAATGCGACAAGCCGCGCCACCATTCGCAAGTACATTGGCTGACAGCCAGCGTTTTGACAGCGTGCGCTGTTTTATAGGATGCACGGCAGTCAGTATATGTCGTAAACACCCACCACGCACTGATGCGAACATCGCATAGAAAGGAACGTCAGTATGGCAGATGTTGAACACTTAGACGGTGCGCCGCCGCAAAAGGAGCCTGAAACCTGTTCTCCGGACCAGGCTGCTGCACCGGAAGAAAAGCTCTATTCGATCGGTGAAGTGAGCAAGATTTGCAATGTGTCCAAAAAGGCGCTGCGCTTTTATGATAAGATCGCAATCATTTCGCCAGACTATATTTCAGCGGAGAACAATTATCGTTACTACAGCCGGGAAACGCTGCTCTTCGTACCGGTCATCAAATATTACAAGCAGATGGGGTTCAAGCTGGAAGAAATGAAGAATCTCATGAGCAGCAACCGTTACGAGTTTCACGCCAGAAAGCTCAGAGATAAGATTGACGAATTGAAAAAAATGCGGGAAGAGATTCAGATTGCCTACACATCGGTCAACGATTGGTACAATCTGATTCGAGAAGCGGAAGGTGTCATTGAAAACAACGTTGTCGAGGTGTCGGTGAAATACGTTGAGCCGATCACGGCATGCTATATGGTGCAGGATTTTGACCATCACTACATGGATGCGATCATCAACATCGACTGGACCAATTATCTGGAGGCCATTGGCCATGAGGTGACCGGCGCGGTCTATCTCTATTTTCCGGATCATCGCGAGAAAATGGCCGGCAGTCCCACCAAGGCATGTATTTTCCAAAAAGGCGTGCGTGAGATTGACGCCGAGAAAACAGCGACCTTTGGAGGAAAAATGATGCTGGCAGCTTATCATATCGGCGCCCACGACACCGTCAACGCAACCTACCAAAAAATCCACGACTGGGCAGCGGCGCATGGCTACAAATGCGGCGCCGCCTCCATTGAACGGCACGTGACCGATTATTGGACGACGCAGCGACAGGAAGATTTCGTGCTGGAAATTTTGATCGATATTGAAAAATCATGAATCGTTTGCAGAACATTCCTCTTAAGGGGAATGTTCTTTTTTTGTGCAGCGCGTTTTTACAAGTGGCAACTGAGAAAATGCGGTCCGATGCCGCAAAAGAAGCAACGAAAATGTGTGATAATTATGAAAAAAGAGAAGAAAAAACAGTCAAAAGCCCACGATAAAAGACGGATCATGAGGTCATTTTTTTCACTAAAGAGATTTGACATTCCTCTTAGGTCATTACCTATAATTTTACCTAAGTAAATGGCAGTTGAAAGGGGCTGTGAAAGTGGCAAGATATTACGCAGATCAGGCACTGGGCATGCTTGAAACACTGGGCATGGTGCCGGCGATCGAAGCATGTGACAAGATGCTGAAAGCAGCAGATGTGACGCTGATTTCCTACGAAAACGTGGGTTCTACCCTTGTCACCATGTTCATCAAAGGGGACGTTGCAGCGGTGGAATCGGCGATTAAGGCAGGGGTGTCGGCAGCATCGGCCATTGGCAAAGTCACCGCATCCGACATCATTCCGCGGCCAATCGATCCGATTGGAGACGTGGTCTCCATCTATGATGTGGACACCCAGGTTGAAACGGCGGACGAGGCTGCGTTCACAACAGCGGCCCTGGGCCTGGTGGAAACCTTTGGCATTATCTACTGCATTCGTGCCGCAGATGCCATGTGCAAGGCCGCGGATGTGACGCTGGCAGGCTTTGAAAACACAGCATCGGGTTATATTTCAGCGATTGTCGAAGGCGATGTGGGTGCCTGCAAGACAGCAGTTGCTGCAGGCGTGAAGGCAGTGGAAGCGCTGGGCCAGCAGGTGTACAGCTCGGTGGTCATTGCACGTCCGCATCCTGGCATCAAAAAGATCACCAATCAGTACGCTTTGGATAAGCTTTTGCCATATTGAGCGCAGACAATGAAAGCACAGACACACAAGCAAAGGGGTGAAAGGGATGCGGTTTAATATCATTGACAACGATCTGCTGTCGGTGCAGGAGGCGCGCATTTTGGCTGAAAATGCACGCGAAGCACAGAAACGGCTGGCAACGTTTTCACAGAGCAAGCTCGATGCCATCGTTGACCACATGGCAGAGGCTGTGGCGGCACACGTTCAGGAACTGGCGATGATGTCCGCCGACGAGACCGATTATGGCAATTGGCAGGACAAGGTGGTCAAGAACCGATTTGTGAGCGAAGTTTTGCCGCGTCATTTGCGGCCGATGAAATGTGTGGGCATCATCCACCGCGACCAGGACAAGCAGATCATGGACATCGGCGTGCCCTTGGGCGTGGTGGTCAGCCTTTGTCCGGCGACGAGCCCGGTGTCGACGGCGGTGTACAATGCGCTGATCGCAGTCAAGTCTGGCAATGCGATGGTGTTTTCGCTCCATCCGCGGGCAGAACGCACCAGCGCGCGGGTGCTCGAGCTGCTCATCGCTGCGGCCGAGGAAGCGGGGCTGCCAGAAGGCGCGTTGTCTTACCTGCAAACGGTCACCAAAAACGGCACGCGGGAATTGATGAATCACGAGGCCACCGCCTTGATTATGGTGACGGGCGTGCCCGGTATGTACGAGGAAGCACAGCGCTCCGGCAAGCCAGTGATTTACGGCGGCGCTGGCAACGGCCCGGCCTTCATTGAGAAGACCGCCGATTTGGAGCAGGCCGTGTGTGACATCATTGCCAGCAAAACCTTTGACAATGGCGTGGTGTCGGCGGCTGAACAGTCCATCGTTGTGGATGGCTGTGTAGAACCGACGGTGCGCCAGCTGTTGGAAAAGCACGGCGGCTATTTTTTGAGCGATGCCGAAGCCGAGCGCCTCGGCAGCCTGTTTTATTTCAAAGACGGCACTGCCAATCCTGAACCCATTGGCAAAACGGCTCTGGAGTTGGCACGCTGGGCCAAAATCGATGTGCCGCTGGATACGACGGTGTTGCTTGTGAAGCAGAACTATGTATCGCTGAACAATCCCTATTCGAAAGAAAAACTGTGTCCGGTGCTGAGTTATTACGTAGAAGACGACTGGATGAACGCCTGCGAGAAATGCATCGAGCTGCTTTTGACCGAACGCAAAGGGCATACCCTTGTGGTGCATTCCAAGGATCAGTACGTTATTGAACAGTTTGCCCTGAAAAAACCAGTGGCGCGCATCTTGGTCAATACCCCGGCTGTGTATGGCAGCATGGGCATGACGACCAACCTTTTTCCGGCGTTGACGCTGGGCAGCGGCATGGCAGGCTATGGGATCACCTCAGACAATGTGTCGCCGCTGAATTTGATTTACGTGCGTAAGGTGGGCTTCGGCGTGCGTCAGGTTGACGATTTGAACCTGGGAGCAGTCACACCGACCGAACCCCTGAACGATTTGGCTCCTGACACGAACCAGGAGCGCCTGCAGCATTTGCAGACATTGCTTGAACAACTTATAAAGAAGGAATCTTGAAAGAGAGGGACCATCGTGGATATTCGAGAATTTTCCAATAAGATCGCAGAAGCGACCAAGAACATGTCCGACGCAGAACGCCAATCACTGATGAACATTTTTGCGTCGGTGTCCAAGGACATTGCCGACGTGGCACCAGCACAGACAGCAGCTGCACCGGCACCTGCGGCGGAAGCTGCGCCAGAAAATGGCGAAGAAACGTACACTTATTATTCATCCATCGCAGCAGCGACCACTGAAGTGGACGAAGACGGCGTGCCATTGGGCCCAACAGAACGCTTGGTGAAGCTGAAAGAAAACTTCTTGCAGCAGGTGCCATCCATCACCACTCACCGCGCGCGTGCGGTGACCAAGATCACCAAAGAAAATCCGGGGCTGCCAAAGGTTGTGCTGCGTGCCAAGTGCTTCAAGTATTGCTGTGAAACGGCGCCGTTGGTCATTCAGGACAATGAACTCATCGTTGGTGCGCCAAACGGGGCACCACGTGCCGGTGCGTTTTCACCAGACATTGCCTGGCGCTGGATGGTGGACGAAATTGACACCATCGGCGAGCGTCCACAGGACCCGTTCTACATTTCTGAAGAAGACAAGCGCGTCATGCGCGAAGAACTCTTCCCATTCTGGGAAGGCAAGTCGGTCGATGAATACTGCGAAAGCCAGTACCGCGAAGCAGGTGTTTGGGCCTTGTCTGGCGAATCCTTCGTGTCGGACTGCTCCTACCACGCGCTCAACGGCGGCGGCGACTCCAACCCTGGCTACGATGTCATTCTCATGAAGAAGGGCATGCTCGATATTCAGCAGGAAGCCAAGGATCACCTGGCGGCGCTGAGCTATGACCATCCAGACGATCTGGAAAAAATTTACTTCTATAAATCTGTCATCGATACCACCGAAGGTGTTATGATTTATGCCAAGCGCATGTCCGACTACGCGGCAGAACTGGCTGCTAAGGAAACCGATCCAAAGCGTAAGCAGGAACTGCTGGAAATTTCCCGCGTCAACGCGCGCGTGCCGGCGCACAAGCCGGAATCTTTCTGGGAAGCCATCCAGGCTGTGTGGACCATTGAATCCCTGCTGCCTGTTGAAGAAAACCAGACCGGTATGTCCATCGGCCGTGTGGACCAATACATGTACCCATTCTACAAGCACGATCTGGAAACCGGTGCCCTGGATAATTTCAAAGCTTTTGAATTGGCTGGCTGCATGCTGATTAAGATGTCCGAAATGATGTGGATCACCAGCGAAGGCGGCTCCAAGTTCTTTGCTGGCTATCAGCCATTCGTCAACATGTGTGTGGGCGGGATTACCCGTGATGGCCGCGATGCCACCAATGAATTGACTTACCTGTTGATGGATGCTGTGCGTCACGTCAAAATCTATCAGCCATCCTTGGCTTGCCGCATTCATCAGAAATCGCCGCAGAAATATCTAAAGAAAATTGTCGACGTCGTGCGTTCTGGCATGGGCTTCCCTGCCTGCCACTTTGACGACACCCACATCAAGATGATGCTGGCCAAGGGCGTGTCCATCGAAGACGCCCGCGACTATTGTCTGATGGGCTGCGTGGAACCGCAGAAATCTGGACGCCTGTATCAGTGGACCTCCACAGCCTACACCCAGTGGCCAATCTGCATTGAGCTGGTGCTCAACAATGGCGTGCCGCTGTGGTACGGCAAGCAGGTCACACCAGACCTGGGCGACATCGACCAGTACAAGACTTACGAACAATTTGAAGCGGCTGTCAAAGAACAGATCAAATACATCACCAAGTGGACCGCTGTAGCGACGGTGATTTCTCAGCGCGTGCACAGAGAGCTGGCGCCAAAGCCACTGATGTCCATCATGTATGAAGGCTGCATGGAAAACGGCCGCGATGTATCTGCCGGCGGTGCCATGTACAACTTTGGTCCTGGCGTTGTGTGGTCTGGTCTGGCCACCTATGCCGATGCCATGGCGGCCATCAAAAAGCTGGTTTACGACGATCACAAATACACGCTGCGTCAGCTCAACGAAGCCTTGAAGGCCAACTTCGTCGGCTACGAACAGGTCAAAGCCGACTGCCTGGCGGCACCAAAATACGGCAATGACGACGACTATGCCGACTTGATTGCCGCTGATCTGATCAACTTTACCGAAATGGAGCACAGAAAATACAAAACCCTGTACTCGGTGTTGAGCCATGGCACCCTGTCCATTTCCAACAACACGCCGTTTGGTCAGATGACCGGCGCCAGCGCCGGCGGCCGCGAAGCTTGGACCCCATTGTCCGACGGCATCAGCCCAACGCAGGGCGCCGATTTCAAGGGCCCTACGGCGATCATCAAAACCATTTCCAAGCTCTCCAACGACAATATGAACATCGGCATGGTGCACAATTTCAAATTGATGGCAGGGCTTCTGGATACACCGGAAGGCGAAAACGGCATCATTACGCTGCTGCGCACTGCCTGCGCGCTGGGCAACGGCGAGATGCAGTTCAACTACATGGATAATAAAACGCTGCTGGATGCACAGGCTCATCCAGACCGCTACAAAGATTTGGTGGTGCGTGTGGCTGGCTACAGTGCGTTCTTTACAGAGCTCTGCAAGGACGTTCAGGATGAAATCATCAGCCGAACCGTGTTGACCAAGTTCTAACAGCAGCATCAGAACAGGAGACAGACGATGGAAAACAAACACATCATCGGGCGCAAAGCCTTCATATTTAATAAACAAAAATACAATCTATATGATGGTCCCGGCGTGAGATCGTTGATCTTTTTCAAAGGCTGTCCCCTGCGCTGCAAATGGTGCGCCAACCCAGAAGGACTGGAGCGGAAGTACCAGATCATGCTCAAGCCAACGGTCTGCGTCAGCTGCGGCGCCTGTGTGCCGGTCTGCCCGCAGCACATCCATCGCATCACCGAAGGCGGCGTGCACGAAATCAATCGCATGGTCGACTGCATCGGCTGCGGCGCCTGCGTCAATGCCTGCATGCAGGCGGCGCTGAAGGTGGCTGGTGAGCAGGCGTCGATCAGTGATCTTCTGGACTATGTGGAAGAAGACCGCTGCTTTTATGAACAGTCTGGCGGTGGTGTGACGCTGAGTGGCGGCGAGGTCACCGCTCAGCCGGAAGCCGCCATCAATCTGCTGATGGCCTGCAAACAGGAAGGCATTCACACCGCGATTGAAACCTGCGGCTACACCCGTAAGGACACCTTGTTAAAGATTGCCGAATTTGTTGATTTGTTTCTCTTTGACATCAAGCACATGGACCCGGACCGCCATCTGGCGCTGACCGGCGTGCGCAATGAAACCATCCTCGACAATTTGGAAACCCTTCTTTTGACGCGCCGCAACGTCAAGGTGCGCATGCCGCTGTTAAAAGGCATCAACGACAGCGAAGCGGAGATCCGTGCCGTGATCGATTTTCTCATGCCTTTCCGCGAGCTGCGAAATTTCAAGGGCATCGATCTTCTGCCGTATCACAAGCTGGGTGTGAACAAGTATGTGCAGCTGGGCATGGACTACGCCATTGACGGCGACCCAAGCCTGAGCGATGAAGATCTGGACCGCATCGAAGGCTGGATCAGCGGCAGCGCATTTCCAGTATCTGTGATCCGGCATTGATGAAGCGAGGTGGAGGTTGTGAACGAAAAAACCATTGACCGCATCATTCAGGAGTCGGTGCCAGGCAAGCAGATCACCATTGCGCATGTGATTGCGGCGCCGATGCCGGACATTTACGAGCGTCTGGGCATCGATGGCAAGGGCGCGCTGGGCATTCTCACTCTGACGCCCTGCGAAACAGCCATCATTGCTGCCGACGTCGCCACCAAGGCGGCGGAGGTGGAAATTGGCTTCCTCGATCGTTTCACCGGCTCGGTCATTCTCTCCGGCGATGTGCAGAGCGTGGAGACGGCGCTTTTGGCAGTCACCGACACCCTGCAGCGGCTGCTCAATTTTGACACTGTGGCTGTGACCAAGACATGAAGCGCAAACGCATCATGATTATTGGCCCCCAGGGCGCTGGCAAAACTTCACTGGCCAACTGGCTGAATGGGGTGAAAAAGCCGCTGCGGCGTACAGCCGATGTCCTCTACGGCGCGCGCACGCTGGAAGTGCCGAGCGCTTATCTGGAGAACACCTGGATGTATCGCCATTTGATTGCACTGTCGCAGGACGCCTGGTGCATTGTGGTGATGGTGGACCAGTCCAAGCCACAGGCGTTGTATTCGCCAGGGTTTGCGAGCGCTTTTCGCTGTCCGCTCATCGGCGTCATCGGCAAATGCGACTGCTGCCCGGCACATCGGCCGCAGCTTGTCAGGCAGCTGGAGACCATTGGCGTGGAGCCGCCGTATTTTGCCATCAGCATGGCAACAGGCGAAGGGCTTCAGGCTTTGCAAATGTACTTAGAACACTTAGAGGGAGGAAGGGCCAGCGATGAGATTCATCACAGAATATGATTTAAGGGCGCAGTACAACGCGCAGCCCTTTACGACCTACAAGCCAAAGCAGGATGAACGGCTGACGCCAGGTGCCAGACAGTTTCTCCTCGACCGCGGCATTGATCTATACAGTGCGGCGACAGCGCCAAAGGTGGCGTGCAAACCCGCTGCGCCGGAAGCTTCGTCAGCGCAGAAACTCCTGCGTCTCAAGCTGGACGGCTTGCGGCTGCGGTTTCTTTTGACGACCCGCGAGATCCTGGCGTCGGATCTTCTTCTGGCGCAGCAGTTGACAGCGCTCGCGCGGCAGTTGTCGCTCTTGATGCTTTTTGTGGACGGCAAGTGCGAGGTAGCTGATTTGTATTGCCAGCCTTGCGCCGGCATCAATGAGGACAACATGGGGCACAGCCTTGACGAATGTGTGGACGTCAGCGCGTTTTGCATGCAGCTGGAAAACGGCCGCATGCTGCTGCTTTTGGCGGCGCTGCAGAATGATCTGCGCGTTTTTGCCTGTGAGTTGGGCACGGTGGCTGAGCTGCCGGCAGTGACAGAGCCCCTCGCTGCAAAGATCAACCAACTCATCAACCGTTTGTCGCAAATGATATGTACAGCAATGGGAGGCAGAGCATGTCAGAAAAAAGCATGACCTTTGAGTACTGTGACAAGATGGTCGCAGATTTTGAAAAAGCAATCGCATCGCCAGTGCGTGGCAAATCATCGGTGTATTACACCGGCGTGGATCTGGGCACCGCCTGTGTGGTGATTGCTGTGTTGGATGAAAACAAACGCCCTGTCGCCGGTGCCTATCGTTATGCCGATGTGGTGCGTGACGGCATGGTGGTGGACTATATTGGCGCTGTGCAAATCGTTCGCGAATTGAAAGAAAATATCGAAGAACAGCTGGGCGTGGAACTGATCAACGCTGCTGGCGCCATTCCTCCAGGCACCGATTTGCTCGACGGCGGCGCTGTGAAAAATGTCATTCAAGGTGCAGGCTTTGAATGCACCAACCTTCTCGACGAATCGACGGCCGCCAATTTGGTGCTGCAGATGAAAAATGGTGCGGTGGTCGACATTGGCGGCGGCACCACAGGCATTTCTATTTTCAAAGATGGCGAGGTCGTATACATCGCCGATGAACCAACAGGCGGCACGCATTTTTCGCTGGTTGTCGCCGGCGCCTATGGCAAGCCTTTCGCCGAAGCAGAAGTGTACAAGCGCGATCAGGCCCATCATCGCGAGCTGATGCCAGTGGTGCAGCCGGTCATCGATAAGGTGGCCACCATCATCAAACGGCACATTGCCGATCATCAGGTCGATGATCTGGCGCTGGTCGGCGGCACCTGCTGCTTTACAGGCATTGAGGATGTCATCGCCAAGAAAACCGGCGTGCCAACCCACAAACCAGCCAACCCGATGTTTGTGACGCCGCTGGGCATTGCCTTGAGCTGCGAGCCGCAAGAGATGGAGGCGTGAGCACAGTGGACATTCGCATCATTAAATCGCCGTCGCCAGGGGCCATCGACATTCTCCTGCGGCGCAAAGGATCGGCCCGCAGCGACATGCCGCCCTGCAGCGATGCCATTGGCCTGGTGCAGGGCAAGATGATTGACATGGTGGTGGCTGCCGACATTGCAGAAAAGGCGGTTGGCGTTACGGTGGAGGACATTCGCGGCAGCTGTCCGCAGAACATGATACTGCTGGCGATTTTCGGCGACACAGCGTCGGTGGAATCGGCGCTGCAGCAGATTCGCGACGAAATCAAAGGAGGCACGCGTTACCAATGATTACAGCAAAACTCATCGGCCATATTTGGTCGACGCGCAAGGCAGAATCCCTCAATGGCTATAAGCTGATGCAGGCAGAATGCATCGGCGGCGGGCCGGACGATGGCAAGCGCATCATTGTGGTGGACATCATCAGCGCCGGCATCGGTGACCGTGTCATCATCACCACAGGTTCGTCGGCCCGGCGCATGCTGGGCAGCGATGATGTGCCGGTGGACGCGGTGGTCGTCGGGATCATTGACGAAGATTGTGATTTTGAATAAAGCGGGGTGTGAGAATGGACCTTATCAATCAGATCAGAGAGGCGGGTATCATTGGCGCCGGTGGCGCGGGATTTCCGACGCATGCAAAGCTCGCCGCTGAAGCAGAATATATTTTAATGAATGCCGCAGAATGCGAGCCATTGCTGCGTGTGGACCAGCAGCTGATGGCAGTCTGCGCCGACGAAATTCTTCAAGGTTTTGCCATGGCGGGCCGTGCAGTGCATGCCAAAAAAGCGATCATCGGGATCAAAAAGAAGCATGGCGACGTCATCGCACATTTGCAGACACGCATTCAGGCCCTGCATTTGGAGCAGGAAGTAGAAATTGGTGAACTGCCGGATGTGTACCCAGCAGGCGACGAGCAGGTGCTCGTTTACGAGCTGACAGGGCGCGTGGTGCCGGAAGCCGGGCTGCCGATCATGGTGGGCTGCGTGGTGGTCAACTCAGAAACGGCGCTCAATATTTATAAAGCCAGCCAGGGACAGGCCGTGACAGAAAAATACATCACTATTGCCGGTGATGTGCCGCAGCGCCTGACGGTCAAGGTGCCAGTGGGCACGCCGATTCTCGATGTGCTGAAGCTGAGCGGCATCGACGATTTCAGCGACTACGCCGTCATCGATGGCGGCCCAATGATGGGGCCGGTGATGAAAGAGCTCGGTGGTTATGTAAGCAAAAAGAACAAAGGCTTTATCATCCTGCCAAAGGATCATTTCCTGATTCGCAAGAAATCCACAACCGCACAGCAGGCCAAGAAAGTCAATAAGGCTGCCTGCGAACAGTGCCGCATGTGCACCGATCTGTGCCCAAGGTATCTTTTGGGCCATAACATGCAGCCTCATAAAATGATGCGGGCGCAAAGCTATCCTTTTGGCGAAGCGGAAGGGCTGCAGATGGCGTATCTGTGCTGTCAGTGCAACCTGTGCGAGCTCTTTTCCTGCCCGGCAGGACTGCATCCAAAGATGGCCAATATGTCCATTAAGGCGATGCTCGCCAAGGACAACATTCGCTATCAGAGAACACAGGAGCATTTTTCGGCGCGCAGCGTGCGTGAATACCGGCTGGTGCCAAGCAAGCGCTTGATTGCACGTTTGGGCCTGCGCGATTTTGATAGACCGGCGCCGCTTAGCGAGATCACGCTGACGCCAGAGGTGGTGCGCATCAGCACACGGCAGCATGTGGGCGCACCGGCACAGCCAATGGTGAGCGTGGGCCAGCATGTGGAGGCGGGTCAGATGATCGGCAGCATTCCTGCCGACAGCCTTGGCGCTGCCATTCACGCGAGCGTGAGCGGCAGTGTGATAACAGTGACACCAGATTATATTGAGATAAGGAGACAGTAACATGCGCGCGATAGGAATGGTTGAATTTAATAGTATTGCTAGAGGCATCTACGCAGCCGATCAAATGGCAAAGATTTCTGATGTCGAATTTGCAGCGGCCACCTCGACCTGTCCAGGAAAATACATCGCCATTGTACACGGCGATGTGGCAGCCGTCGAAGATTCGGTGCGTATTGGTGAACGCATGGCCGAAGAATTCTTTGTCGACTCGATCATCATTCCAAATGTGGATGCCGGCGTGTTCCCAGCAATTTCCGGGGCAACGATGCCGGAACGCGTGCAGGCGGTCGGCATTATGGAATCGTTTTCAATGGCGACTATGATCGTGTGTGCCGATGCCATCCTGAAAGCGGCAGAATTGGAACCGATTGAGCTGCGTCTGGGCAACGGCCTGGGCGGTAAGAGCTACTTCACCTACACTGGCGACGTAGCTGCGGTGCAGGCAGGCACCGATGCCGGCAAAGCCATTGCGATGGAAAAGGGCCTGCTCATCAACGCAGAAGTGATCCCATCGCCATCGGAATTGCTGATTCCAACCCTGTTATAATACGACACACGTTCCATTCTCTGGGAAAGGATGTGATTCTGTGAAAAAACTGATTTGTGCAAAGGACGTTGAGCACTGTGTGCAAAACGGTGAGACCGTGATTCTCATTGACAGCAACACGCTGATCACACCATCAGCGCGGGATGCTGCCGCACAGGCGAACGTCACCTTCCGTGAAGGTGGTGCAGCTGGTGAAAATGGCAGTGCGGCGTGTCCGGCTGCGCAGCCAGCCAGCGACAACGAGATCATTTACAAGGCGCTGCAAATCCTTCTTGAAAAAGGCTTGCTCGGCCAGCTGGCCAATCTGCCAGGGCTCGAGGTGCCCTATGTGTCTGAAAGCGATGGTGCCGGCATGCTCAAGCTGGTGCGCGGCAACACCGCAGCGTGGCAGCCGTTGGATACCGGCCATGCTGGTGACCAGGTGTATTACAACGAACTCATTACAAGCGGCGATGGCGTGCCGCTGACTGCTGGATTTATGAAGATCGAGGGCTGCTCGTTTTCCTGGGATGTGGCGCTTCAAGAAATTTATTACGTCATCGAAGGCGTGCTGACCGTAGAAAAAGATGGGCGTGTGTTCACCGCTCACGCAGGTGACTGTCTGCTCTTCAAGCGCGGCGCTCACTTAACGTTTGGCACACCGGAGCAGGTAAAAGTCTTTTACGTGACACATTGATTGACAATAAAGGAGGAACGCCATGGAAGCGTTAGGAATGATTGAAACCTATGGCCTGGTGCCAGCCATCGAAGCGGCCGACGCCATGCTGAAAGCTGCAGAAGTGCGGCTCTTGGAAAGAACGTTTGTCAAAGGCGGTTTGGTCACCATCACTGTGACTGGGGATGTGGCCGCTGTGAAGGCGTCGGTGGATGCCGGAGCAGCAGCGGCGGCACGCCTGGGCGAACGTGCGCTTGTGACCCAGCATGTCATCCCTCGGCCTCATCCGGAAGTGGGCGAAACGATTGTGAATGCCGTGCCGCTGATCGAGCAGCGCGCAGCGCAGCAACATGGATTGTGTCCCAGGCGAGGCTTGAGTGAACCAGAGTCTGCCGATGGGCAGCCGACGGCGCCGTTGAAGCTTGCTGCAAACAGCCTGTCCAAAGCGATCATCGATCGCCTCGTTGAAGCACATGGACTGGAAGCAGTGATGAACGCGCTGACATCCTGCCGCGTGGCACTCTTGCGCCGATTGGCCCGAGACTACGAAGGGCTGGATTTGAGCGGAACGACACGCACAAAAGCAAATAAAAAACAATTATTAGCGGCTTTATACAGCCATTATGAAAATAGACAATAACATCAGAAGGAGGTTGTAGATCATATGGAAACTATCGATTATGATTTACGCTCGGTACAGGAAGCCAGAAATCTTGCGCGCAAAGGGCAGATCGCCACTGAACGCCTGGCAACTTATACCGAAGAGCAGATTGACCGGATCATTCGCAACATGGTCCGTGTGGCAGAGGAAAATGCTGTTTCCCTGGCACAGATGGCAGTAGAAGAAACCGGCTTTGGGAAAATTGCCGACAAAACGTACAAAAACCACATGGCATCAACGCTGGTATACAACGCCATCAAAGACATGAAAACCATCGGCGTCATCCACGAAGACCCAGTGGCAGGTACCATGGACGTGGCCGATCCTGTTGGGCTCTTGATGGGCATTGTGCCATCCACCAACCCAACGTCAACCGCCATTTTCAAGTCCATCATCGCAGTCAAATCCCGCAACGCCATCGTCTTCTCGCCGCATCCATCCGCTGTCAAATGCACCTCTCGTGCTGCTGAACTGATGGCACAGGCAGCCGTTGAAGCTGGCGCACCGGAGAACACCATCGGCTGCATCACCATGACATCCATGCCAGCCACCAACGAGCTGATGCATTGCAAGGAAGTAAAGATGATTATTGCCACCGGCGGCCCTGGCATGGTCAAGGCGGCTTACAGTGCCGGCAAACCTGCTCTTGGTGTTGGCGCGGGGAACTCTCCAGCCTATATTGAACGCACTGCCAACATCAAACAGGCCGTGACCAACATCATCGCCAGCAAGACTTTTGACTACGGCACCATCTGTGCATCGGAACAGTCCATCATCTGTGAAGAATGCAACAAAGATGCGGTCATCGCTGAACTGAAAAACCAAGGCGCTTATTTTATGAGCACCGAGGAAACCGATAAAGTGTGCAAGCTGCTCTTCAAGAATGGCCATGCCATGAATGCGAAATTCGTTGGCCGCTCACCACAAGTGATCGCAAGCGCTGCTGGAATCAGCATCCCTGCCAACACCACAGTGCTGATCGGGGCACAGGGCGGCGTCGGCGAAGGCTATCCGCTTTCCTATGAAAAGCTGACAACAGTATTGGCGTTCTATGTGGTCAAGGATTGGCACGAAGCCTGCGACCTCAGCATTGAATTGCTGCAAAACGGCATCGGCCACACCATGAGCCTGCACACTGAAGACAGAAACATCATCCTTGAATTTACCCGCAAGCCAGCTTCCCGCATTCTTGTCAACACTGGCGGCAGCATGGGCGGCACCGGCGGCAGCACGGGCCTCTTCCCATCTTTCACGCTGGGCTGCGGCACCTGGGGCGGCAGTTCCACGTCGGAAAACGTCAGCCCAATGAACCTTATCAACATCAAAAAAGTGGCCTTCGGTCAAAAAGCCTGCGCTACCATGGCAGCTGACGACCCAACCTTCAACCATCCAGAGCTGGCGCAGCTTACAGGCGCAAACGGCAGCAACTGTCAGGCACCATCCACCTGTGCACGCACGTCGACTGTTGGCGCTGGCGCGCAGTACCTGACACCAGAACAGTATCAGAATGGCGGTGCATCTACGGGCTGCTGCAACGGGGCCAAGGTCAGCGATCAGCCGATCGATGCCGACCAGCTGAACGAAATCATCAACATGCTTGCCAAAGCGCTGCGAGGTGAATGATTATGGCCAGTAAGGACTACGAAGCCATTTTAGATGCGCTGCTCGCGGCAGTGCAGGCAGCAGCGAAGAATACACCAGCATCGCAGGCAGGCGACGAGATCCCTGTGGGGATTTCCAACCGCCACGTGCATCTGTCACAAAGTGATGTGGAGCGGCTTTTTGGCATCGGCTATCAGCTGACGCCGATGAAGGATCTTTCTCAGCCAGGTCAGTTTGCCTGCAAGGAAACCGTCACCCTCTGCGGCCCAAAGGGCGCCATTGAAAAAGTGCGCGTGCTGGGACCGGCTCGCAGCCAGACACAGATCGAACTTTTGGCAGGCGACGGTTTCAAACTGGGCGTGAAGGTGCCGGTGAGATTATCCGGCGACTTACAGGGCACGCCAGGCCTTACCATCGTTGGTCCGCGCGGCTCAATCCAGACAACAGAAGGGGCCATTGCGGCACAGCGGCATATTCATATGACGCCGGCTGATGCGCAGCATTTTGGCGTGCACGATGGACAGCTGGTGTGTCTCAAAGTGGAGGGGCCACGCGGCGGCATCTTCAGCAAGGTGGCCATTCGTGTGACCAATAGCTCCCAGCTTGAATGTCACTTGGACATGGAAGAAGCCAACGCCATGGGCGTTACGGCAGCGACAACTGTAAAAATTGTGAAGTAATAAAATTAACGATATATATTTTTAGGAGGAATTCAACATGACAAAGAATGAAGCACTCGGTATGATCGAAACCAAAGGTTTAGTAGGCGCTATTGAAGCAGCAGATGCCATGGTAAAGGCTGCAAACGTTACCCTCATTGGCAAAGAATTTGTTGGCGGCGGGCTTGTCACCGTTATGGTACGCGGTGATGTTGGTGCTGTAAAAGCTGCTACCGATGCTGGTGCTGCTGCTGCACAGCGCGTTGGCGAACTGCTTTCCGTACACGTGATTCCACGTCCACATGCAGAAGTGGAAGACATCCTTCCTCAGAAGTAATCAAAAACCTCTACAATGGCAGCCACCATTACAGAAAAAAGCGTCTCTTCCAATTTGGAAGAGACGCTTTTTGATTATGCCATGGCGTCGAATCGCATGAGGATGGTGGCGAGTTGGGCGCGGGTGGCGCCGCTGCGTGGGGAGAGGATGGTGTCTGAAAGGCCGGTAATGAGGCCGGTTTCGATGCCCCAAGCCATGGCGTCGCTGGCCCATGCTGAGATGGTGCCTGCATCACTGTAAGCGGAGAGGTCGGCAGTTGCCGATGGTGCGCCTTTGTAGCGGTAGAGCATGGTAATGAGCTCTTCGCGGCTGACGCTGTCGTTTGGCCGTGTGCCGTCGCTGATAGCATTGGCAATGGCCCATTTTTGCACGCCGCTGTACCAATCGCTGCCTGTGTTGTCGGTTTCTGCGCCTGCTTGACGGGCGAGCACAGCCCAGATCATGGCGCGGGTGACATTGGCTTGTGGTTCAAAAAGATTGTCACTGGTGCCAACCATGAGATGGTGGCTGTAGACGTAGTGGACAGGTTCGTGGAACCAGTCGCTGGAGAACACATCATCGAATGGCAGGGTGTTTCCGTCGATGGCAGTAAATTTGACAGCGACGGTAACGGCGCCATTTGGCATGGTGAAGGTATAGTGGCCGTTGCCTTGGGCGCGTAGTTCGAGCTTGCGGTTTTGATCGGTGACAACCGTCAGATCATCAAGGGTGTAGCCGTCGTCGGGTTTCACCGTCAGGGTGACGGTGGTGCCTTTGGCAGCGTGAGTTGGTGACATAAGCAGGCTGCCGTGGTCTGGCTTGCCGTCGACTTGCACGGGATAGAGCGGTCCGTCGCCTTGGCTTGGTGCACTGCCCGTGCTGCGGGTTATGTGCAGGGCGGTGGTTGTGCTGCTTTTGCCGCTGCCGTTGACGTCAACATTGACATCAATGGTCTGCCCAATTTCAAGGGTGATTGGTGTACTCCAATCGGTGGAGGCGACGTTCTGCCCGTCGATGGTGATGCTGTCGCCGCTTTGTCCCATGATCTGCACACTGTCGGCTTCGAGCGGCAGCGTGACGGTATGGGTGCTTTGCGTAACATCAAGGTGCTGAATGGTGTCGCCGTATTTGACGGCGAGATCGCTAAGCTGTGCCTGAGCACGGGTGAAAGTTTTGCTGGTGGTGTTGCCGCGCTTGCCGTCTATTTCCGCATAGGCGCGGATGGTGATCTGGTCGCCGTCTGCATCCAGGCTGTCAAGGGCGATAGGCCCTGTGTAACGCTGATAGCTGCCGCCGTCGCTCCAGTAGATATCGGCCTTGCCTTCGGTGCTCAGCGAAAGTTTGCTGCCATCGGCGACAGGACCCTCCATTTCTGAAAAGCGTACCGTTGGCACTGCTGTGCCGCTGGCTGGCAGAGGATTGGTAAAGCCTTTGATGCAGACATTGGTGATGTAGTAGCCGTTGTTGGTGCTGCCTGCGATATCGTACCAGGAACCGTTGGAATAGACGTAGCTTTCACCGCCGCTGCCCATGTATGTTGGCACATAGTTCGGCGATGACATCTGACACCATTCGATTGGCACAGGCATGCGATAGTTTGGATTTTCAAAGGTCACCACGATGCTGAATCGCAGGCCTTTTTCCAGGGCGATTGGCTGATCCAATTCGATGGTGTGATAACCAGCATAGGTTTCTCGGCCGCTTTGGTCAGAGAGGACACAGGTGCCGGAGGTTGGCTGATCTTCGTCAACACCGGTATAGACAGAGATGTGATAAGTGGCACCGGCATCGGTGGTGTAGAAAGAAACAGCTTCCAGCTGTTCATCGCCTTTCGCGGTGAAGATGTTGGCAGCGGTGCCGGTGGTTGGATTGGATGGGTCTGTTGCGATTGAGAACGACCAACCGGTGGTATCGTATTGATAGTTGTTGGCATAGTTGTCAGCTTCTTCGAGCAGATAGGCGTTGCCCGTGACAATGGTTTTGTCTTCGTAAGACAGCCAAAAATAACCGTCGTCGCCCCAATCACTGCCCCAGCTGTTGCGTACGAGCCAAGCACCATCATTTTCCGGGCGGTTCCCTGCGACAAAGTTTTCTTTTGAATAATTGTCATCCCAGCCGATAATGAGCACAGCGTGATCAGAGGCTTGGTTGGTGCTGTTGTAGACGGCATAGGTGTTTGGGTTATAGCTGTTGAGACCATGAGAATAATAGTTGGTGGTGACAGGACCGACGCTCATCAGCAGCTGCTTGATGATGTCGGTGGGGACATTTTTGCCGCCGCCATAAATGCCTGTCGCCATATAGTAAGCGTCTTGCAGGTGAAAATCAGCCTGGTAACGAAGGCTTTCGTCGAGCGGGGTTGGATGCTCGACTTGGAGCGGTGCTTTATCGCTCGTTACAGGGCCTTTCCAGGCAGCCAGCGTACCGACGGCACGGGCGTCGTTGCCGCCAGCCAGATAAGGCTGGGCCAGTGGTGCAAATTCGTTTTCTTCGTTACCGTGGTAGCAAAACCAGGCGGTGTGCATGGAAGACAGGGAGAGTTGTGGAAATTGGTCGCTGATGCTGCCAGACGCTGCCGAAGCAGCGGCAATGGCCCAGCAAACACCGAGATCGCCTTGGTCACTCACAGGATCCACTCTGCCATAGTCGCGCAGATCGTAACTGGCGGGCAATGCCCCGCGGCTGGTGGTAGAAGGCATGCTGCCAAGCAGGTTGGCATAGCTGTCTGCCAGGTAGGAAAAATCCTGCATGGATGGCGCAGTACCTTGTTGTCCATTTTCGAGCCATTCCAGGTAATCTGGATTGATGGCGCTTTCATCTATATAGGCGGCCACTGGACTTTCGTCCGTTGTGTTGGCAAAAGCCGAGACAGGAACGGTGCTGGCGATGAGTAATGCAGCCAAAAGGCCGCTGAACAGTCGTTTGAATTTCATGGGAAATCCCTCCCGTGGAATTGTTTTACACGCCGCAAAAGGCGCGGCACTGTGTTTATTATTTATATAATACCGGACGGACGCCGCCAACGCAATTAAATGTCGTAATCTGACCATTTTTATTTTTGCATTTAGAGATTTTTGCAATAAAAAAACCTGCCATATGCGGCAGGTTTTTGATTTTATAATTCCAGCGCAAAGAGTGCAGCGCCGAGTGCGCCGTTGAGCTGGGCTTTATCAGAAATGTGCAGTTTGACGCCGAGAATCTTTTCGATTTCAGTGACAACGCCTTTGTTTTTGGAGACGCCGCCGGTCATCATGTAATTTTCTTCACCGCCGACGCGTCGGCAGAGCGCGCAGGTTTTTGTGGCGACAGAGCGGTTGAGCCCGTGGATGATGTCGGCTGCTGTACGGTTTTCAGCAATCAGGCTGACGACTTCCGATTCAGCAAATACAGTGCACATGCTGGAGATGGTGACGTCTTCTTTCCATTCCAGCCCAAGACGGCTCATTTCATCGAGGGAGAGCTCCAGGGTGCGTGCCATGAGTTCAAGAAAACGCCCCGTACCAGCGGCGCATTTGTCGTTCATGACAAAGTTGGTGACGTTGCCGTTTTCGTCAAGGCGGATGACTTTGCTGTCCTGGCCGCCGATGTCGATGATGGTGCGCACGCTAGGATCGAGAAAATAGGCGCCTTTGGCGTGGCAGGTGATTTCAGTGATGGATTGGTCGCCAAGTTTGATGGCGGTGCGGCCATAGCCGGTGGTGACGGTGGCGGTGATATCATCGCGGTTCAGGCCAGCCTGTTTCAGTGCTTCATCAAGGGCACGGTCGGCACCTGCGGCAGCGCCGGCACCAGTTGGCAGGATGGCTTGGGCGATGATGTTGCGGTCTTTGTCAATGATGACAACGTCGGTGGAAGTGGAGCCGCTGTCAATGCCGGCGTAGAGTCCTTTTCCATTCATATTTTTAGGGGTCCCCTTTCGTAGAGTCTGTTCAGGTGCGATGCTTTCGGCGAACGCTTCGAGACGGGTCAAAAGCTGGCCGCTGGATTGGATGGTGTAGTCGCTTTCTAATTTAAGCAGCGGCAGGTCAAGCTTCTTGCGCAGCTCAGAATATTCAAAGCCGTAGTAATCGCAGAATTTGACGGTGTGATAGATGACACCGCGCAGATGTGGGTCGTTGTAAAGCTGCTTGCGGCCGGTGGTGTCGATCATGCGCATGCAAGGAATCTGTTCCAAAAGGGCACCGGCATAATCGCTCATTAAGGTGTCGAAATCGCTGATGTCATCTTCTGGCGCAGCCACAGCGCGGTTGTTGACGCAGGTGTCGTTGCGTACAGGCAGCGGCATGGTTTTTTCCATCATTTGGAACAGTTCGTCTCCGACACGGGCGCCGAGCACGCTTAGATAAGGGGCTGTTGGGCGCTTGCGTTCTACAAACGCGTCGTGGAAACGTTTGGCATCAAACTGGGTGCCCTTATAGGCGCCATAGGCTTCGGCCAGGCGCTTCAATTCGCTCAGGGCATGTTCGCGGGAACAGGTGGCTCCGGAATGCATGATGTCCAGGAGAAAAAGAAAATCCAGATTGCCATATTCGAGCAGCACATCATAGGCGCTGCGGATGGTGTCACAGCAATTGACGAGCACCAGCTCTTTAACATCGCCGTTCATGCAGGCTTCCAGCAGAGACTTGCCGAAGCCGCAGATGTTAGGATGGGCGACTTGGTCAGCCAGGTCAAAATTGTCAGGCATGTGGTTCAAAATGGCACATTGGCCGCCAAAAGCTTCCAAGAGTTCAACAGGTGTGTATTTACAGATATAAAACGTGGTGTTCATGCCTGGGCCTCCTTTTCTGCCTCAAGCATTTCTACAAAGGCTTCGATACGTGTGGCGATCTGTCCTTCGCCACCGTGGCTGTGGTCGCAGCCGTCACCATCGAGGATCAGGCACGGCAGGCCTGCTTCTTCGAAATGCTTCTTGGCCAACTGTGCGCCGCCCAGCGTGTGTTTGCAGCCCCAATGGCAGAACCAGACCACACCATCGGCATGAAGACGGTGTGCCATTTCGATGCCGCGGTTGATGCGGTAGGAGACAGGGCCGTTGAAAGCGCTGTATACCAGGCGGCGTGCCATGGCGTCGTATGGATCATTTGGATCAGCGTGAACGAGTCCTTCAAAGCTCATATCGCAGCCCACGACCTGCACCTTTGGGTTGTAGTCGGTGAGAGCACGCAGCGGTTCTACCCAAAATGGGTTGGTGTGCATCCAAAGCAGGCGGATGCCGCTGGCAGTTGGGGCTTGTTCGGCGACTCGCAGGCATTCTTCGCTGTAGCGCAGCGTTTCTTCGGTGCCGAGAAGGTTATGGAACATGAAGCCGGTGTACATTTCGCCGGTGAGCGTATCCAGGATTTGTTTATTGGCGCTTAGATCCATGAAACGCTGGAAATTATCCATGCTTTTTTGGCTGCGTGCAACGGCTGCGCGCAGATCATCCTCGCTGATCTTTGTGCCCGTTTGTTCTTCGATAAAGCGACGCATGTTGCGCAGCTGATCGGCCACATCTTTCACCGATGCTTCGGTTTGTTCATAAGGAATGTCGAGCACCAGATGCGGCACATTGAAATGTTCGGCCAAACGGCGGAAGGTGAGGGTGTTTGCATCGCAAGCAAGGGTGGTGCTGATAATAAAGCGTGGCTTTGGCATGAGTCCACGTTCAGCAGCGCCGATGAACACTTTATGGTAGGAACAGAATGTTTCCGGCAGGCCTTCACTTTCAGCATAATCGATGAAGGCTTTTTCAGCGCAGGCGCCAGAGATATAGCCGCCGAGTCCTTCGCAGCTATAAGGATGCAGCCCTGCGATTTGAATCATTTCACAAGGGGTGAAGAGGCTCACCATCACCGATTGATCGGGGTGGTCTAGCGGCGCTACCATGGCAGAGGTGGTGCCAATAGCTGCCAGGCGGGCTGCAGAATGCATCTTCCCCGGGGCGAGCTTAAACTGAACATTTTTAGCATGGTAGCCGAGGCGCAGCAAGCGGCGTGCCTTGATTGGATTGCGGTCGCAGGTATCCTGCACAGCTCGGCCAAAAGATTGGACAATTTTTGCCATAGAGGTCTCCCTTCTCATAAAAATAGAGGCCATGCCTCCATTAAATACTTCTTTGGTCAAGTATATATTCTAACATTAAATCCCGTCAATGCAAATAAAAAGATACTATCCTGGTGATTCGAGGAGCTGGCGTGTATAATGAAAACAACATCAATGATGAAGGAGGACTTCTCATGACACAGAACGAATGCCGTCGCTTTCTCATCGAAGCTTTGCTTGCCGAAGACAGTGCCCACGAGGCCATTACCATTCCTGCTCAATCTGATGACCAGCGCCGCTTGCTGCGCGCACTCATGAATGTGCGTCCAGCGGCACCGCTGCCGGATGATGTGCTGCAGGTGCAGGATGAATACCTGCGCCGGGAAATTGCTGCCAAAGGCATCACCCGTCTTGACTGTCTCGAGCCGAGGGAGCCGGGGCTGTATCTATGGCAGGGCGACATCACCACTCTTGCCGTCGATGCCATCGTTAACGCTGCCAACAGCGGCATGACAGGCTGCTACATGCCAAACCATGGCTGCATCGATAATGCCATCCACACCTTTGCTGGGATGCAGCTGCGTTTCGAATGTGACCGCATCATGAAAGCCCAAGGCCATCTCGAGCCAACCGGGCAGGCAAAGATCACATCAGCTTACAACCTGCCGTCGCGCAACATTCTGCACACCGTAGGTCCGATCGTGCACGGCAGCCTGACAGCAGCCGACGAAGACCAACTCGTCAGCTGTTACCGCAGCTGCCTCGCGTTGGCGGATGCGCATGGATTGGAAAGCGTGGCTTTCTGCTGCATTTCCACTGGAGAATTTCATTTTCCAAACGACCGCGCTGCAGAAATTGCCGTGGCCACCGTGCGAGGAACACTGGCAAGATTAACCAATGTGAAAAATGTGGTGTTCAATGTGTTCAAAGATCTGGACTACGCCATTTATGATGAATTGCTCTCGGAAGCATGAAAAATGCCGACTTACACACTTTATGGTGTGTCGGTCGGCATTTTATCATTCAGCGAGATTGTGCAGCAGTTTGTTCAGCAAAGCTGCAAGCTGAGTGCTTTCTGCGTCAGAAAGGCCCATCATAGCAGCTGCATCGGCTGGAATGTGTGCTGCTTTTTCTTTGAGACGATAGCCCTCGTCAGTCATGGTGACGATGAGATGGCGGCCATCAAGCTGGCCGCGGGTGCGGCGCAGGTAGCCTTTTTGCTCCAGGGCTTTCAGCACAGGCGTCAGCGTACCGCTGTCAAGGTAGAGAAGCCGCCCCATGACCTTGCTGTTGGTCTGGCCGAATTCCCAAAGCACCGTCATTGCAAGATATTGGGTGTAAGTCAGATTCAAAGATTCAAGCAGTGGCTTATAGGCGCGGATCAATTCTTTTGAGCAGGCATAGAGAGAAAAGCTCAGCTGGTTTTCAAGTTTGAGGGTATCTTCGGCTTCGGACATGATGGAGGACTCCTTTTTATATATTTATATATATCAAATTGTACGCCATTGAATAGGAGAATGCAACCATTTAGGGCGTTTGTTGCTCAATTTCGAGAAAAAGATCCACCGCTGTGGCCAGAATATGGTCGTTGAAATCATAGCGTTCGGTGTGCAAAGCGGGATGTTCTTCACCGCCGCCAATATAAAACATGGCGCCTGGGCAGCGTTTGGTGTACCAGCCGAAATCTTCCGAAGCACGCCATGGCGCAGGCAGTGTCAGTATCTTCAGCCCCAGCGCCTTGGCCGCGCTGCGCACTGTCGCCAGTGCAGCGTCATCGTTGCGTGTTTCGGGAAATGGGTCATGGATGGACACCTCCCAAGTGAGACCATCGCGCAGCGCTAGGCGCTGGGCTTCAGTGCGCAGCAATGTCTCCAATCGTGCCAGCTCGTCCTCACGATCGGCACGCAGTGTCAGCGCCAGCTGCCCCTCTCCCGCAGCAATACCAAAATTTTCCTGACCAATTTCAGCATGAATGACAGTGCACAGCACCAAGCCTTCAAATGTATGGCTTTCCAGCAGCGTGCGGCTGGCTTGAATCATCTCAGCCACGGCGAAAGCTGGATTTTTGCCATCTTCTGGCTGGCTGGCGTGACAGGTGGTGCCGTGAAAGGTGAACGACAGCCCGCGCGACGCACATTGCGTCAGCCCGTCACGGCAAATAAGGGCGCTTTCTGGATAGCCGCTGAGATTGTGCATCGCATATACTTGACTGATGTTCTTTTCTGTCAGCAGTGCCGCGCAGGTTTCGCCACCTGCACCAATTTCTTCAGCGTGCTGGAAAATCAGGTACACGTCATGACGCGCGCCTTGCGCATCCAATGCCAGCGCCAGCCCACAAAGCGCAGCACTGTGGCCATCATGGCCGCAGCCATGGCTGACGCCTGGGCATTGTGAATGATATGGCAAATCATTGCGTGCGTCTGTGATCGCAATGGCATCGAAATCCGCGCGAAAAGCAATTGCTGACGCGTCAGGCAGTGGACATTGATAGAACGCGTAAAACCAGGCGCCACGGTCCACCACTGCCAGGCTTGTATGTGTGCGTAGAAATGTCATCAGCGTCTGCTTTGTCCAATGTTCCTCCAGCGACAGCTCTGGATGCGCATGCAGCTGATGGCGCAGTGCAACGATCAGTTCCTGATGTTGTGTCTTCATAAACAGCCTCCTCGACAAGGCCTGAGAGTATTTGTATAAATGTCATCAACCTTGTACAATAAAAGTATAATACCAGTATAGGACGCAAACAGAAAGGAGTAAAGATCATGCTGAAACTCTTCGAAATCGGTAATGCTTACATCAAACAGAGCGACTGGAAAGACCTCGCGCTCGTTAAAGTCTGTCTTTTTTCCATGGGCATCCTCACCGCTCTGCACCTGCCACTGCGCACCCTGCCAAAGGCACGCAAATGGGCCCGCCGCATCTTCATTATCACTTATGTGCCATTGATGAAGAAATTTTTTCAAGTGGCGAAAGAACAATAAAACTAAATAGAATTAGAAAAATGCCACCTAAACGTTGCTTGTTTAGGTGGCATTTTTGTCTATAGATTTTCTTTTAAAAAACTGGAGAAAAAGTCCAGATTTTTTTGATCAGTATTTTTGTTATACAGCAGTGCAAGAATAAATTTAGGTGCATTTTTGATTTTTATTGAGCGAAAGGTTGGCGTGTGGTAATTTTTTACATGTTTAAAGGAAAGATAAAGGGAAGCGCCTAATTTTTGCTCAATTAATGAACTGGTCATTTCCATATTGGAAGAGGTGAAACGAATGTTTGGACTTCCATATTTTTTTAGTGTGGATAATAACTCGCTCTGAAAAGCTTGTTCTTCTGGTGTTGTAGTTGTAATTAGTGGGATGTTTAATAATTCTTTTAAGGAAATGTTTTTCTTTTCAGGCGGGAAAAAATCAGCTGTTGCATGCATTGCAAGGTAAGAATTACTTTTATCTAAAGGAATAATATTAATTTCTTCGGAAAATGTTCGGTTTTCATTGATAATGACAAAAACAAAAGAATCTGGATTTTTCATTAGGATTTCATCAGGCGTTTGATTATTGAGTGGGTAGCAGTAGAACGTTCCTGTGGGATACAGCTCGTAATAACGTTTAATAAGGTAGGGTAAGAAAGACGAGTTTAATGCCGATGTTGAATAGACAGTGATTGGTAAACTAATTTGTTTTTGGTGTTGCTGGGATCGTTCATGAGCAAATTTTTCTATCTCTTTAAAAGAATCAAAGGCTTGCTCAGCCAAGGCAACAATTTTTTCGCCTTCTGCAGTTAGATAGACACCATGATACATGCGTTCAATTAATTTTAGATCAAGTTCGTTTTCTAAATTTTTGATGGCAATGGAGAGTGTGGGTTGAGTAACATGCAATTTTTCTGCAGCAATGGTTAACGATTGATGCTTGCCTACTTCGCAAAGGTAATAAAGAGGTTCACTTTTCAACATAGAGGTCGCTCCTTATATAACTAATAATGGCAATATATTTGTGTTAAAACCTTATAAAAATTTTAGGCAAATAAGGTACTATTTGTCAATATAATATTAAGAAAATTTATAATATGGGATGAAGTGTAAAAACCATTAATTGGACAAATGGAATCCATAAGAGTATTTTTTATGTAAGGGCTAGCCGATATGAAACGAAAAAGATGAAAGGGGAGGATTTCAATGACAGTAGTTGCAAAATCCTCAAAAAAAAATACTCGATATTGGATTAATACTATTATCGTTTTGTTTTGCTTTTTTGGTTTTGGTTTGTTACCAGAGATGTTTGGCTTAAATTATGCTGGAATGCGTGCAATTGGTATCTTCATTGGTTTGTTATGGGGATGGATCACGATTGAGTTTGGTTGGGTATCTTTGCTAGGAATTATTGCGATGGGCACAACCGGTGCTATGAGTATCACCGATGCAATACAACAATCATTTTTGTCAACAACTTTTTTGCAATTGGTTTTCCCTATGATTTTATTGGCCTATTTAGGAAAATCTGGTTTTTCGGATTGGGTAGCATTTAAACTCTTATCACGTAATTTCTTAAAAGGTCATCCTTGGCGCATTGTAACCATGTTGTTTGTTGTGGCTTCTATTTTGTGCTTGTTAGTGACAACATTTCCAATGATATTTTTGATGTGGTCCATTTTTATGGGGATTGCTGATGTTTTGGGGTATGAGAAAAAAGATAAATTTGTTGGTTATGTGATGTGTGGGATTGTTATGATGCAAAGTATTATTGCTTCTTCAGTACCTTGGAGCTTTTATCCAATTACTTTGCAGTCATTAATGAGTGATTATCTCAATGGAATGGCATTTCCGTTTGTACCAATTTTAGCGTTAGGAATTATTGGTCAAATAGTAACCATTGTGGTCTATTTGTTGGTTGGAAAATTTATTTTACGAGTGGATGTTAGTAAGCTACAAAAATTACCAGATGATTTTTATAAAAAGGCAGAAACCATTCATTTAACAAAAGAAGGAAAATTGGGTGCTGGCTTAATGATCGTGTTTATTTTATGCATGAGCATTCCAAGTATTTTTCCAAATTTACCAATTTCGCCATTTTTGACGGAGTTAGGATTGCATGGTGTAGCAATTATGCTTTTAGGAGCATTTCTCGTATTAAGAAATAAGCAAGGAAAACCATTCTCTAGTACGGGAGAATTGGCAAATTTAGGCTTAAGTTGGGAAATAACATTTTTGGTTACATCTACACTGTCTTTGGCGGCTTTGATTAAATTACCAGAAGTTGGCATTTTAGAAAAAATAACTGCGGCATTGGTTCCTGTGGTTTCACAGCTTTCACCAACGGTGTTTATTATTGTAACCATATTGATTTTCTGGGTAGTTACTCAGTTGACACATAACTTTGTTATTGTGTTGACGCTGGTTGGTGCGTTATCTGGTGTGTGTGTAAAGTTGGGAATTAATCCGTGGTTGTTTGGTTGGATGTTTATGTGTTGCATGAACTTAGCTTATTGTACACCAGCAGCATCCTCCCCGGGTGCCATGTTCTATGGTAGTGATTGGGTAAGTAGAAAAGATGCATATGTTTGTGGTACAGTATTTTCTTTTTTCTGTTTGATAGCTTTTCTTATTTTTATGTTGCCGTTAGCAAAAGTAATGTTTGGTGCCATTTAATTAGCTAATAATTTTGAAGGAGGAATTGATAATGACTATTCGCAAAGCATTAGCAAACAAGGTGTTTATTTTAGGGGTAGATGGTCTGGATCCACGTTTTAGCAAGAAAATGTTAAGAGAAGGAAAGATGCCAAATCTGCAAAAGTACATTGATCGTGGTGCGTGCAGAGAGGATTTAGAACTCCTGGGGGGGCATCCAACTGTTACACCACCAATGTGGACAACGCTTTCCACGGGTTGCTACGCCAATGTACATGGCATTACAGCATTTAATCGCCAAGGAAGTGATTTGGATAAGACCATTACCAACTTTGACTCTAGAAATTGCACAGCAGAGCCGCTTTGGAATATTTTAGCGGAACAAGGGATTAAAACGCTGGTTATGCATTGGCCTGGGAATTCCTGGCCTCCAACCAGTACTAATGAAAACTTATATGTTTGCGATGGTTCCACACCGGGTTGTCTTGGAATGGGCATGGCTACCTTAGTCAATGAATTTATGGTGGTTGCAGATAAAAAGA
This sequence comes from uncultured Peptococcaceae bacterium, assembly GCA_937976375.1. Classification (GTDB taxonomy): domain Bacteria; phylum Bacillota; class Peptococcia; order Peptococcales; family Peptococcaceae; genus UMGS1590. The sequence continues at coordinate 33,673 of CALJRU010000020.1, read as the reverse complement.
TTGAGTCGGTTACGTTTGCACCATCAGCAACAGCAGATTTAGATAAAGCATGTGTTATTAAGGCAGAGGACTTGCAAGATGCAGGTAGTGGCATGACAGATGGTTTAAAACAGACAAAAGAACGTGCTAATTATATTATGAGTGACACCGAAGGAATGGGTGGCGCATGTTTGGATGACCGTTTTAGTTTGGGCTTGTCACCAGTAAAAGAACCAAAAGGATGGAGTGCAACGTTACCAGAAGGTGCAAAAGAATTTACATTAATTCTTTCTAAGGGTTTGCATCGTCGTCCAGGATTAATTTTAAAGAACGAAAATGGTGTTTACGATCATGTAGCGCTTTATAAGAGTAAAAAAGATGCTGAACCGTTTGTCGTTTTGGAAAAAGGTAAAATCAAGGATCAGATTTATGATTTGGCAGTTATGGCAGATGGAGAACGGAAAGATGCCAATTATAACATGAAATTGTTGGACATTAAAGAAGATGGTTCTCATATTGAAATCTTTATTTCCCATGGTATTGATATGCACGCAGACTACATCTTCCAACCAAAAGAATTGTTCTATGAATTGACCGAAAACGTTGGTCATATTGCACCAGGTTCCGTTGTCGGGAACCATGATCCAAAGATTGTTACAGATTGTATGTTGGATTGCTGGAATGTGGCATCTCAATGGCAGAGCGATGCAATTCATTATATGATTGAAAAGAAAGGCGTCGAAGCGATTTTCTCTCATTTTCATAATGTTGATATGCAGGAACATCGTTTTATTCGTTTTATGAGTGAAGGTGATAAAGGCTATAGAGAACAATTTGGTGCTGGCCCTGTAGAAATGTATCAAAAGTTCTTAGAAGACGTCTATGTTCAGACGGATGAATATCTTGGCAAATTCTTGCATTTACTTGATGAAGGTTGGACCATTATTATCACTTCTGACCATGCTCAGGTTTGTCCTCCTCATCGCCCGCCACTTCTTGGAGATATGAGTGTTAACGTAGGTGTTATGGAAGAATTGGGCTATACCGTTCTTAAAACAGACGAAGATGGTAACAAACTTCGCGAGATGGATTGGGAAAAAACACGTGCTGTGGCTTGCCGCGAATGTAACATTTATATTAACCTCAAGGGTCGTGACCCTCATGGTATTGTTGATCCGAAGGACAAGTACGAACTGGAAGAGCAGATCATGACAGACCTTTATGGCTACAGGGATAAGAAGACAGGTAAGCGCATTGTTGCGTTGGCATTGCGAAATAAAGATGCAGTATTGCTAGGCTATGGCGGCCCAGAATGTGGCGATATTTGTTATTGGATTGCAGAAGGCTACAACATCGACCATGCGGATGGTTTGTCCACAACGTATGGGGATTGTGAAACAAGCTTATCGCCAATCTTTGTTGCTGCTGGTAAGGGCATTAAGGAAAACTATAAAACGGACCGTTATATTCGCCAGGTAGATGTGGCACCTACTATGGCTACGCTGTTGGGTGTTCGTATGCCTGCACAATGTGAAGGGGCGCCTGTTTATCAGATCTTTGATGAAGAATTCTAATTAAATATGGATTGAGAATATCTTTTGAAACAACAGCGAAGCGGTTTTAATACCTGTTTCGCTGTTGTTTATTATATAAGGAGGGAAAGGTTATGCAGAGAGTGGATAAAAAACAGTATTTATATTCCGTTATCGGTATTCTTTTGGTTTTTAGTGGGTGGTTTCTTCCTGCAAGAGAGCCGATTACTGAAGTCGGGATGCAGATAATAGGCATCTTTATTGGCTTAATTTGGTTGTGGTCAACGAGTGGGATGTTGTGGCCAAGCTTATTGGGGATTGCTGCTTTAATGATCAGCGATTACGGAACGATGACTTCTATTTTAGCGGCATCTATTGGGAATTATAATGTCATTACTTGTATATTGATGATGGCTATTTTTGGACTCATTGAACAGTACGGTGTTAATGATTATATTATTAGATATATTTTGACCCGGAAGATTATCAACGGTCGTCCGTGGATTTTTACTTTTGTATATTTATTTGCTGCGTTGATTTTAAGTACATTTTGCAGTCCGTTTGCAACGTTGTTTTTATTCTGGGCATTGACCTATAAGTTGGCTGAAGACTTGGAATATGACAAAAAAGATTCATACATAAGCTTATTATTATTTGGAATTGTCGTATGTGCCGGACTTTCTGCACCAATCTTGCCGTTCAAAGCGTGGATTCTGCAGATTGCGGGTATTTGGCAGAGCTTGAGCGGAGAGGTTCCGTTTTCTTATGGTGAACATTTATTGGTGATGGTGCCACTGGTGCTTTTAATATTGTTTATATATGTTTTATTAATGCGATTTGTTTTTAAAGCAGATGTGAGCAAGTTGGCTGGTATAAATGCGGAATATTTTAATGCGTCTCCTTTGCCATCAATGAATAGATTACAAAAGTTTTTGCTGATTTTTATTCCGGTATTTATTTTTATTTTATTTTTGCCTAGCGTTCTGCCAGCGGAATGGACAATGACGCAGGTACTTAATAAGTTGGGTATCCCGGGGTTGTCAATTTTAGCTTTTGTGTTGTTCTGCATCATTCGTTCAGATGGAAAATCTATTGTTAATTTAAAATATTTATCTGGTGAAAAGGTATCATGGGATTTACCAGTGCTATTGGCGTGCGTCATGGCGGTATCAACAGCGTTAACGGATGATGTGACTGGTGTTAAACCATTTTTATCTTCAGTTTTAAATCCTTTGCTTGGTGGCCTGTCGCCATTTACGCTCTTCGTTGCAATTGCTATTATTTGTGTATTTTTAACGAATTTGGCAAACAATGGTGTCATTGCATTATTGCTGTTATCCATTACGTATATTATGTTAGCTTCGTCTGACATAGTAAATATTGGGTATTTCGTATCTACTTTAGCATGTTTATCTCAAGTAGCCTTCTTTTTACCAGGCAGTTCTCTATATGGTGCGTTACTACATGGTAATGAATGGCTGGAAACCAGTTTCATTTATAAGATGGCAATAATAGTTGCAGTGGTGGCATTAGTTTTATTTATTGCTGTTGGTTGGCCATTAAGTTTAGTAATTTATTCATAATCAATTATTTATTAGATAAAATGAAATGGAGGCGTAAAAAATGGATGCGCAAGATTTTGAAAAGAAACATAAAGAAAATGAACGTTTGAATGAGCTAAAAGTGAGAGTAAAAAAATGTTGTTGCCGCTATTGTGGAGGAGATTTAAAATTACGACGAATTTTATATGGAAATGTAAAAGAAGGCCGTGTGGAGATTTTTTGTAATAATTGTGATCGCATTGAATATGGCGTACAAAAAGAAATTTATCATGTTGCTAAATATTTTGAAGATGAATTTCAGATGAATTTGTATCCAGAAAATGATGATTCTATTAAAACTTATCAGATGAATGTTGCAAAATTATGTGACATCATGTCATGGGGATGCAAGAACTTGGGGATCCTTGAATACGATGGTTTTAAAGTACCGATTGACATTTCAAAAAGTATTTTAGGCGAAGAAGTTGTCTTGTATGATGAGGACCTTGATGAGGATCAGATTGAAATTGAAGAAATGGATGAGGATGCCATTTTTGGGCGTAAAACGGGGGGAGAATCATGTCTGTAGTCATTAAAACAGAACACCTCAGTTGTCAATCTGGACGGCGCTTTTTGATTCATGACATTAATTGGGAAGTGCAAAAAGGTGATCATTGGATCATTTTTGGTATGAACGGTTGTGGAAAAACGACGCTATTAAGTACTGTTGCGGGATTTCGTGGTTATACTGAAGGCAATTTAGAGGTGTTTGGGGAACCTTATCGATCAGATAATATTTTTTCTCATCGTAAGAGAATCGGTTGGGTGAGCAGTTCCTTTTTTGATAAATATTTGTCGTGGGAGTCTGCACTTGACATTGTATTATCGGGAGTCTCTGGTACACTGAGCTTGAGCAAAGATATAACAGATGATGATGTTAAACGTGCAAAAAAATTATTGGAACAATTTCGCTTAAAAGATAAAATTGGTCAACCTTTTGCGTTAATGAGCAAAGGGGAGCGTCAGTGTGTATTGATTGCGCGTGCATTGATTAGCAAGCCTGAAATTCTGATTTTAGACGAACCTGGGACAGGTTTGGATATTTATGCTAGAGAATATGTTTTACAAATGGTAGAGAATTTAGCTACTACAACAGAATTGACAATTATTTATGTTACTCATTATGCCGAAGAAATATTGCCAATGTTTGATAAGACATTATTGTTACGGGATGGTTTTTTGTATAAACAAGGAAAGACGGACGAACTGTTTTGCAGTGAAATTATGAGTGACTTTTTGGGACATCAAACGATCGTAAAAAACAACAAAGATAGTATTGCGATTAATATTGATGCGCAAGGTATGTTAGAGGATTTTTCAGAAGGATTGGAGGTGTAAAATATGAAGCAAACAGTTGAGCATGTAGATCAAGAAATTTTGAATAATGCATCTATGTATTTTGAAAATAATAAAGACTTGATGGCCGCAGGGGATTTTGAAGCAGCGATGAAACTAGGCTGCTTTGATCAGGAATTTACGTATTATGGTGTTGGTTATTTGGATGAAAATGGAAAAATTGCTTATCGCATTAGCAGTCAAAGTGGAAGGTTGTATCAGTTTAAGCGAGAAAGTGCATCAAATGGTTTTTATCCGACACCTATTGTTCGGTATATGAAGCGCCGTCCTGTGCCATCAGGCCATGAAGAAGAAATAAAAAAACAGGTAAAAATAGAAACTGGAAAGAAAATACGTCAACTGTATAATGCTGAATTTTTCCAAGCGTTAAAAAAACTTAGTGACGCTGCTCCGGTAAATAGGGCATATACTCTGTTGAAAGATCTCCAGGATTCCTTAGAAGGAGAATATAATGAAGATAAACTGCAGTTATTTGAGGGCTTGATTCGCAGTGCTGTAGAGAGCAAACAGTTAACAATTTCTGCAGAAAAAGAATTTACTGATTGGTTAAAAGATATTCGCAAACAAATGGAAGATGATATTAAACCCAAAGGTGTTTATAAAAAAATATTGTCAGGATTTGCATATCTTAAAGAAGAAAAGCTAATGTTTTATTATGATGCCAAGCCTGAGGTAACGTTCAAGGAAGAGGAACGCTATCGAAATAACGGCCTTTTTCATACACCGGTATTTCAAAAAGAATATTGGTTGAAGGATATGAGTGCTTTCTTTAAAATAAAGAAAGAATTTAAAGAAACGATGGAGCAATTATTTGTTGGAGAATATTTATCCGCGTTAGAGTCTATTAAATCATATCCTTCTGTAATCGATGAAGAAACCTATAAATCTGCTTGTGCATTTGTGAGAGAAAATTGCTCGGATGAGGCCTATCGTACTATTCTGAGTTATGGTTATAGATGGAATCTGGAATAAGGGCATAAGCCATTACGATTGGTTCGTGTGACAAGAAAATTTTGCTTTGACCCGCGATGGCGGGTCTTTTTTCTTGATTTGAAAAAATCCCTGCTATCAATAGAAATTAACCAGACGATATGCTATGATAAAATGGATTGGTGTGTAGGGGAGTTGCATGCCATTATATAGGAAAGAAAGGACTGAATCCCAATGGAGGGATATCATAAGAAAGAGCGTTTTATTGTCAACGTTATTTTTTATTGCATCATCGTTGGGCTTTTATTTGTGGGCTGCAAATATTTGCTGCCGGTGTTGATGCCATTTTTGATTGCGTTGGTGGTGACATTGCTGCTCAATCCATTGATTCGCTTGGTTGGCCGCCATGAGCCGCGCCTTAGAAAACCGTTTGCGATTGTGCTGTGTGCGGCATTTTACATTGTCTGCGCCTATTTGCTGATCAATTTTGGCTGGCAGATGACACAAAAAATTGGTGATCTGATTGCGCGTATTCCGGCTCTATTCGAAATGAAGATTGCGCCGGCGTTGTGGATGATCTATGATCATATTCAAGAAGTGGCCCATTCGGTGGACCCCAGCTTATCGCAGGAAATCAATGCAATTTTTAATGATATGATGCAGAACATGCGTGTTTATATCACGGAGTATTCGATGAAAACGGTGGGGCTTCTGACCGATACTATCACTGCTTTGCCTGCTATTTTCATTGGTGTGTTGATTACGGTGATTTCGACGTTTTTCATGATCGCTGATTTTGATTTTTTGGTGCAGCAGGGTTTCAAATTGATTCCTACGACGCGCCGCGGTGCCGTGCAGACGACGGTGGTCTATGCAAAGCACATCCTTGTAAAATACATCAAATCATACTCGCTGATTTTTTCGATTACGTTTATTGAGCTGGCGGTAGGGTTTACGATTATGAAGATTCCAAACTCGATTCTCATTGGGCTCTTGGTGGCAGTGTTCGATATTCTGCCGATTTTGGGAACTGGCGGGATTCTCATTCCATGGGCCATTATTGCCGCAATTCTTGGCAACAATGGATTGGCCATTGGCATGTTGGCACTTTACATTTTTATTGTGGTGGTGCGCAACATTATTGAGCCGCGCATTGTGGGCAAGCAGATTGGCTTGCATCCATTGGTAACATTGGTAGGGATGTTTATTGGGTTGAAATTGTTCGGGGTGATCGGGCTGTTTGGCATTCCGATTACACTTTCTATTTTGGTCAATCTTGACCGCAATGATGTCATCCATTTATTCCCAAGGGATGACGGCACAGAAAAAAATAAGGTGCCGATTCTGTAACGATGCAGTATTTGAAGCGTGGACGGCTTTTACTAGCAGCCGCCTGCGCTTTTTTTATCATTAGTACATAGACAAAGGACGTGATCCGTTTATGATGATCGATCATATCTTTATTGATTTGGACAACACCATTTTGGATTTTTATGCTGCCGAAGCTGAGGTGCTTGCACCAGCTTTGGCAGCGCATGGCATTGTGCCTTCAGAAGAAACGCTGGCGCTTTATCAGAAAATCAATGTGGAGCAGTGGCACTTGCTGGAGCAAGGTGTGGTCACAATAGATGATGTTGGCGTGCGTCGTTTCGCGCTGCTGGCAGAGGCGCTTGGCTGTGTGATTGATGCGAAGGCCTTGTCGGATACGTATGAGGCGATGCTGATGGAGATATGTCATTTTATGCCCGGTGCCCAGGAGCTGCTTCACACGCTGCAGCAGCATTATCGTTTACATCTGGTGACCAATGGTATGGCAAGTGTGCAGTATGGACGCATTCATCGCGCAGGCATTGCAGGATGCTTTGAGCATTTATTTGTCTCCAGCGATCTTGGCGCGGTGAAACCAAGTCAAGCGTTTTTCGACGCTTGTTTTGCACAGATTGAAGGTTTTGATCGGTCTCGTGCAGTAATTTTGGGTGATGGTCTTGGCGCTGATATTTGTGGCGGGTTGCAGGCGGGACTGCGCACGATCTGGTATAATGCGCAGGAAGTGGTCAATGAGAGTCCGTGGCAGCCAGATGTTGAGGTTCGACATTTGGCAGATGTGCCAGCAGTGTTAATGGCGTGGGAAAATGAAACTTAACACTAAATTTATTATAATTTTAACTTGACATGTAAGGTCATATATCATATAATGACACCATCAAGAGTAAAGCTCTTGAGTCAAAACAAAGAAATCGTTATAATAACATGTAGATGTTTAATTGTTGGTTAAAATTATTTACAAAGAGAATAGGAGATTGATAATTATGGCAAAATGGGTTTGCAGCGTATGCGGTTATGTTTATGAAGGCGAAGCAGCACCAGAAAAATGCCCACAGTGCGGTGCTCCAGCAGAAAAGTTTGTAAAGCAGTCCGGCGATATGACTTGGGCAGCAGAACACGTTGTAGGCGTTGCTTCTGACGTTCCAGCTGATATCCGTGCTGACCTCGAAGCAAACTTCACTGGCGAATGCACCGAAGTAGGTATGTACCTCGCTATGGCTCGTGTTGCTCATCGTGAAGGCTATCCTGAAATCGGACTCTATTGGGAAAAGGCTGCTTGGGAAGAAGCTGAACATGCTGCTAAGTTTGCTGAACTCCTTGGCGATGTTGTTACCGACTCTACCAAGAAGAACCTTGAAATGCGCGTAGAAGCTGAAAACGGTGCTACCGCTGGTAAGACCGATCTTGCTAAGCGTGCTAAGGCTCTGAACCTGGATGCTGTTCATGACACCGTTCATGAAATGGCTCGCGACGAAGCACGTCACGGCAAAGCATTCAAGGGCCTGCTCGAAAGATATTTCGGCTAATTTAACCACTCAAAAGGCAGGAGCATGCTCCTGTCTTTTTTGCGTGTCATAAAAAATTATGGAAGGACGATGATCTATGGATCAAAAAGTAGCAGAACTTCTCAACGATCAGATCAACAAAGAATTTTTCAGCGCGTATCTCTATCTTGACATTGCCAATTATTACACGGACTTGGATCTTGATGGTTTTGCCAATTGGTACACCATCCAGGCTCAGGAAGAACGTGATCACGCATTGTTGTTCATGCAATACTTGCAGAACAACGACATTTCCGTCACTTTCGAAGCCATCGATAAACCAGCTCATGCTTATAGCAATGCTGGCGATCCGCTGGCTGTGGCTGCCGATCACGAACGTTATGTAACAGGGCTTATCAATAACATTTACGATGCTGCCTATAGTGTGAAAGACTTCCGCACCATGCAGTTCCTCGATTGGTTTGTTAAGGAACAGGGCGAAGAAGAAAAGAACGCCGACAGTCTCGTGAAAAAGTATAAACTTTATGGAGACGATCCAAAGAGCCTCTATCTGCTCAATCAGGAATTGGCTGGCCGTGTGTACAGCGCACCTTCTTTGGTGTTGTAATTTTGAATATTAAATTGAAAAATCCTGTGATCGGACGATGCGATCACAGGATTTTTTATATGTAGAGAATGCCCAGCATGACGGCAAGATAGAGCAAGACAAGCAGAAGCAGTGCGCGGTCGTGGATGAGGACTTCGACGGGGTCGCCGTCGGAGGCGCCTTCGATGGTGAGGCTGTATTTGAGGGTGATAAGAAGAACGATAGGCACTGTGAAGATGAGCAGCCGATTGTGATAGAAGGCGGTGGTCACTTGATCCATGCTCCAAAGGGCATAGAAGACATTGCCGAGTGTCAAGCACATGGTCATGTTGCGATTAAGAAAGTCGAGAGGATAGGCTTTGAGCACGCTGCGGGTATCACCATCGGTGACTTGGATCAGTTCGCCGCGCCGTTTACCCAGTGCAAGATAAAAGGACATGGCAAAGACGGCAAGATAGAGCCAGTTGGAGATGATGATTTCTGTCAACTGAGCGCCGTAGATGACTCGAATGACAAAGCCGGCGGCGAGCACGGTGATGTCGGCGATGGGCACATTTTTAATGCCAAAGCTGTAAGCCAGATTCAGTACGATGTAGAGCAGCAGAAGCAAGACTGCAGAAAGTTTGAAGACGGGTGCGATGAGCAACGCAGCCAGAACAAACAGCACAACAGCAAGAATGCTTGCATTACGCACTGGAACAGCGCCACTGGCGATGGGGCGGCGGCATTTCGTCGGATGACGGCGGTCCTTTTCGCAGTCACGAATATCGTTGATGATATAGATGGCCGAAGAAGCCGCACAGAATGCAAAAAAGCCCAGTACACCAGCGCACAGTTTGGCAGGCACAAAGAATTGGCCGCTGCAGACGAGTGCCGCAAAGACCAGCAGATTTTTCATGTAATGATGCACACGCATCAGTTTGAGATAGCGGTTCAAGAGAAAGCCCCCTTAAATTGGAAAATAAGTGATGCAGTAATCCAAGAGCGCTCGAATGCCAGGAATATTCAGCCAGAGCATCAGCGCCGTTGCAACAAGGGAACATGCAGGTAATAGCCAGTGTGCATGAAGGGCATCACCGGCTTTGTCGGTAAGTTGGAAAAGCAGGGTAAAGAACGCCCAGCCGAAATAGAGCGAATAGAGCACCAGACCGGTTTCCCAGGTTCCCCAACCGATGAGGGCAAGCAATACCACAGAGAATGCCACCCAGTAAATCGCGAAGCGGCTTAGTAGTTTGTCTCGGTTGAACCACGCTGCGACAATCGTCAGTATAAAAAGCATTACACCGACGATGTTGAGCGTTTGTACAGGATCCAATCGCCAGGACAAAATACCATCAGGCGCCACGCCTTGTGAGACGTGCGTTGCTGGGCTAACAAAACAGTCGTGAACGAAGGCAAAGTATTGTTTGAAACGGTCGGAGAGCGGCCAGGAACCACCAGTGAACTTGAATAATGATGCCAGTTTCGCAATGACAGAATAAATAACATCGAAGCGGGCGAAGGCGAGAAGCAGCACGATAAAAGAAATGCTTAAGCGGAGCATGTCTCCCAGCCAGCCTTTAAAAGAAGAACGTGGTGAGTGGGTGCTCATCCATGGCAGCAGCGCCACATTGGTTAACAATGCGCTGACAGCGCCGTAAAAGCCGAGGTGTTCTTCCTTTTGACGTGTGCAGACCAGCCCCACAGAGAGCATCAGCCAGAAATAGGCGGTGACATACTGTTCCAGCATGAGTACATTGAGCAGTGTCGTATAGGTGACGCTCAACGTGACCATAAAACAGATGCGTTTTAATGGCGTTTGTGCGACCAAACGGGTGAGCAAAAGATTGCCGGTAACCATCATGAGAATCTGTATCGTATTCAACAGCACTGCTTCGGTGGATGGAGAAAATCGGAACAACTGCGTCAGTAAATAGGGCACACCGGCGAATGGGGCCGAAAACACCGCAAACAGTGGTTGACGCAGATCGTTTTCAACAAAGGTTAGCGACAAATAAGCCATGTTGTTGAAAAGGGAATCGGTGTCAGCGGTGTAAACGATGTCGTAGCCCTCGTTACTGGCACTGTAAAATCCGTTGGAAGCATAGAACGCCATTGCGGCGAAGGCGACAAGTGCCAGTGCGATTATTGCGTAGAGCAAACGCTCGGCAACTGTTAAACCAGAAAACAGCGTCAATTTTTTTGCCAAGCGGCAAAGCTCCGACCAAAGATAGGAAATGCCAATATAGACAAATGGAAATCCAGCCAGCGCACAGCAAACAGCCAGCGCTCGCGGAAAGTCTGCGCCGCTGTCAATGGTGGTCAGCAGCGATTGTAAGGCTGGGCTTTCCGTGAACGATGCGTAGCCAAAAGCATAGCAGTGCCAACAAGCACCAGCCGCCGACAACATTGCCCAGAGCTGCCCATACCATGGCAGCAAGCGTGTAGTCTGCCAAAGCTCTGAGGTTTGTGCTGCAACTGCCAGCATCATCAAAAAAGAGAGTGTCAAAGTGATGCCGGTGACACTATATTCTGACGCGCCGCGCACTTCCACCAGAAAATATGCCAACGCAGAAAATGGAAAATACCAATTTTTTAGCAGATTGGTGCCCATGCCGCGCCATTTTGGTTGTGGCAGTTTGTGGAAAAACGAGGCATGGTTTTCAGTGTTCTTCAGTGTTTCTTGATGCACCATGAAAATCTCCTTGTCGTTACGTGTGAAATATTAAATGAAGTATAACACGTTTGTTGGTAGATGTTCTGATTTGCAGAATAATATTTGCTGAATTGTAAACACTGGCAGTATTGTCTCGTTCTAATGGCAGAAAGATGTATCAAATAGGATTCAGTTGCATAAGTGGTTTTGTTGCTTTGATAACAGCAAAAGCCTGAGATCTATCACCGATGAATGCACCAGCCTTTTGCTATCGTGGCATTATTATAGCGGGTAGTATTCCAACCCGAAAGCAAGCATGCCTTTCACGCCGGCCAGATTGACAAGGAGCAGGAGCGCTGTTACAGCGATGCATACCACAGGCAGAAGCAGCGGCTGTTTCAGGCTGTTTGCTGCTTGTTGAATGAGCATAAAGAGCAGTACGAAAAAAGCCCAACAAAAATACAACACGTAGAGGGTGAGGCCGTTTTCTTGTGTGCCCCATCCGAGAACGACAAGGAGCAGCAGTGAAAACCCGATCCAATAGATCGACAGGCGCGCGATGCGCTCTTCCCAATTCCAGGCGGCGCTGATCAAGCAAAGCGCCAACAGCAAGACGCCAAACCAGTTGATATGTTCGACAGGTTCCAGCATCCAGGCTATATGGGGCGCTGATGAAAGGGTATATTCGCCTACTGAGGCTGCAGGCGCAAGAAAACAATCATGCACAAAACCCGTGAATTGGCGCAGACGATCGCTGAAAGAAATCTCTTCACCAGTAAAGCTGCAGAGCGATTCAATTTTGGCGAGCAGGGAATAATAGATATCAAAGCGGCCCCAGGCTAAAAGCAGTGCCGCAAATCCCACCCCGCGACGGAGCATATCTTGCAGCCAGCGCTTGGGCGTTTTGCCTGGTGCATTACCGCCGATCACTGGCAGCAGTGCCAGGCTTGTCAATAGCGTGCCGCCGGCACCATAGAGCGCAAAGTTGGTGTTGCGTTGGCCGCGCAGCAGACAGACCAGCGTAAGCACCAGCCAAAAATAAGCGGTGACGTATTGCTCAATCATCAGGACATTAAGCAGTGTGCTATAGGTGGCGGTCAGCATCACCATAAAGCACACACGCGCTGTTGTTGTAAGATTGAGCAAACGTGACAGTACGAAATTGGCGACAAAGAGCAGCGTGATTTGTAAGGTATTGATGAGGATCACTTCAGAGGTGATGGAGAGCCCCAAGAATTCTCCCAGTGCGTAGGGCGCACCAACAAAAGGTGCCGCGAACACCGCAAACAGCGGCTGACGCAGATCGTTTTCAGAGAATGTCAGATAAAGCCAGCCCATATTGCGAACAAGACCGCCAGAGTCGCTTGTATAGATGAGATCATAGAAGCCGTCCGGACGGGCATCGTAGAACACGGTTGTCATGAGAAACAAGCGAGCGGCGAAAAGCAAGGTGAGCACGAACAGAAACGCATAAATACCGACTTCAAAGGGATGCAAGTCAGAAAAGACCCTGGTTTCTTGGAACAATCGTGTCAATCTTTGCCAAAAGTGCGCCAGACAGACATAGACAAATAGAAAGCTTCCCAGTGCCAGTGCCATGCTGATTGGATAAGCCTGCTCACTGCTCTTTTGCAGTGATGTACAGAAAAAATCGAAGGCGTATGTTTGCAAGCGCCAACAGATCCCTATGGCTGAAAGAACCACGAACACATTCAGCCACCATGGCAGCCAGCGCACTGCCGACCATAGATCGCTTACCTGGCTTGCTACAAGTATCATGGCGATGAAAGCCAGCGCCATGCTTGGTATCGTCAGGTTGGCTTTACAGAAATCGTTGCCCCACTGCACCTCCGGATAGAAAAACGCCAACGCTGTCAGTGGGAAATACCAATTTTGCTTTAAATGATGCAAACATTCAACAGGCCGAGTGTTCGGTAAAAATGTATTGATCAATAATTCTGATATTTTGTTCAAGCTGCATGCCCCCTTTTTGCAACGAGTCATGGCTTCATTATAGCATAGGTGGGCGGGATGTCACCTTATTTAACGTAATAATAGCGTTTATTATTACCACATACGGTGGTATACTTTAGACAACCCATGATGAAAGGAGAAGCACTATGAAACCACTTGTACTCTATTACGCAAAATGCTCCACATGTAAGAAAGCACTGAAATGGCTTGAAGATAATGGCATTGACTGTGATCTGCGTCCTATTGTTGACGAACGGCCAAGCAAAGAAGAACTTGCTGCCTGGTATGCAGCAAGTGGTCTGCCGCTCAAGCGTTTCTTTAACACCAGCGGCAACCTGTATAAGCAATTGCATCTTAAAGATAAGCTGCCTGAAATGAGCGAGGACGAACAGCTGGAATTGCTGGCCAGCGACGGGATGCTCGTCAAACGTCCGCTTTTGATCAGCGACGTCGTGATCTGCCCAGGTTTTAAGGAAGCAGAATGGGAAAAATTGAAATAAAATGAAGAAACGGCTGTCTATGGAGCAGCCGTTATTTTATATATGCTGTGAGGTGGCCGGATTGAAAGGCTGTCTGTGCTATTGGTTCGTTATTTTACTGCTTTGGCAGAAAATGCTCCATTGGGCGTGCAACAAATGTGACGATATAAAATTTTTTCATAAATTGGCGTGCCAGGACACCTCTACGTAGCGTAGGTTGCTGTTGAGGCGGTGGCATGGTAGCCTAATGTTGAAAGGAGAATGCACCATGAATCATTACATCACCGGAGCTGCCATTCGCACCCTGCGTGAACAGCAGCATTTAACACAGGCACAGTTGGCCGAGGTTCTCAGCGTCAGTGATAAAACCATTTCAAAATGGGAAACCGGAAGTTCCTGTAGTTAAAGAAATGCATGACAACCCACGTTGCTTTTGCTTAGATGATAAGAAAAACGATCATTTTTTTGATAGATAAAATTAGAGAAGGAGAAGTGTATATGAATCACTATGTTGCAGGAGACACCATTAAGATATTACGGGAACGTCAGCATTTGACACAATCTCAATTGGCGGAAATGTTATATGTGAGCGACAAAACAATTTCAAAATGGGAAACAAATCGAGGCTTGCCAAGTCTTTCGTTGTTAGAGCCGTTGGCCAAAGCATTGAAGGTTTCTATGGTGGAATTGTTGGCTGGGGAGCAGATTATAAATACGAATCGAGCAGGTAATATGTTAAAAACCTCTCTTTATGTTTGTCCAGTATGTGGCAACGTGTTACAGGCGACAGGTGAGACGGTCGTATCCTGTTGTGGTGTGACGCTTCCTCCACTTGAAATAGAGGAAGTGGATGATGCACATACAGCACAAATTGAAGAGATTGAGTATGAATATTACGTTTCTCTTGACCATCCGATGACAAAAGACCACTATATTACCTTTATAGCTTACGTGACAGGCAGCCGCTTTGAGATGGTTAAGCTTTATCCGGAAGGGAACGCTGAAGCTCGCTTTTTCCGTCGGGGTCACGGTTGGCTGTACTGGTACTGCAATCACCATGGTTTATGTAGAAAACGGGTATAAATGGGATAATGGTATAATTTATGAGATATGAAATATTCTCCAGCCGTAGGCTGGAAAAATATGAAGGGATATGCTCTATACATGTGAGCATATCCCTTCATATTTTATTTCAGGGAGAGTTATTTATCTCTCTCCCGTTGCTGTGGGGCCTTGTGGATCTTTACGCTGACATACATGCCATGGATCTCGTCCGTGCTGTATTCATCCTTTTCCACTCTTTTTGCTGTGCCAGCGGAATCCTAGTTCTTTCAAATGTTCTTTATGCAGCTTGGTGTCTCCGGTGATCCACACGAAACAGCCGATGATCTCAATCTCGATGTCATCCAGTTTCAAGAGATCGGCGATTAACAACTGAATTTCCTGCGACGTTTCCTGCGTTTCTTTCTCATACGTTTCGCCATCTTTGTTGACATGAATATTCTTCATCCGTGCGAACAACGTTTCATATTCCGCTTTCAAGATCTTCACCTCTTCGGCACTACCGCCAACATCTGGATGCAGTTTCAAACAAAGACGGTGATAAGCTTTCTTTAATTTTTCCAGTGTGCGGATATTGTCGTTTAAATATTTTATGATCACTGCATCCTATTCATCAAAGCTGAAATATTCTCGTATAGTGTTCAATTAAAGCCTCTGGTAAATCTGTAAAGCCTCCATTATCTAACGGCGCACCACAGATGAAAAACGTACCTGCGATGAAATCCATCAATATACCGCGGTTATCAAAGAGTGGGCGATTCCTCGGCAAGCCCATCACCTTCCCGGTATTGTTCCATACAAGCGCTACCTCGTTCCACCAGGGAGAGATAGCGTTGATGTAACCATCTACTACCATTTGCATTGCCGTGATTTTGTTATCAATTTCCTACATCTGTGGTTGTTTTCTTGGTTCTACGACTAATACTTTCATTGTTGATGCATCCTTTCTCAAATTGAAAATCGTTTTTGTGAAGTCTTTCGCTTTTTGTGGGTTTGAGGTCGTGAATGCACAAGCGCTAAGGTTTCATCAAGGGATAAGGAACGAGACGCCGTAGGGCAGCCCTTGTGGGTTCTTAGCGGTTGTGCTGAACTAAGGCCAAGTAACCATAAAGAGGAAGACTTGAAAATGAGTGAGCAAAGAGAGAGGGGAAGCAACACCAACAAGATAGCGGATACGAAAAAAGCAGGTGCCCCACCGGACACTTGCAGATATTTTGTAAATATTAAAACGTATGGAATTGGAGCTATAAGCTAAGCTTTTTACGCAGAGAAAACATTCAAGCAAGAATAAACTTGTGATTATCGAGGCTAGGAGTAAAGTCGTCAGTTTATTTGCAATCAAACGCTGCACATTTCTTGGTTTCTGTTTTGTAAAGGTATTAACGTTAGAGCACGCAAGACAAGCCTAACGAAAAATTTACACTCGTAAAATATGTGGATAATTTACGCATGAATGGATAAATTCGAATAAAATGCATGAAATGGAGTATATTTATTAGTGTGTATTATGGTATGAAAGGATATCATCAAAAGAGAGTGAGGTCTGGTTGACTTTTTTGTCCTCATTTCTATAGGATGACCATGGATTAATCGCATTAGCTATAGTAGTTTTTTGCTACTATAAATTAACTTTATGGTAGTCTGAGAGGATTAATAGTTCACATAAAATTCTTGGTATTCTTAACACAAGAAATATTAAGAAAGAAGGGAGTTATATGGAGCCCAAAAAGGATAAATGGCTAAACTTCCGCATGAGCGAAGAAGAAGAAAAAACAGAAGAAATGCGTTTGCGGAAACGTGTTTGCCGTTGTCGATGCAGTTATTGTGGAGGAACCTTAGAGTTACGTAAACTAACCTATAGTAGTTATGAAGTCTCCAAGTTGGAAATTTACTGTGATCACTGTAAACGTATTGAATATGGTGTTGAACCAGAGATTTACGATGTAGCTGAGTATTTTGTCGACGAACTGGGTTTTGATTACTATAAAGACCTTGATAACAATATTCGTAAACGTGAAATGAATATCGCAAAAGTCAGCGAGATCATTGACTGGGGATGTAAAAATCTTGGCATTTTAACAGAAGATGGTTTTGCTACGCCAGTGAACTTGAATACTGCATTGTTAGGAGAAGCCCTGTTAATTGAAGATAAACAGTTAGAACAGGGGTGAGAACGATGGAAGAAGTTGTTAGATTAAATGATTTAACATGTTTAGCCGGTAATCATGCATTACTCAGTAACATTGATTGGTCTGTCAAGAAGGGTGAGCATTGGGTTGTTTTTGGTTTGAACGGTTCAGGGAAAACAACACTGCTTAGCATCATTGCGGGTTTTCGCGGATATACGTCGGGATCAGTAAATGTATTTGGTTCACCATACACAGAAGAAAATATACTCGAGAAGAGAAAACGTGTAGGTTGGATCAGTAGTTCCTTTTTTGATACCTACTATCAACGTGAAGCTGTATTGAATATAGTGTTGTCTGGTATTAGCGGAAAGCTAGGTATGAATAGATGGGACGTTACTAATGATGACATCAAACGTGCGAAGAGCTTACTGATCGAATTAGGCCTAAAGGACAAAATGCATCGAACGTTCGATCTTTTGTCAAAAGGCGAACGGCAAAATGTGCTCATTGCTCGAGCATTGATTAGCGCTCCAGAGCTTTTAATTCTGGATGAACCAGGAACAGGGCTGGATGTATTTGCTAGAGAATACATGTTGGCGACAGTAAGGGCTTTGGCAGCCAACAAAGAACGCACCATAATCTATGTAACGCATTACACAGAAGAGATTCTGGATATATTTGATAAATGCCTGTTGTTGAGGAATGGAAAGATTTATGCAACAGGGCCATCTGAGGAGTTGTTTACAGATGCGTCGATGAGTACCTTCCTGAATTATCCAGCAAGAGTTGTACAAGCAGCAGATCATTTCTATGTTGATGTCGATGTGGAGTCTGGTATTGAAGAATTGCTGTAAGGAGATGACAAATATGCACAAATACTTTGGAGAAATTTTAGCAGATAAGCGTGTAATCATTACTGGCGCAAACCGTGGCCTTGGGCTTCTCATAGCGAGACGTTTTTTAGAAACAGGTGCAAAGGTTGCTATTTGCTGCGCGCCGCAAGAAGAATATGCGGAAGCTGTTGAGAAACTACAAGCTTTAGATACATCATATTCTGTTAAAGGTTTTAATCCTAATTTGACGGATGAAGAAGCACTGAATGCAATGATCGCTGATATTGAAGAAGATTGGGGCGGTATTGATATTTTAATCAACAATGCAGGTCTATATCCTGCAAAGGAATTTGATGAATATCCAAAAGAACTTTTCAAGACTGTTTTTGATGTTAATGTAACGGGCATCTTTGTTACCAGCCAATGCGTTGCGAGAGCTATCGCTAAACAAGGTGGTGGAGCAATCATCAACACAAGTTCAATGGCTGGAATCGATGGTGCAATGCGTAATATTGGTTATACTGCTTCAAAATTTGCTGTAGAAGGATTAACGCTCGGGATGGCACGTGAACTTGGTCCTAAGAACATTCGCGTTAACGCTGTAGCACCGACAGGCATTAAAACAGTAGATTTTGATGGCAATGAAGTGATGCAGAAAATGCCAAATATGACAGACGAGATGATGGAACAAATGGCTAAAGCAGCTAAAATTGCCGCAAATTATGCACCAATGGGACGTTTTATGGTTCATCCTGATGAATTAATTAACGCGTTTATCTTTTTAGCAAGTGACGCCGCAAGTTTCATTAGTGGGCAGACAATTGCAGTGAGTGGTGCATGTATTTGGCCAGCAGCTTCCCCTGCATCATTAGCAAGCTATTAATATGGGGATGTGATTGAAATGGCTGATATGATAGCAGCTGAACATGACTTACTGACACAGGATCTAGATCATGATGCTATAGCAGCAGTGCAGTCAAAGGAATTACTCAGAGCAGGCTTTATGGAGGAAGAATTTGCTTGCTACGGTACAGCTTTTGTTGAAAATGGTGAGATTAAATACTACATCAGTTCAACTGAGCGTTCTATGAATCGTTTTGTAGCGCGTTGCATCATGAGAAATATCTATCCAACTCCGCCAAAGTATTATGTGATGCGATGTAATGTATCTGCTGGATTGCGAGACGATATTCGCCAGCAGTTCAAATTGGATACAGCGTATGCTTTGAAAAGAAACTACACACTATTGTATTTTCAGGCTATGGAAAAGCTGTCGTCTTATCCAGTAGATAATGAAGCAATGCCTATACTCCAAGAGATGAAGGATGAGATTGAGAATACTTTTGATAAGATTGCACTAGAGATTTTTAGAGGTGTGGTTTTAGAAGCCTTGACGATGAAGCACCTGACTCAAGAAGGATATAGCTATTGGCAAACATGGATTGACGATGAATATCGGAAGATGGAAGAAGATATTCTTGAATACAACTATTATAAGAGAACCTATTCTGGATTTGCCTATAAACAGAATGATCAGATTCATTTTGTAAGGAATGCTTTTGAAACAAAAACGATTGAACGACGCAATACATTAATAGCAGAAGGTAAATTGGTAACACCAATCCTTCGAAAAGATTATTATGCTGCAACGTATGGGGAATTGGATTACGGACGTGATGATTTTAGAAACATTATGATTCAATATTATAATCCTGGATTCTTCGAATATCTAGATGCCTTGTATGCACTCCCTTCTGTTGTTCCACACAATGAATATCAGAAGTGGATGGATAAACTAAATGAAAGCGGGACAGAGAAAGAAATTAATGCATTGAAATATCATAGGAGTTTGTGGAATGTAAAATAAAATGACTTTAGTAAAGGGAGGCGTTTGATGATGTCTGAAGCAAAGAAAGTTAAGAAAGACAAAACTTACCTTCATTTTATAGTTATGATTGCCATTATGGTATTGTTTAGATTTATTCCTGGTCCTGGTGGCGTTGCAGCATATGGTATGGCGGTTCTTGGTATTTTTATTGGTTTGATTTATGGATGGACTTTTATTAATCTGTTAATTCCAAGCTTAACAGGTGCTGTCTTTCTGGCGACAACGGGTTATGGTACTGTTCAGGACGTAATGATTGCTATGTTTAGCAATTCGACAGTATTGATGATGCTTATTGGTATCCTTGCGTTCTTAGCCATTCAGCAAAGTGGTGCAGGTGACTGGGCGGTAGCAAAACTGTTAAATAGCAAACTGGCGAAGAAAAGCCCTGTTATGATTATGGAGATTTTCTTCCTGATCTTTATTCTTGGAAACTTGTGTGGCATTGTTTGGTTCCTTTATTTCTCATTAATGCCCCTGATGAGCAATATGCTCATGAAGTGCGGTTATGAAAAAGGTGACAAGTTCAACTTCTTCTTCCTGGCAGGTTCTCTGATGGCTGGCCAAATGGGGATGAGTATTTTCCCATTCATGGGCTGGAGCCTTATGACAGCCGGAACAATGATGCAGTTGACACAAACGCAAATTCCGTATGGTCCTTATATGTTGCTGATGATTCTGATCATCGTTGTGATGATGGTCACTTACCCATTATTGATGAAACTTTGCGGATGCTCTTTTGAAAAACTCGCAGATGTCAATGTTGAAGAAGCTTTTCCTAACGTTAAAGGTGACGCAAAGTTAACGCAGAGACAGAGTTGGGCTATTTGGTCAGTCGTAGCATTTATCGTCATTATGGTGATCCTGAGCATTCTTGCCAGCAGCGTGCCTATTCTCAATACTATCAATACTCAAATTGGTGTTTTAGGCTTAATGGTTATTCTTTGGTTGTTTGTTATTCTCTTTAAAACAAGTGATGGTAAACCTTTGCTCGATATGAGAGATGCTGCAGCATCCTTCCAATGGGACATGCTGATGTTGATTGCTGTTGCTCTGTTAATTTCTAGTGTACTGACAAGCGAAGAAACAGGTATTAGTGCATGGCTCTCCGGTATCCTTATTCCGCTTTTTACAGGTAAGAGTCAATTCCTCTTCTTATTCATTTTGGCATTAATTACGATTGTTTTGACGAATGTTGCTAACAATATTGCCATTTGCTTCATTATGATTAATATTGTTGCAGCTATGTATACCAATGGATTCCTAGTAAACATTACTGCTGCAGCAATTATTATTGCACTTTCAAGCGTATTTGCTGCTTTCTTAACACCAGCTGCATCGTTACCAGGTGCATTGTTACATGCCGACAAGATTTTGAAGCCATCTACAATGTATAAATGGACATGGCCATTGATGCTTTATGGCTCATTGCTTTTGATGGTTGTATTGATTCCATATATTCTTATTGCAGGTTAATGAGTGTTGTTATTATGGCAGTAATTTCTACAGCCAAAAAAATATTTAAGCTTTATTTGATGTAAAGGAGATGTCAAATCATGGAAAGAAAGGCAAGTACAAATAAAATCATGGTTCTTGGTGTTGACGGTTTGGATCCACGCCTTACACGCAAGTATGTTGATGAAGGGAAAATGCCAAACTTTAAAAAACTGATCGAACGTGGTTGCCAGCGTCACGACTTGGTGATGCTTGGTTCACAGCCGACGGTTACGCCACCACAATGGACGACCTTAGCAACAGGTTGTAACCCATGTGTACATGGAATTACGCAGTTTAGTCGTACCGTTCCTGGTAAAATCAATCAGTCCTCTTACAACGTAGACTCTCGCTTGGTAAAAGCAGAACCAATGTGGAATTGCTTTGTTGAAGCTGGTATTAAAACCCTAGTATTCCATTGGCCAGGTGGTGCTTGGCCTCCAACCAGCGATAGCGAAAATCTTTTTGTCATCGATGGTTCTGCACCAGGTTCTGTAGGTTCTGCTGCTATGCAGGTCGATACTGAACTCTTTGTAGGTGCAAGTGAAACGAAGTTTGAAGCACCAACGTTTCTTGCTAAAAAAGTAACAGATGCGGTTGCGCCATGCGTTATTACCAAACTGCCAGAAGAAACGCTCCAGGCTACTGATACGGCTGTCGGCATGAAGATGATGCTGGATCTTTATAATGATGAAGACAAGCAAAAAGCGATCGAGGCGGCTGGTATTGACACAATCAACATCGTTATGAATGATAGTGAAGGTTTTGGTACTCGTGCAGGTGACTTTGATCAGAGCCTTAACAATGCCGTTTCTCCAATAAAACCTGCTCATGGGTGGGCTGCTGCTCCAGAAGACGCCAAAGAGTTTACTATTCTGCTTTGCGGAGGCTTGATTCGACGTCTTGGCTTGATTATCAAGAACAAAGATGGTATCTATGATACCGTTCAGGTTTACAAAAATAAGAAAGAAACCGTGCCTCTCGCAGTTCTTCATGTCGGCAAGATGGTTTACAATATTCTTGATGATGTTATCTTTGAAGAAAAGACCTATCGTGCAACACGTCATTATAAACTCATGGGCCTGGCCGAAGATGGTAGCGAATTAAAACTTTATCTGTCTGCCGCAATGGATATCAACTATGATGGCGTCCTCCATCCAAAACGCCTCCTGACAGAAATCTTTGAAAACGTAGGCCCATTCCCTCCACAGTCCCAGATTTATACTCAGGATATTGACACGCAACAGGCAATGATCGAAGTTTGGGATAATGTTGTTGATTGGTATATTAAGACGATCGATTACATGATCGAAAGTGAAGGGATTGAAGCCATCTTTAGCCATTTGCATTCTGTTGACTTTGTTGAACACACTTTCATTCGTCATATGCATAACATTGGGTTTAACCAGCATGATGAATCTGTTTATGCGAGCTGGATGTTGAGACTGTATCAGCAGTGCGACCGTTATATTGGTGCGTTGCTCCGTTATCTGGATGAAGGTTGGACCATCATGATTACGTCTGACCACGCTCAGGTCGCTCCATATCATATCCCACCGGCTATTGGTGATATGTGCGGTGTCAATGTAGGCCTGATGGAAGAACTTGGCTACACTGTTCTCCAGCGTGACGAAAACGGCAATAAAATCCGTAAGATCGACTGGTCCAAGACCAGAGCTATTCAGTCCATGGGTAATGATATCTTTATTAATCTAAAAGGCAGAGAAGCACATGGTATTGTAGATCCAGAAGACAAATATGAGCTTGAAGAACAGATTATTACTGACCTGTATAACTACAAGCATCCAGATACCGGTAAGCGCGTCATTGCAATGGCATTGCGTAACAAAGATGCTATCCTCCTTGGTTATGGCGGACCAACCGCTGGCGATATCTGCATTTGGGTTGCAGAAGGTTATAACTATGATCACACGGATAGTTTGTCCACGACCTACGGTGCTGGAGATACCTCATCGTCTCCAATCTTTATTGCTGCAGGTCCTGGCATTAAAGAAGGCGAAGAAACCGATCGCTGGATTCGTCAGGTTGATCTTGCACCTACTTGCTGTGTTCTTGCTGGCGTTCGTCTACCTGCACAGTGTGAGGGTGCACCAATCTATCAGATTCTTACCGAACCATTTTAATAGTATGAGCCTAGTAATTAATATAGAGGTTTCCATTATTGCATAACAGATAAACAGAGGCACTGCTTTTTTGATATGCATCCCTCTCAAAAGAACAGTGATCATTGGTTGCTGATTTTGTGAGGGATTATCAAAAAGCAGTGCTTTCTTTTACAAGGGTAAGAATACTTTATCTTATTTAAAACTTGCAATGCTTCAAGTTAATGACCTAGAATTTGAATTTATCCAATTTGCAGGAGGAGATGTAAATTCTCACAAGGATTTTTACGATCAATATGAGCCAGGTCTTCAGCATATTTGCGTTATAGTAGATGAATATGATAGAGCCATCAAACGCATGGAGTCACTAGGAGCGACAACTTTGATCGAAGGAGAAAGTGATGATGTTGGACGATATAGATATATATATCTATGGCAAGAAAATGGTTTGACCATTGAACTATATGATGAGAAGCTCTCTCAATTTAAAGTAATGTAACATGACGTCCATTTTACAGAGATTTTAGGGAGATGAAATAATATGACTAAGAAAATTGACGAAAGAATGCCTCAGAACAGCGGTAGTGGATCTGGCTTGAAATCGTATTATGCGATTAAGTCACCGTGGGAAAAGATGTATTGTTATCGAGATGCGATGCATTATGCAGCTCGGTTTGAATCAGTGCTTAGTGCAGCTTGCTTGCAAGCGTTACGTATTATCATTCCGGATTATAGAGATCGCGCGCAGCTAATGTGTGAAGAAGCGTATGGGAGATTAGTAAAAACCTATGGGATGTATAGCAAGTATAGTGATGATTTACTGAATATTCACCCATTTATGTGTGGTCAATTCGTTGGTGGCTTGATTGGCGATCAAGGCGATGACGCGTTGTTGATGTGTGGTCGTTGTCAGGACTTTGGTACTTATCGAGCAGAAAAAGAATTGGATGTATGTGATTGGGATATTGTCGGATCTGAGCTTTGCAGAGCAACAACTATGTCCTTACAAGGCTCTGCAGATGCTTCGGCAGCAACTAGATATCCAGGACCAACAATCGAATATTGCATGGTAGAAGCAAAAGGATGCGGTGATCGACATTGCCGTATTGTTGCAGAAAACCGTGATAAATATCCGATGCCTGAACATGAGTTGTGGGAAAGCTTTGGACCAATTGCTACTGCAGAACAGATTAAATATACCGAAGAAGAAGACTGCGTGAAAGAATCCATGGTATTCCGTGAAGAATGCAATTACACCTTTACCAATGGGACGAACCAGGAACTGGATTCCTCAAGTGCAAATATGGTAAAACGCACAACTGCAGCTGCTACATACATCTTGCCTGCTATTGATGAAGCTGTGCGGAGAGAAATTGTTACGAGAGAGATGGCAGATCATATTTTACGTTGCGTCTGTGAGGCTGCGGGAAAAGCGATGTTTGGTGAACGATATGCTATTCAAGCGGCTCGCGAGTGGCTGGGCGTTTCCCAAGAAATTGGTGAAGATGGACGTCTTGCTGGTGGTCTTATTGAAATGCAACTGCAGTCTCTAATGTGTGACTATACAGTGGAAGCTTTTAACGAAAATGAGTGTATTTATCAGATTGATCGCGCCGGCTTTTCAATTGGTGGCTGTCAAGAAATGCTAAAGGCCCATATCGATTTTTGGTATGGTATGGTGAAAACCATGGTCAATGCACAGTGGTCTTTATGGGAAGAAGATTCTACAGATGATTTTGTGCGTATTAAGATTGCTAAGAAAATTGATAAATTCTGTTAAGGGGAGGGAACAATATGTATAAAAATGTGTATAAATATGATGATATGAAACGTTCTGAACACATGGCGGTGCGTCAAAGTGTAGGATGGTATTTCTGGACCCATCAATTATTAGAAATAACTGGAACTGATGCTGCAAAATTCTTGGATTATATTTATCCTAATAACATTGCAACACTTAAAGTTGGCAAAGATCGTTATACAACAATGTTGAATGATGATGGAGAAATTGTTGATGATGTCATCGTAATGAGATTAGAAGAAAATAAATTTTGGATCTCTACGCTTTTTTTAAGACAAACTTTTACCTGGTTGGAAAGTCATAAAGTGGGATACGATGTACAATTTAATAATGTGACGGATGAATGGAATATGTTCGCTGTTCAAGGCCCAAAATCTAAGAATATGGTTGCGTCTCTGACGGCTATGCCAATCGATGAGTTGAAATATTTTAGCTTTATGAAAAATATGATTAAAGATAAAGAAGTATTCGTCAATCGAGGAGGGTTCACAGGAGAAAAATGGGGCTTTGAAATTTACTGCCATAGTGCGGATACGGAGGTGGTAGAATCAGTATTACGTTCGACAGCTCAGGAGTATGGCGGACGACAGGTTACAGATTTCCAGATTATGGCGTGGACGTTACCCACAGAAAGTGGTTTTTATTATATGAGGGATCTTGCTCACACAAATCCTTTTGAAGTTGGATTAGAGACGAACATTAACTGGGACAAGAGTTTTATTGGAAAAGATGCGTTATTAAAGGTCAAGGAAATTGGTCCAGAAAGAGAAATGGTTGGATTCGAAGTGCCAGAAGCGGATGTATATATCCGCTCGCGACATCTTGGTGGACCTGGTGAACCTGTCTTTATTGATGGAGAGGAAATAGGTTGGGTTGTTAAATTCGTTTATTCCTATGTAAAAGATGTCAACAATGGATACATTTTAGCACAAAAAGGAGTACTCAAAATGGGGGACAAACTAAAGATTCATGGTTATGA
This sequence comes from uncultured Peptococcaceae bacterium, assembly GCA_937976375.1. GTDB lineage: Bacteria > Bacillota > Peptococcia > Peptococcales > Peptococcaceae > UMGS1590. Next base: position 7,464 of record CALJRU010000020.1, on the reverse strand, counting down.
TGCAATCATAACGGATAAGAAGTGGATATAAAAACATAAATGGAGTGAATGGGTGATACTTTTTAGATTAATAATATAGTATCGCTTATCGCTCCTATTTTATTGAAATAGATTTGCGACGTTTATATTAGTGGTTTATCAAATATGTAGAAGAGAGTAAAATAAATATGATGACTTATTTATAGAAAATCAAATAGCATAAGGGGTGGGTCTATGCGCACAGAACAATGTTATTGTGTTATTGAAGCGGTAAAAACAAAAAGCTTTACAAAAGCTGCAGAAAATCTATATCTAAAACAACCTAGTCTGCGTGCGAATATTGATAAATTGGAAGCGGAACTAGGACAGCCTTTATTTAATAGATCAAAGAAAGGTGTGTCATTAACTGCATTCGGAGAATGGTGCTATCCGCATATTGTAGAGATCGTACAAAGTTATGAGGCGATGAAAAATAAGATTGTACTTGATGATGATAATGAAGAAGCGTTATTAGTAGGTGCAACACGTATTTTTGAATCAATATTGGGAAAAAGTTACAACCTTTATGAAATAGCTAATCAAGGGAACAAATGTGTCTTTTTTAGCGCAGTTCTTAATGAAGAGATCGTCAAGCGTGTGATCGATAAAAATTTAGATGTAGGTCTCCTTTCGCATTTTCGTATTTTAAATGAAGCAGATAAATGGTACTGTACGCAGGTAGGACGATCGTTTGAATCGTTTTATTTGTGTGACCTTCGCGTCGTAGCATTGATGAGAAAAGATCATCCTCTGGCACGATGTGAGCAATTGGATATACATAAAATAAAAAGATATTTACTGTGCTTTTTCAACTATTCAGGAACATATGTGCTGGATGTCATTAACCATGAATTAGTAGATGAATGCAATCGACTGCATGTATCAAGAGTTACAGACTGGCAATTATTGATGAAATATTTGCTGGAAGAAAATGCTATTTCGTTCACATTGGAGAATGTAGCAAGTACTTATCCTGACTCCTTAGCTTGCGTACCGATGGATGATAGGTTTGTACAGACAGCAATTGCAATTTGTCCCAAAGGGCAAGCAACAGAAAGGGTTTTAAGCTATATAAATATCGTCAAAACTTTAATGAAAAATTAAGAGTAAAATTGTTGGCTGCAGAACAATGTATATTGCGTTCGGTTAGTCTGGTTTAATAAACCTTTATTAAGGAGGTATGACTTGTGAAGGCAGAAATTTATATTAGAAAATATTTGACTTTTTTTGAATTTCGGAAATAATCAAAATAACTATAACAAATGGGCATGCCTCATACTGAAAGAAATTTTTTAATCAACAAAGGGACGCATGCTCGTGTTTCATCTGGAATTTTATGAAGCAAAGATTTTTGTAAACTAAACGAGCAGTGGCGCATGACTATTAGAACATGGATTTTTTCTTGGACTTGAAGAGGTTTTATTGTAGCCAAAGGTCATGTATTTTAAGTAGTATTTAGAAGAAATTATATAAGTTATTGGGTTATAGCGATTTCGGATAAACCTTAGAAAGGGAAAATGTATGTCACAATTTAGTAGATAATTTGCTTCGTATATAGATTATTACTATAAAGGCATGTTTTACGAGCTTCTTGAGGATAGAATTGTTTGTGAAGCCATTGGAAAATCTTTAGGGGATAGAAATTTAGTATGGTCAGGAAGCGAGCCGGGCTTTGATTATAAAATTGTAGATGTTTTTTTCGAAGATAACGGCAATGCTTCTCTTTGCTTTTCTGTAGCTATTCAATGCTTCTTATTTTATGATATTCATTATGAAGATCCTCAATGGGGGTTGCGTAATATCTCTGTTGATGGCCATGAATGCTGGTACAAAGTTTTTCTTACCAGCAGTTTGGACGAAAAATTGTATAATTTGCACATATATTGTATAGAAGAGTATTCGGAAAGTGCTTATCTGTTAGAACAAGATACAGACGATATCATACCTTATATTGGTGAGAAAGATCTGGATAGAATAGCAGAAATTTTTTTGATGAAACACTGCCCAAATGCGTTAATGGAGCCAATGGCTCTTCCCATCGAAGACATTGCCTATGATATGGGATTGTATATCAATTATGTTGAAATGCCTGCTGACAATTTTGGCCAATTATTTTTTGCCGGGGATGGAAATGATATATTTCGAGGAATGCTTATTTTAAATCAGCGATATATTGAAGAACGGCCAGAAGGTACTAAGAATTTTACCATTGCTCATGAATGCATCTAGCGATGCTGTCGAGGTGTGGCTCTATCGTTCTGATACAGGTGAGAAGACATTGCTCGACAGCAGCCCGGCCGAAGATGGCTTTGGCGCAACCATGCAGGTAGCGCTGGGAGATCGTGTGGCCGTGTGGTCTAGGACCGAGAACCTGGAGACATTGGACGATCCGGATAATGAGTGGGGCGAAACAGTCCGCTACGGCGATGTGTTCTGCTATGACCTGAAAAGCGAAAAAATCAGCAACCTGTCCCAGGGGTACAACCTTCTTGGACCGGTTATTGCGGGCGACTATTTGATCATGACGGAACTCATTCAGGATATGACCATCGGTCCAGAAGAACTCTGGGTATACGATTTGGCGCAGGACGAATGGAAGTATCGGATTGATACGGATTTGCCGCCGTTTGCAGGTCATGAGGTCAGTCTTGGCCATCCGATTGTTCTTGATGATAACCATATTGGCCTTGATGCGTGGGGCATGGGCGCACCATATGCACTGCCCGTGCTTGATCTTGAAACAGGCGAAGTGCATGCGACGACCAACATCAATGCACATTCGGACGGCGAGGCGCTGCAATACCTTCCAAGTGACTTCATTGAAACGACCATGGCCGACGGAGAATCCGGCATCACCGCCTTGAAACCAGTTTCGAAAACTGGCACGAATCTGGCAACGGTGCTGACCATGAACGATGGACAGCTGGAAACAATTTCTCATCCAATTGCCTTTCAATGGTAAACAACAAAAGAACCTGACGCATTTTGCGTCAGGTTCTTTTGTTGTATCAATTATTATTGTTCCATCCAAGCCAGCCATTGGTCGAGGTTGCGTGTCGCTTGTGCGCGGCCTTTCTGCCAGGCGTCTTCGAGCTTGGTGGTGTCATGTTCGGTGCGGTCAATTGGCATTTCTTCAGGATAAAGCACAAGGGCGCGGCCTTCCTGCTCAAGCTGATCAATGAAATCCATCTGGCGGTTATAATTGTCAGCGCGGGTTTCCATTGCTTCGACAACTTTTGGGTAATTGTGATACAGTGCCTTGGTCAAACCCATGTTTTTCGATGGTTCGCGGCGGAATCCGCGCACGTGGGTTGGCAGGATGACGAAGCGTTCAATGCCTGCATCAATGGCGGGCTGCAGCACAAAGCCTTCACGCACGCCGCCGTCTACATAAGCCTGGCCATCAATATAGGTGGATGGCATGACCACTGGCAGTGAGCTGGAGGCGCGGCAGACCCGGCAAAGATCGCCATAGCTGTGAATATCAGCTTTGTGCCAATAGCGTAAATTTCCGGTTTCAGCGTTAAATGCGGATAATACCACTTCGGATGGACTGTTGCAGAACGTATCCCAGCTGTGTTGTGCATGGTCGTCGTCAAAGAAGGCTTCTTCATAAATATAATGAGAATTGAAATAACCATGGCCGCGCAGGAAATGTTTGGCGCCAATGAAGTTTGGGTCGCCGGCAATATCAATAAAGCACCGATGCAAACGCGGAATGTTGCGCAGCGTGTAGCAAACGGCAATAGAAGTACCAGCACTGACGCCCGTGATATAAGGGAAATAAATATCGTGTTCCAGGAAGATGCTGGCGATGCCGCCAGAGTATGCAGCACGCATGCCACCGCCTTCGCAGATTAAAGCTGTGTTTTCGATGAAATGTTGCATGAGGGATGCTCCTTTGTTGAATGGTGTTGGGTTTATTATAGCACATTGTGCTGTAATGCGGGAATCGAGCAAAACTTGTACAGAAAAAAGCCCCTCATCCCGAGGGATGGGGGCTTTGATGTCTTAATCTTCAACGGCTTCAGCAGGTTTGTCTTTTTTCTTATCTTTTTTGCCGTCTTTCTTCTTTTTATCTTTTTTCTTGCTGTCTTTGTTTTCCTTTTTGTCTTTATCTTTTTTATCGCCTTTTTTGGCTTTTTTATCTTCTTTCTCTTTTTTGCTCTTTTTGTGCTTTTTATCCTTTTTCTTATCCTTCTTTTTGTCTTTGCCTTTTTTCTTCTTTTTCTTGTCGTCTTCTATTGGGGAGATGGCATCTCCTGTGGTGCTATCTTCTTCAGGCGTGGCGACAACTTCCTCCAAATCGTCTTTCGCTGGTTCCTGCACGATGACCTCTTCATGAAGGATGGCATTTTCGCTGCCTTCGATGAGAATGGCATCAAGTGTTGACGTTTCAGTTGAAACATCGGTGTTTTGCTCGTCAAATTGTTTCATTTCACATTACCCCTTTTGTTGTGTTCCGTTTGACTCTGCTTTCTTTTCCTTCTGTTTCGTCTTCACTTTATTTTCTGCATGAATATCGTGCTCAGTTTCTTCCATCAGCGCTTTTGGCACGTCTACTTTGATGCCCCTCTTTTCAAAGGCGGTGCGTGCTGCGTCGATAAAATGTTCAAGCACGTGAATGCGCGCATAGCGCTTGTCCATGCTTGGCATGACAATCCAAGGTGCGACACTGGTTGATGTACGCACGATCATATCGTTCATGGCTTCCACGTATTCGTCAAACTTATCGTGGTTGCGCCAGTCTTCATCGGTGATCTTGTAGTGCTTTTCCGGTGTGTTTTCACGGTCTTTGAAACGTGCCAGCTGTTCTTCTTTATCAATGATCAACAAGAACTTCAGAAGAATATAGCCATCTTCTACTAGCGTGGCTTCCATTTCGTTGATTTCAGTGTAGGCTTCCTGCCAACGCTGCGTGGACGTGAATCCCTCGATACGTTCGACCATCACACGGCCATACCAGCTGCGGTCATAGATGGTGAGATGTCCAGGCGTTGGGAATGTGCGGTAAAAACGCCACAGATAGTGGTGATCCAGTTCGTATTTTGTTGGTGCCGCTGTTGTTGCCACACTGTAGGTGCGTGGGTCCATCAGGCGTGTAAGGCGTTTGATGCAGCCGCCTTTGCCGGATGCATCCGTTCCTTCGAATACGATAATAGCAGGAATGCGGTGCAGATAGAGCTGGTAGAGCAGTGCCGCGGCTTCTTTCTGCAATGGGCGCAGCTTTGCGCGGTATTCTTCATCTGGAAGTGTTTTCTTCAGGTCCACGTTTGCCAATGGATTGTAAACCACTGGTGGCAGCGGTTCCGCACAAGTCTCTGCAGGTTTGTCCAGATGCCATTCCAAACAGCGAATCAATGTCGCCAAAATTTGCTTTGAAGCCATCTTTTTGTCGGAGGCATCGATGACTCGCCATGGACAGGACAGCGTGGTTGTGTTATTAAGAACGCGTTCAAAATGTGCGTTAAATTTGTTGTAATGTTTCAGCTGATAATTGTCAAAGTCTTCCAAGAGAAAGCTGCGGTTTTTGTCTTTGCTCAGTGCATCTAAGGCTTCTGCCATTTGTTTTTCTGTTTGATCAAGGAAAAACTTCATGACCAGACAGCCATCGTTGGTGAGCAATCGTTCTGTAAAGGTAATATCACGTACCGAACGCAGAAAATCCAGATTTGAAATATCTGGATGATGCAGCAGCTCGCGGTAAAAACTATGGTCAAAAATCCCCACGCGACCATGCGTTGGAAACGCCAGGAAAAAACGCCACAGCATTGGGTGCTTATTGTCTTCCTCTGTTGCATCATCGAATTGAGACAGATGATAGTAGCGAGGGTCCAACTCACGCACCAAATCGTTCAGGATCTGACCTTTCCCGGTAACTTCCCAGCCAGACAAAATAATCAGCAGGCTGCGATCCGTATCCTTCAACTCACGCTGCAAAGCGCCAAGCTGACTTCCAAGATCAGACGTCTTCATCGCCAGCAGAGGATCATCTTTCGAGAACGCCATTTTCTTTAACATATAGTACCATCCCCTTTGCAATATGTTTAAGAAATCATGCTTATAATCTATTATACCATAGAATATTGATGAAAATCAGTGGAAATATAAACAAAAATGAAAAGACTATGTAAAGTCTGATAATTAAAGAGAAAGATATGGATAAGGTGCTTTGATGCAATGAAAATAAAAAATAGACCTCCATAAGAGGAGGCCTATGAACGCGTCATACAATATTTAGTCTTCTCTGCCTTCATCGTAGATTTCAAAGACCACTTCTTCGGAATCTTTTTTGCGGCGTGGGATGAAGGAGAAGATTACAGCAAGAACAATGGCTGGAATGACCCATGCGAGGCCAAAAGTATTCAGCGGCAAGGTGGCTTTGAATGCCAGGAGACTGTCGATCCAGCCTGCGGAGATGCCGAGGCTGCCAACTGCAGAGAGACCATCGATGAAGCTGATGAGAAAAGCACCAATAAGGGCGCCAATATAAGCGTTCTTATTAGGAATAAAACGATCCAAGCAGTTGCAGATGACGAGCGCCATGAGTACAGGATAAACCATGTTGAGGAATGGCACAGCCAGATTGATGATGGTTGTAACACCGAGAACAGAAATCAGCAGCGCTGCAATAACGGTGAGGGTGACAACCAATTTATAGGAAAGCTTGCCATTTGATAATTCATTGAAGTATTCACCAGTGGTGACAGTGAGGCCGACTGCTGTAGTCAGGCAGGCAAGGATAACCGCTGCAGACAGGCAGTAGGTACCGATGTTGCCCAAAAGCCCTTGAGTCATTTGAACGAGCAAGGTGGAGCGGTCAATGTCAGCAGGGAATGCGCCAGTTGAACCGGCACCGCCATAGGTGAGCCCGCAGTATACGAGCCCAAGCAGGATGGCTGCAATGACACCGCAGCGAATGCTCATGGAAAGCTGTTCTTCACGGTTGTTGTAGCCGCGGGCAACAATGTTGGACAATGCAACACCTGCGAACATAGAAGCTGCGAGTGCATCCATGGTCTGGTAGCCTTCGGTGAAGCCGCCAGAGAAGGTGTAGACAGGTTCTGCTGCAGCGCTTGGTTCACCAATTGGCGCAATAATAGCAGCCACAACGATGGCGAAAAGTGTCAGCAGAAGAAATGGCGTGAGGTATTTGCCGAGACGATCAATAACCTTGGAACGGTTGATGGTCAATGCCCAAACAATGACGAAAAATACAATAGAGCTGGCCTGGATTGGCACATTTGGCAATAAGGTATGTACCCCAACTTCGTAAGTAGTGGCAGCGGTACGTGGAATGGCGAACATTGGCCCGATGGAGAGCACGACAATGAGCCCCAGCAAACGACCAAAAGGACGCCCGGCGTAGCGTGCCAATGTCATAATGGTACCACCACTGCGCAGTGTTGCATAGACGGTCATCAGTGGCAGCCCGACACCTGTGAT
>CALJRU010000019.1 GCA_937976375.1 uncultured Peptococcaceae bacterium | reverse complement strand
TTCTATTTTTAAATGAATACCGGACGATCGTCCGGTATTCATTTAAAAATAGAATGAAAACTGTCAATAAAGAGCACAATCATTTTGATTGTGCTCTTTTAATTTTAACATGAACTTAATAATAATATTCTGCCCCGAAAGCGCTTCATAATGGTATTTTTGAAAGATGGACACACGGGGAAACGTTGATATAAATTTTTTAAAAAAGCATTGACAATTGTTGTCTCGCATGATATATTCTTAATTGTGTTTGTCGAAGGTTCCCGGATGAATGCAGGGAAACCTACCGTTCACAAGCATGGGAGTCGTCAGACAAACAAATCATCTTGATACTGCCGCTGCGATCTTGCATCAACGTGCAGTCAGTCCTGACGAAAACATATTTTTATAAGGAGGTGGCAGTATGCCAACAATCAATCAGCTGGTAAACAAAGGAAGACAGTCCAGTCGTAAAAAATCTACTACTCCTGCACTGCAGAGCAACCCACAAAAAAGAGGTCTTTGCACCAGAGTTTACACCACGACCCCTAAGAAACCTAACTCTGCACTTCGCAAAGTTGCCCGTGTTCGTTTGACCAATGGCACCGAAGTAACTGTTTATATTCCAGGGATCGGTCATAACCTGCAGGAACACAGCGTTGTACTGGTACGCGGTGGGAGAGTACGTGACCTTCCAGGGGTACGTTATCATCTCGTAAGAGGTACCTTGGATGCAGCAGGCGTTAACGACCGCAGACAGTCCCGTTCTAAATATGGCACCAAGCGCCCTAAGTAATTTAAGGGGATAAAATAATATCATAAGGATGGAAACAGTGAAAGGAGGCACTCATGTCCAGAAAAGCTAGAGCTCCAAAGAGAGAAGTACTCGCTGACCCAATTTACAACAGCAAGCAAGTAACCAAGCTGATCAACCAGATCATGCTTGATGGTAAAAAGGGTGTAGCTGAACATATCGTATACAGCGCATTTGATATCATCGCTGAAAAAACCGGAAATGAAGCCATTGATGTTTTTGAAGAAGCTATGAAAAACATCATGCCAGTGCTTGAAGTTAAAGCCCGTCGTGTTGGTGGTGCAAACTATCAGGTACCTATCGAAGTACGTGCAGATCGTCGTCAGACCCTTGGTCTGCGTTGGTTGGTAACCTTCGCTCGCAAGCGCGGCGAAAAGACCATGGATGTACGTCTCGCTAACGAAATCATGGATGCAGCCAACAATACTGGCGGCGCTGTGAAGAAGAAAGAAGAAACCCACAGAATGGCAGAAGCCAACAAGGCTTTCGCTCATTATCGTTGGTAATCAATTACTTAACATATCGACTATTATTATAAAGGAGGATTATCAGTGGCAAGAGAATATTCGCTCGAAAATACTCGTAACATTGGTATTATGGCGCATATCGATGCAGGTAAGACAACCACCACAGAACGTATTCTGTATTATACCGGCCGTTCTCATAAGATTGGTGAAGTTCATGATGGCGCTGCTACCATGGACTGGATGGAACAGGAACAAGAACGTGGGATTACCATTACATCTGCAGCAACCACAGCCCACTGGAAGGGTAAACGTATTAACATCATTGACACCCCAGGGCACGTAGACTTCACCGTCGAAGTTGAACGTTCCTTGCGTGTATTGGATAGTTCTGTTGCAGTATTCTGCGCTGTTGCCGGTGTACAGCCACAATCCGAAACCGTATGGCGTCAGGCTGTACGTTACAACGTTCCACGTATTGCTTTTGTCAATAAGATGGACCGTACTGGTGCAAACTATTTCAACGTTTGCCGCCAGATCAAGGAACGCCTTGGTGCACATGCTCTTATCATGCAGGTGCCAATTGGCGCAGAAGCAGATTTCTCTGGGGTTGTTGACCTTGTAGAAATGAAAGCTTACAAGTTCCTTGAAGGTACCGAACTCGTTAACTACGAAGAAATTGAAATTCCAGAAGATCTCAAGGACACCGTTGATGAATATCGTCAGATGCTCGTCGAAGATGTTGCTGAACTTGATGAAAATCTTATGGAAAAATTCTTCGAGGAAGGCGATCTCGAGGTTAAGGATATTAAGAAGGCAATCCGTAAAGCTACTATTGCGAACGATACTGTTCCAGTGCTCTGCGGTTCCGCATTTAAGAATAAAGGTGTGCAGTTCCTTCTTGACGCAGTCGTTGACTACTGCCCATCTCCTGTAGACGTTCCTTCTATCAAAGGTACTCTGCCAGATGGGGAAGAAGCTGAACGCCATCCTAGCGATGATGAACCATTCTCCGCACTCGCATTCAAGGTTATGACCGACCCATATGTAGGGAAATTGACCTTCTTCCGCGTATATTCTGGTACTCTTGAAAGCGGTAGCTACATTTATAATGCTACCAAGGGCAAACGCGAACGTATTAGCCGTATCGTTATGATGCATGCTAACCATCGTAAGGAAGTTGACAAGGTTTATGCAGGTGACATCGCTGCGGCTGTTGGTCTGAAAGATGTAGGTACTGGTGACTCTCTCTGCGATGAACAGAATCCAATCATTCTCGAATCCATGGAATTCCCAGATCCTGTTATCAACATCGCTATCGAACCAGCATCCAAGGGTGACCAGGATAAGATGGGTATCGCACTTGCTAAGCTTGCTGAAGAAGACCCAACCTTCAAGGCTTGGACCGATGAAGAAACCGGTCAGACCATCATCGCTGGTATGGGTGAACTTCACCTCGATATCATCGTTGATCGTCTGAAGAGAGAATTCAACGTAGAAGCTAATGTTGGTAAGCCACGCGTTTCCTACAAGGAAACCATTCGCAAGGCTGTTCATGGCGAAGGTAAGTTCGTTCGTCAGTCCGGTGGTCGTGGTCAGTATGGTCACGCAGTCATCGATCTTGAACCACTTGAACCAGGTTCTGGCTTCCAGTTCGAAAGCAAGATCGTCGGCGGTGCCGTACCAAAAGAATACATTGGGCCTATCGAAGCAGGTATTAAGGAAGCAATGGAAAACGGTGTTGTTGCCGGTTATGAAGTTGTTGACGTTAAGGCTACCCTCGTTGACGGGTCTTACCATGATGTCGACTCCTCTGAAATGGCATTTAAGATCGCCGGTTCCATGGCATTCAAGAATTGCGCAGTAAAGGCTGATCCAGTCCTTCTCGAACCTGTGATGAAGATTGAAATCACCGTTCCAGAAGAATACATGGGCGATGTTATGGGTGACTTGAACTCCCGTCGTGGCCGCATTGAAGGTATGGAAGCAGTTGACAACACTCAGATTATCCGTGGTTTCGTTCCACTGTCTGAAATGTTTGGCTATGCAACCGATCTGCGTTCCCGTACTCAGGGCCGTGGTGTTTACACCATGCAGTCCGACCACTTTGAAGAAGTTCCAAAATCCATTGCTGATGAAATCATCGCAAAGCGCAATGGTAAGTAATAAATCATCCGATTTTTAGGAGGAATTTAACAATGGCAAAAGAACAATATCAGCGTACAAAACCACACGTAAACATTGGTACCATT
>CALJRU010000018.1 GCA_937976375.1 uncultured Peptococcaceae bacterium | reverse complement strand
TTAAAGAACCAAACTATTTAATTTTCATAGTGTCCAACTTTTTGGGGACAGCTCAAACGGTTTGAAACGTTCGGCGCTTTTCTTATTCATAGTGTTTGCCCACAGCATAAACAGCAACCAAAAATCCGCAGACCATAATCAGAGCGAGTGTTCTTAACAGAACTGAAGAAATCGGCGCCCAGAGAGCAGCGGCCAGCAGTCCAAGTGGATAAAGCAACGCGGCAAGGAGGGAAGCCCAGCGGAACAGATTCAGGAGCGGCGGCCAATTGCTGTTGTTAAAACGAAGGCCGACCATATTGATGCGGAAGGGCCCTTGTTGAATAAAATGGATAGGGTTGCTGTCGTAATAGGCAGGCAGCCAGGGCTTTGCGAAGAAGCAAAGCCAGGCGGCAAATAAGAGCAGCAGCCCACAGGGCCAAAGGCTTTGGAAACTGCCTGTTAAGAAAAATAAGAGCGCGCCTTCTAAGAGAGTAACGATTAAAGCGCTCGCAAAAAGCAGCCGCCAGTGTCGCTGTTCATGAAGATGCGTTTCCTGCAGAGACAATATTAAGGCATTTGAGATGGCTGCGTCAGAGGTTTTTGCTTCCTGTAATTGACATTCACCGTTCAACAGGTCGCTGACACCAACTTCGAGCACCTCAGCGAGCGGCTGCAGCAGTGCCACGTTGGGCAGGCTGGCGCCACGCTCCCATTTTGACACTGTTTTGTCAGAGACAAACAACCGTTCGCCCAGTTCTTTTTGTGTCATTCCTAATGCTTTCCGTCGTGTGGCGATGAATCGACCAATCTTTTCATTATCCATGAGTTGCACAGCAACCACCTCCTGCGCTTATTGTAACGAAGCCTGGGAAAAAAGTCACTCTACCGTCAGGCGAGTGGGCGGAATTGATAGAAACAATGAAAAATATCCCAACAGCAACGTTGCTGTGGGGATGGATTTACTTGGTGGTTCTTTTGTAGAGAATAGGGTCGTCGTAGCCAAAGGTTTTCTTGCCATTGACTTCCATTGTTTCAGTGACTTCCAGGCAGTCCTCGGAGAAGCGCTCGAATAAAGTGAATTTGAGAACAGGAGAGAACATGCTGACACTGCCGCCTTCCCAAACGCCGTCTTTTTTGACATAGCGTGCAGGGGTAAATTTCTCGGAAGGTTTCAGTGCGTTGTAGTCGATGGTTGTGAGATTGTCATAGGTGAAAGTGTTTTTGTCGAAGCCCTCTGGCAAATCATAGGACGTCAGCAAAACATCCTCGTTGTCCTCGGTGAAAAGAAAAAGATGTGGTGCTGCGTGGGTATTGCCATTAGAGGTGTAGTAGCTTTCCTCGACCATGAAATAACCAGAGAAATTCTCTGGAAGATGCTCAATTTTATCGTTGCAGATGGTGTTGACATGTTCAGCAAAAGGAAAATCAATGTGTTGCTGCTGCATGTGTTCGTATTGTTCGGCGTTGTCAAATTTTCCTGTTAACAGGTTCATGAAATCATTTAATGGGTTCATTGTTTGTACCTCCATTGGATGGGTTTAATGTTGTAACGATGGTTTTCATCACATTCATCAATGCCTGTCGGCTGTCTTTGTCGATATCGTGCAGCACTGCATCGTCCCAGGCATGAAACAGTTGACGGCTTTTGGTGACAACCTGTGTGCCTTTTTCAGTGAGATGAAGAATGTTGGCACGGCGATCATTGCTGTTTTTTTTCTGGGTGATGAGTTCTTTTTCAATCAATTTGCCAAGTGTACGGTTGAGGTGGCCGGCGTCCAGTTTTAGGTAGGCTGCGATTTCCTTCGGCGCGCAGCCAGGTTTCTTGTCGACAGCAATTAGGATAAACAACTGTCCATAAGTGACGTCGAGCTCAGCAAGCTTTTCCGTGCAATAGGCGACAAAATGTTTTCGCAGTACGGCGATCATAAAGGCAAGCGATTCGTGATTCATGAAAGGTCCTCCTTTTATTTGACAAAGTCAACTATATAGAAAATAATTGACTTTGTCAAGTATTTAGGATGGCGAATCGGTTACAGTTTTTGAAAAGGCCAGGTTTTCAGTAAAAAAATCTCCACCACAAACGAAGCTGCATGTTTTGTGGTGGAGATGGTATTATTTGTTTTTTTCATTTTGTAAGGCATCGAGTGCCAGACAAGCCAGCCCGATGCCCAGCATGGTGGCAGCTGATTGGCCATCCAGTTCGTGCAGATGGCTGAGTACAACAACGGCAATACCCATGGCGAGTGCAATACCGCGAAAGACAAGGCGAAGTGTTTTGGGAGCATCGTTCTTTTTAGAAGGTGTCATTGCTGGTGGGGTGTCATCCATTAGTGTTTCAATGGATAAGCCGAGAATATCAGCGAGATGTGGCAGAGATTGAACATCAGGCCGAGCAAGATCACGCTCCCACTTTGAGACAGCTTTGTCCGTAACGCCCATCTGCTCTGCCAGCTCACGCTGTGTTAAGCCGAGCTGTTTGCGGCGTGCAGCGATGCGTGCACCGATGCTTGTTGATTCGTTCATAAGGACACCTCCGTAATGATTCTTGTTTCATCATAGCATGGGGGTGTTGATGGTGCAAGCGACCCTTGGTTGAGTGGTGGTAGAGAATGGTTTAGGCCTATCAGGATGGCGTGAACAGTTCGTCCACCGTGACACCCAGTGTGGCTGCCAGTGAAAAAGCAAGTGCCAGTGTTGGATCGTATTTGTTGTTTTCGATGGCGTTGATGGTTTGGCGGGAAACACCGCAGCGTTTGGCGAGCTCCAGCTGAGACAGGCCGAGGGCCTTACGTCGTTCGTGAATACGATTTTCCATATCAACCGCCTAGTTTCCGTTTGTAATAGAGTAAGCTGCAGAAATAAATGATGGCTGTAGCGCCAAGCTGGGAAAATGGTTTGCTGATGGTGGAGGGATCGATGAACATTTTGACGACATCAATGATCATGACACACACTGTGCCAATGAGCGTGAAGGTGCTGGCTTTCCAGATCATCAACTGGCGGCGCTCATCGCCACTGCGCACCAATGAAATCACCATGGCAATATCCAGCAGGATAAGGGCAACAACGAAACATACAAATAGGATGAGCAGAATGCTGTCAAACATGATGATTCTCCTTTCTCTATCTTCGGAGTGTCAAATACTTTTTACATTTTTATCGTACAGTATGATGCCAATGATGTCAAGAACTTTTGACACTATATATGAATAATAGATTGTAAGCGCATCCTTGTCTGGAAAAATAAAGCAGGAGCCTTGCTCCTGCTTTTTAATTTTCCCACAGTAGCAGCAACAACCGTCGGTGCGCTGAGCAATTATAGACGCCTCTCTTTTTGTGTGGATGGCAGCAATGCATGTAAAACGGTGTTGATGTCGTCGCTGATGCAAATAGATTGTTCGTCGATTTGTGGCGGGCAGACAGCGTCCTGCAGACTGATGGTGGCGTAGGTAATCTCCGGATTTTGCATGGCGAAGCGCCAGAATGGATATTTGATGATGGCAGGGGTATTGCCGCCGACCCCAAGTTCCAGAAGAAGCATAGACTCTTCTTCGTGGTCGCGCAAAAAATCCTGATAACGCTTGGCTGCCTGGTGCCAGCCTGCATCTTCAACAAAGGTGTCATCACAGCGCAAATTCATGGTCATTGGCGCACCGCAAACTGGGCAGCGTGGAATCAGTTCGGAAGGAACGCGCATGTTTTTTTGGCGGGCGACCATTTCACGCACGGTGGCTTCGTTGTCATAAGTTTTTTGGTGACAAGGCACGCTGCATTGCCAGAGGCCATAGTCGCCTTGTGTATAGAAAAGGCGTTGTTTATCAAACCCTGTTTTTTGGAAGCAGTGGTCGACGTTGGTGGTGATGACAAAGTAATCTTTTTTAGATACAAGATCATAGAGCATCTGGTAGGTGTCGTTGGGAATGTCCACATAACGGTCAATAAAAATGTGACGACTCCAAAACGCCCACTGTTCTTCTAGGGTGTCAAAATGGTGGAAACCAGCGCTGTAGAGATCGCGAAAGTGATACTTTTCAATGAAGTCGGCAAAAGATTCCGTGAAGCGCGGTCCAGTGAGGGTGAAACCTGCTGCCACGGACAAGCCGGCACCAGCGCCGATGAGAACGGTGTCTGCGTTATCAAGGGCGATGCGCAGTTGGTCAATGTTGGATGATGGACTTGATGTCATTGTGAAAACTCCTTTCTGGCGGCTGCGAGAGCAGCGCCACTGTAATCGCAGTCAGTGAGATAGTCATCAGGCAGATGGCAGATGCTGCGCTCATTGTGTACAAGTTGACGCACGAATGCATTGGCAGGAGTGGACAGCAAAGCGTCTGGTGCGGCATATTGCTGAACCGCTGCATTTGCCATGACAAGTACCATCGTGCCCAGATGCAACGCTTCGCGAATATCATGGGTGACAAAGAGCACGGTGATGCCGGTATCTTGGTGAATGCGTGCAATTTCTTGCTGTAGGCTGGCGCGTGTGATTTCATCAACGGCGCCAAAAGGCTCATCCATGAGCAAGATTTCTGGTGAAGCAGCAAGCGCCCGGGCGATGCCGACACGCTGTTGCTGGCCGCCGGATAATTCTGTTGGATAACGGTCGAGCAGATTGCGCTCAAGACCGACGATGTCCAACCATTTGTCAACCGCTGCTCGCGTGCGTGCGCTGTTGTGTTTGTTGAGCAGAGAGGGGACATAGGCAATATTTTCAGCAACTGTCAGAGGAAAAAGCACGCTGCCTTGAATGGCGTAGCCAATGTGACGCCGCAGTTGGATCAGGTTCATTTGCTGAATGTTTTTACCTTTGATATAGACATTGCCGCTGTCTGGCGTGAGCAGTCCATTGACCATTTTCAGCAAGGTGGTTTTGCCGCCACCAGAGGCACCGACAATGGTCACAAAGGCGCCTTGTTCGATGTTTAAATGGATGTCATTAAGCACAATGGTGCCGTCGTACGCTTTATGAACATGTTCGAAGGTAATAATGGGTTGCATGAGAGTTTCTCTCCTTAGTGTAACAGATTTTGGGTACGTAGGAAATCTTCCGCCACATCGCGGGGATCACGACCTTCGCTTTCAACCGCGTTGTTCATGGCTGCCATATCGTTGTCGGTGATGCGATTTTGGATCTTTTCTAATGTGCTGCGCAGTTCAGGATGCTGGCGCAGCACCTCACCGCGAACAACATTGCCACAAAGATAGGATGGATAGAACTGTTTGTCGTCTTCAAGCAGCTTGGCATTGGCATCGGCCAGCTGGCCGTCGGTGGTGAAGACCACCATGACATCAATATCATCTTCGGCAAGCGCTTGATATTTAAGACCAATGTCAAGATCCATGGTTTTGGCGAAATGCAGATCATACGTGTTGCAGAGAGCATCATAGCCGTCGGCACGTTCAAAGAAATCATATTCGGCACCAAAAACCAGTTGGTCGGCAATGGCAGTCAGGTCAGAATAGGTAGTGAGTTGATACTTGTCGGCGATGTCCTGGCGAACAACAAGGCCATAGGTATTGTTGAATCCATACATGCCCACCCATTCCATGTCATAATCATTCAGGTAAGCCTGGCGCAAAGTGGGAAACAGTTCTTCATGGTAGATGTCGCTTTCCTTTAGCACCTGATTCCAGGCTGTGCCAGTATATTCAGGATAGAGATCGAATTCTCCTTTTTCCATGGCTGGCTGAATATTGGCAGTGCCGCCGCCGACGCCTTGGGTAAGTTCGACGGTGAGGTCGGTATCTTGTTCAATGAGCATGGCGAGCATTTCGCCGAGGATGGCTTGCTCTGTCATAGGTTTGGTGGCAATGTGGATGGTGTCTTTTTCTTGATATTGAAAGAGCATGGTGCCAATTCCAACAAGGAAAAGCAAAGTTAACGCGACGAAAGGCCAGCGATGGTGTGCTTTGCGACGATGATGTCGATGGCTGATATGCCGTTCAAGCAGTCCAAGCAGCGCATCAATAATAAGGGCGAGAAAGGCGATCAGTAAACTGCCGCAAAGTGTCATCGCAGCGTTGTTGGTGGTGATGCCGCGGTATATGGCCACCCCAAGGCCGCCAGCACCAATAAAAGAGGCAATCCCAGCGAGGGCAATGGTCATGGTCGCCATGCTGCGAATGCCAGAAAGAATGATAGGCATTGCTAGTGGCAGCTTGATGCGCCAAAGAAGTTGGCGCTGTGTGCTGCCCATGCCTACGGCTGCTTCCAAAAGTGCTGGCGCTATGCTGCTGAGCCCAGTGTGGGTGCTGCGTACCATGGGCAGCAGGGCGTAGATGGTAAGGGCGATGATGGCCGTGCCATTGCCGACACCGGAAAAAGGAATGAGAAACCCCAGCATAGAAATAGAGGGAATCGTGTAAAGAAAATTTGAAACAGGCATAAAAAATAGGAGAGCGATGTCTTCATAAAACATTGCTCTCCTATTTTTTATGCCTGCTTAGTTGGCTTTGTTTTCGTAGATGACACAAGCCAACATGACGAGGTCGCCGTTGCCTGCATCGCGGATGCTGTGGGTAGCGCCATCGGCGGTGTAGACCACATCACCGGTGGTAACGGCTACTTCTTCGCCACCGTCCACAGCGATGCCATGGCCGCCAAGAATGTAATAGATTTCATAGTTGTCAACGTGGGCATGTTCACCAAGGCCAGCACCTGGCTGGAAGCGAATGACTTTGAAAAGTTTGGCTTCATCTTTCAGCAGTTCGGTTGGCACGAGCGTGGTAAATTCAAGGATGCCTTGACCGCCAGCGTAGCCTTCAATGTTTTCACGTTGTTGTTCGTTGTCACGAATGATCATCAATGAGCACCTCCTAAAGTATGTTATTAGTATAGCATGTTTGTCTGAATCATGGGTGATTATTTTATTCGATTTTCCAACAGCACACAGGCCAATACGACAAGGTCGCCGTTGCCTGCGTCACGGATGCCATGGGAGCCGCTATCGGTGGTGTAAAGCACATCGCCGGCTGCAATGTCTTTGGCAATGCCGTCATCCAGCGCGATGCCGTGACCGGCCAGCACAATGTACAGGGCGATGTTGCCACTATGAGGATGTTCCCCAATGCTGGCATTTGGCGCGAACGCCATGACTTTGAAAAAGCGCGCTTCTTCTTTGAATAGGGCCTCATCGGGAAGAAGTGTGGTAAAGGTGATGCGGCCGCTGCCGCCGCTGTAATTTTCCAATGTTTCTTGTGGTTGGTCTTTGGCGTGGATGATCATGAACAGCCCCCCCTTTATTGATGGTAGTATAGCATATCTTACGGTTGGCCGCAGAGATCTCTCAAGAAATAATAACATTTTCCGTTTTTAAGGTAGGGTTAAGAACAGCGCGCTAAGATATAGCTGTCATTTGAAAGCGTCAAAAGATTGGAAGGAGTTATTACAGTGAAATTTCCATCATCAAAAAAAATAACGGCCTCTGTCTTGTTAGCGGCCTTGGCAGCGGCATCTGTCGTACCAAGCGCAGCGTTGGCAGACACAAGCACTGCAAATAATGTTGAAAACGTTGAACCGGGGGACCAACCACCGGAAAAACCACCAGGAGATTTACAGCCTGGCGGTGAGGGCGGACAGCCACCAGCCAAACCTGGCGAAGGTGGTGCCGATACCATGGAATACGACTATACCGGCGAATTGTCCGGTGCTTTGACGGCCGATGGCGAGGAAATCACCTCGGACGGTGAAACCATCAGCACCGATACCGTCGATCAGAATGCTGCTCTGGCGCAGAATGGCGGATCGCTCACAATTACCAATGGCAGCCTCGAAAAAAGTGGGAGCGATACCAACGGGGACAATTGTAATTTCTATGGCATCAATTCCATTATTCTGAGTGTTAATGAAGAGTCGGTTGTCAAAGTCAGCGATTCTGCACTGACTGCCGACAGCACGGGCTCCAACGCCATTTTTGCCACCGACGGTGCAACGGTATACGCGAATAACAATACCGTGGTGACATCAGCCAGCAATTCTCGTGGTTTGGATGCTACCTATGGCGGCACGGTCATCGGTAACCTTATGGCTATTTCCACTGCTGGAGATCATTGTGCAGCCCTTGCCACCGACCGTGGCGGCGGCAACATTTCGCTGACCAATTCTACCCTTTTTACCGCAGGCAGTGGGTCGCCATTGCTCTATTCCACCGGCAATGTGCAAGTGGATAACGTCACAGGTACGGCAACCGGCAGCCAGATTGCGGGGATGGAAGGGCTGAACACCATCCTTATTAAGAATTCTGAGCTGACCAGCGAAGTAACCAAGGCCACCGCCAGCGATCCAGTCGCCAATGGCGTCATCATTTATCAGTCCACGTCCGGCGATGCCGAAGCATCTACTGGTGAAACGGCGGAGTTTGAAGTGGAAGATTCTACCCTTTCCAGCGCGATTGAAGAAGGTAGCATGTTTTATCTGACTAACACCGCTGCCAACGTGGTGTTGAAAAATACAGAGTTGGATTTTGACAGCGAAGCAGCCAATCTGTTGACCATTGCTGGCAACGATGCCAACAACTGGGGAACACCAGGACAAAATGGGGCCGACGTTACCTTCACCGGCCTTGATCAGGAATTGAAGGGCAACATTGATGTGGACACCATCTCCAGTCTGGACTTCTATTTACTGGATGGCTCCAGTTATACCGGCGCTACCAGCATCAGCGACAATGCCGATGCAACGGAAACCAATGATTCGCCAATTACAATGAATGTGAGCAGCGATTCCACATGGACCGTTACAGAGGATTCCACCGTCAGCAACCTTTATGTGGAAGACGGTGGCCAAGTGGTCGATGAAAATGGTGCACTTGTAAACATTGTTAATGCGCAAGGTGAAACAATTGTCGAAGGTGACAGTGATGTGACCGTTACCGTCACAGGCAGTTATGGCACCACCGTCAGCACCGACGAAGACAACACCTTGAATGGCACGGTGATTGATCGCAGCGATTTTGACCTGACGTATGTGACCACCACCACATTTGGCAGCAACGCGGGTAATGAACGCAATGAAGACGTTACCATTCAGGAACCAACCGGCGGTGACGATGCGATGGGCGGAAACCAACCACCTGAAATTCCTGGCGGCGATAGCAGTTTGCCATTTACCGATGTGAGCAGCGACCACTGGGCGTATGAAGACATTGCCGATATCTATGAAGCCGGGCTCATGACAGGAACGGCAAGCGATGCATTTTCACCTGAACTCAGCATCAACCGTGCTATGCTCGTCAGCATCCTCTATCGCCTCGAAGACGAACCAGAAGTTGGCGATGCCGGTTTCAGCGATGTTGCCGATGATGCCTGGTACGCAGAAGCGGTGGCCTGGGCAAAGACCAATAACATCGTCAGTGGCTACAGCGACACCACCTTTGGACCTGAGGACGTGCTGACCCGTGAACAATTTGCGGCAATTCTTTATCGTTATGCTGCTTATAAAGGTTATGACACCACCATTACAGACGGTGCAAGCCTTGATGCATACAGCGATGTCGGCAGTTTGAGCGATGGCTTTGATCAGGTCATGCTTTGGGCAACCGACAAAGGCTACATTAATGGCATGACCACCAGTACCTTGGTGCCACAAGGCTCGACGACTCGTGCCCAGGCGGCGGCTATCCTTTTACGTTTCCTTCGTGCAGAAGAGGTGCTGCCGGAGGATCAACAGGATGGTCAGCTGGATGAAAACGGTGAACCGGCAAAGCCAGAAGGTGATTTGCAGCCGGAAAAACCAGAGGGTGAATCGACCGAGAACGCTTAATAACGATTTAGCAAGACCTCTCATATCTGTTGAGAGGTCTTGTTTTATATTGTAAATAAAATAAAGATTTTTTTGAAAAAAGCGGCTCTCCTATACATATGATTATTGTACTTTATCCATGAGTGCGATATACTATATGCATAACGATTTGTAGCGTCATCATTAGGATAGGAGGAATTAAAAATGATAGAACAAAACGCTATGGTGGATGCTCTGAAACGCTTGGCACGCCTGAAAAACTGGAACATTGCAAACGCGCAGAACACCTTTGAAGAGCTTACCGCAGCCAGAGAGCTGAAAGCGGTCGACCTTTTCCTGCAGGAAATAGGCGTTGATGTGAAAATGTTCTATGAAACCGATGGTCGCGTTGCGGAAATTAGTCTGGACGGAGAGAAAATTTTCGACAACAGAGACAAATCCACCTGGCCATCCGTCACGATTGATAACAGCTGGATGAAAGACTTCCTCGATGCATACTGCACCAATGGGAAATGGGGCCACAGCTCACAGTTCGATAAATACATCACAGGCTGGCGTGCAAAGAGTGCCATTGCAGGGCATCCTTTCGCATTTTCCGTGGAAATCTGGGAAGCTGATGGTCAGCATACTTGTACCGTCGAAGGGTACGACGAAAAAGTCGGCGGTTACAGATTGCTGTATGAAGTGACAAATCCAGAAGCAGCGATCGCTGCTATTCATGATAAGAACGCCGAAGAAGAATAATTGAATAAGACAAGAAAAAGCTGCTCGAGAAATCGAGCAGCTTTTTTGCTGAATGGAACATTATTTTTGAATATTTAGCGTTTGTATGAGGTTATTTAACCGATCCATGAAATATTTTTCGTTTTCAGACCAGTCAATTCCTTTTTTATAAATGTATCCAAAATACATTTTAATATCTTCACGGATTTGCAAGATTTTCATTCCTTCAGAATAATTTGTTGGATATGGATCAAAAACAAATTGGATGTTAAAAGAGTTTGCAAGACCACGAAGGATTTTTTCTCGATATACTGAATAGTTTGTTTCAGTGGAAAAATCAACATTTAAATGCAAAATATCACTGAAGAAATGATCAATTAAAGCTTGGGGCTCTGGATGAGGATTGTAACTGGTTGTTGGATATTGCGCAGCTTTTTTTAAGGTAATGCTATTATATTTTCCACACTTGGAATCTGGAGAGGTTAACAACACCAATTTTCCTTCAAATAACGGTTCAAATATTATGTTAGTTGGTAAATCATCAGTTACTGCATCATTGAATTCTGTTTTAAAAATGAATCCAAAAGAGGCTTCGCTTGTTTCCACCTTTTCAATGACGGTTTTCTTTGATGTTTCTTGAAGATTTATGGTTAGTTCGGGTTCCTCAAGAAGAAGAGAACAGATTAATTGTCCTAAAATATTATTATTGATGCCGGAATAATTGATGTAAACATCCAGTTCACCTGTGCGCGGAGAAGATGAATTGTTTAATTGGTGATAGTGGATACGCTCTTCAATTTTGGATAAAAAAATGATTGCTTCGTTGACCAACCATTCACCATCTGCTGTTAGGGATGTTCCTTTAAAAGAACGATTAAGAAGAGGAAAACCCAATTCGTCCTCAAGCTTTTTTATTGAAGTATTGAGAGCCTGTGGTGTCATATGAAGTTTCTCACTGGCAGCGGACATGGAGACATTCTTACTGATTTCAATAAGGTATTCCAATTGATTGGTGTTCATAAGTCATAACTCCTTACAGAAGTGCTGAATTTTTTTTTACAGCTGAGAAAATTTCGAAAAAAATGAACTTATTCGCAGAACAACACATCCAGTATATCATGAATATAAGATGAATGGAACACATAAGTTTGTTTAAGTTTGTTTTATGAAACGTGAAGGAGCGAAAGAAAATGGCAAGAAAAACTGAAAAACTGATTGTTCTTGGTATTGACGGGATGGACCCTAGACTGACGAAACATTTGATGGATAAGGGCGAATTGCCAGCCATTAAAAAATTGGTAGATCGAGGCGCATGCCGTGATGATTTGGTTTTAATTGGCGGAATGCCAACGATTACGCCACCTATGTGGACAACGCTTTCTACTGGTGCTTATGCATCTACGCATGGAATTACTGGTTTCTGGAATATTGATCCAGTTGATCGCACAAAGCTGGTATATGCACTGGATTCTACAACCTGTAAGGCGGAGTCTTTATGGAATTGCACAGCAGAGGCTGGATTGAGAACATTGGTGTGGCATTGGCCTGGCAGTTCTTGGCCTCCAACTTCAGATAGTCCAAATCTTGCAGTTGTCGATGGTGTTCAACCTGGCTTTGTAGGATTTGGTACAGGAATGAGAGATGATGAAGTTCTTGTAACTGCTTCAATAAAAGTTGAAACACCTGCGTTTTTACCTAAGGCAGGACACGCTAATACTGGTGCTGGATGTATTATTGAGGACGTAGATATTAAGGATGAAAATGCGGGGTCTGCCGGTGCGGACGCAGCAGCGGATGCTTGCCAGAATGCAGGAGCCAGTGTAGAGAATATTATGTTGTCTTTGGAAGATGGAGAGTTTTCGATTGAAAATATGCCATTCAATACGGCGCAGTCTCCATTAAAAGATGCAGAAGGTTGGGTGAATGCTCCTGAAGGAGCGAAAGAATTTATTGTTCTTTGCTGTGATGGCCGAGTTCGTAGACCATGCCTGTTATTGAGAAATGAAAATGGTGAATACGATACAGTTGCTATGTATCGCAATAAGAAAGCAGAAGAACCAATTGCGGTAGCAAAGTATCAGGAAGATAGTCCATTCTTTCTTGATGAAGTTATTCAAGAAGATGGTACAAGGTTGAGTTGTGTTCGCTCGATTAGATATATTTACCATAATGAAGACTATAGTACCATTAATTTCTGGATTAACCGTGCCAATGACATTAGTGATGATGCGGCATGGCATCCAAAATCCTTGCATAAGGAAATCGTTGAAAATGTTGGCTATTGGAGTTTTAACAGCGGTTTAGGTGGAAAAAATAAATACTTCTCAGAATTGCTTATGCTTCCAACATGGGAACAGTATAACAATTGGCAGGCTGCATGTCTGAAGTATTTCATCGATAACGATCGGTACGATGTCATTTTTTCACACCTTCATAATGTGGATGGCATTGGTCATAACATTTGGCCTCATGGAGCAAATAACGTTCATACGAATCCAGAAGATGTGGAAGATAACCAGGAATTAATGGCTGAAACCTATCGTCAAACCGACCGCTATATTGCTCAATTCCTTGACTATTTGGATGAAGGTTGGACCATCATTTTGACTTCTGACCATGGTTTGATTTGTGATACCAATGAAGAAGGCCCAGCTTTGATGGGGGATGCATTTGGTGTCAACGCCAAGATTATGGATGAACTGGGATACACCATTCTCAAGCGTGACGAAGATGGCAACATTCTGAAGGAAATCGATTGGAGTAAAACAAGAGCGGTTGCGACAGGTACCAACCATATTTTCCTGAATATTAAAGGCAGAGATCCTCATGGAATCGTAGAACCTGAAGATCAGTATCAGTTAGAAGAAGAAATCATCGATGCCCTGTATAACTACCGTGATCCAAAGACTGGACGTCGTATTATTTCTTTGGCTGTACGTAATTGCGATGCCATTGTATTCGGTTGTGGCCAGGAAGGCTTTGGCGATATTGTATACTTCTTGGAAGATGGCTTCCATCGTGTGCATGGAGATTCCTGGACAACAAAGAAAGACCATGGTGGTCATCACACTTCTGTATCTCCAATTTTTGTTGCAGCAGGTTCTGGTATTAAGAGTGGTGTTAAGACGGATCGTGTGATTCGCCAGGTTGACGTCACCCCTACCATTGCGACTTTACTTGATGTAAGAATGCCTGCTCAATGTGAAGGGGCACCAGTTTATCAGATTATCGAGTAATATTTCTGTGAATTAATATAAATGTGGATATATGAAAGAAAAATCATATATCCACATTTAGCATATTTCTAGGGGAACCCAAAGGGAGGGCTTACCATGAGTGAAAAAACAAGTCGTTTTCCTCAAACGCTACATGCGCTTATTACAATAATTATTATGTTTGGGGTAGGATTTATTCCACCGGTTTCGGCTTTAACTGTAAATGGGATGAAGATTTTAGGAATACTCATTGGGACAATTTATGGGGTTACATTTTGTGCGCCTGCCTGGCCATGTCTATTAGGGATGGTTGCAATGGCTGTATTAGGTGTTGCACCAGTCGCAACAATTTTATCGACCGGTTTAGGTAGTGATTCCATTATGTTAATGGTGTTCTTCTTTGTTTTTGTTGCGGTTTTGGAGCAGAATAAAATTACTGAATTTCTTGCAACTTGGATGATTACAAGAAAAGTTGTAAAAGGTCGTCCTTGGTTTTTTTCGTATATGATGATTATCGGGACAATGTTTACCGGGGCAATTGGCTCAAGTTTTCCGGCAATGATTGTGTTTTGGGGTATTCTGATTTCGGTATGTAAGATGTATGACATCAAACCATTTACAAAGTATCCAACTGTTATGTTTATGGGGATTGCCATCGGTGGTTTGGCAAGTTCTTCAACTTGGCTGTTCCGAGGAAATCCATTGTTTGTTAATGCATTATTGATGCAAATATCAAATGGAAGTCTCAGCTTAAATTTTGGCATTTACGCTGCATTTAGTTTCATTATGTGGATGATTGTTATCGCGGGATATATTATTCTATGTAAATATGTTTTTAAGATAGATTTATCGATGATGTCCACCATAGATGATTCAGTGGTTAAGAAAGAAAATCTTATTCTAAATAAACGACAAAAAGTAACTATGCTTTATGTTGTTTTAGTATTGGTTGTATATTGTGGAATTGGTTTTACTCCAACTCAAAGTGCATTGGGGCAATATTTTGCAACATTTGGGAGTACAATACCAATTATCTTGATTTTATCATTGATGGCAATTACCAATATTGATGGAAAAGCAATTTTAGATTTTCCAACTGCTGCAACTCAAGGGGTAGTTTGGGATACTGTAGTTCTATCTGGGGCTTTGCTTTCTCTTTCTACAATTATGATGACGACAGAAACTGGCGTATCGGAATCCATCTTGGCTTTATTGAGTCCGGTCTTTGCTGGTAAAGGTGCTGTGTTTATGTGCATTGTTATTTGTATTGTGGCTGTAGTTTTGACGAATTTTATGGCAAATACTACCGTTGGATTAATGTTTACTCCAGTAATTTATAGCTTTGGTATGAGTATGGGTTTTGATCCAATGCCATTGATTGCGATGTTGCTGATTAGTATTCATATTGCTTATTTAACACCTGCTGCTTCTCCGTTTGCATCTTTATTATTTGGTAACAGTCAATGGGTAAAAGCAAATGACATTTACAAATATGGTTTTGTTGCTTGCGTTGGTATGGTAGTTGTTTTCCTTGTAATTGGAATTCCGTTAAGTAGAATCCTTTTCTAAATTGATGGAGATATGTGGGCAACACCGTTAAGGTGTTGCCTTTTTTAGAGGTGATATATTATGTTGAGTCAATTTAATAATAGTCGGCGTGTGAAAGAATTGACGGGAAGAGTTGAACGGTGTTGCTGTCGATATTGTGGAAGTCCGCTAGAAATTAAACGCATCACCTTTAATAATTTTGAAGATGCGCGTATTGAGATTTTTTGCACCAATTGTGAGCGTATAGAATATGGCACTGAGCCTGAAATTTACCAGAGTGCAAAATATTTTGTGGAACATTATGACTTCAATTGGTACACCTACTTGGATGAAAATGCCCAAACGAAACAAATGACCATTGCTAAAATTTGTGATATTTTAAGCTGGCAAAATAAATTTTTAGGTTTTATGGACCAAGATGGCTTTAAAGTTCCTGTACATATTGATAAGGAACAATTAAGCAGTGGTGTTACTTTGTCGGATGCAGAGGTTGACGAATTGTCGGCGAATAATGAGAAGGTGACGCCATGAAAACTGTGATTCAAACAGACCATCTCTGCTGCCAGGCTGGGAACAGGTTTTTATTGAAGGACATCAACTGGGAAGTGGGCGAAGGCGAAAAGTGGATTGTTTTTGGCTTGAATGGAAGCGGAAAAACAACGCTGTTATCCATTGTTTCAGGATTTAAGATGCCTACGTCAGGAAGCCTGCATGTATTTGGTGAAACATATAATGATGAAAACATTTTGGCCATTCGTAAACGGATGGGGTGGATCAGCAGCTCGTATTTTGATAAATATTACACCCATGAATCCATTTTGACGATTGTTCTTTCAGGGTTAACCGGCGGATTTGGCATTGATGGTTCGGTCACTGCGGAAGATGTTATTCATGCCAAAGCGCTGTTGAAAGAATGGCATTTGGAGCGAAAGCATGATTTTCCATTTTCTATGTTGTCAAAAGGGGAACGTCAAAATGTGTTGATTGCACGGGCGATGATGACGGATCCCGATATTTTAGTATTGGATGAACCAGGGACAGGTCTGGACGTTGTTGCACGAGAGATGTTGTTGAGAAAAATTTCAGAGATGGCCGAGAGCTCGAACAAAACGATTATCTATGTGACGCACTATCCGGAAGAAATTCTGCCTGTCTTTGATAAGGGCTTGATTTTGTCGCATGGGAAAATTGTTGATCGTGGAACGGTCAAAGAAATTATGTCGACAGAACGCTTGAGCCGATCATTAGAAACTCCGTTGTATGTTGGTCACCTGGCAGATGGCCGCATGGATTTGCGCGTGTTGTAGGAGGTGAGCAGATGGTTGCGTTCCGAGATTTAAAGGTTAGTCAGGATATTGCAAAATGGGCAGAACTTGGAAAATTTGAACAGGAATTTATTGTATATGGTTGTTGTTACCTTCGTGATGGTCAGCGGTATTACCATATTGGCGATCAGTTGGTGGAGGTTAGTCGTTTTGCGCAGGCGCGTTTATTGGAAGGCATTTGTACGACTCCGGTGGTTGAATGGTTGAATCGCGTGCTGGTTCCTTCTGGCTTGCAAGACGAGTATGCGAACATCAGCAAATTACAGTTGGCGCAACGTATGCAGCAACTCTATCCGCAAGATGTTTTGAGTAAGTTCAATACACTCGCTCAAACACCTCCTAATGATTCGGCAAAGCCGATTCTCGCACAGCTGCAGCACACCATGATTGCTTGCTTCGATCAGAAATTGATTGAATTGGCGGAAGGTCTTGCGCTTCTTGCCTTTCAACAAAAGAAAATAACGCATGAATCGTATGATGCTTTTCATGACTGGGTCGAAGACCGTTATTTACAAATGGCGGACGATGTGGTGATCAAAAAGGACATTCAACGGACGCTTTATGCATTTTCTTATCGGACAAAAGACGGAACGGTTCGTTATTATTGCAATGCGTATGAAAGCGAAGCCTATAAAAGGCATAATGCACTGATGTGCCAAGGCAGTTATTGCACGCCGATTATTCGTGAAACATTCTACTATGATCAAATGCCAAATATGGCTGAGGAACGAAAAAAATACTTGAAACAACTGGAACGCTGGATGGATGATGAGTATTGGCAGATCATTGATGCTATTTGTGCGTGCCCTTCTGTTATTGGTGCAACCGAGATGTGTGAACTAAAAAACAGTATAACGGGAGAAAAAGCGCTAGAAAATTTACTCGGATATTATTCGACTCAGTGGCATATTTAATGGAGAGTATTCTGTGGCAAAAGGTTAACTAGAAGGCTCATGAATTATTTCCGCTCCAGAGCATGGAACGAAAATAATTTATGAGCCTTTACTATAAAAGAGAACGATGGTGATCGAATATATGGAAGGTGGTTATCATGGAAAAAGAAATAACCCGGCGAGAAAAAACAACCATATATCTGATGACGGCAGGCTGTTTTTTGGGTTCGATCAATCAAACAATATTAGGACCGGCAATACCAAGCATGATGTCTGATTTACAGATTAATGCGTCTGCGGCTCAATGGCTGACGACAATATTTTTGTTGGTGAATGGCATCATGATCCCTTGCACGCCTTATTTAATGGCTCGGTTTCGTGCTAAACAGTTGTACATTGGGGCAATGTCAATATTTTGCCTTGGAACGTTTTTTGCAGGGATTGGGCATTCTTTTGTATTATTGCTCGTTGCCCGCATTTTACAAGCGCTCAGCTTTGGTGTATTAATGCCGTTACTCTCTGGCTCTGTGCTGATGATGTATCCACAAACGATGCGCGGAAAAGCCATGGGGACAATTGGTGTGGTATTTAGCATTGCGCCGGCAATTGGGCCTTCGATTGCGGGATTCATCATTGACCTTTACAATTGGAACGTCGTATTTTTGGGTCTTGTGCCATTCATAGTGGTGAACATTCTTATTTGTATGTTTGTTATGCCTGACATAGGCGAGACTCATTCAGTGGAACTTGACAGAATGTCGGTTGTCCTGTCAACCATTGGTTTTGGAAGTTTGCTGTATGGTTTTAGTGCAGTAGGAAGTTTTGGCTGGCAATCCATGCAGGTTTATGGGCCGCTATTGATAGGCGGTGTGGTGATTTATGCCTTTATTAAACGTCAACGTAGATTAAGCACACCATTATTACGCTTTGAAACCATGACCAATAAAAAATTTGTGATTGGCGTGATTCTTTGCATGTTGATCAATGCGGCGCTTCTTTTTGGCAGTGTGTTGACCCCCATTTATTTGCAGGAGATTCGTGGGTATAGTGTGTTTATGTCGGCGATGGTGATGTTTCCGGCAGCCGTGCTTTCTGCTTTGATCAATCCTGTGGTAGGGATGATCTTTGACAAAAAAGGTGGACGCCCTGTTATTTTATGGGGGCTGCTGCTTTTGCTGATTGGGAGTGCGTCGTATTTGACGTTTTATGAACATACAGCGACCTGGTACATTCTTTTAATGTATTCGGTTCGATTGTTTGGCATTAACATTGTTCAAATGCCGGTTACTACGTGGAGCATGTCTGATTTTGAAGGGGACATCATTCCTCATGCCAATGCCTTGTTCAATACCTTACGTCAGATTGCTGGTTCCGTTGGGACCGCGGTTTTTGTGTCGGTGTACACCGTAGTGGAACAGGCGGCAAATTCGCTTATGGGCATTCATGTGGCATTCGGAGTTTCCTCGTTGCTGATGGTGGCAGCGCTAATATTTGCCTGGGTGAAAGTTCAAAAAGAAGGGCAGGAAAATGCCTGAAAATCGAAAAATATTCTACAGTTTGGATGCTTAGAGATCATGAGCATTCAAACTGTTTTTTCTTGGGTAAATCTTGAGTTTTGGTTGGTATGCTTGATTCATAAAGAAGACACCAACAAGAAAGGATGAGCATCATGGCAGACTATATTTTAGAAACGCGGCATTTGACCAAGCGCTTTGGCCGACAACGAGGGATTGAGGATGTGTCGCTGGCGGTGCGGCGCGGTTCAGTGTATGGCTTATTAGGGCCGAATGGAGCTGGCAAGTCGACGACGCTGAAGCTGCTGATGGGACTTTTGCGGCCGATGGAGGGTGAAATTTTATTTTCTGGTGCCCCGTGGCGACGCGCATGCTTGGCGGAGATGGGTGCATTGATTGAAGGGCCTGCGCTGTATGGCAACCTGACGGCGCAGGAAAATCTGCGGGTGCACACGCGCATGTTGGGCTTGCCGGCTTCACGCATTGGTGAGGTGCTGGCGCTGGTGGATTTGCAGGATACTGGACGCAAGCGGGCTGGGCAGTTTTCGTTGGGCATGAAGCAGCGGCTGGGCATTGCCATCGCACTGCTCAACGCGCCGTCGCTGTTGGTGTTGGATGAGCCGACGAACGGGCTGGACCCGTTTGGCATTCAGGAGATGCGGGCGTTGATTGCATCCTTTGCGGCGCAGGGGATGACGGTGATCTTGTCAAGCCACATTCTTTCCGAGGTGCAGCAAGTGGTGGATGACATTGGCATCATTGCGAATGGCAGTCTGCTGTATCAAGGAAAGCCGCCGCAGGGAAAGAATCTGGAGCAGTTTTTTGTAGAGACGGTGAAGGGAGGGCGAGGATGATGCAGGTGCTGCGTGCAGAATTATTGAAATATCGGCGCACCTTTATGGTGAAGCTGGTGGTGTGCATCCCATTGTTCTTTGCAGTGTATTCGCTGGTGACCACCTATCTGCTGCCGATGGCGTACAATTGGAATGGCATCTTGGTGCTGTCGTTCAACTGGTGGCCGGTGACATTTTTGCCGCTGGGCTATGGCTTGTTCGCAGGCATGGTGGCTGGTCAGGAGCGGAAGGCAGGGGCGTATCGGGCGTTGAAAGCCGAAGCGGGCGCGCCGCAGCGCATTTGGCTGGGCAAGATCGGCGGTATGATGGTGGTGAGTGCGCTGTCGTCGCTGGTGCTGGTGGCAGGTGATCTGGTCTGCGGCGTGCTGCAGGGCGATGTGCCGCCGGTGCAGGTGGTGGCTGTGGCAGCGCTGTTATGCTGGGTGACAACATGGGCCTTGATTCCACTGATGCTATGGATGGCAACCTGGGGCGGGATGTTGCTGAGTTTGGCAATTGGTATTTTTGGTGCTGCAGCGGGGGTGCTGCTGGCACCGACGAAGTTGTGGCTGTATTGTCCCTGGAGTTGGGCGACGCGGTTGATGTGTCCCGTGATCGGAGTGCATCCCAACGGCACCATTTTGCCGCAGGGTTCGCCGCTGTTTGATGCTGGGGTGATTCCAGTAGGACTGGGTGTGTCGCTGGCTGTGTTTATTGTGTTGACGTTTTTCACAGCGCAATGGTTTGCAAGGAGAGAGGTACGATGAGGAAGCTGTTGTGGGCAGAATGGCTGAAAACGAAGCGTTCGGCATTGCGATGGCTGGTGGTGCTGTTGCCTGCATTGATGGGACTGGTGCTGGCGTGGTATGTGGTAGGGAGGCCTTGGATATCTGCCGCGAGCGCTTTTTCTGGATTTTTTTCCTGCTGGGCATCGCTGGTGCTGCCGTTTCTGACTGCCATTGCCGCCGGGCAACTGGCGGCTGAAGAAGAAGGGGCAGGTGCTTTTACGGGCTTTTTGCTGTCGGCAAAGCCACGGGTGCAGCTGTATTTTGGGAAGCTGCTGATGTTGATTTTGCTGCTGGCGGCGGCAACCTTGTTGGCGACGCTGGTATTTTGCGGCGGATTGTGGCTTGGCGGCTATGAAAACACGCTCCTTGACTTTTATGTGCGTGCAGCCATTGTGTGCTGGCTGGCTATTCTGCCGCTTGCCGCATTGCATCTTTGGCTGGCTTTTGCAGCAGGCTTGGGTGTTTCCGTGGGGGTTGGCATCGGTGGGGTGCTGGTGGCAGCCTTGATTGGCGGCACCTTGCTGGGCGATGGCATTTGGCCCTTTGTTCCGTGGGCGTGGCCGCTGCGTTTGGCGATGATACATAGTGTGCTGCAGGCTGCGCAGCTGAATGCGGAGCAGTTGGCAAGCTTGTCGTCGCAAAGCACTTTGGCTTGCCTATTGGCGCTACTCGGTGGTATTGTGGTAACAGCAGCCAGTGTGTGGTGGTTTTCTCGCTGGGAAGGGCGACATAGAGGTGAATAAAGAAGGAGGACGGAAGCATGGGCACCATTTTGATCATTGACGATGAGCGCGATTTATTGGCTCTTTTGGAGAAAAAGCTGCGCACGAATGGTCACGAGGTGTTTATCGCTGACAATGGCAGGCAGGGCGTGAAGCTGGCGCGGCAGCACCAGCCGGATTTGATTCTTTTGGACATCATGATGCCGGAAATGAATGGATTTGAAGTGTGCCAGGCGATTCGTGACGAGGTGATTTGCCCGATTCTTTTTCTCAGTGCGCGGCAGGCAGAAACGGATAAGATTCGCGGCTTGTCGCTGGGGGGCGACGATTATATCACCAAGCCTTTTGGCATTCGTGAACTGATTGCAAAAATTGAAGCCAATCTGCGCCGAGAGCGGCGTGCGCAAGACGTCAATGCGGCACAGAAACGGCCGCGTCTCTATTTTGGTGCGCTGAACATTGATCTGCGGCAGCACAGCGTGCGTGTTGGCGAGCAGGAAGTGGCACTGACGAAGCATGAGTATGGCGTTGTAGAATTTCTTGCGCTGCATCCAAGGCAGATTTTTTCACGGGAACAGATTTATGAAGCGGTGTGGGGCTATGATGCCGAAGGCAGCGCCGATGTGGTCATGGAACATGTTCGCAAGGCGCGGGCAAAGATTAAAGCACTGAGCGGCGCCGACCCCATTGCGACGGTGTGGGGCATTGGCTATCGCTGGGCAGCCGAGGAGGACATGTCATGAAATGGCGCTCTTTGGAAGGCGGCATGCGGCGCACCTTGATGGCCATTCTTGCAGCAACGGTGGCGGCCACCTTGGTGACGTATCTGATCGCTGGGATTGCCTTTATCATGCTGCAGGATCGCTTTATTCAGCCTGCCAATTACAGTGAGCAGCAAGTGGAGAAGGTCGAAGCGCTTGTGGAGGCAGATGGCGCCGCATTGCTGCAGACGGATGCCGCCCCGCTCTTGGATGAGGCCGTTGGCGACAGTGCGCTGACGTATCAGGTGGTGGATGCTGATGGCAATACGTTATATGGCACCTATGAAAGCGACCGTGCTTTGGATCGGCAGACCCTTTTGCAGGAAATCAACACTGCACATGGCGAAGCGAAGGGTTATGTGCACACGGTGCCCATTTTTGATGCACAAGGAACGTTTTTGGGCGCAGTGCGCTGTGAATACGATTTTCAGCTGCGCTTTGATCGTACAGTGGCCTTGAGCCGTTTAGTGATGGTGTTCTTTGTTTTGGCGCTGGTATCGCCGTTGTTGTATGTGCTGTTCTTTTCGTGGTTCTTTTCGCGGCGCTTTGCAGTGTCGGTACGCACGCCTTTGGAAGCGCTGCGCAGCGCCGTTGAAAAGATCCAGGCGCGTGAGCTGGATTTTCACATTGATTATGCGGCAGACAATGAGCTGGGCGCGCTTTGTCAGGCGTTCGATGACATGAAGGAAAGCCTGAGTCGTTCTTTGGAACGTGAGTGGCAGCGCGATCAACAGCGGCGAGAAATGGTGGCGGCCTTGGCACATGATCTTAAAACGCCGCTGTCGGTGATCAAAGCCTACAGTGAGTCTTTGGCGGATGATACGCCGGTCAACGCAGAGCAGCGCGGTTATCTTGACGTCATTGCCAGCAATATTAACCGCAGCGCGGCGCTGATTCAACGCATTCAGGATGTGTCGCTGCTGGAACAGGCGCAAGGAACGATGAAGCTGGTGCCGCTTGATTTGCGCCGTTTTTTGGAATCGCAGGTGCAGGCCTATCGGCTGCGCGGCAGGCAGCAAGATGTTCAGATCACGCTGGAGCTGTCAGCCAATTTGGCAGCAGCTTACGCGGTCGATGTGGAACGGCTGACACGCATTTTGGACAATCTTGTCACCAACAGCCTTGCTGTTACGCCGCCGGGCGGCCGTGTTATGCTGGCTGTGCGCCAAGAAGAGGAGCGGCTGCTGTATGAGGTGCGTGATAGCGGCCCAGGCTTTTCTGCACGCGACTTGAAGCATGGTGCCGAACAGTTCTACCGTGGTGATGATGCCCGCGAGGGAAGCGGCGGCCATGCAGGGCTGGGCTTGTTTATCGTACAAACATTGATTATGCAGCTTGGCGGAGGCATGACGTTGGCCAATCATCCAGAGGGCGGTGCTTGTGTGCGGGTCTGGCATCCTGCCTTGCCTGCGTGATTGGAACATTATATAATGAAGAAAAGCGTAACCAGAAAGGAGTCTTTTCCATGAACGATGTATTAAAAAATATTCAAGAACGTCGCAGCTGTCGTAAGTATAAACCTGAGATGGTGCCGGATGAATTGATCAATCAGGTGATTGAAGCAGGGCTGTATGCGCCGTCCAGCTTGGGTGAGCAGTCAGGTCTTGTTGTGGCGGTGACCGATCGGGCGACTCGTGACAAGCTTTCTAAGCTCAATGCCAGCTTTACCAACAAACCGGACAGCGATCCTTTCTATGGCGCTCCAGTGGTGCTGATCGTGCTCGCACGCACAGAACGTCAGGCTCAATTTTGTGATGGCTGTCTGATGCTGGAAAACATGATGCTTGCTGCGCAGAGCCTTGGCCTGGGTACCTGCTGGATCCATCGTGCTACGCAAATGTATCAGAGCGATGAGGGCAAAGCCTTCCTTGCATCCATTGGGATAGAAGGTGACGTTATCGGTGTTGGCCATTGCATCTTGGGCTATCCGGACACAGCATTGCCAGAGCCGCCAGCGCGGAAAGAAGGCCGCGTATTTTATGTTCGATGATAAGAATCGGCTGTCAGTGAAAAAATTTCACTGGCGGCCGATTTTTTATGTATTTCGGGATACAAAACGATTAGAAAGTATGGTATAATTAACATATAAAATATTCTTTTTATAAAGATAAAAGTAATTGTTGAATGACTGTTAAAACCAAAAAAGTTTGGAGGATTATTTATGGAACTAAGAAACGTTGCTGTCCTCGGTGCTGGTAATGGTGGAATGACTGCAGCTGCCGAATTCACAGAACGCGGATTTAATGTTTGGTTGTATGAACTGCCAGATTTTGCCAAGGATCTGGAGGGCATTCGACAAAATGGTGGGTTTCGTTTACAGGAACCTAATGAAGAACCACCAAAAGATGTTTTTGTTCCATTCACGCAGGTGACGTCGGACATCGAAGAAGCGGTTCGTGATGCACAGGTGATCATGTTGGTGGTGCCTGGGTATGCAGTGGATCGTTTTGCAGAAGTGTTGGCGCCAGTTGTAAGAGAAGATCAGATTATTTTCTTTAATGGTGCAGCTGCCATGGGCTGTGTGAGATTCACGCGCAAGGCGCGGGCACTGGGCATCACGACACCGTTCAAAGTTTGTGAAGCCAATTCTCTTTCATATGGCACCCGTGTTTATCCTGACGAAGCGCGTGTTGAATTGTCCTTGCGTGTAAAGAAACTATTTCTGGCAGCGTATCCAAAAGAAAACACTCAGGAATGCTTAGAAGCTTGCATTCAATTATACCCAGGACTTGTGGCTGCGCGTGATATTTGGGAGACCACCCTGGAAAATGGCAATCCAGAAGTGCATCCTGGTCCATGCCTTTTGAGTGCTGGTCATATTGAATATTGTCATGGTGAGTTCTGGCTGTATCGTGAAGGCATTACAGAACATACCATTAATGTTCTTCACGCTATTGAGAAAGAACGCATGGCAATTGGTCGGGCCTTTGGCTTTGAACTGGAAGATGCGGTGGAAAGCCGCTACAGACGTGGCTATTTTGACAACGATAAGGATGATTTACAGTCGCTGTTCAATCACAGCGAAGTGTTTACGAAGATTAAAGGGCCGACTTCCATCACGTCGCGTTATTTTACCGAAGATATCTCTGATGGGTTGGTGCTTTGGTCCGATCTTGGCCGATTGGCCGGTGTGCCAACACCGAATATTGATGCAGTCATTACCTTGGGCGGTTCTTTATTACAGATCGATTTCAGAAAAGTTGGTTTGACCCTCGATAAATTGGGGTATGAAGATGCAACATCTATCAACGATCTCTTAAAAGATGTTTGATTTTTGGAATTTTTCATTTATTCTGAACATGTTTTTAGCAAGAAAATGTTATACTAACGAAAACTGTTTCAAGGAGGAAAATGAATGGAAGTAAAAAAAGTAGCGATTTTAGGTGCCGGTAATGGTGGCCTGACTGCAGCAGCCGATCTTGCCGAACGTGGATTTGATATCAGCTTATTCACATGGCCAACCCGTGAGTATCAGTTCGAAGGGCTGATCAATCGTGGCGGGCTGCTCTTGCAGGAACCCAATGCCGAACCACCAAAAGAAGTTTTTGTTCCAATCACCAACTATACCATCGACATGGAAGAAGCCATCAAAGATGCGCAGGTTCTGATGATTACCGTGCCAGGTTATGCAGTTGATGACTATGCAGAACTGCTTGCGCCGATTGTGGGCGAAGACCAGGTCATTTTCTTCAACGCTGCCGCAGCTATGAGCTGTGTGCGGTTTGCAAACAAAGCCAAAGCCATGGGCATCAACAAGAAATTTAAACTCTGTGAATTGAACACCCTGACTTATGGCACGCGCGGCATGGCACGTGAAGGGATTGTAGAATTGTATCTTCGCGTTAAGAAAACCTATTTTGCTGCGTATCCAAAGGAAGACACGCAGGAATTGTATGATGTGTGCAGCCAGCTGTATGATGGCATGGTTATTGCAGAAAACATTTGGGAAACCACCTTGGAAAATGGCAATCCGGAAGTGCATCCAGGGCCATGCCTGCTGAATGCTGGGCGCATTGACTATTCTGGCGGCGAATTCTATTACTATGTAGAAGGGGTCACGGAACATACGGTTCGCCTGATGCGTGCCATCGAAGGTGAACGTTTGGCTATTGGCCGTGCTTTTGGTTTCGAGCTTGAAGATGCTGTTGAGAGCCGTTATAATCGCGGCTACTTCGACAACAAGGATGAAACCTTGCAGCACTTGTTCAATCACAGTGAAGTCTTCTCCAAGATTAAGGGACCTGCTCACGTCAACAGCCGCTATTTCACAGAGGACATCTCTGATGGGCTTGTGCTTTGGTCCAATCTTGGCCGCGTTGCCGGGGTGCCAACACCAAACATTGATGCAGTCATCACCATTGGCAACACGATCCTGCGTCGTGATTTCTTCGAAGATGGGCTGACCTTAAAGAGTCTCGGGATGGGCGATGCTAAGAGTGTTGAAGACCTCGAAGCCATGGTTTAACAGGTATCGTTGTATGGAATAAGACAAAAGGACCACCGAAAAATCGGTGGCCCTTTTTGTGTGTTCAATTATTTGTTCTCGTTGACGACACTGTCGAAGAAGGCGAGGATGATATCACGGCGAGCAAGCAAGCCGATCAATTTGTTGGTGTCACGTTCTACAACAGGAACGTGTTTTAAACGACGATCGTCCATAAGGGTCGCAATTTCTGCCAGATTGTCATCTTCATAGGCAAATTGAACTTTCTTCGTGGCCGTGTACATGACGGAAATTTCTTCAAGTTCTTTCATGATCTCTTCATCACGCTTGTAGTAATCATCTGCTTCGTAAATGGTCGCGTGGAAGATCTGTGGAATGCGATCTTGCTGCTTGGTGCGGCGGGCAATGAAGCCGATGATGTCGCCATCGCTGAGAAAAGAAACAAGATGTCCGGCAGGGTCGACCACTGGCAGGCAGCCGATGCGGTAATAGCTGAAAAGGTCGATGGCATCTTGGACAGTGGCGTTTTCGGCGATGGTGATCGGATTTTTGATCATGATGTCAGAGATGGTCTTGTTCATAGAAATTTCTCCTTTCTAGGTCAGGCAATGATTAATCGTTGATTGAACGCTTGTTGAACCAGTCTTTATAGCGCTGCCATTGCTGGTGGTAGAAGCGATTGATCATAATGCGGCGATAGAGGGTCATGTCTTTTTCATAGAGCAAGGTGCAGTCGGTTTTGTGTTCGTTCATCAGGCGGCGAATCTGTGGCAGTGTGCGCTCTGGTGCGTAGTCGAGCACCAGGCGGGTTGGCACATGAAGCCAGAGTGCCGGTGCGTTGTGATAATGCACTTGGGATGTGTGCTTGTTTTGAATACGATCACGAACAAGGTATTCTACCATGTTGCAGCCGCTGACAGTTGTGAAGAAACTGGAACGCCCCTGGCGGATGTTGATTTCAAATACTTTGTAGCGGCCATCGCGTTCATCGTATTTGATATCAAAGTTGGAGAAGCCAACGAAGCCGATGGCTTCCAAGAACGCCTGGTATTTGTCGTACACTTCTTGAATGCCTTCCTGGATGATGGCGTTATAGTTGCCAATGCCGGCTGGCGTGTAGTCTTCAAGCACGCAATGACCAAGGCACATAGCCTGCACTTTACCATTGGCATCCGAATAGGAATTAAGCACATACATGGCGGCGTCGTCGCCAGGAATGAAATCCTGAACAATCAGGGTGCCGGTGTAGCCAGCGTTGTAGATATCATGGAAGATTTCTTCCAATTCTGCCGGTGAGTTGGCCTTGTAGGATTTCTTTTTGCCAGGGAAATCGAGTGCCACATATTCGATGGAATCGCTGGCTTTGACAGCGATTGGGTAATCAAATGGCAAATCGAATGGAGGCTGGGAGTCCTTGTGCAGCATGACGGTGGATGGATAATCCAGCCCATATTCTTCACAGATGTTATAGAAATCTTCCTTGTTTTCGAGCTTGTTCTTGAGGGATAAGTCGATATAAGGCACAATAAAGCGATCGCTGAGGGTTTCCTTGTGGGTGCAGAGCAGTTCGGTATAGCGGTCGCCGCAGGCGATGAGAATCAAATTTTTGTAGATTGGTGCGTAGGTATTGGCGACATCGTCGAGCACTTTCAAGAAAACCTCGTCGGTGTCAAAATCCGGTGTGGTGTGTACCTGCACGATCTTGCTGTGACGCGTTTCAAGCAGTGGAATTTTACCCAGTGCCAGAGACTTGATGCCATAGGCCTGGTGAAAATTGCGTGCCATGCCGTAGCAATTGGCGTCGGTGCCGAGGAGCACCGGCAAAAAGCGTTTGTCTTTATTTTTAATGATGTTGTCCATTCATGAAGCTCCTTTCGAGGATATGCCCTTAGTATAGCACAACGGCGCGCGCTCTGCACCCATTCATTGACGGCATACGCATTTCTCGGCTACAATAAAAGCAGAAAAGGAGAGAACGTCATGATCATTATCAATCAACTCCATCTCGACATTGATGAGCCAATAGCTTCGCTGCGTCAAAAGATCGCAGAGCGTTTGCGGCTTCCCGAAGATGGATTTTCTTATACCATTCTCAAAGAATCTCTCGATGCGCGTCGGCGTGAAACACCTCGCTTTAGTTATCAAGTGTCTGTGGATGCACCTTTGAGTGAGAAAAAACTGCGTGCTTTGCGTGATAAGAATATAAGCTGGCGTCCAGAACAAGCCGAAGCCCCATTGGAACCAGGGGATCAACCTTTAAATGGGCGCCCTATTGTTGTGGGTGCAGGTCCAGCAGGATTGTTTGCCGCCTATACACTGGCAGAACATGGCTATGCACCGCTCCTGCTGGAGCAGGGGCAGGCGGTGCCGGAACGCACGGCGCAGGTGGACCGCTTCTGGCAGGATGGCACGCTGGATCTTTCCAGCAATGTGCAGTTTGGTGAAGGCGGCGCTGGTACTTTTTCCGATGGCAAACTCACCAGCCGCAGCAAAAATCCGCTTGGTCACAAGGTTAACGCCATCTTTGCTGCGCATGGTGCGCCAGAGGAGATCACCTATCAAGCCAAGCCGCACATTGGCACCGATCTGTTAAAAGACGTCATTGTTTCTATGCGCGAGCGCATCATTGCCAATGGCGGAGAGGTGCGCTTCGGAGTTACGGTGCAGCAGCTGCTGCTGGATCATGACGCTGTGCAGGGTGTTGCGACAAATGCCGGCAATTTCTACAGCAATGTGATACTCTTGG
The DNA here is from genome assembly GCA_937976375.1 of uncultured Peptococcaceae bacterium. Classification (GTDB taxonomy): domain Bacteria; phylum Bacillota; class Peptococcia; order Peptococcales; family Peptococcaceae; genus UMGS1590. Next base: position 54,442 of record CALJRU010000018.1, on the reverse strand, counting down.
CCCTTGGCCACAGCAGCCGTCCGCTTTTCCGCACGCTGCACAGTCAGGGCATGGCCATGGAAGCGAAACCTTTTGCGGTGGGCTTTCGCATCGAGCATCCACAAACCTTTATTGACCGCACCCAGTATCGAGAATATGCAGGGCATCCTCGCTTGGGCGCTGCCAGCTATCAGTTGACGTGGCACGACGATGTGCGTGATCGCGGCTGTTACACCTTCTGCATGTGTCCCGGCGGGCAAGTGGTGGCCGCGGCCAGTGAAGCGGAGCGGCTTGTTGTCAATGGGATGAGTTATCATGCGCGCGACATGGTCAACGCCAACAGTGCGCTGCTTGTGAACGTGGGACCAGAAGACTTCGGAAGTGGCATCCTTGATGGGATTCTTTTTCAGGAACGCATTGAAACAGCATGCTATGCGCTTGGCGGTGGAGGGTATAAAGCACCAGTACAAACCGTAGGCGATTTTCTGCGTGGGTCTGCGACTACAGCCCTTGGCAGTGTAGAGCCAAGCGTGCGTCCGGGGTATGTGCTGAGCGACCTTAGCAGACTCTATCCTAATGTTCTGACCGACAGCCTGCGTGCAGCCATTGGCGGCATGTCTCAACGCTTGCATGGTTTTGACCGGCCTGATGCGGTACTCACTGGTGTGGAGACACGCTCCTCATCGCCCGTTCGCTTGCTGCGTGATAAATGGACCCGAGAAAGTTTGAACCTGCATGGTGTTTATCCGATTGGTGAAGGTGCAGGCTATGCGGGCGGCATTGTCAGCTCCGCCATTGATGGCATTGCTTGTGCAGAGCAGGTCATTCGCACGTTCCGTGCAGATTAAAGGAGGTTCATCATGCAACACGTCATCATGCTGGACGATTTACCCGATTGGCAGGATCAGCTGCAGCCAGAATCTCTGCGGATTATTCGTGAAGCACAGATCGAAGGTTTCAGCAATTTTGGCGGATTCGCGCTTTTCTCTTTTGATTGGTACAATATTCATAGTGACATTGAAAAATTATTTCGCATTCTAATATACATGGATCAAGAGGATTTGTTTTTCATCTGTAAGAACGACAGTGCCTATCAATATTGTTGCAACGCGATGAAAGCCATCGACAATACACCGCCAACGCTTTCCAATGAACAGTGCTTGTATCGCTTCTTCATTCAGCTGTTCCGCGGTGATATGGATTATTTGGAAAAGATTGAAGACCAGCTCGATGGCATCATGACCAGCATACTTTCAGGCAAGCTGGCAAACACCCTGGACGCCATCGTCGCCAAACGCCGCGAGCTCGTGCGTTTGAAACGTTATTACGAACAGATCAACATTGTTTTCGATGACATGCTTCTTGATGATGCACCGTTCTTCTCGCAGACTATCCTTGATCGTCTTTCGATTCTTGATGCCCGTACCGACCGTTATTCCAGCAAAGTGCAGAATCTGCAGTCCATCGTTGATCAAATGCAGGATGCCTATCAGTCGCAGCTGTCCATCCAGCAGAACGACCTTATGAAAGTATTTACGATTATTACCACCATTTTCCTTCCGCTGACGTTGCTCGTCGGCTGGTACGGCATGAACTTCACCGATATGCCCGAACTTCACTGGCGTTACGGCTATCCAGCGGTTATAGTCGTCAGTATTCTCATTGTCGTTGGGCTGTTTTGGTACTTCAAACATAAGAAATGGCTGTGAGAGCCACAAAAAGAGAACCTTGATTGCAAGGTTCTCTTTTTTATTGGGAGAACCTATAAACACCATCAATTACAAATGTATCTGTTAAAAAGACTATCGTCCACTTAAAGAGTACGCTATACTGGATGTAATACGTTGTTCGTGTGTAAGATCATGAAAGAAAGGTGAGGACGATGGCTGGAAGATGGCGGCGACGTTGTGCGTGGGTGCTGTGTATTGCAATGGTTTGTATGATGATGCCTGCTGCGAGTTGGGCGGATGGCGAAGGTGATGTGGCGTATGAGTATTATGAGAATGGTGAATGGAAAACAGGTATTTTAATGCAGGGGGAGTATACTGAAGTTACAAGGGGATTCTCGAATTGGTCAGAGGGATGGTATGTTGTACCGCCATCGGCAGAAGCGTTGGTAATTGGTAATCGTGTGTTGGTTAGTGGAAATGTGCATTTAATATTAGAAAATGGCAGTAACTTAGATTGTAACTTGGGAATTCGTGTGCCACCGGGCTCTAGTCTTACCATCTATGCTGAAGCGTTAGAGAGTAGTGAGTCTAAAGGAAAATTAAGAGCAACTGGAAAAAAGACGGATGGTGGTTCGTTCAATAATGCTGCTGGTATTGGTGGAAATAAAGGAGAAAGTGCAGGCGAAATTACTATTTACGGCGGAATTATTGAAGCTCGAGCCGGTGGCAATGGTGCCGCTATTGGTGGAGGAGACAATGGCAGTGGAGGAATCATCAATATTTGGGGTGGCTGTGTGGATGCTTTAGTAACTGCGTTTGAGGGTATTTCAATGCCAAGCTATGGTGGTGCCGGAATTGGTGGTGGCTTTAATGGAAAAAGTGGCAGCATTAATATTGGTGGAAGCGCAAATGTTTCTGCGATAGGTGGTGTTCATGGCGGTGCTGGAATTGGTGGTGGTGCATGTGGACACTGTCAGGATATTACAATATCCGGTGGCAGCATCAATGCAACTGGACGTGGTGGTGGCGCAGGCATTGGTGCAGGAAAAATGCGCTATGGTGAAAGTACTATTCAAATTTCTGATGCATGTGTGGTAGCAAGAGGTAGTACTCAGAGTGGTGGTTATGGTAGTGCAGGCATTGGTGGGGGTGGCAGCATAGGAACGGGAGGTGTCTATGCTGGTGGAAACATCATTATCAATAGTGGTTATATAGAGGCTTATGGTGCGGTAGGAGAAGCTCTGCATGATTCAGGCGATGGCATTGGCGATGGCGGTGGATATACAGAGGGCAAAACGAGCACATTCAGCACTGGCGCTAATGGTTGTGCGACGATCTTTGCCTATTCCGGTGACGATTCGGGAAAAGCCATTGCGGATACAAGCGGCAAGAATCATAAAGTGTGGAAAGGTATTATCTTTGAAAATAATATTGGTGGTGTTTATGGACAGATGACACTCACAAGCGATCTCACCATTGCTGAAGGACAGTCTCTGTTGATTCCCGAAGGCTCCGCATTAACGGTGCCGGATGGTGTCACGTTGATGAACAAGGGTGCTATTACCGGCAACGGGACGCTGAAGGGTAAAGTTGCGGGCAATCCGCCGGAATCTACCATTGATGATGGCATGGCAGAAATGGCCGTGGCAGTGGAGCCGGTGCAAAGTGGTATGGTTTCGGGCGCAGGCTGCTATGAAGAGGGGACGTCTGTGACACTAGAAGCGAAAGCAGAGAACGGGTATCATTTTGTGGGCTGGAAAGTAGATGGCAACGCTATCGAAAACACCAGTGCAACCTATACGTTTACGCTTGAAAACGATTGCCAGATAACGGCTGTTTTTGCACAGCACGTTCCTGGGGCCTGGCAGCAAGATGCAACCCATCATTGGAAAAACTGCACCGAGTGTGATGCATGTGTCGAGCAGTCAGCGCATGACTGGCAAAATGGCGTGTGTGCAGTATGTGGTTATGCGTGTGTGCATAACGGCGGTCAGTCATCGTGCATTTCGCAGGCACAGTGCGAACGATGCGGTGAGGCTTATGGTGCATTGAGCGATCATGACTATCAGTACTATGGGCGCGTAGCGCCAACGTATGATGCTGCAGGCATGGCTGCACATTACGCGTGCAGCGTATGCAGCCGTCTGTTTGATGAAGATAAAATCGAGACAACGCGTGAAGCGCTGACGCTGCCACATTTGACGCCGCCGGTGATTGTTCCATCGGCTCCGGAATCGGAGCCAGAAGAGGTTCCGTCAGAAGAAGTGGAAGAGGAGCTGCCGCCGAGTGAAGTGGTACTGCCATTTAATGATGTGGATGAAGGAGCCTGGTATCACGATGCGGTGGCAGATGTCTATGCGCATGGCTGGATGACAGGCACGAGTGCCGATTGCTTTGCGCCCGATCAGGCGATGACACGCGCCATGGTCACAGCCGTTCTTCATCGCATGGCGGGCAGCCCGATGGCTTCAGATGCGAATTTCTCTGATGTCGCCTCAGGTGATTGGTACGAAATGGCTGTTGCCTGGGCCGAGCAGGAAGGCGTGGTCAACGGCTTCGATGATGGTCGTTTCCAGCCGAATGCTGCTGTCACGCGTGAACAATTGGCAGCGATGCTGCAAAACTACAGCGCTTACCAAGGCGTCAATGTCGATGCGCGTTATGATTTGAGTGGTTATGAAGATGCTGATGCGATCAGTGACTGGGCAGAAGAGGCGGTTTCCTGGGCTTGTGCGGAAGGCGTGCTCGCAGGCATGACGGAAACGACGTTGGTGCCGCAGGGCATTGCCACACGTGCACAGATGGCTGCGCTGTTGCTGCGGCTGATATAAAGGAAAAGGCTTGGCAGAACGCCAAGCCTTTTGCATGCAAAAAAGCGCCATCGCGTGGTGCTCGATGGCGCAAAGTGGTGTGATCAATAGATTATTCGGCTAAGAAAGCTTTCAGATCGTCTTCGCCAAGACGTTTCAGCAGGCGAGCGGAACGTTCATTGCCATTTTTCTTGGTTTCGACATAGGTGTAGAGCTTGTCAACGAGTGCGAGTGCTTCGTCATCGGACAAACCATCAGCAACAACTGTGCCAGCACCAGGCAGTGTGCCGCCATTGCCGCCAAGGGCAACGGTCCAGCCTTTTGCGGCAGCGTAAACAGCAATGTCGCGAACGCGTGCCATGGAGCAGCAGCGTGGGCAGGTTGCTACGCCGACTTTGAGCTTGCCAGCGTCGTGCTTCTGGGAGATGGCAACGATCTTGTCAGCCATGGCATGACCGTCGAAGCCAGGCATAGCAAATTTGCAGTGGTCTTTGCCAGGGCAAACGATGATTTTGCCTTTTGGATTGCGTACACGGTCGCCAAATGTTGCGAGAATGTCGTCCCACAGTGGGTTTACATCGGCTTCTTGAACATTGTAGAAGCTGATCTTCTTAGCTGTGGTGGCCATGATTTGGGTAACATTGTGCTTTTTAGCGAGCTCAGCGATTTTGATCAGGTCGTCTGGGCTCAGGAAACCGTAGTCAATGTTGACGCCGAGAGAATAGGTGCCGTCTTTATGCAGGGTTACGTGGGTCTTAAATTCCATTTTTTCTTTCCTCCAATATTGTGCGTAAGTCACAGCTACGCTTGAATCGAACTTTTCAACGTTCCTATTATAACGCTTGACATCCATCTTGAGAATAGGCGTTTTTAATCGCTGGCATGAAAAACGCTCACCCTATTTGGTGAGCGTTGTGTGTTAAGCATCCAGTGTCAGGTCGCCGTCTTTGACGCGGCCGATCTTGCGCATGATCTTGTTAAAAAGCGGTGCCAGAATGGCTGGCAGCACAAAGCAGATCAGCACCAGTCCCAGCCAATCCATCGATGTGATGGCTGCTTTGGCACCGTTTGCTACATCAGCTACCCAGCCGGAATAAACGCCGATTGGGCCAACCAGGCCGCAGGTGCCCATACCGGAAGAGACAGGAGTGCCGTTCATTTCCAAATGGAATACACAGGTTGCCAATGGCCCGGTGATGGCAGAGGCCAATGTTGGTGCCACCCAGATCCAAGGATTGCGCACAATATTGCCCATCTGCAGCATGGACGTGCCAAGCCCCTGGCTGACCAGCCCGCCCCAGCGATTTTCCTTGAAACTCATGACGGCAAAGCCGACCATTTGTGCACAGCAGCCGGCCACTGCCGCTCCGCCAGCCAATCCAGTGAGTGAAAGCGCAGCGCAGATGGCCGCAGAGGAAATTGGCAGTGTCAACGCAATGCCAACGACCACCGATACCAAAATACCCATCCAGAATGGCTGCAGTTCCGTGGCCCACATGATCAGGCTGCCGACCTTCATTGCTGCAGCACCGAGTGCTGGTGCAATCGCCGCCGACAAAGCAATGCCGACGCCAATGGTGACCAATGGCGTCACCAGAATGTCAATTTTGGTTTCCTTGCTGACTGCTTTTCCGATTTCAGCGGCAATGATGGCGACAAAGAGCACTGCCAAAGGACCGCCGGCACCGCCCAATGCGTTTGCCGAAAAACCTACTGTGATCAGCGAGAACAATACCAATGGCGGGCACCGCAGGGCGTAGCCAATGGCCACCGCCATGGCTGGACCGCTCATCGCCGATGCCAGCCCGCCAACGGTGTAGTCGTTGCCAGAAATGGTTGCCACCGTGTTGGACAGTGCAGCAATGTGAAACTGTGTGCCAATGGTATCAATGATGGTCCCAATCAACAGCGAACAAAAAAGCCCCTGTGCCATGGCACCCAGCGCGTCGATGCCGTAGCGCCGCAATGAAATTTCAATATCCTTGCGCTTGAGAAAAGCGCCTACCTTACTCATAGAGTCCTCCCCCTTTGTTTAAAACAGGTTGTCACCTGTCTTGACAGGTGATGCGACAGTGCTATTGTATCGCGCCGCACAGATGCTGTCAATAGAAAACGCCGTTCCAACGATAGGAACGGCGTTATTTTATGATATAGCATATTAAATGAGAAGCATCGCCAGCAGTGTGAGGATGATGAGAAAGCCCACATTCCACAGTGTAAATACTTTCAAAAAATGCCCTTTTTGTGTTGGATAATCCTTGCTGAAAAATTTGAACGAAATCAAACTCGCCAGTGAGGCTACCAAGGTGCCCAATCCACCCAGATTGACCGCTGTTAATAATGTGGTGAGATTATGGGTAAAGCCGGACAGCAAAATGGCTGCCGGCACATTGCTGATGATTTGACTGGTGAGAATGCCAGCACCCAGTTCACGCCCAGCCATAAGGGAGACCAGCAAAGCGCTGACGGCTGAAATGCGTTTTACATTGCCGATAAAAACAAAGAAACAGACAAATGTTGCCAAAAGACCGTAATCCACCTGACGAAACAGGCTGCGGTCTACCACAAAAACAACCACCGCTACAATGATCAATACTGGTCCATAAGGCAGCACACGGAACACCACCAATAGACACAGCACAAGCAAAGCCAGATAAGGGGCCATTGCACGTTTCAGACCATGTGGTGCGACAAGCGGTGATGCTGCTTCATCGCTGACAAGACGATGGCTCAGCGGTGCCTCGCGCACCGTGCGCACACTTGCCAACAGCATCACCAAGGCAAGTGCCGTATAAGGCCACACTGCCCAGGCAAAATCGGCAAACGACATATTCGATACAGAGTAAAGATAGAGGTTTTGAGGATTGCCAATTGGTGTCGCCATGCTCCCAAGATTGGCAGCGATCGTTTCCAGCACCACCAGTTTCAGCACACGGTCCTCGCGCTCAATCATACGAAAAACAAGAATCGTAAAAGGTACAAACGTGATCAGCGTCACATCATTGGTGATCACCATGCTGCAAAAGAAACACAACAGGATCATAACCGCGTAGAGCATACGCAGGCTGTGTGCTTTTTTGATCAGTTTTTGTCCCAAAAGCGCAAACACGCCAAGGTGCTGCAATCCTGCCACAATAATCATCAAACAGAATAACAAGGCCAAGGTGCGATAGTCTGGATATGCCAAGTACCCAGCGTCGGGATGTACGATGAAGGATGAGACGACCGCCAGAATGAATGCCACGGACAACACCGCCTCTTGCTTGAACCAATGGATGATTTTTCGCAATGGCGCGCCTCCTTTCAAAAGTGTTTCATATTTTGCACACCGCATTCTATTATACCCGTGCTGGTCGCCAGCGGCAATGCCGGAAATGACTAAAAATCATTCTCGCATTCGGCTGCGCTTGCCGCTAGACCTGGTGCAGCTTATCCTCTATAATATAATGAAAGAAAGAGGTGAGGCATCATGAATGCCAAAGAACGACGAGAGAAAATCTTACAGCGACTGCAGACTGCTGATGCGGCCATTAGCGCTTCGACATTGGCGGCGGAATGCTCTGTGAGCCGTCAAATCATCGTTGGTGATATCGCTCTCCTGCGTGCAGCTGGTAATGAAATCCTTGCCACGCCGCACGGTTACATTTGTGATCGACATCAAGGCGGCTTTGTTTGCCAGGTGGCTTGTCGCCACGACGCCGCGCGTATGCAAGAAGAACTCAACGCCATCGTGGATCAGGGATGCACTGTGCTGGATGTGATCGTTTCCCATCCCATCTATGGACAGCTTACGGGGCAACTGGATCTGTCTAGCCGATATGAAGTGGCTGCTTTCATTGAGAAATCTCAACATGCTGCTGCGCAGCCCATCAGTGCATTAACCGATGGCATTCATCTTCACACGCTGCGTTGTCCAGACGAAGCAGCGGCAGAACGCGTGCGCAAAACACTGCGCGATATTGGTATCCTGATGGAATAAGAACTTGTCAGCGAAAAATCACTCGTTCAAAAAAGTTTCAATTGAAAATTCCTACAAGATATGGTGTAATTAATTTGTCACTATTTTAATGCGTAGTTTTCGATTGTTCTTAAATCGAAAATATCTACAAGGGGAGAAACATCATGAATCTAAGAAAAAAGATTCTGGCTTTGATGCTCATTGGTGTGATGCTGTTTGCAGCAGGCTGTGGCAACAACGCCAGCAGCGATACATCGGCAGCGCCGGAAAGTGAAGCCGTCAATGCACTGGATCTGCAAGGAAGCTGGATCGCGGAAACACAGGGCAGTGGATACTATCTGGCCGGCTTCATTAAAGGTGACCTCATCGAACTGCATTGGGTCTCCAGCTATGACCAGAATGGTTCTGTTTATTGGGCGGGTACCTATGATGCACCAACAGAAGATACCGATACCTATAGCTGGGAATCTGAGCGTGATGAGGACATCATGGCGACAACCGCCTATGGTTCCACCGACGAAACGCGTACCTTCAGCTATGCCGATGGGAAATTAACCTTAGAAGGCACTGCAACAGGCGCAGAAACCGTTCTCATTCCTTCCGACACAGATTACACCTATCTTGCTGTTGACCTGCCAGAGTCGGATGACGACAACGACAAAGATAAAAATGATGATGATAAGTCTGATAAAAACAGCAAAGACGAAAAAGATACTTCTGCTGCCGATAAAGAAGCAGCAGAAAAAGAAAAAGTACAGGACATTGAAGTGCTCGACACGGGCTACACAGTGGAAACCATGGAAGGCGGCAATTCGTTAATTTATTATGCTGTTGAGATCAAAAATCCGAACACTTATAATGCCATCATGTCGCCAAATATCGAGATCACAGTCCTTGATAAAAACGAGCGCGTGCTGACCAAACAAAATTGTTCACTCTCGTCCGTCGCTCCTGGAGACACCCTGAGCTTTGGTGATTCCATCAATTGCCCGAAAGGGAAACCTGATAAAGTCGAGATTACAGTAGAAAACAATGACTATGACTTTAAAGCTTTTTCAGGCTCCGATATTCCGGCTGTTGGTGATCTGCAAGTAAACGATGTGGAGGAAAAGCACAATAAAGACAATACCACCTTTACTGGCACCATCACCAACAATACCGATGAAGATCAAGAAAATGTTATTGCTACCGTCGTTTTCAAGCGCGGCAAGAACATCGTTGGCGGTGTTACTGGAAAGATCGGCACCATTAAAGCAGGAAAAACCGTGGACTTTAACATTTCATCAAAGAGCAGCTTCAGTGACTACGACGATATCGAGGTTTACGCTGTTCAACAGCCAGAATAATACAGCATCAAATAAAAAGCTCTGAGCGTATGCCCAGAGCCTTTTTATCTTCAAACAATAAACGGCCTCTGCAATACAAAGGCCGTTTGTTGTTATTCTGCAGTCCCCATATATTGTTCACGCAGCGCCAGCAAATGTTTCACACATGGCGCGACAATCGTGTCGTGGCATGTGCCGTCTGGTTCCTTGCCCCAACCAAGCAGATCGCCGCATTGAGTATGGTGGAATGTTTCTTTGAACCATTCGGTGTATTCTTTGATTGCTTTGATCATCTTTTCCTTGTCATCAATATAAAGTGCCAGCACCATGGCACCGCCAGTGATCGCACCGCAGGTAAGTTGTGTACGTACGCCCCATCCAAGCGCGCGCAGTGCCTTCTGACCAACAGCATCTTCCAACCCGAGCGGATCCAGTCCAGCAAGCTGATAGGTAATCTGCGTGCAGCAGTAATCTTTTTCTTTTTTTAAATCTTTGACCTGTTGTTCAATCGTGGCCATAATGATCAACTCCTTGTCATAATTCGTGTTTCTATTGTAGCACAAAGCAAGAAGGAAAGAAAAAGGGATGAAGTGTTTTTATTGGAGTGTTGAAGTAAAGGGGTATGCTCAATTTTTGAGCATACCTCTTTTGTTTATCTTTGATTTTGTTTATATTTTCTACTTTTTAAGATGCCCTTTGGAAAATAACGGGGCTGCATTAGCATTCTTTCATCTGGTTTGCGCGTACTGTAATGAGTTGTGCAGCGATGGAAATAGCGATTTCTGCTGGTGTTTCGGCTTGGATGTCGAGGCCGATTGGAGAGGTGATGCGGGCGAAGTCGTTATCAGAGAAACCATATTCTTCGCGCAGCTTCTGGTATACGCCAGCTTTTTTGCGTGCACTGCCTATAACGCCAATGTAAGAGGCTGGTGTGCGCAGCAGCTGTGCCTGGATGACGGCGTCATAAGCGTGGCCGCGGGTCATGACGCAGGCGTAGTCGTCAGCGGTGATGGTGATGGCGTCGCTGATATGATTGAAGTCGACCAGCAGGACGTCTTCTGCATCAGGGAAGAGCGCTTTTTGTGCAAATTCTTCGCGATCGTCCATGGCGATACAACGAAAGCCAATGTGACTCAGGACTGGCACCAGCTCTTGAGCAACATGGCCGCAGCCAAAAACATAAACACGACCAGCACTGTTAATTTGTTCCACATAATATGTTTGGCCTTCCACTTCTACTAAAAGTGGTTTGCGTTTAAGTGAGGATGCGAGCGCTTTTGGCATGTCTGCGCCTATAAAGCCATGTGTGCGATCATATAGTGCCATGGCACCATTTGCGGAAACGGCACAGATTAACCATAAGTCATTGCCTGCTTGGAAACATTTTTCGGCAGTGTCCAGAAATGCCAGCAGTTGATGATCTTCGGCAGAGAGATAAGTAAAAAATATGCGTACATCACCGCCGCAAATCATGCCCAATGCCTGCACGTCGTCTTTGGTCAGGCTGAAATCATGAGCACGTGAAGCTTTTTCTTGGATAACTGTCTGAGCAATTTCAATGGAACGATGTTCCACAGCACCGCCGCCGATGGTGCCGTAGAGCAGTCCTGCAGTGCTGACGAGCATATGGGCACCAGCGCCGCGTGGCGTTGCACCGCTGGAAGCAATGACGGTAACAAGTGCTAAGTTTTCATTTTCTTCAAGATGTTTTTTTGCTGTTTGTAATAATGTCCTCATGGGATGATCTCCTTTCCACAATTGATATTGATATTTTTTTGTAATTCATTGGTAATTTGCCAGCGCTTTTTCCAAGCACTCAGCGCTTCTTTGCTTTGACATTTCATTTTTGCAGCGGCGAAGCGTGTGTGGATGGAAACGCGCTGCGTTCCTTGCAGGCACTTATCGGCCATATAGACGATGCTGGCTTCATTGATCTCAGAGGTGGCAAGATCGTGGTGCTGGCGCACAATATCTGCTATTTGTGGATAACCAAGAAGATCCAGCCACTGTGCGCCGACATATGCATGGTTGGACTGCACGCGCGCGATGTCGTGCAGAAGCGCGGCTTGTCCAATCAACGCAGCATCAAGTGCCAGAGGAAGCTGTGCGGCAAGTTCAAGTGCAAATGTTTCAACGGCTTCGCAATGGGCAATGACTTGTTCCGGGGCAACCGCTTGTAAGAGCGCCAGGCATAAGGTGCGATCTAGTTCTGGCAGAGGTTTGATCGGTGCTGGATTTTTTAGGGTCAGCGCATTGCCTTCCAACGTGAGCTGCCAAAAAGCGCCATAAGGCAGCTTCGGCAAAGCATCCTGCTTACTGATCTGCTGCACAAAAGCGTTGATAACGCCTTTGTGCGAGACGATGGCAATGTCGCCTTCCGAACTTTCAAGGATGGTGTTAACAGCATCTGTAAATCGTGTTAGCGCATGAGCCAGCGGTTCTCCTTCGGGCATGGTTAATGTAGGATTCTTCCCACGTTCAGCGTATTCTCTGGGCCAACGCTGGGCGATTTCATCGAAAGAAAGGCCATCCCATAGTCCTGTTGATTGTTCTCTTAGGTCTGTATTTATGATGGGTGTTTGGCTGATGCAGCGAGCGGTGGCACAAGCGCGGCTGAGCGAACTTGTATAAACGCTGGATAATGTGGCTGCAGAGAAAGTCCGCGTCAAAAGTATGCCTTGCAGGCGGCCAAGCGGGCCTAGTGGTGTGTCTGTTTGACCCAGGCAGATGCGGCTGCCAATGGGAAAATCAGGATGGCCATGGCGGATCAGATAGATGTGGCGCATTACAGATCATCTCCAAAATAAGCATCATAACGGCTGGCAGCGTAATCTTTAATATCTGCGACATACTGGTAGTAGGCCTTTAAAAGTCGATGTCCTTCTGGAGTAAGGTGACTGCCGCCGCCACCAGCGCCGCCCTGCACACGGGTCAATACCTCTGATTTGGTTTGTGATTCCAGGCGGCGAATTTTGTTCCAGCCGGTGGAATAAGAAATTTGCATGCGCTTGCAGGCGATGCTAACAGAGCCTGTTTCTCTGATGAGTGCCAATAGCATGGCTGTTTTTTCATCAAAAAACGGCAGCTCGCGAGAGAGTGTGACTTTTATTTCTGTACGCGCCAATTGCCTGTTGTGATAATCCAGAAGAGCTTGATAATCTTGCGGCGTATCAGCATCGTGAAGAATGCCTGCATCGCGCACTGGTACATGACAGATGTTGACGTTCAACGCTTTAATGGCATCGCGCAGGCCGCCTTCACCAGACCAATTCACCAATGCTGGCACAAGATCGCTGGCAATCAGAATCGGGTGGCCTTCTGATTGTTCACACACAGGAATGGCAATATCGCATTGCGTATTGATGAGCGTGCGCACGGTGTCACAGGTAAATAATGGAATATCCACAGGGGTGAATAACATCGCGTCACATTTATTCTGTAAATAGGCCAGGCCAATTTTGGCAGAGGTGAACATATCGGTGGTTTCATAATTGCTGTTGCGCAAAAAAACGAGACCTTTGCCGCTCAGATGCCTTTCTAAAGCGTCGGCGTTAAAGCCAGTGACCACTACAATGTGTTGAGCACCTGCCTGACGCAGCGTGGCAACAATGCGCTGAGCAATCGAGATGGCACCAATATTGAGCATGGGCTTGAAATCGCCCATGCGTGAAGACATCCCGGCAGCGACAATGACGGAGCCAATGGTGGTGTGGGATTGCTTTGTCATAAAGGCATCACGGTGTCGGTGCGATTTTCGACACCTTCTTTCCAAATTTCCAGATATATTTTTATAGATGACATGTTGAGCTTTTGCATCAAGGCAAGGCGCTCATCATAAGGATTAAAAGAAACTTTGTTTGTTTGCATATTGTATCCCCCAATCTGATTTTTTACAGCTTCACTGTGTATTGACATTCACAATGGGCAGGCTGGTGGTTTTGGAATCATTAGCGATGTGCTATTTTTTTGCTGTTCGAACTGTTGATGAAAGTTTCCATGGTCAACATGGCGAATGGGATTCCTTGAGCCACAGGTTTTGCCTTTCTGGAAATCAATAGCGTCCAAAGGTGCAGTTTGGGAAATGACAGTTTTCGCACATCTGACAAAGGCCGCCTTCACCTAAGCGTAATAAATCGTCCTTGGTTAGTGGCTCATTGCTGAAAATTTGTGGCAGCAGTACATCAAACATGGTTGTCGGCCGACTGATGGCTGCGCCTGGTACACCAAGTATGGCGGTGTGGTCAAGATAAGCCACTAAGGTCATATTTCCTGGCTGAGAAGGCACGCCATAAGATACAATGTCTGCTCCCATTGCACGAATGGCGCCTGGTGTTAGATCATCTGGATCCACCGACATACCACCAGAAAATACGAGGAGATCAGCGCCATCGTTAATGAAAGATTGTCCTGCCTCAACAATCATTGCAAGATCATCATCACACAATCGAACGCCAAGAATATCTGCAGGATAATGGGAGAGCTTTGCTCTGGCGACAGATTCAAATTTATCCTGAATACGGCCGTGATAAATTTCTGAGCCGGTAATAATGATCCCCACCTTCATCGGCTTATAAGGGATCAAGTCATAGAGCTGTTTGCCGCGGCAAAGTGTTTCTGCTTCGATGATTTGCCGTTCTTCAGTAGCAAGTGGAACAATACGCATAGAAACCAATCGATCACCGGTTTTTACTGGGTAGTGGTCGGGCAAAGTGGTAATGGTGATGTCTCCAATGCGATTGACGGCGTCAAGGAGTGATTTATTGACGCGGAACATTCCAGATTGATCAGCCAGCAGCTGTATCTTGCCTTCTGAAATGGTACTATAATGGGCTCCGGTCACAGTGGTCATCTGGCTCAGCCGGCGTGCAGCATCTTCTTCATGGATTTCGCCTGCCTGCTCTTCCCAGATAAATACATGTTGTTTTCCTATGTCCAGAAGCTTTGGAATGTCTTCTTCGGTGATTACATGACCACGTTTAAAGGCAGCGCCTTTAAATCCATCATACATTGCAGTAATATCATGGCACAGTGTCATGCCAATGGCATCAGTTGCTTTGACTTTTTTCATAACAATCTTCTCCTTAGTGTGTAGCTGAATAGTTGATAGGTCGTTCATTTAATAACATGATTCTTTCGCTGGGAACGTGCAGCACAATCTCTGACGCACGTACGTTTTGCCATAGTGCTTTATCCACTTCCCACGCCAGTGGTGAGGCATGAGGTGCCTCTTTAGCGCGAACCATAACCGTATAGGAAAAAGGGTTTTCGATTTCTTCCAAGACAACAAAGCGTGCTTGATTGGGACCGCTGCCATAAAAAATATCGTGCATGCGGATGCCGACACAATGGCCGTTTTCAGGATATTGTGAAACATCAAGCACAATGCCCCAATCTGTCGCATAAATCTGGTGTGCATTTTTTGTGGTGAACCTTGAAAAATTTTTGCACCCAGTCAAAATAGCTGCCTGTTTGGTGGTTGGATTACGGAAGATGTCTGCTTTGCTGCCGCAGACCTCTAAACTGCCATGATTCAAAATGGCAATTTTGTCCGATAAACGAAAGGCTTCGTCTCTATCATGTGTAACTAAAAAAACCGTTTTCCCAAACGCTTGTGCAACCTCTCGAAGTTCGCGCTCTAGGCGAAATCGCAGATGGGTGTCCAAGGCTGAAAACGGTTCGTCTAGTAATAATATCTGTGGATCAGATACTAAAATGCGTGCTAAAGCGGTGCGTTGCTGCTGACCGCCTGAAATTTGTGATGGATAACGATTAGAGAGTTCAGCAATTTCGAATCGTTCCATGATTTCTTTCACTTTCATATTCTTTATGGTGGCATTTCTTTCACGGCGTGCGCCCATTCGAATGTTATCAAGCACGGTCATTTGCGGAAATAGTGCATAGTTTTGAAACAGGAAGCCGACACGACGTTCCTGAGGGGCAAGATTGATGCGCTGCCGGCTGTCGAATAAAACTTTATCATTTAACACAATACGTCCATCATCTGGTCGCTCAACGCCAGCGATACATTTTAATGTCATGCTTTTTCCGCAGCCTGATGCACCGAGAAGTCCCAGCACTTCATTACCGGCTTGAAGATGAAGGTCTAAACGAAAGTCCCCCAAATTTTTTCTCACATCTAATTGAATGGTCACTTAGGCTTCCTCCCATCTAGGCCGATCGCTTTTGGGATATTTCTGCTTTTTTTCTAATAAATTGACAGTTAAAAGCACAACAAACGAAATGGCCAAATTGGCAAGCACCCATTTAAAGGCGAGGGCATCGTCATTGGTGCGCCACAGTTGATAAACGGTCGTTGAAATTGTGGCTGTTCGACCAGGTGTGTAGCCGGCAATCATGCTTGTGGCGCCGTATTCACCCAAGGCGCGTGCAAAAGCCAGCACAGTGCCAGCTAAAATGCCTTGCTTGCAGTAAGGCATACGAATATGCCAAAAAATATAAGAATTTGATAATCCTAATGTTTGGCCGGCGTAGGCCAAATTTTCGTCGAAAGATTCAAAGGCACCACGTGCTGTGCGATACATCAATGGAAAAATGACCACTGTGGTGGCAAAAATAGCCGACCACCAAGTCATTGTCATCTTGATGCCAAAAACATTTAGAATGAATGCCCCGATTACACGATTAGGCCCGAGAATCCGTAAAAGCAAGTAGCCGACGACAGTAGGCGGTAAAACCAGAGGGAGTGTGAGCACCACGTCAAGGATCCCTTTGATCATTCGCGGTGCTTTGGCGATATAGTACGCAGCAAAAATACCCAGAAAAAATATGATTACCGTACTTATAGCCGCAATACGCAGCGAATTCCATAATGGAAACCAATCCATGGTGCTCACCCCCCTTGACTTAAAAACGGTAGTCTTTGATTACTCGTTGATGGCCGTGAATCCAACCTCTTCAAATACAGCATCCGCCTCATCGCTGGTAAGGAAGTTCAGATAATCCTTGGCGATATCTGAGTGCTTGGAGACATTGAGTACTGCTGCAGGATAGATGACTTGTCCGCACATTTCTGATGTAGCGGTATCTACGACTGTTAAGCCAGCCGAATAGGCATCCGTTTGATAAACAATCCCACAGTCAACGGCTGCTTCACTCACTTGAGTGGTGACTTCTTTGACATTGGAACCGTAAGTGATATTTCCGGCGTTTGCCAGCGATGTTTCATCCAGGCCCAAGTAGGTTAAAATTTTCTGGGTGTATTGTCCAACTGGCACGTCGCTGTTGCCCATTGCAAGAAGAATGCTGCCGTTTTCAAGGCCTGTCTTCATATCCTCGAAAGATTGAATGTTTTTCGTGTTGTTGTCAGGGACTACGAGAGCAACTTTGTTTTCCAGAATGTCAAAACGACTGCCTTCTAATACATAATCCAATCCTTCAGTGTTGACAGATGCGTCTGCATCAGCATCCAATTGATCCATTTGCAACTGACCAGCTGAAATGAAGACGTCACAATCTGCACCTTCTTGAATTTGTGTTTTTAAGGTTCCGGAAGAATCAAAGTTGAGCACAACATTGACATTTGGATGTTCTTCCATGTAGGCATTGCTGAGTTCTGTGAGCGTTTCGGTCATAGATGCAGCTGCAAATACAATAAGATCGACTTGTTCAGATTCATTTGCGGAAGATGTAGTGGCATTTGTTGTTCCGCTGCTGCTTTCTTTTTCTCCGCAGCTCGTCAAAATGCCACAAAGCATGACGCTGATGAGCATGAATGCAAGTATTTTCTTTTTCATGTAATTCCCTTCTTTCATAGCACTTTGTGAAATGATACGAAACGATATGAAATAATATGAAAACAGCTGTTTTAAGAATTTTACAGCAATTTGTATTTTGTTACAATACGGTCTGGAAATGAAAAAATATTTTTATATTACAATCATCACGTGTGATAAAGTCGCCTACGTTCAGCTATAATGGCTTGCTTTATCATCGACTTGTAAATGGATACAAGTTGACAGAATGTTTTTACGAGGACTACTCTTTTATTAAAGAAGATTCATGCATTTCAGAAAGATGGTGAGATTACGGAAGAGAAAGTATTTGAAATTCGTGCAGATGTTGTTACCGTTGAAGTGCGTGACAGTGTTACCGGTGAAATTTACAGACGAGAGCTTCCCATTTCTTACTACGAAAATGCAAACTTTTTGCGACTCTCAGGAGAAAATTTAGATGGCAGTCTGTCCCAATTGGTATTTTATACTGCCAGAGGACTCACTCGTATGAAGGATCTTACCGGTAAAGGCCCTGATCACGATGCTTGTGGTAACCATACATAATTCTGTCATGAGAGATCGAACAATGTAGCAGAACAAAATTTAGAGGAGGGACTTCCAAATGATTAAACGTACATTTATTGTCAATGGCGTAGCGCGTCAAGTCGTTGTAGAAGACGGCGAAACGCTGGCCAGTTTCCTGCGTGAGCGTCTTCTGCTTACAGGCTGCAAGATTGGTTGCGGTCAGGGTCACTGCGGTGCCTGCAACGTCATTGTTGATGGCAAGGTAACCCGTGCCTGCATTACAAAACTGACCCGTCTGCCAGACAATGCTGAAATCACGACCATTGAAGGCATTGGCACATTGAGTGACATGCATCCACTGCAGGTTGCATGGATGGCTCATGGCTGCGCACAATGTGGTTTCTGCTCCCCTGGTTTTATTATGACTTCGAAAGTGCTGCTGGATAACAACCCAAATCCAACCCGTGAAGAAGTGCGCGATTGGTTCCAAAAGAATCGCAATCTGTGCCGCTGCACAGGGTATAAACCACTTGTGGATGCAGTTATGGATGCAGCACGCGTTATTCGCGGCGAAATCACGAAAGAAGATCTTGTATTCAAACCAACTGGTGATTCGATCGTTGGTACAAACTACATTCGCCCATCTGCAGCGCAGAAGGTCACCGGTACTTGGGACTTCGGTGCAGACGACGCGCTCAAGATGCCAAAGGATACCTTGCGACTCGCTCTTGTACAGGCACAGGTCAGCCATGCTTTGCTCAAAGGTGTCGACACATCCGAAGCAGAAAAAATGCCTGGCGTATTTAAGGTAATCACGGCAAAAGATGTTCCTGGCAAAAACCGCATCAATGGTCTTGTCATGCTACCGTTGAACAATAAGTGCGACGGCTGGGATCGTCCAATCCTTTGCGATGAAAAGATTTTCCAATTTGGTGATGCTATCGCCATCGTTGCAGCAGATACTGAAGAACATGCACGTGCTGCTGCAGATGCCGTCAAAGTAGATATTGAAGAACTGCCAGCATACATGAATGCGATGGATGCCATTGCAGAAGATGCCATCGAAATTCATCCTGGAACACCAAATGCTTACTATGAAACCAACTGCATCAAGGGGCCAGATTTTGATTTCGACTCTGCGCCAAATGTGGTTGAAATTGAATCCTATTGCTCTCGTCAGCCACATTTGCATCTCGAACCAGACTGCGGCTATGCTTACATTGATGAAGATGGCATGCTGACCATCCACTCCAAGTCCATTGGCCTCCATTTGCACATGCCAATGATCGCCGACGGGATTGGTGTTCCAATGGAAAAACTGCGTCTCGTACAAAACCATACTGGCGGGACATTTGGCTATAAATTCTCACCAACCAACGAAGCCATTTTGGGGGTTGCTGCATTGGTATGCCAGCGTCCAGTATCTTTGGTGTTCAATATGTATCAGAACATCACCTACACTGGCAAACGTTCCCCTGCTTTCATGCACATTAAATTGGCAGCAGATGAAAATGGGAAGCTGCTTGGCCTGTGGGGCGACAACTACATTGACCACGGTCCATACTCCGAATTTGGTGATCTCTTGACGCATCGTCTCAGCCAATTCGTTGGGGCTGGTTATCATATTCCTACCATTCGCAATAAGAGCCAGACGGTATTTACCAACCATGCATGGGGCTCTGCATTCCGTGGTTATGGTTCTCCACAGTCCTTTATGGGTTCCGAAATTGCCATGGATGTGCTTGCAGCAAAAATGGGCATGGATCCATTCGACATCCGTGAATTGAACTGCTACAAAGAATCTGAACATTCCACGATTCCTACCGGTTACGAACCAGATGTTTATTGCTTGGAAGAAATGTACAAAGTGGCACGTCCACTTTACGAAGCTGGCAAGAAACGTGTTGCAGAAAAGAATGCAGCCTCCGATGGCCGCTATAAATACGGCATTGGTGTGGCCAGCGGTGTTTATGGCAGTGGGCTTGACGGCGTAGACAGTTCTCAGGCTTACGCAGAATTGAACCCAGACGGCACTGTAACAATGTACGTTTCCTGGGAAGACCACGGCCAGGGCGCTGATATGGGGACCTTGGTCAGTGCGCACGAAACACTGCGTCAGGCTGGCATCAAACCAGAACAGATTCGCCTTGTGATGAACGACACTAAGGTGACGCCAAACTCTGGCCCTGCAGGCGGTTCCCGTTCTCAGGTTATGACAGGCAATGCTTGCCGCCTCGCTGCTGAAAACTTACTGTCAGCCATGAAGAAAGACGACGGCACCTATCGCACCTATGATGAAATGGTTGCCGATGGCATCGAAACCAAAGTGCTGGGACAATGGGTTGCAACTGCTTGCGCAGATCGACCAATTGATCAGGCTACGGCTCAGGGTGATCCATTCAGTGTTTACATGTACACACTGTTCTTGCCAGAAGTTTGCGTTGATACCGAAACCGGTAAAGTTACTGTAGAAAAATTCACCTGCGTGGCCGATGTTGGTACCATCATGAACAAGCTGCTTGTTGATGGGAGCTTCTATGGCGGCTTGGCTCAAGGGATTGGTCTGGCATTGTCCGAAAACTTCGAGGATCTGGAAAAAGATACCACCTTGCTGAAGTGCGGCATTCCTTATCCAAAGGATGTTCCAGATGACATTGAACTGCACTATGTACAGACTCCACGTCCAAATGGACCATATGGTGCAGCTGGTTGCGGTGAAGCACCATTGGATGCACCACATCCTGCTATTCTCAATGCTATTTACAACGCTACCGGCGCACGCATCACTCAGGTTCCGGCAACACCTGATGTTGTGAAGGCAGCACTGGATGCGTTGAACTAAATATTTTACTGAAAAATAAACTGTGATACACTGAAGGAGGCGGGTAACCGCCTCTTTCACTTTATTATCTATGCAAAGGGGGCGTTTCCAATGACGATTGATGAACGCGCGTCAACCCATGTGTATCGACAAAAACAAATGTTTTCTAAAGAAGAACTGGCAGCCCGTGAACAGCTTTGCATTCATGAAGAGCCAGCCTATTGTAATGCCGCCTGTCCATTGAAACTGGATATAAAAGATATTTTAGCCGCTCTTGCAAAAGACGACTTTGACAAAGCATATGCTTTGTATGCGAAAAATACGCCATTTCCCCCTCTTCTTGCGGAAGGCTGTGAGGCACCATGCGAAAATGCCTGCAAGCTCAATGAATTGGGTGAGGGGATCGCGATCGGGCATTTGGAACGGGCGATTATCACCTATGGCAACCCTGAGAAAATGCACCGCGGTTTGCGCATGAAAAAGAAAAAAACCGTAGCCATCGTTGGCAGCGGCCTATTTGTGCTCTTTCTTTTAGGAGAACTGGAAAAGAAAAATTATCCGTTGTCTGTTTATTGTGCAGAAAATGACGCCAGTGAGTGGTTATCTGTGGGAACTGCTTTCGCAAGCGCAGAGACTGTGCAGCATACACAGGATACACTGGCAAAGATGGATGTTCAGTTTCATTTTAAGGAACAGCTGACGCCAGCCTTATTGGATGCACTCAAGCAAAAAAACGATGTAGTATGTGCCAGCATGGCGGTTGTTCAGGATTGTCTGCCAGGAGCCGTTCCCGATCAGGCGCTGATGTATCTGGAAGCTGCATCTTTGGTGTGTGGCACGACAAATGGCGTGCTGGACAGCGCCTTTGGCGCCAAAAAAGCAGCGCTGACGGTGGATCGCCTTGCCCAGAAACTGCATCCGTCCAATACACGCGGCGAAGAAGGCGCCGTATCAACGCGACTGTTTACATCCCTTGATGGGGTAGAAGCGACCAATCAGGTTGTATGCCAGGAAATTTATACGAAAGAAGAAGCCGTACGAGAAGCATCCCGCTGTATTCAATGCCATTGTGATGAATGCATCAAGGCATGTCCTTACTTGCAGCATTATAAAAAATTCCCGCGCAGTCTCACGCGAGAAATTTACAATAATGTGTCCATCATCATGGGCGATCATGTGATGAATAAACCCATCAATGCCTGCAGCTTGTGTGGTCAGTGTAAGGTGGTGTGCCCAAATGGCTTCGACATGGCCGAGGTTTGTCACTTAGCACGGCAAAATATGGTTGAAACAGGGAAAATGCCTCTGGCACCGCACGAATTTGCGCTGATGGATATGATGTTTTCCAATAGTGAAGCCTTCCTGGCGCGTCCAGCGGTGGGGTATGACACCTGTAAGTATGTGTTCTTTCCGGGCTGTCAAATGTCGGCCATTGCGCCGGCGACGGTTCGTGCTGCATACAATGACTTGTGTGAACGATTGGATGGCGGTGTGGCGTTGATTCTTGGCTGTTGCGGCATCATTGCAGATTGGGCAGGAAGAACAGAAATGTTCAAGAAAACCCAGGCACTTTTGAAAGACGCTCTACAGACATTGGGCAATCCAACCATCATATGTGCCTGCCCAACGTGTCAGAAAACACTGGCTGCCTTTGCGTCCGCGCCAACCATAGGCATTTGGCAGGTGCTCGAGGAGATCGGCCTGCCGGATCGTGCGGCTGACGGTGCGACGCGTGTGGTGGCCCTTCATGACAGCTGCGGAGCCAGAGGTGATGCAGCCACGCAGCAGTCCATCCGTCATCTTGCAGAGCAACTGCATTGTGACATTCAGCCAACAGTTTATGATGGCGATGCTTCGCCTTGCTGCGGCTATGGCGGGTTGACACAGTACGCCAATCGTGAAGTGGCTCATGAAATGACAGATATGTGTTTGTCGCGGTCAGATGCACCGTATTTGACGTACTGCATGGCATGTCGTGATCGTTTTGCACGCCAGGGACGGGAATCCATGCATATTCTGGAACTTGTCTACGGAACCAGTGCCGATCATTGCCCGGACATTAGCCAGAAACGATACAATCGTCTTGGCTTAAAACAACAGCTTCTCAGTGAGCTGTGGAAGGAGGATTTTGCCTTGTTGGATGTTCCTTTTGATATTGAGTACACACCGGAAGCGCTGCACATCATGGATGATCGCATGATTTTGAAAAGCGATGTGGCGCAAGTGCTGACAGCGCTTCGCGAAACTGATGAAGCGATTCTCGATGAAGAAACCGGCATTTCTATTACACGTGCCCGTTTGGGCAATGTCACCATTTGGGTGAAATATAAAGAAACAGAGAACGGGTATCTCGTTGTGGGTGCTTATAGCCATCGTATGGGGATCGCACCGCGCGAATAGAGGAGGCTATCATGGCAGAAAAAAATTATTACACCATTGACCCTGAGGGCAAGCTCATGTGCAAAAAATGTGGGGTGCCGCTGGAAAAAGGCAAGGCCAAGTTTACCTATCTTGACAATGGCTTTCCTGTAGAGTTGCCAGTATGTCCTGTTTGTGGGTTCGTTTATGTGCCTGAAGAACTGGCGCTCGGGAAAGTGCTTTCGGTAGAAAAAGCATTGGAGGACAAATGAACGGGCATGTTGGCGGCGAGGCGCACAGCCGTTATCTCATGGAACTGTCATTTTTGCCTGCAGGTGCGCGCGTGCTCGATATGGGTGCCGGCGATGGCCAAACCGTTCGCTTATTGAAAACCTTGGGCTATGAAGCGGAAGGCATCGATTTAAACCCTGCACAAGATGTGACCAGCGGCGATTACCTCCATGCGCCTTATGCAGATGAAAGTTTTGATGGCATCATCAGTGAGTGCAGCTTTTATGCCAGCGGTGATGTTCCACTTGCTTTGAAAGAAGCGGCCCGTATGCTTAAAAAAGGCGGAAAGTTGGCATTTTCTGATGTGTGCAGCGATGTTGTGGCCTTACTGGGCGATGTTCGCGCAGCAGGTTTTGCCTGCCGACATATTGAAGACCTCAGCGAGGAATGGAAAGCCTATTATTTAGAAGCATTGTGGAAGGAAGACAACGTGCCAACCGGCAAAGGACTGTCCTATATTCTCATGATTTGTGAAAGGATGTGAACCGATGAGCGATTATTTAGATGATATGCTGGCGCTTTACGAGCAGGGATATGATTGTGCACAAATTTTGATGCGTCTCGTGCTTGACGCCCAAGGAAAAAGCAATCCCGATTTGATACGCGCTCTGGCAGGTTTGAATGGCGGCATTGGCGGCAGTGGGAACACATGCGGCTGCCTGACCGGCGGCGCTTGCCTGCTTGCTTATTATGCAGCCAAAGGCGCCGATGATGAGACTGCACATGGCGATTATCGGGAGATGGCGCTGCAATTTACCGAGTGGTTTAAAGAGTACACGGCAGACTATGGCGGCACAGAGTGTTACCAGATTTTGGATGGCGACAATCGCAACAAGATCCAGCGCTGTCCCATTGTTATGGCGGCAACCCTTGAGGAATGCTTGACGCTGCTGGATGATCACGCCATGCTGTAAGCACGCATGAAAGTGAGAGGAGTGTGGATTCATGTCAAATGTTATTGGAAAAACGGTCAGTGTATGCCCTGTGTGCCTGCAGCAACTTCCTGCCGATAAAGTGATCGGCGAAGATGGGTTCATTTATTTGGAAAAAACGTGCCCAGAGCATGGCTCATGGCGCACTCTGATTTGGGAAGGCGACGCGGCGAGCTACGCCGAATGGGCTGCACGAGATCATCATACGCCGCCAGTGCTGCCTTTTGCAAAGCAGGCAGCGCGTGGCTGCCCAAACGATTGCGGCTTATGCACCAATCATAAACAGGCGACCTGCTGTACACTTTTGGAATTGACCAACCGCTGCAATCTGACGTGCCCGGTGTGTTTTGCTTCTGCTGGTGAAAAAGAAGAAAAGGACCTTTCGTTGGAAGACATTGGCCGTGCCTACGATTATTTGATGGCGCACGGCGGTCCGTATAATATTCAGTTGTCCGGCGGAGAGCCGACGGTGAGAAACGATCTGGCCGATATTATTGCATTGGGCAAGGACAAGGGGTTCCAGTTTTTCCAACTCAACACCAATGGCGTCCGCCTGGCAGAAGAAGATGGCTATACCGATTATTTAGCGGCGGCTGGGGTATCGACTGTATTTTTGCAGTTTGATGGCTTAGACGATGACATTTATCGCGTGCTGCGCGGACGTCCGCTGAAAGATATAAAACTGCGGGCCATCGACAATTGCAAACGTTCCGGCTTGCCGGTGGTGCTGGTGCCAACGGTGGCAAAAGGCGTAAACGACCATGTCTTGGGTGACATCATCCGCTTTGCACTTGCCCATGCTCCTCATGTGCGTGGTGTGCATATCCAGCCAATGTCGTTTTTAGGACGCAACAGCATGGATCCAAATCAAAGCCGATTGACCATTCCAGCGGTACTGCGCCGCATTGAAGCGCAGACCCAAGGCATGATGAAGATCAGTGATTTTTCCGGCGGCGGCGCCGAAAGCCCTTATTGCTCCTTCCACGCCAGCTACACACGCAGTGCATCGGGTGTAAAAGCCATGCCAAAGCGTGAAGGCTGTTGCTGCTGCCAAAGCAGCGAAACCCGTGACACCGTGGCGCAGCAATGGAGCGGCCAGGTCTCCTGCTGTGACAATGACAGTGCGACCTCTTCCTTGGATGAATTTTTGCAGAAAGTGGTCGAAAACACCTTCACCGTTTCCGGCATGGTGTTTCAGGATGCCTGGAATTTGGATTTAGAGCGCCTGCAGCGCTGTTATATTTGCGAAGTTGACAGTGCCTATGGCATGGTGCCATTTTGTTCCTACAATCTTACTAATGTTGACGGAAAGGCGCTGTATAGAAAATGAAACGTTCGCACATCGATGCGTATATCATGGAGCAGGAAGGTTTGACTTTCCTCGATCGATCGGCATTGGAACAGCTTCAGCTGAGAAAGCTCAACCACGTGCTTCAGCGCATGCGAGCCCACGGACAGACACAGTTTCCTGATCATCTCGAAACTTTGGCAGATCTTGCCAACCTGCCCTTCACAACGGCAGAGGATCTTGCCGTCAAGCCATCGCGTTATCTTTTAACGTCACAAGGGGATGTTGCACGCATCATCACCGATCAAACATCTGGGACCATTGCTCAGGCAAAACGCGTCTTTTACACCGCTGAAGATGTTTCTAACACCATTCATTTTTTTGCTGCCGGTATCAGCGAAATGGCTCAGCCCGGAGATACGGTGCTTATTACCATGCCTTTTTCGGGTGCTTTGGGCTTGGGTGATTTGATCAAACAAGCTGTTGAAAAAATAGGCGCGCATCCTCTGTGTGCAGGCTGGGGTAAAACCTATGCTGAATTGAGCGCCTTGGTGCTTGCACACAAGCCGCAGTGTTACATCGGCTTTCCAGTGCCGCTTCTCAGCCTGGCGCGTTACATGGGGGAGGCCTTGAGTGTGACGCGGGCGCTGATTTCCGGCGATGCCTGTCCGAAAGGCGTGTTTGACATTCTTTCCGAGCAATTTGCACTTTATCCGCATTATGGCTCCCGAGAAATGTGCTTGGGTGGTGCCATCACTTGCCAGGCCTTTCAAGGCATGCATGTGCGTGAAAATCACATCATTGCAGAAATTGTTGACGACGCTGGCCGTCCGCTGCCCGATGGGCAGGAAGGCGAGCTGGTGATCACCACCATTGGCATGACAGCCATGCCGTTGATTCGTTATCGCACTGGTGATCGCACACACATCCTTGCGGATTCCTGCCCTTGCCAGAGTGTTACTAAGCGCATTGCACAGCCATTTCGCATTGGTGGGGATGGCAAACTGCTCTATGCCCTCGACGATGCCCTTTTTACGCTGCCAGAGGTGATTGACACTTGTGTCGAACGCACCAGTGATACGCTTCATATTCAAGCCTTGTGCAAAAAAGACTGCACCGAAGCCCTGTATCATCGTGCCAAGGCCGTTTATCCAGCCATAAAAGTCACCAGCAGTCTTTGCGATGGGCAGCATACCGCCCTTTATCCGGGCAAACGCAAACTTCTTATAAAGGAGGCATCACGATGAAAACCGCCGTTATCTTAGGCGCTGGCCAAATGGGTCGGCGCCTTGCCGCCTTATTGAATAAAAACAATATCCGCCTTCTGGCCTATGGCGACAACAACCCAGCCAGCCATAACCCGCAAGCAGCAGTTCCTGTCTATGCCGTGGAAACAGCGCTTGCTTTGCTGCCGGACATTGTTTTCATTGGAGTGGCAGGCCGTGCACGCAGCCAGGAATTGCAGCGGCAAGCACGCGCTTTAGGATACACCGGTCAAGTGGTGGCGCTTTGTGATCTTGCTGCGCATGTTGATCTGCGTGCTGCAACCTTGCAAGCGTTATTGCCGCGGCTCAGTCATGTGAAAGGAGATCTGGCAGAAGTGGGCGTGTATCAGGGCGATTTTGCCTGGCAATTAAACGCTGCTTTTCCAGAACGACGTCTGCATCTTTTTGACACCTTTGACGGCTTTTCCGAGACAGATCTTGCTGCCGAGACGGCTCCGCTTCAGCAGCAAGGCAAGGTGGATTTCTCCGATACATCCGTTGCCGCCGTAGTATCGCGCATGCCTTATCCTGCACAAGTTGTGGTGCACCAAGGACACTTCCCTGAAACAGCCGCAGCGCTTGAAACATCTTTCGCTCTGGTGAGCATTGATGCCGATCTTTACGCGCCAACCCTGGCGGCGCTGCACTATTTTATGCCGCGCATGAAACAGGGAGGTGTCTTGCTGATGCACGACTACGCCAATCCGCGTTTTCCAGGGGTAGCACAGGCTGTGCGGGACTATGAGACAGAACATGGTCCGTTGCTTTTGCTGCCATTACCAGACTTGCATGGCACAGCAGTGATTATGGTACCTTAGTTTTAATCTAAAAAAGAAGGTTCACTTCCGATCCGTACATCGGAAGTGAACCTTCTTTTTATTGTAAATGGGAAAGTTTATTGAGATATTTGTGTTGATCATTTTAGATTATGAGATTGAAGATGCAAAGAAAACGTGTTTGAAATCATTCCATATCTTATATGTATGATTATACCTTTAATATTTGTACTATTCACATTCAGATGCAGTTTTGAATAGAGGTGGTGAATTAGATGTATCATAAATTTAGTAGCATTTCATTGAGCTTGACATCATTATTGCATATCAGATCTAATGTATCCTGTTGATTTAAGTGTTTGAATAAAACTGGTCATTATAGTTTGTATCGACTGCGATAAGCTGTCAATTTGCTTTATATAAGATTGTTTGGATCATTTAACAACTAATACCTTAAATATAATTATTGTTTATTCAGAAAATGTTTGAAACGGAATTGTATCATTTGTCAAAAATGTATCTAATTGTTAGCATTTTTTGGTTCTATGAATAGACGAAAAGACACCCTTAAAGAGGGTATTTGATAGTGTAGGTATTTCATTTCAAAGTTATGAGTAATAATATAGGCGTTCCCTATAATGCGAATAGAGAGCTGATATTTTACATAAATCTGTCATTGCATTACAATTTAATCATAAGAAATGATTGATCGATAAGATTGATGATACTTATATAAGAAAGGGTGTTGTTTTATGCCTCCTGTTATTGATCGGGAAAAATGTGTTAAATGTGGTTATTGTGCTACGATTTGTCCCTTAGATGTAATTAAGGTGACTAAGGAAAAAGAAATTGTTGTAAAGTACCCTGATGAATGTTGGCATTGCCGTGCTTGTGCGATTGATTGTCCAACGCATGCCATTAAATTAAGATATCCACTATCGCATATGATGCTAACTGTGGATGTTCCGGAAAAGTAAGGAGTGATGAGTTGTGGAAGTACGAGTAAGGGATAGTATTGTAAAGAGTGATGTTCTTATTGTTGGTGGTGGCATTGGTGGTATGCAGGCGGCTATCACAGCTGCAAAAAATGGCGCAGATGTTGTCGTAGCAGAAAAAGCAGACACTCGTCGCTCGGGATCTGGTGCAACTGGGAACGATCATTTTATGTGTTACATTCCAGAAATTCATGGTGATGACTATGATGTCATTCTTCAAGAAGTAATGGAGACACTTGTTGGGCCATGGCAGGATCTTGATCTTGTTGCATTG
Organism: uncultured Peptococcaceae bacterium; assembly: GCA_937976375.1. GTDB lineage: Bacteria > Bacillota > Peptococcia > Peptococcales > Peptococcaceae > UMGS1590. The sequence continues at coordinate 25,442 of CALJRU010000018.1, read as the reverse complement.
ATGATGAATCGTTCTTTCGAAGTTATTAAGTTGTGGGATAGTTATGGTATCGATATGAAACCGACCGGAACATGGAATTTCGAAGGCCATGCTATGCCAGGAAGAAGAAAATATCACCTTAAATATGATGGGCGCAATCAAAAACCACTTCTTACGAAACAGGCATTAAAAAATGGTGCACGCATCATGAATAAAACTGTTGTTAATGAATTATTGACAGATGGGAAGGGCCGTGTAATCGGAGCAATTGGCATTAATATTGCTGACGAAGATGTTGCAGAAGTAGTGATCTTTCAAGCAAAGGCTGTTATCGTTGGTACTGGTCATACAGTTCGCATGTTTCCGGGGCAAAATCCAGCTTACGAATTCAATACAGCTAGTTGCCCTGCTGATACAGGAAGCGGTGCTGCGATGGCTTATCGTGCTGGGGCACGTTTGGTTAATCTCGATATTCCGGCTGTTCAAGCGGGTCCACGTCTTTTTGCTCGTTCTGGAAAAGCAACTTGGATTGGTGTTTTAACGGATTATTACGGTAATCCAGTGGGACCATTTGTACAAAAACCAAGTCGTGAATTTTGTGATGCAACTTCAGATATTTGGCGCGAGGTATTTTCCGAAAAAATTGCTGATGGCAGCGGTCCTGTGTTCATGAATTGTTCGGAGACGTCAGAAGAAGATATGGATTATATGTTGCATGATGCGTTTGTAGCTGAAGGGGATACGTCCATTACAGATTATCTTGAACAGTATGATATCGACTTGCGCAAGAGCATGGTTGAATTTGCATCTTATGAATATGTTTATCTTGGCCGTGGTGTCGATGTAGATATTGAAAGCATGAGTACTGTGAAAGGGTTATATGCTATTGGAAATTCTGCAGGAAACGTACGCGGAGATATAACTAGCGCTGCGGTATTTGGCCATATTGCGGGTGAAAATGCTTGTGAGTATGTGAAAAATGTAGAGGAGACTTCAATTGAAGGACATCCGCTCATTAATGAAAAAGTTGATTTATATAAACGAATTTGTAGTCGGGATGTTGGTGCTTATTGGAAAGAAGCGAACTCTACTCTTCAAGCTATTATGAAAGATTATTGCAGTATGAATATACGTTCAGAGACATTGATGAAATCTGGAATAAAGTATTTGGATGATCTTAAGCGGCATTCTCTCAATCAGCTTAAGGCTGAAACTAGTCATGAACTTATGCGTAGTCTTGAAGTGCTTGATTTGATTGATTATGCAAAAGCAACAGCTTTAATGTCAGAGAATCGTAAAGAAAGTCGAGGGCCACACCATAAACGTAGTGACTATACGTATACGAATCCTCTTCTTAATAATAAATTCCAGACGATCGCATTAGTTAATGGCGAACCAGAGCTTGAATTCCGTAATCGTAGAAAGCGTTGATGACAGTTAAGTATTTAGCTTGAGCCATCTCCTCACCTTTTGGTGTTGTGTAGATGGCTCTTTTTTTGAAAGGATTTTGCATATGAAAACAAACAAAGGACCTTGTTCGAAAAGCTATTATTTGAAGATTGCTGTATTTTTTTTAATTATGTATGGTTTTGGCTTTTTACCTGCGCTAGAGCCTTTGACACCAATGGGAATGAAAGTTATTGGTATCTTTTTAGGATTGATTTTCGCATGGACAACATTAGGTCTTCTTTGGCCGAGTATTGCAGGCTTGCTTACATTAGTTATACTTGATATAATGGATTTGAATACAGCTTTTGCTTTAGGCTGGGGAAGTAATACGCTTCTATTAATTTTATTCATGACAATTATTGCAGCTATTGTTGAACAGTCTGGGGTTAGTCAATTTATAGCGATGTGGTTTATTTCGCGAAAATCGATTCAAGGAAAACCTTGGTTATTTATTTTTGTATTTCTTTTTGCTACGATGGCGCTTTCAGCTGTAACGAGTACAATTCCGGCTATCTTGATCTGCTGGTCGATTTTGTATAGTATTTGTCATCAAATTGGTTATCAACCAAAAGATGCATTTAGTTCTTTTATGGTTGTTGGCATTGTAGCTACTGCAGCATTAGGTTTAGGGCTTTTTCCGTTTAAAACAATTGGGATAACGGTCTTTGGTGTGTTAGAAAATATGACTGGATTGACCGTAGACTATTTAACTTATGTTTTATTTACGCTTCCTATTGCAACATTATGTATAATCGTTTTTGTGTTAGTTGCAAGATGGGGACTGCGGGTAGATGTATCTAAATTGGTAACATTTAAAGCTGAAAATCTTGCGGAATGTCATGCTAAGTTGGATAAAAAACAACGGATCATTCTTGGCTTTATTGTTGTGTTAATCATTTTACTCTTAGTACCAAGCGTTTTGCCGGAAACTTTCATACTAACAGTTATTTTAAATAAAATTCAAGCGGCAGGGATAGCTATGTGTTTGGTAGCTGTCATGTGTTGTTTACGCATAGATGGCAGTGCGCTAGTTGATTTTAAAGAGATAGCATCTAAAGGCATGCAATGGGATGTTATTTTTCTTGTATCGGTGGTGATGCCACTATCGACAGCGATTACTTCAGATGCAACAGGCATTACGGAGTTTTTGTTAAACGTTTTTGGTCCGCTGTTTTCTGGAAGAACAACGAATGTTTTCTTACTTATTGTTGCGCTGATTACTATTCTATTATCGAATATTATCTTGCAAAGTATTGCTGGTGCAATTTTGCTTCCTGTATTTTACTCGTTTGCAATGGAGCTTGGGATCCATCCGCTTGCATTGACAAGCTTAATTGTATTTGTATGTCATTTTGGATTGATTACACCGGCAGCATCTCCTATGGCAGCGCTAATGCATGGAAATTCTGACTGGCTAAAAATGAGTGATGTCTATAAATACAGCATTGCTAGTATTCTGTCGTCTGCTTTGGTTTCGTGTGTAATAGGTATTCTGTATATTCAAATTGTATTTTGATCCTTAGTGACTGTGTGATGAACGGGGGAAATTCATGTATGCGCCTTAATCAATTCGAGTTTCTTATTGCGCTTGAAGAGTATGGTTCTTTCTCTAAAGCAGCACAGGTGTTATTTATCTCTCAGCCATCATTGAGTGCAGCAATTAAAGAATTGGAAACAGAACTTGGTGTTACCCTTTTAGAGCGTAGCCGTAAAGGAGTTACTTTTACTGAAAAAGGAGAGCAGGTATTGCAGGAGGCACGGAAGATCGAAGAGAGTGTTGGACGCATTAAACGAATTGCCCTGCAAGAAAGTAGTGGTTTTAAGGGAAAACTTCGTGTCGGAGGAATACCGTATTTTTGTGATATGCTATTGATGGACACGTTGATGAAATTGCAGCAAGATTACCCAGAATTGACCATTCAATTGATTGAAGATGATACTGATCATATATTGAAATTATTGGCAGAGGAACATCTTGATCTAGGTCTTATTATGATTACTTTCTTTGACGAAAATGATCGTAAAAATGAAGTGCGTAAGATTAAAATGCCATATCATAAATTATTTGATGATCAAATGGTATTTGTGGCGCGCAAAAATCATCCATTATGTGTTCAAGCACAAACTATCGATCATATTTTGGAATATCCGTTTATTACGCATAGAAAAACAGTCAATCCAGTTACTCAGCGATTGTTGAATAGTGATGGTGAAAATCATAAGATGACACAAATTAGTGGGTTTCACAATTTGAAACGTTATCTAATTAGCTCAGATGCTGTCAGCGTTTTCCCAAGTAAAGCGCTTGCTTTGTTGTTGGATGGTACAGAAAAGCTAGTGACTATTCCTGTAAAAAGCTTTTCGTGGCATTGTCAAATTGGATGGATTTCGCAGGATAAAAGATTAGGTGTTCTTGAAGATGCGTTTGTTCACGCTCTTGAAAAGCGTTGTAGTATTGGTTTTTAATTGTATAAATTTTAATAAATAGAAATCTCCAGAATTCTGGCGCTTGCTTAGGATTCTGGAGATTTTTTTAGTCAAAATGTGGTCAGACTTATTTTTGAAGGGGTCATGATTGTCGAACTTCACGTAAATAATTGTAAAGCGTAGCTTGAGAAATAGAAAGAAGTTCACAGATAAAAGACGTTGCATCTTTAACATCGAAGATACCTTTTTTGTCGAGTGCTTCAATAATACGTAGCTTGACATCTTTTGACGCGAGGTTACCGGGTTTTGCACGTTCAATTTCTTGGTAAATAGCACGTTTTGTGATGGTGTGGATATAGCTATCGTTTGATTCTGAAAGAGATACATCATCTATTGATCGTGTATTGATGAAAGCATTTAGCTGATCTCGCAGTGTTATTGCAGAACTAAGATCCTGATTTATACAAATTAATGCAATGGGTCTATTATTTTCATCACGAAAAAGAAAATGAGAAGTTCGTAAAGAGCGTCCGGATTTGGAGGTGCTTTTAAATCCTACTAGATAATCATTTTTATTTGCTAGCGAGATAATAGTATCAATGTACTTTGTATCTTGAGGGGAATTAACAGTGCGGCCTGTAATGTAGCCGTTTTCAATACAAAGTATTTTTTGCTGATTAAGATCGTGGAGGACAACTTCAGTTTCTTTTCCCATGAGTTCAGCAAGGCCTTTTGTAAGATTTATTAGATAATCCGATTTAAGTGGTGTTTGAATATTGTTTAGCATGGATATTTCTCCTAAAAAATAAAATTTTAATCTCTTGATGAATTTCTCAAAATGTTTTTGGGAGTAATGATAGTGGCAAAATGGACAAATATTATCTTTAGTACGATAGGGTTTTTGTAAGTGTTAACAAGCACAGGAGCGCATGTCTCCCAATTTGATGTATGTTTTTATTTTTCTGTCAAATGAAAAATATTGCCTTTCGGTTAAGCAAAATATGAATTCGTACAAAGAAATAAGTGTCATGAGTATAGCGGTAATAGAGGATTTGTTAAAGGATGAGAAGAAGATGCTTCGTCTAATAGGGTATTTTTTATAATAGCATAATTCTTGATTTTTGACACTGAATTTGACAATTTTTATAAAAGAAATATTTTATTAGCATAATTCAAAAGAAGGAGTTAGAAAAAAATAATAAAATAGAATTAATTTTATAAAAAAACAACAAATAATATTGACATAAATGAAGTTTATTGATATGATTTTTATAGAAAAATTATAAAAGATGCAATAATTTAGAAAAAAATAAAAGCATCGTTTGTAATTATATTCCAAAGTGCACAGTGGAATAAAAAGGAGAATATCGTACAAAGGGTAAGGAGAATGACCTATGTCTTTGGAAGAAAAAAGAAGTAAACAAAGGACCCCTTCTCTTGCAGGGGCTAGTGTTACATTATTGGCTGTTTGTATTGCTGTATTAGGTGGTTTGAAATTAGGTGTTGGTGCACCGATGTCCTTGGTCATGGGGACCGTTATTGCTGTTGTTTCCGCATTAGTTTATCGTGTTCCGTGGGAAGATATTCAGAGCCGATTTATGCAAGTTATCACTGATAGCTTGGTACCTATTTTGATCTTGATGTGCGTTGGCATGATGATTGGTGCATGGCTAATAGGTGGTACGATTCCTTCGCTTATGTACTATGGATTGGAACTGTGTAATCCACATTGGCTGCTTCCAATTGCATTTTTACTTTGTATCGTTACATCAGTTTTTACTGGTACAAGTTTTGGTTCTATTGCAACAATGGGGTTAGCACTTGTCGGTGTAGGTGCAGCAATGGGAATTCCTGTTTATGTTGTTGCCGGTGCAGCCGTATCTGGCGCATACTTTGGTGATAAAATGTCTCCAATGAGTGACAGCACAAATATTGCATCTGCTATGACAAAGGTTTCACTATATGATCATATTGGTTCGATGATGCGTACAACAGTGCCAGCTTCAATTATTGTTTTAATTATGTATATTATTTTAGGACAATATTATGGTGGAATGGTTGCAGATATGAGTAATGTGAATTTAATGATTGAAACTTTGAGTTCAAACTTTAATATTTCAATTATTGCATTGCTTCCTGCAATTCTGATGTTGGTTGTTTCAGCAAAAAAGGTGCCTGCTATTTTAGGGTTAGGCGCATGTGCAATTTTCTCTGTATTTTTTGCGATGGTTATGGAACCTGTTAGCTTCTCAGAAGTTATGACATCCGCGTTTTCCGGTTATGTATCTGACACTGGTGTACCTCTGGTTGATACGATATTAAATCGTGGCGGTTTAATATCTATGGCACAGACGACATATATTATCATTTTGGCGGCTATTATGGGCGGCACATTGATGGCAAGTGGTGTACTGGATGTTTTTGTAAAACAGTTTTTGCTTAAAGTTGTTAAAGGTAGAGCGTCTTTGATTGTCAGTACCATGGTTTATAGTTATTTAATTTTAGCAATGAGTGGGAATCAGCAATTACCTGTTCTTCTAGGTGGTGTCACATTTAACGATCTTTATGATGAAATGAATATTGATCGAAAAGTTCTTTCACGAACATTAGCGGATACGGCAGATATTGGTGCCCCTCTTATTCCATGGAGCAGTGCGACAATATATATTACGGGGGTTTTGGGGGTAACAACAGCATATATTCCTTTCGCTTTTTTAGGTTTTGTTGTTCCGATTTTCACATTGCTTTTCGGTCTCACAGGTCTTTGTTGTTGGCATTCAAATGGAACACCTATTCGTTCTTTAAGAAAGAAAGCAAATTAACGTGAATAACTAGTGGTTTTACTTGATTAAAAGGAGGTATTTTTTGTGAGAGATTTTGAATCGAATAAAATGAAAAAAATTGGCTTTTCAAAAATTCGGCGTTTTAAAACGATGGCAGAGAAGATGGAAGCTGAAGGAAAGAATGTTGTACATTTTGAGATTGGTCAGCCTGATTTTGTGACACCAAAGTATATTCGTGATGCTGCTTGTGAATCTTTGGAAAATGGTAGCACAAGTTATACTTCTAATTATGGGAAACCGATGCTGCGTAGAGCTATTGCCGAAAAACTTGCTAAAGAAAATAATATTATTGTTAATCCAGACACTGAGGTGATTGTTACTGTAGGTGGCGAAGAGGCAATGACTGCAACATTGCTGTCATTGCTTGATGCTGGCGATGAAGTTCTTTTGTCAAGTCCAGGTTATGAACCTTATAGTAGTATTGCACATTTAGCAAATGCTGTTCCGGTATATGTACCATTGGCTGAAGATGATAATTGGCGGTTTGATTTAAATGCATTAGAATCATGTATCACACCACGATCAAAGGTATTGGTTCTATGCACTCCGGCAAACCCAACTGGGACAATTATGGATAAGGAAAGTTTGGAGAAACTTAGTGCTATTTGTATCAAACATGATTTGCTGGTAGTTGCAGATGAAGCGTATGAACGTGTGTTATATGATGATCATCAACACGTTTCTATTGCCAGCCTACCAGGTATGAAAGAACGCACGGTAACAATACACTCTTTTTCGAAAAGTTATTCAATGTGTGGTTTCCGTATCGGGTATATTGCAACGGATCAGGCTTTAGCAAAAATCATCATTCGATGCCATCAGAAAATGGTTCTTTGTGCAACAAGCTTTGCTCAGGATGCGGCGTTAGCTGCACTTCAGGAAGAGTCTGATGAAATTGCGCAGATGTTACATGAATTCGATAAACGTCGTTTGATTATTTATAATGCACTTCAAGAAATGGGTTTGCCATGTAGTAAGCCTCAAGCAGCTTTCTATGTGTTCCCTAATGTAAGTGGATTAGGAATGGACGGGGACACCTTTGCAGAACGTTTTCTCCGTGAATATGGTGTGGCTGTAGTGCCAGGCAGTGAATTTGGTGAATTAGGCAAAAACAACGTTCGTATTTCATATGCTACATCGCTGGAGCAGTGTGAAGAAGGGATGAAACGTCTCAAGGCATTCGTAGAAGAGTTAAGAAAAGGTCAAAGTGAATAACATATTAATGACGGTTCCGGCGCTGCTTTTGTAGCGCCGGAATAATAAAAAATAATGATTTATTAGAAAGAAGGATAATGAATGGCAAATGGTATTGTAATCATTGATGCGGAATCATGCAAATCTTGTGGATTGTGCATTAAAACATGTCCAAAAAAATTGCTTGCGTTCGGAGAAATGCATAACTCAAAAGGGTATCATCCACCAATGCAAAATAATCCAGAAGAATGCATTGCTTGTGGGCTATGTGGCTTAATGTGTCCGGATTCGGCAATTCAAGTGTATAAGGAGGAGATGTGATTATGGCGAAAAAGGAACTTTTATCTGGAAATGTAGCGATGGCAGAAGCAGCAATTCGTGCTGGTTGTGATTTTTTTGCTAGCTATCCGATTACTCCTCAAACAACCATGCTGGAATATTTGTCCACACGTATGTATGAAGTGGGAAGAGAATTTATTCAAGCTGAGAGTGAAATTGGCGCAATCAATATGGTTTATGGCGCTTCAGCTGCAGGCGGTCGTGCAATGACTGCAACTGCAGGGATGGCCGTATCTCTTATGCAAGAGACTTTTAGTAATATCGTTGCAGCAAAATTGCCTGCTGTGGTAGTCAATATTCAGCGTTCGGGTGCAGGTGCAGGTGCCATAAAATCCTCTCAGACAGATTATCATTTTGCAACGAAAAGTATGGGCCATGGTGGTTTACATGCTTATGTACTTTCACCAGGAAACGTGCAGGAAGCTGTTGATTTGATGTATGAAGCGTTTGATTTTGCAGAGAAATATCAATGTATGGTTTATATCTTAACCGAAGCGATGGTGGCTCAAGTTATGGAGCCGGTTACTTTGCCAGATTGGAAGGAAAACCTTCCTAAGCGAGAAGGTTGTGCAGAAGGCAATAAGACAGGCATTGCAAAGCGTATCAATACCATCAATCGTATGGATTTACGCAATGAAGCAGGATATCGCTCTTTTGAAGCGATGTATAAAACTTGGCAAGAAAATGAAGTGCGGTATGAGGCTTATCAAATGGATGATGCTGAAGTTGTGCTTGTTGCAGCTGGTATGTCGGCACGTATCGCTCGAAGTGCTATTGATAAATTGCGTGATGAAGGGAAAAAGGTTGGATTGTTCCGGCCAATTACATTGTATCCTTTCCCTACAGAACAGATTAGACATTTTAAAGATCAAGGTGTGAAAGCTGTTGTTACAGCTGAAGTAGCGATTCCGATGCAGATGGTAGATGATGTAGACTTTGCTCTTATGGGCTCCCTTCCATCATATCGCATGGATTGTGCGTGGACAGATGTGTTTACAGCAGAGGATATTGAAGCAAAATTGCGTAAAGTGTTGGAGGAGGTATAAGATGACAATGAAGCCAGTTTATGAAAGAAATCCATTACTTGGAAATACAAATAAATTCTGTCCAGGGTGCGGCCATTCATTGGTTAACAAAATTATTGCGGATGTGCTTGTTGAGAATGATTGGACTAAAAAGGCTATTGAAGCACTTTGTATTGGGTGTGCACTTCAAGCAACTCATTATTGTAATTGGGATCTTGTACAAAGTCCACATGGACGCGCCGCAGCAGTTGCTACAGGAGTAAAATACATTCAGAAAGATGCTCTTGTTTTTACCTACCAAGGAGATGGAGATGCAGCTGGTATTGGTTTAACAGAAACTTTCCATGCAGCTAGTCGCGGTGAACCAATAACACAGATTATGGTTAACAATCAAATTTATGGTATGACGGGTGGTCAATCCTCATGTACGACACTGATTGGACAGCGTACAACAACAACGGGCCCAGAAGGACGAGATCCATTGCATACAGGTTATCCAACAAAACTTGCTGAAGTTTTAGCAAATGTTGAGGCTGCCGATTATGTGGCTCGTGTATCAGTACATGATGTGGCAAATATTAGAAAAACAAAAAAGACTTTAGAGAAAGCATTTCGTTTACAATTGGAAGAGGGTAAATATTCTTTTATTGAAATCCTTTCTATGTGTCCAACAAATTTTCATGTTGAACCATGGAATGCACCTGATTATATGGTTGATAATGTTTTACCAGTATTTCCACTGGGAGAATTTAAGGTCCCAGACAAGGAGGTTCACGCGTAATGGAAAAAAGTATTTTATTTGCGGGCTTTGGTGGACAGGGCGTACAAACGCTGGGCAAACTTGTTGCCTATGCAGCTAATGAAGAGGATAAATTTGTTACATTCTCGCCTGCATATGGTGGGGAAATGCGTGGTGGCACATCAAATTGTACAGTGGTTGTTGGAGATCGACAAATTGGCTCTCCGAACCGTGAGCAAACAGATTTTGTTGTTGCAATGAATATTGAATCTTATCAACGTTTTGAACCGCTAGTAAAAGCTGGGGGGGTCTTGATTGTAAATAGTTCATTGATTAAAGAGCAGACTAGTCGTAATGATATTGTTCAAGTAAATGTGCCAGCTAATGATCTTGCTGCAGAAGCAGGTTCTGATAAGGCATTGAATGTGGTTATGCTTGGTTATTTGGCTGCTCATTATGATGTAATTAGCAAGAATGCGGCCGTAAAGGTTGTGGAGGAACGTTTGGGAAAGAAAGAAAAATTTCGTGCGATGAATAGTAAAGCATTTTCGCTTGGTGCAGAGTACCCTCAGAGTGAGGCTTAAAAGAGGTGGACGTATGCAAGAAAATCGTATCTTGGTAGTGAATCTAGGCTCAACTTCATCAAAAATTTCGGTTTTCGATGGTGATTTGGAAGTATTTACACAAAATTTTGATCATAGTCTTAAAGAAATCAAAGCGCATCCGGGGATTGATGGTCAATATGAAATGCGAAAATCGTTGATAGAAAAAACGATGTTGAAAAATGGTTTTGTTTTTAAAGATTTTAATGCGATCGCTGTTCGTGGACTTGGTGCTCCAAAACGATATCATGGCGGTGCATATTTGATAGATGATGTTGTTGCTCAGGAGGCTCGTCAAGGATTTCATGTGGGCATGGCTCTCGGTGCAATTATTGCTAATGATTGGTCAAAACAATATGATTTGCCTGCATATTTGTATGACGTTGTTTATACAGATGAATTTCAGGATGTTGCACGTATTTCAGGGAGTCCCTTGATTGAGCGTAGCGGAGCGGTTCATACATTGAATGCACGTGCTGTTGCTAGACAGGTTGCTAGTGATCAAGGGAGACTATATGAAGAGATGATTTATATAGTTTGTCATCTTGGTGGCGGCATAAGTACCAGCTTACATCAGTATGGACATATTGTAGATGGATTTGCTACGGATGAAGGTGCCTTTACACCGGATCGTACAGGCAAACTTCCACTAAAAAAATTTTTGAAGCTCTGTAAGAGCGGGCGATATTCAGATCAGGAACTTAATAAACTCATCCAAGGGAATGGCGGTCTTATTGGCTATTTAGGAATTAATGATTGTAAAGAAATAGAACAACGTATTGCTGATGGTGATGAACATGCAACGTTGGTTTATAAAGCAATGGCTTATCAAGTTGCTCAGGATATCGGTGCAATGGCGGTTGTTGCAAAAGGTAAAATGGATGCAATAATCATAACGGGAGGTATTGCATACTCCAAGATGTTTACTGGTTGGATTAAAGAATATGTTGCATTTTTAGCTCCAATTGTTTTAGTTCCAGGAAGTATGGAGATGCAAGCACTAGCGCGGGGAGTAAACCGTGTTTTGAATGGAGAAGAGAAAGCAAATCGATATATTCTGGGCGAAACCGTCTTATAAGGAGAGATAATGTTGGAATATGAAGTTAAAATAGATATTTCTGCTCGCCATGTACATCTATCAGAGGAAGATGCAACAATTCTTTTTGGAAAAGGTTATGAGTTAACAGAAAAGAAGAAAATAGCAGTTGGGGCATTGGCTAAAGAACGTGTGACTCTTGTAGGGCCAAAGAAAAAAATTGAAAATGTTGGGATCCTTTTGCCATTTAGAAAGCAGACGCAAGTTGAGCTTTCGATGACAGATACTTATGCTTTGGGAATTCAGGCGCCAATTCGTTTGTCTGGAGACATTTCAGGGAGTGCACCAATTAAGATTGTGGGACCAGCAGGAGAATTGCAGCTTCAGGAAGGTGTGATTGTCGCAAAGCGGCATGTACATATAGGCCCAAATCTTGCAAAAAGGTATGGGTTGACTACGGAAAGTTCTGTAAGAGTTGCGGTGAAAACCCCCCAGCGTTCTATAGTGTTTGATGATGTAAATGTACGAATTAGTAAGCCGGGAAAGAATGAAGAGATACCAAATGTTCACTTGGACACTGATGAAGGAAACGCAGCAGGAATTCATGGTAGTGAGATGGGGACGTTACTCATAGATTATAGGAGTAATTAAGAACTAAAAAAGTTGAATTATTCCAGAAAGAGTTTGGGGATGAGAAGCTATAGTATGTTCTAGTAAAAAAGGCCATCGGTAGGTGACCTTTTTTACTAGGTTGAGGTTTTCATTTCATTGCATAAAAGAATATTTATGTATAATCTTGTTTAAGAGAACTTTTTAAGACAGATTATATAAAGGAAAAGAATATAGAATATAATAATTTTAATTTAATCAAAAAAATCTTGTGAATTTCTTGGATATAGGGAGAGTTACATATGGACTATGAAGATTTGATGGAATTTCATAATAAAGAAAATCCTTTTACAAGGGAGATGGGAGTGAAGATCATCGAAATCAGAGAAGGTTATGCAAAATTAAAGCTAGGTGTCAAAAAAGTCACACCAATGCTTTGGGAGTAGTTCATGGAGGATGCCTATTTACCCTTGCTGATTCTGTGTGTGGTGTGGCAGCTTCTTCGTATGGTGGGCAATCCGTTACGGTGAATGCGAGTATAAATTATTTGTCTCCAACTTTTCGGGTCAGAGAATTAACAGGAGAGGCTGAGGTAATAAAACATGGAAAACGAATCAGTGTTTTTCAAGCTGAAATCAAAGATGAAAGTGGAAACCTGTTGGTTAGGGGAGAATTTACTTATTGTGATTTGGATAAGATAATTGAAAATATCTAGAATAACATGAATTAAATATACGAGAAAGTTGTTATCGTATTGTTTTAGTATGAATAGAATGGGACATACTATGATGTTAAGATATTAAGATAGGAGTTTTACTTAGGGCAGGATCGTGGATGACCACGATTTTTTTCATTTATGTGCTTATGTGAACAGCATGAATTTTAGGCAAACAAAAAAGCAAGCCGGGGGATGGTGGCTTGCTCTTTCCAGAAAGAGATGGAATTATGAGGTAACAGCGGCACCGGCAATGGAGGAAAGTGCCGCTGGATGGTTCAAACATCAATTGGGGGTATTACGCAGGATGTCGTTGGCAATGACTTCCATACGAACGCCTGCGCGCATACTGTGTTGTTGTAGATAGTGGTGTGCTTCCGGTTCTGTCATACCGTGTCGTTTCATCAACAAGGCTTTGGCTTTGTCAATGATTTCACGATCGCTGCTGCTGCGTTTTGGAATGCTTTGCGCAGCGCGCATGGCATCCATTTGCAGGAGCATGTTGACAGCACCGATAAGTTCGCTGGGCCGGACTGGGACAGATAAGGTGAAGAGATCGTCATGGTCACAAAGCGCCAGCGTATTACCCTTGGCGAGGACAAGAATCAGGGCTTGCCCTTCCAAGCGGTCGGCCATTTCGCCGACAGTCATATCGCGCAGCTTAAAAGAACAGATGATCACGCCGCCGCCCATCTCTTTCACAGCGCGAATAACTTCAGCGCCAGTCTGGCAACGATAACGCACAGTGATGCCACGATGTATGAGCGCTTGCGTCATGCTTTGAGCCAGTGCGTCGTCGTTCAATGCGATAATCGTGCGAATCATTGTACGCCCTCCTATTCTTTTTAGCTTTTGTTTGAATGAAAGTTCATGAGGCTATTGGATAAATCGGCTGGACATTGGGGACAGGAATGTCAAGGATGATGACTGAAGGAAGGTTTTTCATCCGTTGACGGTATCAAGCCGATACCATGTACAGGCCTCATCGTTGGAAATGGATCAATACATGACCATATATTTGCCAACTTCCCAAGTGGTGACCTGGGTGCGGTATTCATCCCATTCGCGATATTTACCGGTGAGGAAGCTCTTATAGGCGTGTTCGCCAAGGGTTTCTGCAACGAGTGGATCGCGTTCCATGAGCTTGAGTGCTTCGAAAAGGGTACCAGGAAGGTTGTCGATACCATTTTCGGCACGGGTCTGTGCATCCATGGAGAAGATGTCTTCGGTAACTTCTTCTGGTGGAACGAGACCGCGTTCGATGCCGTCAAGACCAGCAGCGAGGCAAACAGCCAATGCCAGATATGGGTTGCAAGCTGGGTCTGGGCAACGGAGTTCAATGCGGGTGCTCTGACCACGTGCAGCAGGAATACGAATGAGCGCGGAACGGTTGGAAGCAGACCATGCCAGATAAACAGGTGCTTCATAACCAGGTACGAGGCGCTTGTAGGAGTTAACAAGTGGGTTGGTTACAGCAACAATGGATTTTGCATGTTCCAAAAGGCCTGCGATGAAGCTGTAAGCTTCACGAGACAGTTTGCGTTCGCCATTTTCATCGAAGAAAATGTTCTTTCCGTCTTTGAAGATGGACATGTTGGTGTGCATACCAGAACCATTCATGCCGAAAATTGGTTTTGGCATAAAGGTAGCATGCAGGCCATTGCGCTGTGCGATGGTTTTAACGGCCAGTTTGAAGGTCATAATGTTGTCAGCAGCAGTAAGTGCATCGGCATATTTGAAGTCGATTTCATGCTGGCCAGCTGCAACTTCATGGTGGGAAGCTTCAATTTCAAAGCCCAACTGTTCGAGTGTAATGCAGATTTCGCGGCGGGTGCCTTCACCATGATCGAGAGGACCAAGGTCGAAATAACCGGCTTCGTCGCTGGTCTTTGTGGTTGGGCGGCCGTTTTCGTCGGTGTCGAAGAGGAAGAATTCACATTCTGGACCAACGTTGAAGGTGTAGCCAAGTTTAGCGGCTTTGTCGAGCACACTCTTGAGCACGTGGCGTGGGTCACCGACAAATGGGGTGCCATCTGGGTTGTAAACATCGCAGATCAGGCGCGCTACGCGTTCGTGCTGAGGACGCCATGGGAGAATGGCAAAGGTGTTCAGATCTGGATGCAGATACTGGTCAGATTCATGGATACGGGTGAAGCCTTCAATAGAGCTGCCGTCGATCATGATCTGATTGTTAAGAGCTTTTTCGAGCTGAGCTGAGGTAATGGCAACATTTTTCAGCTGGCCAAAAATATCGGTGAACTGCATACGGATGAATTCAACGTCGTTTTCTTCAACGAGGCGGATGATGTCTTCTTTTGAATATTTATTCATGACAAGTCTCCTTTACTGCGATGGATAATAATTGATAAATAAAAAAAGAGCAAGGGGTAACCATTCATTCGGAACACCCTTGCTCTCGATGGTTATATTATGCATCGAATAATAATAAATGTCAATGCATTTTATCATTGTCGCAATATTAAATCACATCGCTTATCACTGAGTGAGTATGGTATAATGCGTGTATTCGTGGATTAGAAGGGGGATGGACAGTGGAGATCGTTGTTTGTTTGGATGAGAACAATGGCATGATGTTTAACCATCGTAGGCAAAGCCGTGACCGTGTGGTGGTTGACGATATTTTGGCGCAGGCACAGGGACGTCCGTTGTGGATGAATGGCTATTCGGCACCGTTGTTTGAGGGCGCGGGGAATGTGCATGTGTCACCGCATTTTTTGAGCGAAGCACCGGAAAATGCCGTGTGTTTTGTGGAAGATCAGGTGGTAGCGCCTATTGTGAAGCGAATTGTACGTGTGGTTGTCTACCGTTGGCACCGCGTGTATCCGGCGGATCAGTATTTTGACCTTACACTGACGGATGCACAATGGCGATGTGTGGAAAGGGTTGATTTTTCTGGCCATTCACACGATATCATTACACGGGAGGTTTACGAACGATGAAGCATTCTTCTAAACTCATAGCTTTGCTGCTGAGTGTGCTGCTCAGTCTCAGCTTGTTGACAGCTTGTGATGGCACACAGGTGGAGTCATCGGCAACAGGCGAGCATGTGTCAGAAACGGCTCAGCCTGCCAATGCGGATGATACAGCGTTACCGCAAACAGCGGATGCTGGATTTTCCTTGGCGGAAGTACCGTCTTATGATGGCGCAGCCTATGTGGCAGTGCATGATAATGTGCCCTATTTTACGGCGGCAGATTTGACGACTGAGTCGTTTGAGTCGTATACGTCATTAGACGGCTACGGGCGCTGCGGTGTTGCTTTTGCCTGTGTGGGTCAGGATTTGATGCCGACAGAAGACCGCGGCAGCATTGGCCAGGTGAAGCCGAGCGGCTGGCATACGGTGAAATACGATAATGTTGATGGAAAATATCTTTATAACCGCTGCCATTTGATTGGCTATCAGTTGACGGGCGAAAATGCCAACCAGCAGAATTTGATCACTGGCACGCGCGCACTCAATATGGAAGGCATGCTGCCTTTTGAAAATATGGTGGCCGATTATGTGAAAGAGACCGACAATCATGTGCTCTATCGGGTGACGCCAATTTTTGAAGGCGCCAATCTTGTTGCCAGTGGCGTGCTCATGGAAGGGTATTCGGTAGAAGATGAAGGCGAAGGCATTTGCTACTGTGTTTATGCATACAATGCGCAGCCAGGCATCACCATTGATTACGCCAGCGGCGACAGTTGGGAGACCACTGCTGATGAGGTGAACAGTGGGGAAAGCAATGCACCTGCTGTTGAGCAAACACAAACCTACGTCCTCAATACCAATTCGAAAAAATTCCATAAACCTGATTGCAGCAGCGTGGCGCAGATGAAAAATCCTCAGGAAGTCAACGCCACACGCCAAAGTTTGATCGACCAGGGATACAGCCCTTGCGGCAACTGTAATCCATAATAAAAATGCACCGTTTCATGTTTGAAACGGTGCATTTTTTGTTTAATCGCGAATGCGTACGGTGATTTGGAAAAAGACCATGCCGACGATAAAAAGCAGAGCGATCATACCGACGCCGGTGTTGATGTCGCCGGTGATCTGGCTGACGGCGCTGACAAGGGTAGTGCCCATGAAGGAGGCGCCTTTGCCGCAGATATCCATAATACCAAAGTATTCGCCAGATTGTTTTGGCGGAATGATGCGCGTGAAATAGGAGCGCGAAAGGGCTTGGATGCCGCCCTGAAACATGCCAACAAGAACTGCCAGCACCCAAAACTGCCATTGGTGCGTCAGGAAAACCGCAAACACAGCGATGCCAAAATAGGCAACGATACAAATGGTGATGAGTTTTGCTGTGGCGTGGCGCCCGGATAGGTGACCAAAAAGAATAGCAAAGGGAAAGGCGACGATTTGTGTCACCAACAATGCCAGCAAGAGACCGGTGCTGTCTAGGCCAAGTGCGGTGCCGTAGGCCGTGGCCATGTCAATGATGGTATAAACCCCGTCAATGTAGAAAAAGAACGCTAAAAGAAAGAAAAAGACCTTTTTTTCTTTCTTTATGTTTTTGAAAGTGCGTCCCAAACGCGCAAAACTTTCGCAAATGGCATGGCGCTGCTTTTCA
Organism: uncultured Peptococcaceae bacterium; assembly: GCA_937976375.1. GTDB lineage: Bacteria > Bacillota > Peptococcia > Peptococcales > Peptococcaceae > UMGS1590. The sequence continues at coordinate 7,902 of CALJRU010000018.1, read as the reverse complement.
ACAAAATGCTTTTGATGATAGCTTTTCAGGAGTGGCAGCGTGAAAAGCAGCCACCAAGCAGCGGTGATGCAGAATGCCAGCTGCATGCCCAGAGTCACAGAGATGCCAACAGCACTGCCGCCAAGCACCAACACCAAGGAAAGGATGAAAGGAACGCAGCTTCCAATATATCCCCAGGCATACCCGCTAGAGGAAACCATATCCATGCGTTCATGTGTGGTGACATCGGAAAGCATCGAATCATAAAAAATCAGGCTTGCAGAGTACCCTGTTTTGGCGATAACGAAAACAATTAAAAAGATCAGCCAGTCACTGGAGAACCCTAACGCTACACAACCAACCAGTCCAATCACTAGAAACAACGTGAAGATAGGACGCTTGTAGCCACGCGTGTCTGCCAGTGTACCAAATGTAGGCCCCATCACCGCCACAATCAGTGTGACAATCGATGCAGCATAACCCCAGTAAGCCAGATAATCAACACTCGACAAGCCAGCATTTTCTGCCAAACTGTTGAAGTAGATCGGCATGATGGTTGTAATCAATAATGTGAACGCCGAATTGCCCACGTCATAAAAAATCCAGTTGCGCTCTAATTTTGTCAGTTTAAATGATCCCATGATGTTCGTCCTTTATTATGATAATTGCCATCTAATAGTGTAGGGGAATTGGGCAAGAAATGCTATAAAAATTATGTAAAATTGATGAAAAAAATGTTCATTGTTTAGAGCGCTTATTTATACGTGCTATTGCTCGTATAAGCGGCGGCGATGAGCTGTGGTCGTAAAATGCCTTGAAATGTCGGGTAAGGGGTCGTATAATCCCTTTACAAAATAATTGGAGGGGATTTATTTGGGCGTACTACAGATTGCATCAATTGCTGGCTTGATCGTTTATTTTGCAGTGCTCTTATTTGCGGTGACGCGTGAAAAGAAAAATGAGAGCGTTGTGGACTATTTCTTTGCGGGGCGCACACTGCCATTTTGGGCGTTGTCGATTACGTTTGTGGCATCATGGTGGGGCGCTGGTTCAGCGATTGCTACGGCCGACTTGGCCTACACCGATGGCTTGGGATCGTTTTGGTACTATGCGGTGCCGGTCTTGCTGTCAACATTTTTAATGATGCTCGGTGCGAAAGGCATTCGCCGCGTAGGGTACCTGACACAGGGCAGCATGATGGAGGCGCGCTATTCAAAGAGTGTGGCAAAGCTCTTATCCGTGATGATTTTGATTTTTATGACGCTGAATGCGGCGTCGCAGATGGTGGGTATCGGCACATTCTTTGGCACCTATTTAGGGTTAAATTATGAGATCGCTATTCTGGTTGGCACAGGCATTGTGCTGATTTACTCCATGTTTGGCGGATTTCGTGGTGTGGTGCTGACAGATATTATTCAGTTTTGCTTGCTGCTGATTTCTGCGATTGTGGTGTTTATCATAGCCATGAAGCAGGCTGGTGGTTTTGGCATGATCGCACAGACAGCCGAGACCTTGGAAAAGACAACCTATCTGAGCCCCGTTGCAGGTGCGTCTAAGTATATGGGGTATGTCATCACGTTTGGCTGTTCGTGGATGATTCAGGCGAATGTGTGGCAGCGTATTTCGGCAGCACGCAGCAACAATGACGCACGCAAGATGACGATTATGAGCTTCTTTGCGTATATTCCGCTTTATCTGTTGGTGATTTTTACCGGCATGGCTGGGCTGGTGCTGTTTGATGAAATGCCGGAAGGCGGCATTGTGACGGCAATTGTTGTGGATTACATGTCGCCAGTGCTGGGCGCGATCGTTTTTGTGGGGATTGCGGCAGCGATTATGTCAACGATGGACTCGCTGATCAATACAGGGGCAATGACCTTGTCGCTGGACCTCAACACACGGCAGAAAACAGAGCAGCAGAAGCTGCAGTTTTCACGTATTGCAACACTTTTGGTAACATTGGTGGCCATTCTCATTGCTTTGCGGATTCGCTCTATTCTGGTGGTTTCCTGGATGGCGTCGGATGTCATTACGACCGGTGTTTTCGTGCCGTTGGTGCTGGGCTTTTTCTGGCGACGCGGCAATGCTAAAGGTGCGTTGGCATCGATGGTCATGGGATTGGTGTACTGCTGCTACAATTTGCTCATCAGTTTTGGCGTAGCGCTGCCTTCATTTTGGGCACCGCAGTCGGCCCTTCAGGTGGTGCTTGGTGTGGCTATTTCCTGTGTGATCTACGTTGGTGTCAGTCTTTGCACAGCGCCAGAGTATGAAAAAGCCGACCATTTCATTGCCATGGCAGATGTTCTTGAGAAAAAAAGCAAATAAAAAACTGTTGCACGAGTGGTTTATTGCCCATTCGTGCAACAGTTTTTTTGTGCCATTAGATTTCGATCTTGGCACCAAGCAATTTGACAAATTCACGGCAAATAGCGGTGTTGCCAGGCCATGCAGGAGAGGTAACAAGGTTTTTGTCGACAACGGCTTCATCAGCAGGAACGTTGACATATTCGCCGCCAGCCAGCGTAATATCTGGACCAACAGCTTCATAGCAAGTTGCCTTGTAGCCATTCAGCACACCAGCAGCGGTCAGCACCTGTGGACCATGGCAGATCGCAGCAACAGGCTTGTTGTCTTTGAAGAATTCCTGAACAATTTCGATCACACGAGGATTCAGGCGAATGTATTCCGGCGCACGGCCGCCAGTGATAAACAGGCCCACATAATCCGCAGTGTTTACTGCGTCAAAATCAGCAGTCAAAGCAAAGTTGTGGCCCGTCAGTTCGGTGTAAGTCTGCTTGCCGAGAAAATCATGCACAGCAGTAGCAACCGTTTCGCCAGCCTTCTTACCAGGGCAAACAGCATCTACCTGATAACCCAGCATGGACAGCGCCTGGAAAGGCACCATTGTTTCGTAGTCTTCTGTGTAATCCCCGCACAGCAGCAAAATCTTCTTGCTCATAGTTATTCCTCCTAAAATTTCATTTATTGTGAAAAATTCACTCTATTTTTATAAGATTATTATATCACGTCAATGTAAAAAGTAACGTCGAGAAATGGTAAAGAATTGTGGTGAAGGAGAAAAACCATGGCAATCCACTCTTGGAAGCGTCTGTTTCCGTAGGTTTTAATCAACAATCGGTACAGCGGCGCTTTTTTTCGTCACATTCAATTGGTGTGAAAGTACCATCCGGGTTTGGTGTGAAGACGTAGTGTTCTTTTAAGAAGATGACGTCGTCGCGGTAGACGGAGTCTAGTTCAGCAAGCACGGCGGCTTTGGCGACAATGTTGGCGCCGGCGAGGGTGGCGAGTTTTTCCAGCGCGGCCAGGGAATGGCCGGTGGCGAAGACGTCGTCGATGATGGCGACGCGTTTGCCACGCAGCTTTTCCGCATCGCAGCCGTCGAGGTAGAGGGTCTGCTTGGCTTGGGTGGTGATGGAATAGACGGTAGCTTCGAGCACATTTTGCATGTATGGCTTGTTGCTTTTACGTGCCAGCACGAAATCTTTCATGCCCAGGAGGCGGCTGATCTCGTAAGTGAGGATGATGCCTTTGGCTTCCGCAGTGAGGAGCACATCCACTTCTGGCAGGCGCTTGATCAGTTCTGGTGCCACAGCCTGCACCAGCTCTGTATCAGATGCAATGCAGAAACTGGCGAGTGCCATGTCGTCTTTGATCTTTACGAAAGGCAATTTCCTTTTCACGCCGCAGATTTCAAAATCAAAATAGGGTGGGGTGTAACGCGTTGTCATAGTGAAGGTCCTTTCTTTTCAAGTTGGATCAATGTTTAATATATACCACTATAGCACATCGTCGCTGAGTGAAAAAAGCCATGTACGGCTTATGAAAAAGAACCAAACATAAGGAACGCGTTATGTATGGAAAATGGTTAAATGCCCTTTCAGCGTTCTATCAAAAACAAACGAACACCCGCTATTAGCAAAAGGTGTTCGTCCGTTAGAATGTTTTTTGTCAGTGCTCTCTTTGATATATCGCTATTGATTAGCCTCTGGTTGTTCCACTGGTTTTACTGGCGCATTGTTGGGTGCCGCTGTAGATTCTGCCAATAAGGCTTGTAATGCATCCAGCTTTTCTTCCATCTCCTTAAAACGCTGGTCTAAATAGTCTTGTTGTTCTCGAAAGCGAAATGGCAGACTGAAAACAATAACAATCAATGTAATTTGCAAGACAATCGCAATGATGCTGATAACCATGGTACCCCCTCCTTGGAAACGATGCGCTCTATTGCTGGCGAATAATAACTTTGCTTTATCACAACGTAAGATCTTAATAGTATAAGTATATCATGTGAATGAAATAAATTTAAATATCTTAAAACTATTGCATAATGGTAGAGTTGGTGAAAGGAAAGTTTTTGAAATGCCTTCTGAAGATAATAGGGAAAAATGCTGACACAAAGTCTGCAAACAAAAACAGACACCACTTTGGGTGTCTGTTTTCGATTGCTAGTGATTTCATAAACGCTCTATCAATACAACTTTGCACCAGCAGGGATGTGGTCGTCGACCATGAGCAGGTGCAGGTCTTCTTTACCGTCTTTCTGGTTGACGGCGCTGATGACCATGCCGCAGCTGTCGATGCCCATCATGGCGCGTGGTGGCAGATTGGTGATGGCGATCAAGGTTTTGCCGATGAGTTCTTCCGGTTCGTAGTATTCGTGGATGCCGGAGAGAATGGTGCGGTCTTCACCTGTGCCGTCGTCCAGGGTGAACTGAAGGAGCTTTTTGCTCTTTGGCACGGCTTTGCAATCCAATACCTTAACGGCACGGAAGTCGCTCTTGGAGAAGGTTTCGAAATCTACCATATCTTTGAAGAGAGGTTCTACTTCAACGCCAGTGAAATCGATTTCTTCTACAATTGCATCAGTTTTTTCTTCCTTCTTGGCAGCCTTTTTGGACTTTGGTTCGTCCAGTGGCTTCATTGTAGGGAAGAGGAGCACGTCGCGGATGGATTCTGCGTTGGTGAGGAGCATGACCATGCGGTCGATGCCGATCCCGAGACCACCTGTTGGTGGCAGGCCGTATTCAAGGGCGTTGATGTAGTCGGTGTCCATTGGATGGGCTTCGTCGTCGCCTTTGCGTTTTGCCTCAACCTGTTCTTCGAAGCGCTGGCGCTGGTCGATTGGGTTGTTCAATTCGCTGAAGGCATTGGCGTGTTCACGACCGATGATGAAGAGTTCGAAACGGTCGGTGAGTGCAGGGTTGTCTGCTTTGCGGCGTGCCAGTGGAGAGATTTCAACTGGGTAGTCGGTGACGAAGGTTGGCTGCACGAGGGTGGCTTCAACAGCGTCGTCGAAGAGTTCCTCGAGGACTTTGCCACGTGGCATGTCAGCAGGAATGTCGATGCCGCGGTCGCGGGCAGCTTGACGGAATTCATCGTCGCTCATGTCGCCAAGGTAGTCAAGGCCGGTGGCTTCTTTAACGGCATCGGTCATGGTGACGCGGCGCCATGGGGAGTCGAGATCGACTTCAACATCACCGTTCATGAAGACGCCGGTGCCGAGCACTTGATGTGCAACGGTGCGGAAGAGGTCTTCGGTGAGATCCATCATGGTTTCGTAGTCGCCATAAGCCTGGTAAACTTCCAAGAGGGTGAATTCAGGGTTGTGGCGGGTATCGATGCCTTCGTTACGGAATACACGGCCGATTTCATAAACACGTTCCATGCCGCCAACAATGAGGCGCTTGAGATGGAGTTCAAGCGCAATGCGCATGTACAGATCGATGTCGAGCGCATTGTGATGGGTGATGAATGGACGTGCGGTAGCACCGCCAGCGATGGTGTGGAGCACTGGGGTTTCAACTTCGAGATAGTGCTGTCCATCGAGGTAGTTGCGGATGGCGGTGATGATCTTGGAACGCAGAATGAAAGTGTTCTTTACATCTGGGTTCATGATCAAATCGACATAGCGCTGGCGATAGCGAAGTTCGGTATCGGTCAGGCCATGGAATTTTTCAGGCAGTGGGCGCATAGACTTGCAAAGGTGGTCGTAGTTGTGCACCTTGATGCTGAGTTCGCCGCGATCGGTAACAAATACAACACCTGTGATGCCAACGATGTCGCCAATGTCGGCTTTTTTGAAGAACCAGTGCATTTCTTCACCGACGATGTCTTGTCGGGAATAGATCTGGATGTTGCCGCTGATGTCAGCAATATTGGCGAAACCTGCTTTGCCCTGGCCGCGTTTTGCCATAATACGGCCTGCGATTTTAACTTCTTCGCCGCTTTCGATGAGGGCGTCTTTATTGGCGATGATTTCGTCAATGTGGTGGGTAATATCAAAACGGTGGCCGAATGGATCTACGCCGCGTTCACGCAGTGCGTCCATCTTTTCCAGGCGCACATTCATGATTTGCTTGAGACCGCCATCAGCCTTGTTGTTGCCATTTGGCATGTTTATGCTTCCTCCTTCGCACTGTCGTGGGATACTTTAAGAATTTCATATTCAATGATGCCTGCTGGGGCGTTGACTTTGATGGTCTGGCCTTGGCGTTTGCCGAGCAGGGATGAACCGAGTGGGGATTCGTTGGAAATTTTATTTTGCATTGGGTCGGCTTCACTGGTACCAACAATGCGGTATTCTTCGATGTCGTCGAATTCTACATCGCGCACGGTGACATAAGAGCCGATGTTGACAACCCCAGAGGACTGGGTGCCGTCTTCAATGATCTGAGCGTTGTGTAGGGTGGCTTCGATGGTTTGGATGCGGCCTTCGATGAATGCCTGCTCACTTTTCGCATCGTCGTACTCGGAGTTTTCGCTCAGGTCCCCGAAATCGATGGCCTGTTTCAGTCGTTCAGCGACTTCTTTACGGCGTACGGTTTTTAAGTTGACGAGTTCTTCTTTCAGGTTTTCGTAACCTTCTCGTGTGAGAATGACTGCTTCATCCATGTTAATTGCCTCCATTTTTGTTCGTATTATCATGACGCGTCAGTTTTTCGCATAATAAAGAAATTGGACATTCGCCCAATCTAACTAATTATAGAAAGTTGGCCAAAACTTGTCAAGCTGGAATAAATTTTCGGGCACTCAGCGAATGGACGTTTGAATTTTAAAAGGAGTTCGTGTATACTCAAAGTATTGATTCTACGCCTTTTATTTTGAAAGGAGAATGATCGAATGGAACAAGAACAGCCTAGAAGAAAAAGAAATAATAAGGATCGTCCACTGACACCACGCCAGCGGGCTATTATGGAATGCATCATTCATTCTGTTGAGTCGCGTGGATTTCCGCCAGCGGTGCGAGAAATTTGCGAGGCGGTGGGGCTGAGTTCTGGATCGACGGTGCATGCACATCTCAATACCTTGGAAGAACGCGGCTATATTCGCCGAGATCCAGCAAAACCACGTGCTATTCTGATTCTGCGTGGTATTGATGGGGAAGAATACACGTATGTGCGTGAAGAACAGGAAGAAGCAGAACAACTTGAAGAAATGCTGAATTTGCCTGTTGTGGGCAATGTGGCAGCTGGTGAACCGATTTTTGCTGATGAGAACATCGAGGATAAAATTGCTTATCCGGCTCGTTTTGTGCGCAAGGATGGCGCTTTTATGCTGCGCATTCGAGGCAACAGCATGGTTAATGTTGGCATTTTTAACAATGATTATATTGTTGTTGAACCGCAGCAAGTGGCAGAAAATGGTGAGATTGTCGTGGCGTTAATTGGGGATGAGGCCACTTGCAAAACGTTTTACCGTGAGAAAAATATGGTACGCTTGCAGCCAGAAAATGATAATATGGGGCCAATTTATGTAGAAAATCCGATGATTATTGGCAAGGTGGTTGGCGTATTGCGTGATATGCACGATCAAGTCATTCGTCGGTAAATAAAAAAGCGCTTCTGTCAGTATGAGCTGTCCCCAAAAAGTTGGACACTATGAAAATTAAATAACTTGGTTCTTTAA
>CALJRU010000017.1 GCA_937976375.1 uncultured Peptococcaceae bacterium | reverse complement strand
ACAAGTCGTCAAATGGACCGCTGAGGGTGCAGTCAAATGCGCAGCACGCTGCGCAGAGTATTCTGCAACGTGGGGGCATACGTCAGTTGCCGGGGGTATGATGGTACCTCGCTAAGGGCGCGCGTCAAGCGCGAAATCAAGGTGGCACCGCGGATCATTGTATGCATTCGTCCTTGACAGAAGTTTTTCTGTCAAGGACGTTTTTTTATTCCCTCGACAGAGCACACACATCATTTTTAGGAGGGAACCCATGAAAATTACACCAAGTTTGCAAGAAGCACTGGCGTTTGCGGAAGACGAACGCTACAGCGTGCTGCCGTTGTCCTGTGAGATGCTGGCAGATCGGCTGACGCCGATTCAAGCGCTGAAGATCCTGAAAAATGTTTCTACCCATTGCTATCTGCTGGAATCGGTCACGGAGCGCGAACGCTGGGGCCGTTATACCTTTCTGGGCTATGAGCCCAAGATGGCCGTCAGCTGTGTGGACGGCGCAGCCGAGGTCGATGGTGTCCGTTACGAGACCGACGATCCCGAAGCGCTGCTGCGGCAGATTTTGAGTGCCTACCGCAGCCCGCGGCTCGCCCATCTGCCATCGTTTACAGGCGGATTGGTAGGTTATTTTTCCTATGACTACATTGCTTATAGCGAGCCGACGCTGCGCCAGGGCGTCAGAGATGAGGAAGGGTTCAAAGATGTGGACCTGATGCTTTTTGATCAGGTCATCGCCTTTGATCATTTTCGACAGAAAATCATCCTCATTGCCAATATGCGTCTGGCCGATGGCGCTGTCGGTTACAACCGCGCAGCTTTGGCCCTACAGCAGATACACGACCTGCTTGTACAGGGTACGCCATGTCAGGAAGAACAGGGGCGTCTGCTGGGGCCCGTCGAACCGCTCTTTGATCAGGCGGCCTATTGTGCCATGGTGGAGAAGGCCAAGCGCCATATCATCGAAGGGGACATTTTTCAAATTGTCTTGTCCAATCGCCTCAGCGCGCCGTTTTCGGGCAGCTTGCTCAATACCTACCGCATGCTGCGAACACTGAACCCTTCACCCTACATGTTTTATTTCTCTGGAACCGACGTGGAAGTGGCCGGTGCGTCGCCGGAAACGCTGGTTAAACTCGAGGATGGGGTATTATACACCTTCCCCCTTGCCGGCACGCGGCCGCGCGGCGCCACAGAGGAAGAGGACAAAGCCTTTGAACAGTCGCTGCTGAAGGATGAAAAAGAACTGGCGGAGCACAACATGCTCGTGGACCTTGGCCGCAACGACCTCGGCAAGGTCAGCCGGTTTGGCAGCGTCGAAGTCACAGCCTTTCACACCATCGAGCGCTACTCGCATGTCATGCACATCGGTTCTACAGTGCGCGGCGAGCTGCGCGAGGATTGCGACGCGCTGGATGCCATTCGTGCCGTCTTGCCGGCCGGCACCCTCTCAGGTGCGCCAAAGATTCGCGCCTGCCAGCTCATTGCCGAGCTGGAGAATAACAAGCGCGGCATCTATGGCGGCGCCATCGGCTACATCGATTTTGCCGGCAACATGGATACCTGCATCGCCATTCGCCTGGCCTATAAAAAGAACGGCCGCGTGTTCATCCGCAGCGGTGCCGGCATTGTGGCCGACTCCCAGCCCGAAAAAGAATATGAAGAATGCATCAACAAGGCAGCGGCCGTGGTTAAGGCCCTGCAGCAAGCAGAGGAGGTGGCAGAATGATTCTTCTCGTCGACAACTATGACAGCTTTTCCTACAACTTGTATCAAATGATCGGCACCCTGGATGCGGACATTCGCGTGGTGCGCAACGACGCCCTGAGCGTGGACGAGGTGGCAGCATTGGTGCCTTCCCACATCATTCTTTCACCTGGCCCAGGGCGGCCGGAAGAGGCGGGCATCTGCATCGAGCTTGTCCGGCAATTGGGGGCGTCCATCCCGCTGCTCGGCGTCTGCCTCGGTCATCAGGCGATTGCCGCCGCCTTTGGCGCCACTGTTACCTATGCGCAGCGCCTCATGCATGGCAAGCAGTCTCTCGTGCAGTTTGACACCGACAGCCCACTGTTCGCAGGGCTGCCAAAGGCGGCACCTGTGGCACGCTACCATTCTCTGGCAGTCGCTGCAGACACACTGCCCGACGCGCTGATGCCGGTGGCGCAGACCCTGGATGGCGCCGCTGAAGTGATGGCGCTTCAGCATGCGGACTACCCAATCTATGGCGTGCAGTTTCATCCCGAATCCATCATGACGCCGGACGGCGCCACCATGTTGAAAAATTTTCTTGCAGTAAGGAGCGATGCACAATGATCAAAGAAGCAATCGTAAAGATTGTTAATAAAAAAGACCTGACCTATGATGAAGCCTATGCGGTGATGAATGAAATCATGAGCGGCGAAACCACCGCGACCCAAAACGCGGCGTTTTTGTCGGCCCTTTCGACCAAAAGCGCAAAGGCTGAAACCATTGATGAAATTGCCGGCTGTGCCGCCGCCATGCGTGCCCACACGATGAAGGTGGACACAGGCATGGACGTGCTCGAAATTGTCGGCACCGGCGGCGACAACGCTGGCAGCTTCAACATCTCAACGACCTCGGCGTTTGTCATCGCCGCTGGCGGCGTCAAGGTGGCGAAGCACGGCAACCGCGCAGCGTCGTCGAAATGCGGCGCTGCCGACTGCCTGGAAGCCCTGGGCGCCGCCATTGAGCAAGAGCCAGACAACTGCCGCCAGCTTCTCTCTGAGGTGGGCATGTGCTTCTTTTTTGCACAGAAATACCATCGCTCGATGAAATATGTTGGCGCCATTCGCAAAGAGTTGGGCTTCCGCACCGTGTTCAACATTCTCGGCCCTCTGACCAATCCGGCCAATCCGCGTTTGCAGCTGCTCGGTGTTTATGATGAATACCTTGTTGAGCCGCTGGCCCAGGTGCTGATGAGCTTGGGCGTGGAGCGCGGCATGGTGGTCTATGGCCAGGACAAGCTGGATGAGATCTCCATGAGTGCACCAACCACGGTCTGTGAGTTTAAGGATGGCTGGATCAAAAATTACACCATTGCGCCGGAAGACTTTGGCTTCGCACGCTGCGACAAAGCCGACCTCCTTGGCGGCTCACCGGAAGAAAACGCGGCCATCACCCGTGACATTCTTGCCGGCGCGCCAGGCCACAAACGCCATGCAGTGCTGCTGAACGCTGGTGCGGCCCTTTGCATCGGCGGCAAGGCGAACACCATTGCCGAAGGCGTGGCGCTGGCGGCCCAGCTGATTGACAGTGGCGCAGCACAAGCCGTGATGCATCGCTTCATTGACGAAAGCCGCCGCCTGGAGGTGAGCGCATGACCATTCTTGAAACCCTTGCCGCCCATGCTGCCCAGCGGGTGGAGGCGGCAAAACAGACACTGCCTGCGGATGTGCTGCAGGCGAGGGCACAGGCGCTGCCGAAAGGCGATTTTGCCTTTGAACGTGCCCTCGCTGGCGAGAACCTCGCCTTCATCTGCGAGTGCAAGAAGGCATCGCCGTCACGCGGCGTCATCGCCGAAAATTATCCCTATCTCGACATCGCCAAGGCGTACGAGGCGGCTGGCGCGGCAGCCATCTCTGTGCTCACCGAGCCGCGCTGGTTCCTCGGGGCGGACGGCCACCTGGCCGACATCGCCAGTCAGGTGGCGATGCCCTGCCTGCGCAAAGATTTCCTTGTCGATCGTTACATGATTGACGAAGCCAAGTGCCTCGGTGCTTCGGCGGTGCTCTTGATTGCGGCCATTCTCAGCGACGAACAGCTGCGCGCGTACATTGCTTATTGTGACACGCTTGGCCTGTCGGCGCTGGTGGAAACCCACGACGATGAGGAGGTGCGGCGTGCAGCGGCTGCAGGCGCGCGTGTGATCGGGGTCAACAACCGCAACCTTCACGATTTCAGCATCGATCTGGCCAACAGTCAGCGGCTGCGTGCCTTGATTCCTGATGATGTGCTCTTCGTCGCTGAAAGCGGCGTGAAGGATGCCGAGGACGTACGGCGCCTGCGTGACGCTGGTGCCGATGCCGTGCTCATTGGCACCGCCCTGATGCAGGTTGCGGATAAAACGGCAGCCTTACAAGCGCTGAGGAGCCGTCTATGACGAAGGTGAAATTCTGCGGCCTGCGTCGCCCCGAGGACATTGCAGCGGCAAACCGGCTGCAGCCTGACTATATTGGCTTTGTCTTTGCCGCTGCCAGCCGCCGCTGCATCAGTCCGGACACCGCCGCAGCCCTGCGTGCTCAGCTGGCGCCGGGCATCACCGCTGTCGGCGTCTTCGTCGATGCCGAGCCGTCCGCCGTTGCTGCGCTTTTGCAACGTGGTGTGATCGACATGGCCCAGCTTCACGGCCATGAAGACGCAGCCTACATCGCCCGCCTGCGTGCGCTCAGTCCGCAGTCGATCCTACAGGCTTTCCGCATTCGCACGGAAAGCGATGTACAGCGCGCCAATGCCAGCAGCGCCGATTGGGTGCTGTTGGATGCTGGCGCAGGACAAGGCGAACGTTTTGACTGGCAGCTTTTAAGCGGGATGACGCGGCCCTATTTTCTTGCTGGCGGCTTATCGCCGGACAATATTGCTGAGGCCATCGCTCAGTGGCACCCTTGGGCCGTGGATGTCAGCTCGGGCATTGAGCGCGATGGCCTGAAAGATGAGATGAAAATGATACGATTTATGGAGCAGATAAGGAGAGAAGAACCATGACAAACCCAAATGGACGTTTTGGCATTCACGGCGGCCAATATATTCCGGAAACCTTGATGAACGCCGTCATCGAATTGGAAGAAGCCTATCATTTTTATAAGAACGACCCAGCCTTTAATGCCGAGCTCACGGCGCTCTTTAACGATTACGTAGGTCGTCCATCCCGCCTCTATTTTGCCGAGAACATGACACGCGACCTTGGCGGCGCCAAGATCTATTTTAAGCGTGAGGACCTCAATCACACCGGCGCCCACAAAATCAACAACGCCCTCGGCCAGGCGCTGCTCGCCAAAAAGATGGGCAAAACGCGGCTCATCGCCGAGACCGGCGCTGGCCAGCATGGCGTGGCTACCGCCACCGCCGCTGCTCTCATGGGCATGGAATGCGTCGTCTTCATGGGCGAAGAGGACACCATCCGCCAGGCCTTGAACGTTTACCGCATGCGCCTGCTCGGCGCCACGGTGATCCCTGTCACCAGCGGCACCGCCACCCTCAAAGATGCTGTCAGCGAGGCCATGCGGGAATGGTCCAACCGTGTCGACGATACCCACTATTGCCTGGGTTCCGTCATGGGGCCGCATCCGTTTCCGACGATCGTGCGCGACTTCCAGGCCGTGATTTCTCAGGAAATTCGCAGCCAGATGCTGGAGAAGGAAGGGCGGCTGCCTGATGCGGTCATTGCCTGTGTCGGCGGCGGCTCCAACGCCATCGGCAGTTTCTACCACTTCATCGGCGATAAAGACGTGCGCCTCATCGGCTGTGAAGCGGCTGGCCGCGGCATCGATACCTTTGAAACGGCAGCCACCGTCAACACCGGCCGCCTCGGCATCTTCCACGGCATGAAATCTTACTTCTGCCAGGATGAATATGGCCAGATCGCTCCTGTGTATTCCATTTCTGCCGGTCTGGATTACCCTGGCATCGGGCCGGAACACGCCCACCTTCACGACATCGGCCGTGCGGAATACGTCCCTGTCACCGACGACGAAGCCGTTGACGCTTTTGAATACACAGCGCGTCAGGAAGGCATCATTCCGGCCATTGAATCGGCCCACGCCATTGCCTATGCACGCAAGCTGGCGCCAACCATGACGCCGGACCAGATCATCGTTGTCACCATGTCTGGCAGAGGCGACAAAGACTGTGCCGCCATTGCCCGTTATAGAGGAGAGGATATCCATGAGTAACATCAAAACTGCCTTTGCCAACGGTAAAGCCTTCATTCCTTTTGTCACCTGCGGCGATCCCGATCTTGAGACTACCGCTGCCGTCGTCCGTGAAATGGCCGCGGCTGGTGCCGATCTTATCGAGCTGGGCATTCCGTTTTCCGACCCAACCGCCGAAGGCCCAGTGATTCAGGGCGCCAACATTCGCGCCCTGGATGGCGGCGTCACCACCGACTGCATCTTCGACCTTGTGCGCGATCTGCGCCAGGATGTGACTGTGCCCTTTGTCTTCATGACCTACGCCAACGTCGTCTTTTCCTACGGCGCCGAACGCTTCATCCGCACCTGCCAGGACATCGGCATCGATGGGCTGATTCTGCCGGATCTGCCTTTCGAAGAAAAGGAAGAATTTCTCGACCTCTGCCACGCCAACAAAGTGGCCCTCATTTCCATGATCGCCCCAACCTCGAAGGATCGCATCGCCATGATCGCCCGTGAAGCGGAAGGCTTTCTCTACATCGTGTCCAGCATGGGCGTCACCGGCACACGCCGCGCCATCACCACCGACGTTGGCGCCATTGTCGAGATCGTGCGCCAGCACACCGACCTGCCATGCGCCATCGGTTTCGGCATCTCCACGCCGGAGCAGGCGCAGCACATGGCGCAGTACGCCGACGGCGTCATCGTTGGTTCGGCCATCGTCAAAATTGTGGAGCGTTACGGCCGCGACGCAGCACCGCACGTTGGTGCCTACGTGCGCGAGATGAAAACCGCCATCAACGACTGACAAGCGCCATCGTCACAGACCACCAGCCGCAGAATCTGTTGCTGGTGGATTTTTGTGCTTTCTGACAGAATTTTCTTGTTAGAAGCAGTACGTTGCAATTTTTTGAAAAATTTGCAATTGGTGGTTGACGGTGAAGGGCGTGCCATGATAAAGTATACTCAATTCAAATACACCAAACCGTTGAGGCGGAGATAACGGCGATGATGCCTGTACAGAGAACCCGTGTTGCTGAGAGTCGGGTGAGAAACAAGTCGTCAAATGGACCGCTGAGGGTGCAGTCAAATGCGCAGCACACTGCGCAGAGTATTCTGCAACGTGAAGGCATACGTCAGTTGCCGGAGGTATGATGGTATCTCGCTAAGGGCGCGCGTCAAGCGCGAAATCAAGGTGGCACCGCGGATCTTAAATGTATTCGTCCTTGACAGAAAGAGCATGTTTCTGTCAGGGGCGTTTTTTTATTCTCCTGAACAGAGGCGTTGGCGCATGGAGGAGGAACAGATGCAGGAGAAAGTGATCAAACGATGGCGGCGCTGAACGCCGATGCAGAACACGATGAGAGCGATCATAAATCATAGAGACTAAGGAGAGATTACGATGAATCAAAAAGGACGCTTCGGCATTCACGGCGGTCAGTACATCCCAGAACCCCTGATGAGTGCAGTGATAGAATTGGAAAAGGCTTACGAGCATTACAAAAACGACCCAGCATTCAATGCGGAGCTGACAGCCCTGCTCAACGATTACGTGGGCCGTCCATCCCGCCTCTACTTTGCTGAGAACATGACCCGCGACCTCGGCGGCGCCAAGATCTACTTCAAGCGCGAGGACCTCAACCACACTGGCGCGCACAAAATCAACAACGCCCTCGGTCAGGCGCTGCTCGCCAAGAAAATGGGCAAGACCCGCCTCATTGCCGAGACCGGCGCCGGTCAGCATGGCGTGGCCACCGCCACCGCCGCGGCACTCATGGGCATGGAATGCGTCGTGTACATGGGCGAAGAAGACACCATTCGCCAGGCCTTGAACGTTTACCGCATGCGTCTGCTCGGTGCCGAAGTGGTGCCGGTGACCAGCGGCACGGCAACCCTCAAAGACGCCGTTAACGAAGCCATGCGTGCATGGGGCGACGACCTCAAAGACAGCCACTACTGCCTGGGTTCTGCTGTAGGTCCGCATCCATTCCCAATGATCGTGCGTGATTTTCAGCAGATCATTTCCAAAGAAACTCGCGCGCAGATTCTCGAAAAAGAAGGGCGCCTGCCCGATGCGGTGCTCGCCTGCGTCGGCGGCGGCTCCAACGCCATCGGCAGTTTCTACCACTTCATCGACGATAAAGACGTGCGCCTCATCGGCTGCGAAGCGGCTGGCCGCGGCATCGATACCGCTGAAACCGCTGCCAGCGTCAACACAGGCAGCGTCGGCATCTTCCACGGCATGAAGTCCTACTTCTGCCAGGATGAATACGGCCAGATTGCACCAGTGTATTCCATTTCTGCCGGCCTGGATTACCCGGGCGTGGGGCCGGAACACGCGCAGCTTTTCGACAGCGGCCGCGCTGAATATGTGCCGGTTACCGACGACGAAGCCGTCGACGCCTTCGAATACACAGCGCGTCAGGAAGGCATCATTCCTGCCATCGAATCGGCCCATGCCATCGCCTACGCCAAGAAGCTGGCGCCAACCATGACGCCAGACCAGATCATCGTTGTCACCATGTCCGGCCGCGGAGACAAAGACTGCGCAGCCATCGCACGCTACAGAGGAGAAGATCTTTATGAATAAGCTAACAACCGTATTAAGCCAAGGAAAATCCATCATTCCATTTGTGACCTGTGGTGATCCAGACTTACAGACAACGGCTGCCGTGGTTCACGAAATGGCCGCTGCTGGTGCGGATGCCATCGCCCTGGGCATTCCGTTCTCCGACCCGACCGCCGAAGGACCGGTGGTGCAGGGTGCCAACATCCGCGCGCTGGCTGCCGGCACCACCACCGACCGCATTTTCAACTTCGTGCAGGAACTGCGCCACGAAGAAAAAGTGCCGCTCATTTTTGTAACCTATGCCAACGTGGTCTTCTCCTATGGTGCTGAGCGATTCGTGGGGCTCTGCCAGAAAGTGGACGTTGCCGGCCTGATTTTGCTCGATCTGCCATACGAAGAAAAAGGGGAGTTCCAGGATGTCTGCGATGCCCATGGTGTGGCCCTGCTCTCCATGATCGCGCCAACCGACGAAGAACGCATCGCCATGATCGCCAAAGAAGCCGACGGTTTCCTCTATGCCATGGCTGTGACCAACAATGAAGACCTTGCGTTCGCCGTCAACACCGCTCGCCAGCAAAGCGAGGTGCCGTGCATCGTAGGCGTTCCCGACTGCACGCCGGAAGAAGCACAGCAGCTGACCGCCGTCGCCGATGGCATTCTCGTCGAAACCGGCATCGTCAAGCTCGTGGAAAGCTATGGCAAGGACGCAGCGCCGCACGCTGGCGCCGCCATCCGTGCGCTGAAAGCAGCCGTGAATGCATAAATATCTCTGTCTCCGGCAGCTCATACAAAAAGGCCAGAGCCGCTCGCATCGATGCGAGCGGCTCTGGCCTTTTTTCTTAAACAAACACCCGTGGTGCTTCAACATAATCCCGGCGTACAGGGCCGCGGTGAGTGAGAGTGTCGGCGAGTGCCTGGCGATGAATGTCAGCAAGCAGCAGCGCGTGCGCCTGCGGCGACAGCTTGTATTGATCCTTGCCGGTGTTGATGACGAGCGACACATTGCTTGTGCGCGTTTTTAAGAGCGCTCGCCCGCGCTTGGAAAAGCCCAGCACGCGGCAGTAGCCAGGTGTCGCAGGGGCTTCCGGCAGCGGTGATAAGAGCGCCAGCGCCAAGCGCCGCACGCGGCTGCGGCTGTAATGGCGGGTCTGCGCGCGGCTGAGCATGTCGTCGTAATCGCTGGCCTCTTGAATCGCCGCCAACAGGCGCGGCGCCCAGCCGTCGCGAATCGCCAGCCGTGCGGCGATGTCCTCCGGTTCCAGGCTCGTGCAAAGCAGGCGCAGCGCCAGCAAAAACTGCATCGTGTCAGCAGGCTGCCAGCTCTCGGCAAAGGCACGGCGCATCAATGCCGTGCTGCTCGGCGGCAGATAAGGCGCCACCTCATCCAGCGATTCCGGCAGCGCGGCGCGAATCTGCGACGCGCTCATCGTGTGGGCAGCGGCTTTGGTAGCGTCGTGTGCCACGCTGCGCTGCACGAGCCGCATCGGCACTGCTTCCGGCAGCGCCAGCCGATATTGCAGCGCCAGGCGGTCGTTCGGCGTGTTCTTGTCGGAGGTGAAGCCCGCCGCCCGCAAAAATTCCTGCGAAGCCTGGGCGTAATTCAGCCCCTGCTCGCCGGCCGTGCGCATCGCCACATCAAATGCCGCCGTATGGGTGCGCAGGTAGGTAGCCTGTGCCGTCAATGCTGCCGCATCGCCCGACTCGCTGCCGCAATAGAGCGCGTCCAGCGGCGTGAACGCCAAAAGGCTCGCCACGCCGCCGCGGGCAAAGCCTTCCAGGCTGGCGCTCGCATACACCTGCGGCAGCTCCAGCACCACATCCACGCCAGCCGCCAGGGCCATCTCGGCGCGCAGCCATTTGTCAAAGCACGCTGCCTCGCCGCGCTGGCAGAATGCCCCGCTCATCACCGATACAATGCAGGCGTCGCCTTCTTCCGCGCGAATTGCGTCAATCAATCGCTGATGCCCGTTATGAAACGGATTCCACTCCGCAACAATGCCGATCGTCGTCATGGCACAACCTCCTTAAAACCCTGTCAATGGCACCAGTATAACAGAGGGGGTCTCGTATTGACAAGCGCGCCTCTTTTCATGATTGGGGAAGATGCTATATAATAGAAAGAAACAGCGGCAGATTTTGAAGGGAAGGTGAAGAATGTGCAGCTCAATCAGTTTCGTTTTTTGATTGCTGTCGATAAGTATGGCTCCATATCGCGGGCGGCGCAGGCCCTGTATATTTCCCAGTCGACCATCAGCATTTCGCTGATTCGCCTGGAAGAAGAACTCGGGGTGGTGCTGTTGAATCGCGGCAAACGCGGCGTGACCCTGACCGAAGAAGGGAAAAAGGTGCTGGAGTGTGCAGTTTCCATCCAGAATGCCCTGGAAAAGCTGGAAAAATCCGACCTCCATTCAGAAACGATCAGCGGCTCCGTGCGCATCACAGGCTCCTCGCACTGTGCCATGAACATCATCACCGATATGATTTTAGCGCTGCGCCAGCAGTACGATGCCATTCAGGTGTCGGCCTATCGCGACTATATCAAAGATGCGCTCGCCAAGGTGGCGCAGCACGACTATGACCTCGCATTCATCACCTTTAACGAGGCCGGCGCGATGGACGTGTACAACGATCTCAACCGCTACCAGCTGGGATTTCATCAGATCTTTTCCGACAAATTGAGCATTTGCACCCGGGAAGATCATCCCCTGCAAAGCTTTGACAGCGTGCGCCTCGCAGATGTTATGCGCTTTGAACGGGTGACGCTGTCGCCGCAGAAGGACCTGTTTCTGATGCGCAAGTTCGGCATTGAGCAGAACACGCAGCCAGCCATGCGCATCAACGACGTGCTCAACACACGCAAATACGCCGCCGAAACCGACGCGGTGCTCATCACCCCCAACAGTGAAGTTCTGCGCAGCAATAGAGACTACCGCTACAAATTGGTGCCGCTGAACGTGGAAGATTTCAATGTGGCCGTGCTGGGTGGCTGGGTGCATCATGGCAACCATCATATGACGGCGGCTGAAAAATGCGTGACAGAAATGCTTGAACACATTTGCCAGACCTATGGCGCAGAAAATGAATAAGAATAACGGCGCTCGATGCATGCGATCGAGCGCCGCTTTTTTTTCAACTATGACAGATTGCAATGGATAGCATTGATAAAATATGCTTTCTTAATACATAAGCATCCTATATCATGGAAGCAAGAGAAAGGAGTGTTGGCTTATGCCACCAATCATCGATAAAGAAAAATGCATTGAATGCGGCACCTGCGCGCAAATCTGTCCGCTGGATGTCATTCGCTTTGTAAAAAATGAAGACGGCAAAAAAATCGTTGCTGTGAAATACCCTTATGAATGCTGGCACTGCCGTGCCTGCGTCAAAGATTGTCCAAAAGGGGCGATCAGCATGCGTTATCCATTGTCTCATATGATGTTTACGATGGATGTGCCCGAAGAAAAACGCACACAACAGGGAGGTGTTGAATGATGGAAGTGAAAGTTCGTGATGAAATCATAAAAACAGAATACCTCATCATTGGCGGTGGGGTGGCTGGCCTGCAGTCCGCGATCACCGCAGCCAGCAAAGGCGTGGACGTGCTGATCGCTGAAAAAGCCGACACCCGACGTTCCGGCAACGGCTGCGGCGGCAACGATCATTTCATGTGCTACATCCCTGAATGCCACGGCGACGATTTCGACCGCGTCATCTCCGAAATCAGCGAAGGCATGGAAGGCGGTCCTTGGCAGGATCCAGCCATGACCAAAAAAATGATGCGCCGCACGCAGAGCATCGTCGAACGCTGGCAGGAATGGGGCATCAACATGAAGCCGACCGGCGAATATCGCTTCGAAGGCCACACCATGCCATCCCTCCAGTGATATCATCTGAAATACGACGGCTCCAATCAAAAACGCGTGCTCACCAATAAGGCCCGCGAGAACGGCGCCAAGATCATGAACAAGCTCTACATCAGCGACATTCTCACCGCCGAAGACGGGCGGGCCGTTGGCGCCATCGGATTCAGCCTCGCTGAGGACGTGCCGGAAGTGGTCGTCATCCAGGCGAAGGCGGTGCTTGTGGCAACGGCTCAGGCGATGCGCCTCTATCCGAATGTCAATCCAGCCTACATCTTCAACGTTCACAGCTGTCCGGCTGCTGCTGGCGGTGCAGCCATTGCATACCGTGCCGGCGCCAAGCTGGTCAACATCGACGTGCCATATCGCCACTGCGGCGTCAAAGGCTTCGCCCGCAGCGGCAAAGCCACCTGGTTTGGCGTCATCAGCGACATCAACGGCGATGCCATTGGGCCATTCTGCGATAAGCCTGACCGCAAACGCGGCGATGCGCTCATGGACATCAACCCAGGCATCTTCACCAAGCGTCTGGAAAGCGCCACCGGCCCAACCTTCATGAACTGCACCGGTTACAGTGAAGAGGACCACGTTTACCAGCACCAGCAGTTTTTGTGCGAAGGCATCGATTCCATCACCGACTACCTCAACCAGCGCGGCATTGATCTGCACAAAAGCATGGTTGAGTTCGGCACCTACGACTATTCTCTGCAGCAGCGCGGCATTGAGATCGACCTCAACGCAGCCACCAACGTGCCAGGCATTTTTGCCGCAGGCAACGTCGTCGGCAACGTCCGCGGCAGCATCACCAATGCCTCTGTCTGGGGCGACGTCGCCGGGGAATCCGCAGCCGAATACGTGAAGACCGTCGACGCATACGATGTCATCGGCCATCCAGCCATCCAAAAACACATCGATCTCTACAACAGCTTCATGAATCGCAAGAATGGCGCCGACTGGCTCGAAGCCAACTCCACCCTGCAGGTCATCATGAACGACTACGTCGGTCTCAAACTGCGCAGCGAAGACATGATGCGCGCCGGCATCAAATACCTCGACGACCTCAAAGCCTATGCCCTGAGCGACATTGCCTGCGCAGACGCCCACCAGCTCATGCGCACCATGGAGCTCTTCGACCTCATTGACCTTGGCAAAGCCGTCGCCATCACTGCCCGCAACCGCAAGGAAAGCCGCGACAAACACAAACGCGTCGACTACGACTACACCAACCCGCTCCTCAACGATCAGTTCCAAACCATCCGCCTCGACCGCGATGGCAGCGTCGTTTTGGAATGGCGCGCACGCATGAAATAATTTTGTGAAATCTTATAATAGAATTCATCCTCCAGTAATTTGGTTAACAAATTATTGGAGGATTTTTTACACTGAGAAATAATCGGAAAACTTGTATGATGATTTTTAGATCGTTAGAGTGAAGTGAGCGAATAAGGTTTGTTTTTTACTAAGTCGACGAAAATAGTAAAGAAAAAGAGATAAGTGCAATATATAAAGTAAGCACAATAAAGTGAAATACACTAGCTGGTGAAAAGAACGATTGTAAAGAGAAGTAGTGGTGGTCATTTTAGAGTACAAATATTATTTTAGTTTGTATAGGGGAAAGATAAAATAATGGGTAATGTATTTTAACTTACTTTTACAGAATGAATATATAGTATCTGTAAAATATTGTCGCAACAAAAAATACTTGTAAGAGTTTGGTCGTTTTAGTAAATGATTTGTTATTGTTTCCTAGATGGCTCATTTACAATAAAGTATATAATAGAATGCGGTAATCTTTATGGAGGAACGTTATGGAAAGAAAAAAATATACTCCAGAATTGGTTAATGATCATTTAAATGAATATTATAAAACTGGTATTGAATCATTGTTCGATGATGGATTGCTATGGCAAGAAAAAGTATTATATGACATTATTGAACTGGGAAATCAAAGTGAATATGCAAAAGATAAGGGTTTTTTTGACATTCATTCGAAAGAAGAGTTTTTTGAAAAAGTTCCTATATCCGATTATCAAGATTATTTACCTTACATTATGGCAAATATGCGAAATGACAGTAATCAGGTTTCATCATTAAAAACAGATCATTATTTACTTTCAACAGGAAAAAAGCAAAAAGGTAAATATTACATTGAAACCTATCTGGGCTCATTGGCTCGGCAGATGAGCATTAATTTATGGAATATTAATCTGGCTAGATTAGAGCCGCAAATGAGTACGCCAAATGTAAAAATGATGGCCGTAACAAATTGTTCGCCAATAGAAAGTGCTCCTAATGGGAAAGCCGTTCGACGGACTTCTGGTCAGGCTGCTCGTGAACTTTGGGAAAGAATGCCTGATTTGTATGTTTTTCCATATGAATTTCTTGAAGTTGAGATGAGCGAAGAAGATAGAGACTATTTGATGGCACTGTACGTTCTAAAAGAACCGCATTTTAATATGTTATTTTGCAATAATTTAACCTATTTTGGTGTGCTTTTAGAGCGAATAGAAAGTGATACGCAAAAAATGATTGATGATATTATGCATGGAACAATGAGCGTATCTATGAGTGAAGATGATCGGCGAATACTGTTAAAAAAGTTTAAAGCAGAGCCGCAACGTGCTAAGCATTTGCAGTGTCTTTTTGCTGAAAAAGGTCAACTATTCGTTGAAGATATTTGGCCTGATTTTGTATTTACAGGATCGTGGCTTGCCGGCAGTGTTGGTGATTATTCGAAAGATGTAATGAGAAAATTGCCCGAAAAAATGAGATATTTGTCAGAAAGCTATGGATGTAGTGAAGGTATGATAAATATTCCATTGAGATACAATGAAAAATATGGACCGTTAGCAGTATACTCTTGTTATTTTGAGTTTATCCCTTTAAATGGTGGGAATATAAAATCAATGGCTGAGGTAGAAGATGGGGAATACTATGAGCTAGTCATTTCTACCTATTCAGGATTATACAGATATCGTTTGCATGATATTGTTCGAGTATGTGGATATACTGGCACAACGCCAAATATAGAATTTTGCTGTCGCTCCGAAGAAAAAATTGTTGTTGCTGGAGAAACGTTTTATGGATATGAGCTTTCAGAAATAGTAAATGATTTCGAACAGAAATATCATTACGCCATCAATTTTTACCAACTAATAGATCAAAATCAAGAATGTTCTTTAATTCTTCAAAGCTCAGAGAGAAAAATAGATTTTTTGAAAATGAGTAGAATAGTATCAAATGAGCTTAAGAGAAGAAAGGTCATTCTGAAAAAAATATATTGGGTGACAGACAAATATCGATCATTTTTATATCGGTCATTAATGAACAATGGCCGCACAATACAGTGTATTAAGTTGCCAATTGTAACAAAGCGTATTCCTGAGGATCAGTATATTGAAATGATGATTGAGGCTGATGTAGGTGAAAAACATGAATCAATATGAAAAAGCTATGTTGTTTAGCCGAAAGGAAAAAAGTCTTCCAGAAAAACTATTACGGATTCCGAGAGAAGAATTGTTCTTAGAATGTGATACATTGTTGGAGGATAGTCAACGCATACAAATACAGATACTTATGGAGATCGTTGACAGAGCACAAATGAGTGCTTATGGAAAGGCGCATAAATTTAATGAAGTTAATGATATCGAATCTTGGCAACAGAAAATTCCGATTTCAACCTATCAAGACTATAGTCCATATATTCAAGCTGAGATGAACGGAACCGAGCATCAACTATATGATGCTGCAACAGAAGTGTACATCCTTACAACAGGCAGTACAGGAAAAGCCAAATATTTTATGGAAAGTGCAGCAGGGAGTGCAGCAAAATTATTGGTCATGGCAATGAGAGGCATGTATATGAGCCAATTGTTGCCGGTGACTCGAGATATGGAAGCAAAAAACCTTACTATATCGAATTATGCCCAGGTAGGTAAAAGTTCTGATGGAAAGCCTATTTTACGAGCATCTGGGCAAACAGCTCGTAATCTTCGAAAAAAGACCGGAACAATGAATATTATTCCTGAAGATTTTTGGGAAATTCCAAATATTGATCCAGAAACCAGAGAGTATATGGTCGGTGTTTTGGCGTTGGCAGAGCCGAGATTTAGTAAGGTATTTTGTAATAATCTTTACTCTTTTGGAAGAGTGTTGGATCAAATTAAAAATAATAGCAGGCAGATGATTGGAGATATTAGAACAGGATGCTTTTCTTGTCCAGTTGATAAAGAGATTGAGGATTCGTTAAATAAACTTGTATTTAAAAATAGTGATCGTGCTAATGTGTTAGAAGGTTTTTTAAGAGATAGAGAATCGTTAATTGAATCAAAAGAAGATATTCATAAAATATGGCCGCAACTTCAGATGGTGAGTTGTTGGCTGTCGGGGACTGTAGGGCGTGATGCGCGTGAAGTTTTGCGCCGATTGCCTTCAAAAATAAGTTGCTTTGATATGGGATATGGGGCTAGTGAAGGAAAATTGAATATTCCGACCGCATTAGCAGAACCTGCAGGATTTGCAGCTTTATTCTCAGTATTTTATGAGTTTCTGCCCTTAGAAAAAAAAGCAGCTCCTCTATGTATGTGGGAAGTTGAAGTAGGAAAATGTTATGAGCTCATTATAACGACGTATTCTGGTTTGTATCGCTATAATATGTTGGATATTGTACGAATTGTGGATTTTGTAGGGAAGACACCGAAGTTTGTTTTTTGTGGTAAAAGTACAGACTACTTTGAAATAAAAGGGAACAGGATTTATGGGTATCAGATTTCTGATTTGATATACGAGATTGAATATAAAAAAGGTTATTCATTTGACTTAGTTCAAGTGTTTGTTGAAAGGGATTGTATTAATTTTGTCATCAACAGTAAAGATAAATTTCATCAAAAGGAATTTAAGAACATATTAGATGAAAAATTAGTGTCCTTCTGGAACATAAAGTGTCAGAAAATATATATTGTAGATGATACATATAAGAAGCATGAATTTGATAAGAGAATTCGTCAGGATAGAGGAGCATGTGGTATAAAATTGCCCATAGTAATTAAACAAATTCCTGATTTAGATAGAATTGTTAGGATTATAACATAAAAAGACGTAAGAATTTTTCTTACGTCTTTTTATGTTATAACAAAGAACAGACAATGTCGACTAAATCCTTTGCGATAGGGTCAGGGGGATTACTTGGATAAAGTGCAGTATGGTAGATTGTTTGCTTAGCTCCTTCTAGATACTTTGAGATGAATGGCTTGCTATCAAACAGATAATTATATACATATCGCGGCATGAGTGAAACAACATCTAATTCTTTTAAGGCACGACGGTGGAATTCAACATTATCTGATGTGTAAAGAGCGATATTTGAGTGATCTTCAGTATCTGCTTTTAATGGAACAATATCTAAGTAGGTAAAAGAATGTTTAATGATATCTTCTGTTTCAATAATTTCTTTTTTTGCTAATGGTGAATAAGCAGAGACACAAGCAACCAATCGGTCATTAAGCAAAATATGATGATGGAATTTAGTGTTGTCATAGTTTTTTAATTGATCCAAAAAGAAATGATCATTAATACTTAAAAATGCAAGACTACATTTATTTTCCATCAAGCTAGGAAATACTTGTTTATAAGAAATTTCCTTAAGTGAAATACGAATATTAGGATGTTGCTTTTGAAAAATGGCAATTGCTGCCGGAAGAATATTGGTTAGCAAGACAGATGAACTGTATATTTTCATGCGCTGATGTTTCTTTGTTGTCTTATGTTGAGCAAGCGCAAATTGCGTTTGTAATTGATCATATTCTTTCAAAAAAGGATCGCTGATTTGAAGGAGTGTTTCCGCTTCTTTTGTAAGAATAACGCCAAACGGAGACCGTTCAAGTAACAATACATCAAGTTCTTTTTCTAACTGTTGAATATTGTTGGACAACGATTGCTGAGAAAGATAAAATTTCTTAGCTGTTTTAGAAATTGAGTGTGAATATTGCAAATCACTTAAATATCGTAATTGATCAAGGCGCATTTGTATAACCTCCTTATGTATATGTTACTGTATGAAGGATCCAATTTGAACGAAAATATTGAAAATGACACACAAAATTATTTTGTAACCTGTAAAAATTTCGGACAAAAGATAACTGTTTGTAAGTTCCTGTAAAGCAAAGATATAATATAAGTACAATAAAAGCGATAAATTAAAATAATTTATAATCCCCGAGGAGGTAAAACAAATGTCTAAAGCAGAAAAAGTTGCAATTTTAGGTGTCGATGCGATGGATCCGCGTTTGACAAGAAAATATGTGGATAAAGGCATCATGCCAAATGTAAAAAAATTAATTGAAATGGGCGCTTGCCGTGAAGATCTGACGCTTCTTGGCGCACTACCAACCGTTACCCCCCCACAATGGACAACACTTGCAACCGGTGCATATCCATCCACCCATGGTATTACCGCATTCTATCGCCAAGGTGGTGATCTTGATATGGTCAATCTGAATTTTAGTTCGGAACACTGCCATGCAGAACAGTTGTGGAATGTTACGGCAGAAGCTGGAAAGAAAACGCTTGTATGGCATTGGCCAGGATCAGCATGGCCACCATCTTCTGATAGTCCAAACTTACATGTAGTTGATGGTACTTCACCTGGTGGCGTTAATATGAGTTCCGCTCAGGTGGATGTTGAATTTATTGTTATAGCCAATGAAGAAAATGAAACCATTGCTTATCGTTCTGGTGCAATGACATCTGATGCAAAAGTGCCTTGTGTTGTAACTGGACTTGGCGATGAAAAATCTAAGAAAAAAAATACCGGTATGGCAGGATTGATGCAAAGAAAAATGGATAATGGATTCCGTCTTTATATTATGGATCCATGGAAAGATGGGCAAGGTGGATCGAATGCAATTCCTGCAGACGTTGCATATTCTTCATTAAAGCCTGCTGAAAAATGGGGGATTGATCTTCCAGAAGGGGCAAAAGAATTTTATATTTTGTTATCTGGTGGATTGATTAGGCGTCCTGCACTGCTTTTGAAGAATAGTGAAGGTATTTATGATCACATCGCGATTTATAAAAACAAAAAAAGCGCAGAGCCGATGGTTACGATGCAAAATCGCGAGTATGTGCGTGACATTATTGATGACTGCGTTAAGGATGATGACATGATCAAAGCATCTCGCGATATGCGCGTGCTTGAGATTGCAGAAGATGGTTCCAAAGTTAGAATGTGGGTTTCCGCTTCCATGAACATCAATGCGGACATGATGTGGTCACCAAAGAGCCTCTATAAAGAAGTAGTAGACAATGTTGGTTATCCATCCCCATGTTCAACGTTGGGATTTGGTGATTTTGAATTGATTTATGATTGCATGCATCAATGTTGGCAGCATGTAGCAGACTTCCAAGCAGATGCTCTTAATTATTTGATGGAAAATGATGGTTATGAAGTGGTATTCTCACATTTTCATGCTCCGGATTTGCAGAAACACATGTTTATCCGCGACTTAGCAAAAGGAACAGAGCATGTGACACCAGAACAATACGAATTTATCATGGAAGCAATCTACAAACAAACAGATGACTATCTTGGTAAATTTATGCATTTTCTTGATGAAGGTTGGACGTTAATGGTTGTTTCTGATCATGCACAGGTTTGTCCAAAATATGGTTTACGTGGCTTAGGTGATACAGGCTTGAATGTCCAAATCATGGAGGACTTGGGTTATACCGTTTTGCAAGTAAATGAAGAAACAGGTAAGAAGAAAAAACGCGTTGATTGGACCAAAACAACAGCCGTAGCTAATAGAGAAATGATGATTTACTTAAATATTAAGGGGAGAAATCAGCATAAAGTTGGCGATGAAATCATTGATGGGCTTGTTGATCCAGCTGACAAATATGAGCTTGAGGAACAGATCATCACTGATCTATATGGCCTTAGAGATAAAGAAAGTGGTAAGCGTATCATTGCTTGGGCGTTGCGTGCAAAGGATGCTCTGCCTCTTGGCCTAGGAGGTCCATATTCTACCATCGACCAGGGTTATCCTGAATCCGGCGATATCATTTATTGCATGGCAGAAGGCTATGAACATGACCATGATGACAGTATGGCGACATCTCTTGGTGAATGCGATACTTCTGCAGGGCCTATCTTTATTGCTGCAGGACCAGGCATTAAGAAAAACTATTATACCGATCGAGTAATTCGTCAAGTGGATGTGACTCCGACAATTGCTACGATTATGGATTTGAGAATGCCTGAACAGTGCGAAGGTGCACCAGTTTATCAGATTATTGAAAAGTAAGTTGAAGTATATATTGTGTGTATTGGAAATATTAATATAAAAGAATACCGAATACAGATAATGAAATAAAAAAAGAAGTTAACAGAATTCTAGCCTAAATGTCTTATGGTATAATCGGAAAATGAGCGCAATAATTATGGAGTACATGATTATTGCGCTTCAATCTTTTTTGAGAAAAGGAGTGTTTTAAAATGATAGAAAATATTTCCCCACGTGTAGAAAAATTAAAAGAGCGGGCGACACATTGTTGCTGTCGGTATTGTGGAGGAAAGTTGGAAGTTCGACAAATTTTTTTTCACACACAAGCATCTGCACGAATTGAATTGTATTGTGAACAATGCAAAAAAATTGAATATGGAGTTGAGAAAGATATATATGAAGCTGCAAGAACATTTGTTAATGCAACAGAATTTAACCATTTTCAAGATATAGAAGACAATGAAAAGCGACTACAGATGAACATTGCAAAGATATGTAGTGTGACTACATGGCAACTTCGATACTTGGGTCTATTGTCAGATAATGGATTTACAGTATCAGTTAATAAAAATGAATATGAAGAGGATCAATGTACCACTATAGAGCAATCTGATTTGGTAGGATTGTTAAAGGAGGCATATCAATGGCCAAGCCAATTATTAAAACAAGAGGGTTAGGTCTTCAATTAGGATTGAAATATCTATTGAAAGACATCAATTGGGATATAGAAGAAAAAAGTCGCTGGCTAGTTTTGGGAATGAATGGCAGTGGAAAGACAACACTACTCAGTATTTTATCTGGGTATCAGTCTTATAATCATGGCGAAGTATTTTATAAAGAAAGAATGTATAGCAAGGAAGATATATTTTTTATTAGAAAGAAGATGGGGTGGATTAGTAACTCTTTTTATGACCAAATCTATCGACACGAAACAGTTTTAGATGTTTTATTAGCAGGATTAAATGGTAACTATGGTGTTGAAGATAACTTGATAGATCGAAAAAATATTATAGCAATAAAGGATTTATTGAAAATGATGGGGCTGGAGAATAGCTTAAATAGCGAGTTTTGTTGGTTATCAAAAGGTGAAAAGCAAACGGTATTAATTATAAGAGCGCTATTATTAAACCCAGAAATTTTAGTATTTGATGAGCCTATGACAGGTTTGGATATTTTAGCGAGAGAGAGCATTCGTCGATTCATAGAATTAATTGCTGAACGAAAACAGCATACAATGATTTATGTTACTCATCACTTTGATGAAGTGTCACCAATGTTATTTGACAAATGTATGTTGTTAAAACATGGCTGTGTTTATCGTCAAGGAACAATTGAAGAGATCTTTCAAACAAAAGTAATAAGTGATTTTTTGGGAGTACAGACGAAGGTTACACAAGATAATGATGGTTATTATAAATTGACGTTCAATGAAAGGGATGGTGAACGTAAATGACAACATCATTGAAAGATGTAAGCAGTGCACAAATGATACATGCCTTAGTAGATATGAATTGTTTTGAACAAGAGTATGTAATTTATGGATATATTTGGAGAGATAGGACAGAGCGGGTAAAAATAACAACTAGTGATCAGGAAATGAATATTCAAAGATCTTTTGAAAATAAAGAGTTAGAGCAATATGTTATGTCTCCTATTCAAAAATGGACTACTCGAATTGTCATGAGAGAAGAAACAAAAGAAGAGGATGTTTTTTTGTTAAAGCTTCAGTTGAGTCAAACTTTAGCAGAAAAATATAATAATTACTATTTTAATATCCTAGAATCACTGATAAAACTGCCTCCGGATTCACAAGCGAAAGCGATTTTAGAAGATTGGCAACGAGAAATAGATGGTTATTATAGAGAAAATGATCTTATATTGTTTGAGGGTGCTGTAAAATATGCTTTTCAAACAAAGCATTTGACAATGGAGGACTATCAATACTTTTTTAAATGGATTCAGCGAACTCGAACACAGGTTTTTGGGATGCTTCAAGTTAAGGATAATTATGAACGAACCTTCTGGGGATTTGCGTATGAAAAATCAAATCGTTCAGTTGGTTATATTTGCAATGCAAATTATAAAGTTGTTTTAGATCGATTAATGCAACTAGACCTACAGGGCCGTTTTCACACGCCAGTGTATAGAAAAAAATACTGTTATCATTTGAGTCAGGATTTAAACAATGTGCGAAGAAGTTTTGAGAACGAAATTCATCTATTGATGGATGAAAAGTATTTAATCAAAATTAATGAGTTAAGAAGTTTAATTCATCAACAAGGTTTGCAGAAGATAGATTCTTGTATTTTGTTAGCAGAGAAATATTGTTCAAAAGAAGCTGTAGAGGGAATTAGGTATTGGGGAAATAGAATGAATTTGATAAAATAAATAATAACGTAATATTATGTTATTATTTATCAGTTTGAACATGAATGGAGGGGTATGTAATGAATACTGATCAAATACAGCTTTTGATAGACTTAGCTCAAACCCTTTCTTTTAATAAAACTGCTGAAAGACTGTTTACCACGCAGCAAAATGTATCATATAAAGTAAAACAACTTGAACGGGAGTTACATACAAGGATCTTTATCCGGTCTAATGGTGGTGTTGAGTTTACTTCTGAGGGTGAATATGTTTTGCAATGTGCTTATGAAATGGAAAAGGCATATCGAGCATTAAGAGAAAAACTTCTTTTAGAGAACAGCATAGGAAAAAATAATACGAATATGATAACATTATATATTTCATCGGTACTTTTATCTTCTAAAATGACAATGGTGATAAAGAATTTTAAAAATAATTTTCCTCTAGGTAAATTATTAATAAAAGAAGTGGAGCCAGATCAAATTTTACATTCGTTATTCACACATAAATGTGATTTTGCTTTTTGGTCTATAAATGAAGGATATTTTGAACCTTATCAGATTGAATGTAAAGAAAAAGGAATTACCAGTGAAATTGTCACTGAAGATCATGCAATAGCAGTGATTTCAAAAGAATCGGAACTAGCGAATAAGAAAACTCTTTCGATTCGTGACTTAACGCATAAACCTAAAAGCATTTTTGGGATGTTACCATTGGATTATTTTGGAAAAAATATTGATTCATTTGTGCTATATGAGAATAATAATATTGATATTCATAAACAACTGATTAAAGAAGAGGACGTTATTTGTTTTACTTCGCAAATGATATATGATCAGTTGTTTATGAAGGAAGAATTTATTTCTAAGCCGTTTGATTATCCTACATTACCGATTCAACATATGATTTTGAAGCGAACCTCAAGAGGGAAACCAGAGTTTTTTTGCTTGGAGAATAATATAAAGTATATTCTGAGTAAATGAAGTGTGTTGAAATGGAGTATGTGAAAGAATGAAAATGAGTTGAAGTATTAAGATAAAAGGAAATATTTTATTGGGTGAATAGTCAAGTTAAGTACACCACACCACAGAAAAGAAAACTTCAAAATGAGTCAAAAATCCCAGTGCTTTTTCGGACATTTGTTCAGTTTTTTATAATTTTTTGGATCTCATCCTTATGAATAGGTGGTTGCTCTATATTCTTTGGAAAATAAAAGGGTATATTATTAATTGATTTGCTTATCTCTTCGTGATAAGCAAATTCTTTTTTCTATTTAGCATAATTGTATAATAACATGGCTTATACTTTAAACATGTAGTAATGATCTCTCTTTGAATCTAGTCAGCTATTATAAATGGGACTTGTCTTCATTATTTGGTAAAGTTTGCGTGACTATAGCGGCCATTTGTTGAAAAATACATATCAACATTATGAAGAAGGGTAGACTGCGGAAAATTTATTGGACGGAGATTTCAACGCTGATCATTCAAACGAAAAACAGCTTACAGCTGAAAAAATGGAAAATGAGTAGCAATAACCATTTCATATTTGTGAATATTGAACTCACCATATAGAAACAGTCCGATATACATCTCTTGTTTACCAGTGACAGGAGAGGCAATATATTAGTAAGAGATTGCTGGATGAAGCAGGAAGGATACAGTGTATGTCTAGAAAAAATGCATGGATAACGGATCGATGGAGAAACTTTTAGGAAATGAAGATGGAAGAGGATTAAAGATGAACAATTAAAAAACTGGAACCCTAAAAGGATTCCAGTAAATATTGATGAGAAATGATTTTTGTTATTTATTCTTTCTATTTGCCAGGGAAATATTATTATATGCCACTCTTTTTGTGAGTCGCTATTTGTTGCCTTAAAAAATGAGATTAATTAATGGCCAACCGACACACAATGTGATGACAAACATAATTGGAATGATTTTTAAAGCTGCTTTAGTCATTAATTTTGAATCGGCCATTTCTTGGCTCATTGCAACAGCGGTAACAGGTGATGCAGCAGGGGTTGCTAGTGCAAATTGTGTTATTACAAATAATAACACGATCATACCTGTTGGAGCCAGTCCGATCATAGTGGAGAAATTCACGATGAAAGGCATAATGAGAATTACAATGACTGTATTATTTGCAAAATTAGTAAGGAGCCCAGCAAATAACAGAGCAACGATTATGAATACTAGAGGTGGAAGCTGAGTAAATGGGGTTAACAACAGTGACATTGCGCTTGTAATACCAGTTTCAGGCGTGTTCATTGTTGCTGAAATAACCATAATATATGTCATCATCAACACTAAACCCCAAGGCGTTGTTTTCAAAGCTTGTTCTGCATCAACTAACTTACCGCCGTTAATAGATGGAAGAAGATCGAGGACAGCGATAATAAGAAAACCTATACATACCATACCAACACGAGCTAATTCTTCTGAGAATTGACCTAAAGGTAATGATGAAAGAATTAGTGATAGGATGAAAACAAAGAAGCTGCCTAAAGCAAAAAACTGATCTCGATTCATTGATTTTACTTCACCGTCAGGAACAAAATTGGCCATTTTTGAAACATCCACACGAAAGATAAATTTACAAAGCAAAACATATACAGTAATCAAAAAGAGACCAAAAATAATCATTGCAATTAAATAGGTTACAAAATTTAATGGATAATCTGGGAACATAGTATTATAAGACATGACCAGGGTTAAACCAGTTCCAAGAAATGGGAAGAGTACTTGTCCAAGCATAGAGGAAAAAGCAATTCCTAAGTATACAAAAATAGGAAATTTTTCGTTTTTTTCATACCCGGTTTGTTTGCATATTTGAGTTACAAATGAACAAAAAACTAGACACATTATGATTGGATTGGTAAAACCCAGTAAGAAAGCTACCAGAAAGAGAATCCATAAAGTAAAGAAACCTTTTCCCTGTAGTGTTTTGCTGACTAAAACTTTATCAATTATCCATTTAAAGGTTCCGGTATGTTGACAAACCTCGATTATTGGACCAATAAATACAAGGCCGAAAAACACCAATGATCCAAATCCGTAGGTTAAAATACTTTGCATATTTAAGCTCATAGTTATTGAAGCAAGGGCGATTACACTAGGCCAAAACATGCCGATAGCAATCCAACCATATATAGCTCCAATGAAGCTGCCAAGAATGCCCATGCCCTGTTCGGTAATGCCTGCAAATGGTGGGATAAAACGTATTAATAAACATAGTGCTGCACAGATAAAATAAGGGTATAGTTTAACTTTCTTTTCCATTTTATATCACCTTTTCTGAGAATAAACTAAAAAATGGAGCTTGTTACGTATTTTTTATCAAGTATAGAAATGAACTATATGCACCATTCCTATACTTGATAAAAGAAAAAGTTGAAAAAAACAAGATAAAGGTAATTTTTAATAGTGGCATTCAAATTTGTTACATTTTTTCTGTAAATATTTGATAAGCAGGTGCGCCTTCACATTGTTCCGGCATATCGACGCCTAAAAGTACTGCAGCAGTTGGGGCGAGATCAACTTCTCGAATATAACGATCTGTTCGATAGTTTTTCTTAATTCCTTGACCAGCAGCGAGGAAAATCGGCGATAATGATGTGTCGTTGTATCCCCATGCGGTGGACAAACCAGGACCGTGGTCTTCTACATAGCTTTCATGAATGACAAAAACAATATCAGAGCCCATTGGCCCACCAAGGCCGAGTAATATTGCATCTTTGTTATGGAGTGCGAGAGCAACAATTCGTTTGCCTGTTTTTTCATGTTTGTAACTATAAAGGTCAGTAATAATTTGTTCTTCTAATTCGTATTTGTCGCCAGGATCAACAATGCCATATGGATCGCGCCCTTTTAAATTGATGTAAATACTGTTTGAGCGTGTCATGATCGCTTTTGTCTTTGTCCAGTCAATTTCTGGAATTTCTTTTCCTTGAGCATCTTTTTTTAGAACCGTATATCCTAACGAATGTAACGGCTCGAGACATACCCCGGTGTTATCACCAAGAGCTACAGCTTCTTCTTCAGCGCAAATGAGAGCGTGATCGGAGAAGATCATGATTGTCCAACCTTCATCAATTAGATGAAGGAAACTACCAATATAATCGTCTGTGATTTTGTAGGTCGCTTCTGCGTATTTAATAACTTCGCTTTCATCATAACGAGACGTATCGCGGTTTTTCATGTATTTCATATAGTTATGACTTTGTAAATCAATGTTATGCATGTGTGAGAAAATAACTTCAACTCCTTTATTTTCAATCATATAATGCATGACATTTGATTGCCACTGAGCAGCTTTAACCCATTGTTCATTATTACATTTTAAAATTAAATCAGAGTCATTACCACTCATTTGGCTGGTAGGTTGTGGAGGACCAAATTTATCGGTTACTTCTTTAAATAAGGACTTAGGGAACCATACAGAATCATCGTCACAGCTCATTCCACGAGAAGCCCAAATTCGAACATAGCTACCGTCTTCGGCGATCTTTAGTAAGCGCATATTGCGATATACTTTTTCTTCTCCATTTGCAGAAGGAACTACATCGAAGACTCCGGTAAATACATCGTTTTCAAGAATGGTAATTGGTTCTGTGGCATTTTTATCTTTGTAAATTGCAACTTTATCATATACACCGTTGGCATTTTTTAAGATGAGGCCGTAACGTTGCACTTTTCCATAGAAGGTGATGATAATAAATTCTTTTGCGCCTTCAGGGAGTTCCGTGGCCCACCCATTTGCTGGATAAACAGGTGAGATACTGCAGCCGGTTGGGAAATCAGCAACATGCCACATAAGACCCTTTGGGTCATCATATACAATATTATCAACTACGAAGCTTCCGTCAGGAGTATAGCCCTCAACATCGATGAAATCTTTATACCATTTTTGATAATTTTTTAATCGTTCTTTGGCTTCAGGCGTGGTTCCTTTTCCTGATGTTGGAGCTAAAGCAAAATGAAGTTTCTCATCGCCTTCTACATCAGATGTAATAACGGACATTGGCATATAGGAGGGCTTCTCAGCTTTTGTGCTTGCTACATATAACATATCAAGATCACGAACTGAGGACCAGGCACAGCAGGCACCAGGGCTGGAACCATCAATGGTAATTAGGTTTTCGCTTTCAATAGTTGGAGGGAAACTTCCACCGGGCCAATGCATAACAAGTGTTTTTTTTCCTGCTTTTGCAGTGACATTAAAGAGTGGTTCTGCTTTTAAAAAACGTGAAGAGAAAGCGCCTAAAGTAATGTCTTTATCATTTTCTGCGGAAACATTATAATCCATTATTCCGTGTGTCATTGGGTAACAGCCTGTAGCTAATGTGGCCCACATTGGTGGTGTGATGGTTGGATTTGCCCCAAGCATCATTAAATCTTCTCGGCAAGATCCAATATCCATCAATTTTTTTAAATTAGGCATTTTTCCTTCTTTTAATAGTCGTTTTGTAAAGCGAGGGTCCATGCCATCAATACCGAGCAATAATAATTTGTTTGTTAAACCTTTGGAACGTAACATAATATGACCTCCCTGAAATGGATTTAATAGAATTATCTTATAATGCTATTATATATAAGATTAAGATTAAAACCCAATCAGTTTTTATCTGTGTATTTTTTCGTCAGGGTACATATTAATCCTGTAAGCAGAAGAAATGTTCGTGGAAAAAACTGCAAAATCCATACATAGTCAGAATCTTCATGGGATGCATCTGTGAGTGGTTTGTATTACAATAGAGCCCGTGACTATAGAGCATCGCCCGGGGGAGTGGTGGATGCTTGTTTTAATTGGAGGGATTTATGATGCGTCGTGGAGGTTCCAAGAAAGCGGCGTTGACACCGGAATTGCAGCGTAAACGCATGTTGACGGTGCCGATTCCTAAGTTGATCATTGGCATGATCATTCCAACGGTGCTGAGTCAGCTCATCACCGTGATTTACAATACAGCAGATACATTCTTCGTAGCACGCATAGGCACCAGTGCTGCGGCGGCGGTGGGCGTGGTATTTTCCCTGCAGTCCATCATGCAGGCCTACGGCTTTGGCATCGGCACAGGCTGTGGCAGTCTCGTGGCGCGATGTCTGGGCGCCGCCCAGAACGAGAAGGCGGAGCGGTATGCCAACAGTGCGCTGCTGGCGGGCTTTGTTGGTTCGTTGGTGATTATGCTCCCAAGCCTTCTGTTTCTGCCGCAGCTCATGCGCCTGCTCGGCGCCACCGACACGATGCTCAGCTACTGTGTGGCGTATGCCCGCCTCATTCTCATGGGCTGTCCTTTTCTCTGCACGTCCAGCGTCATGAGCTGCATTCTGCGCAACGAAGGCGAGCCGATTTATGCTGTGGTTGGACTGGTCATCGGCGGTTTTTTCAATGTCGTCCTTGATCCGCTGCTGATTTTCTGGGCAGGCTGGGGCATCGCCGGTGCCGCAGTGGCCACCGTAGTCAGCCAGGCCTTGAGCTGGTCGATTCTGCTGCGCGCTTTTCTTGCCGGCAAGAGCATTGTCAAAATCAATCCGCGCAGCATCAGCCATCATTGGCGCGATTACGTGGAAATTTTCACCACGGGCATTCCAACGGCTTGCCGCCAGGGCATGGCCAGCCTTGGCGCTGCCGTGCTCAATATCACCGCCTCTCACTACGGCGACGCCGCTGTGGCAGCGGTCACCATCTCCAACAAAATTTATCTTTTCGTGCGCAATGTCATCATTGGCATCGGTCAGGGTTTTCAGCCTGTCGCTGGTTTCAACTTCGGCGCGGGAGACAAGGCTCGCACCCAGCAGGCCTTCATTTTCTCCACCCAGCTTGGCACCGTGATCTGCGTGGTCGCTGCGGTGTTCATCGGCTTTAACACCGAGCTGGTCATGAGCTGGTTCCGCGGGGACGACCCGGCCGTCATCGCCATCGGCAAAAGCGCGCTGCTCTTCGCCTGCGCGGTGATGCCGCTCATGGCCTACTCCACCTTCGTCAACCAGCTCTACCAATGCCTCGGCTTCAAGTTCGCCGCCACCATGCTGGCCTGCTGCCGCAATGGCTTCTTCCTGATTCCAGTGGTGCTGGTGCTGCCGCGTCTCATCGGCGTTGGCGGCGTGGAAATGGCGCAGCCGCTGGCCGATTTTCTCACCTTTGTCATCTCCGTGCCGTTTCAAATCAGTTTCTTCCGCAAACATCTGCGTACATAAAAAATCACAGCGTTCCTTGCTGGCCTGCATTGCCAACAGGGAACGCTGTTTTTGTATTGTGGAACATTGTACTTGAACAACGGAGCCTGGCACGGTACACTATAGCAAAGAGGTGATCATCATGAAGAAAAAATGGAGATTCTTGCTTGCCGGCCTGCTGCTGACCCTGGGCCTTGGCCTCACTCAGCCGGCCGACGCCGCCGTGCGCCTGGAAGTGGATGGACAGGCCATCCCTCTCGACCAGCCGCCGGTCATCCTCAACGACCGCGTCCTCGTGCCGATGCGTGCCCTGGCCGAAGCCCTCGACGCCGAAGTCACCTGGGACAATGCCACGCGGCAGATGATCTCGGTGCGCGGCGATGACATCCTGACGCTCACCATCGACAACTACGTGATGTGGCACAACAGTGAAGCCGTCGTCCTCGATGTGGCGCCGACCATCCTCAATGGCCGCACCCTGGCGCCGGTGCGCGCCGTCAGTGAAGGCTTCGACGCCGACGTGTACTGGGACCACGCCGCACAAACGGTGCGCATAGTGACCGACCAATCCGAGAACTACGCCCGCGACGTGTTCACCCTCACCAATCAGGAACGTATCAAGGCAGGCCTCGCCCCGTTCACCTGGAGCGATGCGCTGGCCGATGTGGCCGCTGCCCATTGCCGGGACATGTCCGAGCGCCAGTTCTTTGACCATGTCAACCCTGACGGTCTCTCGCCGTTCGACCGCATGACCGCCGCAGGCATCCGCTACGGCTGGGCCGCCGAAAACATCGCCATGCGCTATCCTTCGCCAGAAGAAGTGGTGGAAGGCTGGATGAACTCGCCAGGCCACCGGGCCAACATTCTCAACGAGCACCTGACGACCCTTGGCGTTGGCTATTACAAAGGCTACTGGACCCAGTGCTTCACGGACTAAGGAATGTGATTTTTTACTGAAAACGACATAAGTGCTCAAATGTTAGTGTTGTTTTAAGAAAGATAGCTTTATTGGATGTGCCTAAGTGTAAATATTATAATAATGGAAAATATCGACCTTTTGGAAAAAGGATTTTTCATATTTATTGAAATTGCATTTAGATGGTTTAGAAAAAATAGTATTTTTTGTAGGATGGAGAATGAGTTTATAAAAATATACAAAATGTATAAACACCACATTGTATCATTCAAAAATACAATTTGATACTAAAATGTTTAGCGACATAATAGTAGAAAATTAATTTAATAGTAAAATGGCTGCTATAGTAAGGTAAATATTTACCGAGGCAGCCATTTTGTTTTCTATTTTTTTATTTAACAATAGATATTTTGAAAAGACAAAATAAAAGAATTGATGAAATCAGGATTATCTAATAATTCTTTTTGATATGTAAGTGTAAAGAAAGTTTCTGTTGTTGCTTTTGGGATATAAAATGACAAAGAATGATTTTTATCAGAAAAAAGATGATTGAATTCATTATGCGTACAAAGGGTGATACACTTATCGTTTTTTATGAGCCGTTTTTGAATCGCGAAATCATCGATTGTATATATTGTTGATACGGCCATATTTTTTTCAAAAAAGAGATCTTCCTGAAAGGAATAGTTATATACTGTTACAGGAATACAATTCATTATTTCTTGTAAAGATTTAGATTTAATGCAGGATTCAAATTTACTATTTTTTTTATAACAAATACCTAATGGATAAGCTTTTATAACATCACAAATTAATCCTTTTTCTTTTAATAGCTGATTGTATTTTTCTGATTTGAAATTATCTTCATCTATGAAACTTAAAAAACAATATGGTTTTTGTATTGGAATAATTTTAAAAAAGGTATTTACAGAAATTGTTTTTAAAGAAAGTTCTAGCTGAGGATACGTTCGATTTAGGGCTTGATACACTTTAAAGAATTGTGTGTTAGAAAATCTAGGAATAATAAAAATATCAAAAATACCTGTTACATTTTCTACTGAAAGATTTTGGTAGTTCTCACATAATTTTATAATTTGGTTTTTATTTTCTATTATTTGTAAGGCATATTCATATACAGATTCACCGATCTCAGTAAAAGATATTCCCTTAGGAGTACGTTGAATAAGCGGCTGTTTTAAATCTTTCTCTAATGCGGAAATGGCATTTCCTATTGATTGATGTGTGGTAAAAAATCGTTCAGCAGTTTTTGACATTGACAGGGTGTTATGGAGATCTATAAGATATTCGAAATACTTGATTCTCATCGTTTTTCTCCTTTAGATGCAAGATTCTCTTACCGGTAAATCATCGTTATATATTGGAACTTCTGATAAAAGTAATTTATAAGTACAATAAACATATGGAGGTGACTATGAGAAATGTATTCTCATAGCCCATTATCAGGTTTCGGAAGTTAAAACATACTATTTTGAAGGGAGATGCACATAATGAGTTCTGTTGCTGTTAATAATAAAAAATCGTATATGCATGTTGCTGTTATGATTGTTTTAATGCTTTGTGGTAATTTTCTTCCAACATTCGGTCAAATAACACCGTTAGGTATGAAAGTATTAGGTGTTTTCCTGGGATTGCTCTATGGATGGATATTTGTAGGTATTTTGTGGCCAAGTGTGTTAGGATTTTTTACATTATCATTGACTGGAATAATGACTCCGTTAGAAGCTTTTATAGTAGGTTTTACAAATCCAAATACGATCCTGGTTTTGATGTCTTATTTGTTAGCATATTGCCTTGGAAAGATCGGGGTTAATCAAGCAATTGCATATTGGGCGATGAAAAAGAAAGTGTTTGTTGGTCGTCCATGGTTATTTGCATCGGCGCTTGTTTTGGTTACTTGTTTAATGGGTATGTTAGGTGGTTCGTTTGCTGCTATCTTTTTGATGTGGGGCGTTACTAAAAGTATTGCCGAAGAGAATAAAATTGAAAGTGGAAACTTGTTGGTGAATACTGTTTATGCACTTATCCTACTCGGTGGATTTAGTAGTGGTCAGATGGTTCCATTCTTCGGCGGTGTGATTAGCCCCCAGTCAAGTAGAGAGGGTAAATAACAAAAATCATTTTTCATCAA
>CALJRU010000016.1 GCA_937976375.1 uncultured Peptococcaceae bacterium | reverse complement strand
TGACAATAGAAATACCCCCAATAATTCGAATGTCCAAATTATTGGGGGCACTACAAGTGTGCAGGCGCTTTTTTGTTAGATGCCAAAAGTATAAAACCTTAAACTTGTCGTAATGTCTTAATGATTCGTTGCCTGGGGCTTAAAAATCGGGTATAATGTGAGAAATCAGACGATTTATCGCTGCTAATAAACAATTTGATTTCATTATTAAAGGAGATGAGCGATATGAAAAGGAAATGGATCGCATTGCTGACGCTGCTGGTCTTTGTGGGCAGCATGGTTGGCTCTGGCTTGGCTGCTGTTGCTGCGCCAGTGAGCGATGGCAAGAGTTATACAGCCTATGACAGCACACCGGCACTGCCAAGCACGGTGACGCTTGTGGATGGCATGAAGGAGCTGCGTGTGAAGGGCGGCAGTGATGCGGGTGTGTTGGCGTATTCATTGAATGCCACGCGTCAAATGCCTTCTGCACAGGGGATCAGCGGTTACAAGAAATTGACCGCCACCGTGAATCAGGATTGGGCAGCTTTGGTGAGCAAAGCGCTGAATCCATCGACGGTGAAGCAGGATGTATTGAACGTCATTTGGAATGGGTATCCGTACTTCGGCGGCACCTGGAAAGGCGCCAGCGATTTTGCCAAACTCGGCCAGGCCGGGGTGAACAGTTCGGTGGTGAGCCAGCTCAGCAATATGGCGGTGACACAGCAGGCCATCTGGCGTGTGACCGACAGCCGTGCGGTCAGCGGGGCGGCAGCCAATGACGTGAATGCACTGTTGGCATCGGCTCAGAAGAATCCTGCACCAGCCAATTTTGGTCTGGATCTTTACGATGGCAGTGGTGCCCAGGGCGCAAACGGTCAGCAGATGACGAACCTTGTGGCCACTTCTGCTGGCCAGCAGAAAGCGGTTACGGTCAAGGTTAACCACCGCTGGACGGACAGCAAGGGCAATGCACTGAGCGGCGTGAAGACACCAGCGTTGTCTTTTGCACTCTATGCAGCGAATGCAGCGCCGGGCAGTCAGCCTCTGGCAACCTATAATATGAACGATGCCACCGGGACGCTGGCGTTTGCGTTGTTTGACGATGAACAGAATTATACGCTGCAGCCTGTTTTGAGCGGTGAAACCGAAGGGTTCACACCGGGCGAAGTCAAGGCCATCAATTTGAAAGGCGACCAGGGCGCTGTGCTGCAGTTGGATTTTGTGACAACCTATCAGGCACCAACCACTGCACACGATCCAGAGGCGGCTTCTGTGCCGTTGGGCGGTGAAGTGAGCCTGGACGGCAAAGCGCCTGGTGATGGCGTGTTCAACTTGCTGCTTAAAGATGAAGCGGGCAATGTGGTTCAGACCAAGCCAAACACCGGCAACACGGTGAAGTTCGATCCGCTGAGCTTCGACAAGGAAGGCAGCTACAATTACACCATCAGCATGCAGGCTGGCAGCGATTCGGCCATCGCCTATGACAAGGCGGTTTATAAGGTGCATGTCACGGTGGATCGCAATGACAATGGCGACTATACGGCCACAGTGACCTATGAAAAAGATGGCATCATCTACACGGGTTTGCCAATTTTCAGCGGCCAGAAGGTGACCACGCCATCGACGGACAATAAGACCACCTCTGTAACCGTCAACAAAGTATGGAAAAACGACAAGTCTTCCGATCGCCCAAGCTCTGTAAAGATGCAGCTGTATCGTGACGGCAAAGCGTACGGCAGCACCGTGACGCTGAACGCCGACAACGGCTGGAAATACACCTGGAGCAACTTGGATGCGTCTTATAAATGGACCGTCAACGAGCTGAATGTGCCATCGGGCTACACCAAGACAGAGTCTAATTCTGGCAACAACTGGACCATCACCAACACGAAGAAGTCCACCACAAGTGCAGCATCGACGAACAAGACCGCGTCGAGCACCAATAAAGCTTCTTCCTCGAACAAGTCCAGCACGAACAACCGCAGCACACCGGCGACTGGCGATACGTCGCATCTGAATTTGTGGACCACCATCGCCATCATTTCTCTCAGCGGCATGGTGCTCATCGCACTCATCTGGCTGCTCAGCGACCGTCGTCGTTTGCGCGGAAAGAAATAATGGTTCAATAACACTGCGGCGGCACGTTTTCGCACGTGCCGCCGTTTTTGTACAAAGGAGGCCGTCTATGGCCAAACGAAAACATATCGTATTAAAGGTGCTCTTTGTGCTTTGTGCCTGTGTTTTTCTTGTATCGGCAGGCTTGGCTGGCTGGACCTGGTATCAGCAGAAACAAGCCGCGGACGCCTTTGCCGCTTTGCAGGCACAGCAGCAGGCGCAGATGCAGGCAGCTGCCAGAGATGCAGCCAATGCGGCGGAAGCCTTGGCGGCAGGCTACGACAATTTGCACAGCCAGAACGCGGACTACGCCGCCTGGCTCAACGTCAGCGGCACAAAGATTGATTACCCGGTGATGTGGACCCCATCTTCGCCGGAGTACTACCTGCGCCGTGCTTTTGACCAGTCCCAGTCGGCAAGCGGCACACCATTTATTGCCGAAGGGGCCGACATCGACAGCGACTGTCTCATCATCTACGGCCATGAAATGCACAACGGCACCATGTTTGGCGAGCTGGACAAATACGCTGATGCCAATTTTTACAAAAGTAACGGCGCTCAGTCCATCACCATCTACACACGCACGGAGATGCGCCGTTATGAGATCTTTGCAGCGGTGCAGACGCGCATTCTTGGCGACAACGAAGAAGGCTATCGCTATTACAACGCCGCTGGCCCGCTGGATCAGGCGAAATTCTCGGAGCTGGTGGGGTGGCTCAAGAGCAACGCCCTTTATGATACTGGTGTGACACCGAATGCTGGTGAACAAATTTTGATTCTTTCCACCTGCAGCTATCA
This sequence comes from uncultured Peptococcaceae bacterium, assembly GCA_937976375.1. GTDB lineage: Bacteria > Bacillota > Peptococcia > Peptococcales > Peptococcaceae > UMGS1590. Next base: position 8,562 of record CALJRU010000016.1, on the reverse strand, counting down.
TACAGAAAACGGCCGGTTTCTTGTGGCTGCGCGGCGGGTGTCTTGAATCAATGCATGATAAAAGCCCTCAGGTTTAAGCCTGAGGGCTTTTTTTATGAGCGCTCATATTTTAAGAGCGCTGCCAATGGGTGTGTTGGAGACGGTTCAGCACGGCGCCAGCGACAAGACCGGTGAAACAGCCGCTGATGAGACCGCTGAGCAGCAGTACGGGCAGATACCAGAACACATCCCCCGTGCCAAGAACGAAGGCCGCCGCTGCCAGCTGGCCGATGTTGTGACACACGGCGCCGATCATGCTCAAGAGCCACAGCCGTTTCAGCGGCATGTGTTGATAGAGCAGCGCACAGACGACATAGCAGAGCAGGCCGCCGCTGAGGCTGAACAGGAGCGTCATCATCTGGCCGGAAAAAATACTGCCGAGAACAATGCGCATCAAAAGCACCATCAAGGCGTCGCGGCGTCCGAAACCGTAGAGCGTCACCAGGGTGATGATGTTGGCCAGTCCCATTTTCACGCCGGGAATGGCGACCAGCGGCGGAATCTGTGCTTCAATGATAAAGATAATGAGGGCAATCGCTGTCAGCAGGGCTAGGCGTGTCAGCCGCTGTGTATGGGAAAAATGGGACATGACAAGCCTCCTCATTGTCCGGCGACGGCGTCAAGGCTGTCGTCGTCGGCGTTTTTCTCGCTGAAGCGGATGCTGAGATGATGCGGCAGGCAAACGATCGGTGTTGGCCCGTGGCTGCGGGTGCCTTGGTGCACACAGACCTGGTCCGGACAGTCGGCGTCAATGACAGCGATGCCCTCTGGTGAGACGCTGATCGTGTTCTGGGCGCCGGGCTCGCCGATGGTGAAGGTTTCGGTGTCGGTGATGGCGCTAAGGTCGTAGCTGGCATAGACTTCATCGTTGACGTAAATGGTGGCGATGACCTCGCTTTCGCCGCGCTGCCACCACCATGCCGCCAGTCCTGCGGCAGCAAGGAGCAGGATGATGACCGCCAGGAGCACCCAGCGCAGCCAGGACTTGCGGCGCATCATTGTGCCACCTCCGGTGTGCTGCCGTCGCTCAAGGTGCAGCAGTCGGCAAGACCTTCGCTGATGGTGACGCTGCCGTCGCTTGCCACAAGGATGACGTCAAAGTCGTCGCGGTGGGCGCGCCAATAATCGAGCGCCGCCTCTTTGCCCATGATGAACAGGGAGGTGGAAAGGCCATCGGCCAATGTACCGTCGTCTGAGACGATGGTCACAGAAGTCAGGCCGCTGTCGGCAGGCATGCCGGTGCGGGGATCGATGATGTGGTGATAGATCGTGCCGTTCTGTTCAAAATAGCGCTGGTAGCCGCCGGAGGTGATGACCGCTTTGTCGGCGACTTCGATGGTGGCGATGATGTCGCTGCTGTCATCCGGGTCTTGAATGCCCACGCGCCAGAGGCTGCCGTCAGGCTTGGTGCCCAGGGTCTGCACATTGCCGCCAAGGGAGATGATGCCGCTCGTTACACCATCGGCGGCGAACAATTCCATGACGCGGTCCGACGTGAAGCCTTTGGCAATGCCGCCCAGATCCACTTTCACATCGGCTGGAATGGTGACAGTGCTGCCGTCAATAGCAATTTGCGTGTCATCGACATGGGCCAGCAGCGATTGCAGTGTGGCGGTGTCAGGTACGGTGTAATTGCCGTTCGTGAAGCCCCAGGCTTCCATGACCGGCTCAATCGTGCAGGCGAAAAGGCCGTCGGTTGAGGCAGAAATCTCTTGAGCGCGTTTCAGCAGGGCAATCGTATCGTCGGACAGGGTGGCCTGCTTGTCGGTGTTGAGCCGCGCAATATCGCCGTTGCTGCTGGAAATGGACCAGAGCGCGTCCAGCCGCTCGATTTCGTCGGCAGCATCGTTCAAGGCTTTCTTTGCTTGAGGACCGTAGGCGGTCAGCGTCATGACCGTGTCCATTGCGTACAATTCCTGAGACTGTGAGGATGGTACATCTGTTTCAGAGGATGAGGACGAAGGCACAGCGTCTGTTCCGCAGCCGCCCAGCAAGAGTCCTGCAGCCAGCACACAGCCGATGAGGATTTTTTTCATAGTGAAACCTCCACGAAAGTTAGTTATAGCTTATTGCGTTCTGTATTTTAACATAGCATCGTCGTGAAAAGGTGTCAAGAGAAACCTATGGCATTTTGCTTATTGTTTTTCTATAACCGCGCCTGCTGCTGTTGCTGTTTTCAAGCGGGGATCTTTGCTATACTGTCATTAGAACGAATTTGGCAGGAAACGGAGGGACGACCATGCGGCTCAATCAGTGTGTGGATCATGTGTATCGCCTGCTGGAGGAGTATGGTTACGAGCGAGATGTGGAGATCATCAGCAATCCCAAGCATCGTTTGCTTTATCTCGTGGCCAACGATGGTGTCACGACCATGCCGGAGGAGGCTTACAACAGCGGCGGCGAATGGAAGAAGCAGCTGAAACCGCTGCGCGTGCGTGATTTTGACTGGTGGTGTGAGGTTGGCGTGGTCTACAAGCCTGAAGCGCTAACGCCGCTGAAACAGCAGATGCTGTCAGAAATGCTCGAGAAACTGCAGGTTGAGGCGTGAACGGTGAAAAAGGCTTGCACAATTCCTATGAAAAGCATATTATTTAGTAGATAGCGATACGCTGTTCCCAGTGGGAGCAGCGTTTTTTACCAACAAAATCAGTAAGAAACGAGGCAATGATTCATGCGTGAATTGAGCAATAGAACGGCGAGCTTCACCGATTCGGTGATCCGCCGCATGACAAGAATTTCCAACCAATACGATGCCATCAACCTTTCTCAGGGCTTTCCAGATTTCGATCCGCCGCAGGCATTAACGGCACGTTTGGCTGAGGTGGCACAGGAAGGACCTCATCAGTACGCGCTGACCTGGGGTGCGCAGAATTTCCGCGAAGCACTGGCGGATAAACAGAAACATTTCTCTGGCATGACGGTTGATCCCGACACAGAGATCGTCGTCACCTGCGGCAGCACCGAAGCCATGATGGCAGCTATGATGTGCGTGGTGAATCCTGGCGACAAGGTCGTGGTGTTCTCGCCATTTTACGAAAACTATGGTGCCGACGCCATCCTTTCTGGTGCAGAACCCATCTACGTGCCGCTGATTCCGCCAACCTTCCGCTTTGACGCGGAGGTGCTGGAAGATGCTTTCCGTCAAGGTGCCAAGGCGCTGATTCTCTGCAATCCAGCCAACCCAAGCGGCAAGGTGTTCAGCCGCGAAGAGCTGGCAGTGATTGCCGATTTGGCCATCAAGTACGATGCGTATGTGATCACCGATGAAGTGTACGAGCATATCGTCTATGCGCCGTATGAACACGCTTATCTGGCGACGCTGCCAGGCATGCGTGAACGCACGATCATCTGCAGCTCGCTGTCCAAAACCTATTCCATCACTGGCTGGCGCCTGGGCTATGTCATCGCTTCGCCAGTGATCATCGATCGTGTTAAGAAAGTGCACGATTTCCTCACGGTTGGTGCAGCAGCGCCATTGATGGAAGCTGCAGTCGTCGGGCTGCGTTTCGGCGACGAGTATTATCAGGCGCTGCAGGCTCACTATACCCACATGAAAGATCTGTTTCTGAAGGGCCTGCGCGACATCGGTTTGGATTTCATCGAGCCGGAAGGGGCTTACTATGTGCTCGTGGATGTGACGCGCTTCCTGCACAAAGATGAAACCGACTTGGCGTTCTGCGAACGCTTGGCCAAAGATGTTGGCGTTGGCGCTGTGCCAGGCTCGAGTTTCTTTAACGAGCCGGTGAACAACCTCATTCGCTTCCATTTTGCAAAGCAGGATGCCACCTTGGAAGCGGCCCTGAATCGCCTCGAAGCCATGAAAGGAATGTGAGTGCGTGACCCTGCAGCAACTCAAATATGTGCTCATGGTTGCCGACAAGCGCTCCATGAATCAGGCTGCGGCGGCACTGTTCATTTCTCAACCGAGCCTGTCGGCGGCGGTGCGCGATCTTGAGAAAGAAATCGGACTGACGATTTTCATGCGCAGCAACAAAGGCATCACCGTGACGGCGGCCGGCAATGAATTCTTAGGTTATGCGCGCCAGCTGATGGCGCAGTATGCGCTGATCGATGCGCGTTACCTCAGTGGTGCGCCGGTGCGCAAGCGGTTTTCTGTGTCGATGCAGCATTATTCCTTTGCTGTGCAGGCGTTCATGCGGCTGGTGGAACGTTTCGGCATGGACGAGTACGAATTTGCCGTGCATGAGACGAAAACCTACGAGGTCATCGAGCATGTGCGCCGCTTTGACAGTGAGCTTGGCGTGCTTTACCGCAACGCCTTCAACGAACAAGTGCTGATGAAGATGCTGCGTGAGAAAGGGCTGTCGTTTACGCCTCTCTTTGACTGCCACGCCTATGTGTATCTCTGGAAAGGCCACCCGCTGGCAGGACGCGATCTTTTGACGCTGGATGATTTGGCCGAATACCCCTGCCTGTCGTTTGAGCAGGGGGAGAACAACGCTTTCTATCTGGCGGAGGAAATCCTCAGCACCTATCATTACAAGCGTGTCATCAAGGCCGACGACCGCGCCACCTGTCTCAACATGATGCGCGGCCTGAACGCGTTCACTCTGTGCTCCGGCATTATTTGTGCCGAGCTCAATGGCGGCGATTACACAGCGCTGCCGCTGGACAGCAACGAAACCATGACCATCGGCTACATCAAGCAGAAAGCCATGCCGCTGAGCCCACTGGGCGAATTGTACGTGGAAGAACTGAAGGCGTTCAAAGATCAGGCGCGCTAAATGCGCTCGGCGTCTCTTTTGAAAACGCGCTGCAAAGCCATAGTGTAATAGATTGCAAAGCTGCAGGCAGTTGATGCCTGCGGCTTTGCTGTTTGTGGTCCTGCCTTGCTGGGATTTTTTCTTTACGCCCGGCGCTGAAAAAGCTATAATGAGTCATATTGACCAGTTATACGAAAGGAGCAGCAACGTGCAAAAAATCCTTCTCATTGCCACCGGCGGCACCATCGCTTCCACCAAAACAGCGCAGGGGCTGGCGCCAGGCATCACTTCTCAGGAATTGTACGAGAGCGTGCCGGAAGCGGCCGCGTTCTGCACCATAGACACGGTGCAGCTGTTGAACATCGATAGCACCAACGTGCAGCCTGAACAATGGCTTCTCATGGCCAAGACCATCGAAGACCATTACGACGCTTATGACGGCTTTGTCATCACCCATGGCACCGACACCATGGCCTATACAGCAGCAGCCTTGTCTTATCTTATTCAACATGCCAACAAGCCCATCGTGCTCACGGGCGCTCAAAAGCCGCTGTTGGCACCGATCACCGATGCGAAAAAGAACCTCTTGGATGCGCTCTGCTTTGCCAGCCAGCAGCAATCCGGCGGTGTCTTCGTGGTATTCTCAGGACGTGTCATCCTCGGCACCCGAGCCAAGAAACTGAAAACAAAAAGCTACGAAGCCTTTTCCAGCATCAATTACCCGGAAGTGGCGCTTGTCGATCAGGGCCGCATCGTCCAGTATATGACGTTCCACGATGAAAGGCCGGTGACGTTCTATCATGATATGCTGCCAGAGGTGTTTCTGCTCAAGCTGATTCCTGGCATGGACCCTGGCATTCTCGATTACATCGGTGAGCATTACCGAGCGGTGGTCATCGAAAGCTATGGCTCCGGCGGCCTACCGTTTGCTGATCAGCGCAACTTCCTGGAAAAACTCCAAAGTCTGAAAGAACGCGGCTGTCATGTGGTGGTGGCCACTCAGGCCATGCTCGAAGGCAGTGACCTGGGGGTCTACGAAGTGGGGCGCAAAGCCATGGCGGCTTACGACGTCATGCAGGCGTGGGACATGACCATCGAAGCAGTGGTCACCAAGCTCATGTGGCTTTTGTCGCAAGACCTGTCCTACGAAGCACTGCGCCAAGCATTTTATACACCAGTGGCACAGGATATTCTCTATACGTTCAATGAATGAGCATAAGAAAAGACACGGCAGCCGCCGTGTCTTTTTTGCAGGCATTTTTAGCGCCTGTTGTTATGGCTGATTGATGGATGGTGTTTGAGCAAGTTCTTTCTTTAAATGTGGGACGATGAACAGGAAAAAGACCACGGCGCTGAAGGTGGCGCCGATGGCGTCGGAGATGCTTCCGGCGGAGAAAATATAGCGGATGTCCAAAAGATTTGGCAGCACAAACAGGCAGAGGACGTAGACGATTTTTCGAAACACCGACAGAGGAAAGGCCCAGCGCACTTTGCCCATGGCGGTGAGCCCGTCGACGAGGGCATACTGCACCGCCACGCCGAGCAGGGCAAGAGTGTACAGGCGCAGGCTGTCGGCGGCCTGCTGGCTCAAGGCGCCTTCCGGCAGGAAGAGACCGACGAAAAAGTGCGGTGCCAGCTGCACAGCGATCTGCAGCGCGCCGATATAGAGAGCGCAGAGCACGAACACACCGAGAAACGTCTGGCGGATTTTCTGGTAATGGCCGGCGCCGTAGTGATAGCTGAAAATGGTGCTGCAGCCGGTGATGATGCCTTGTGCTGGGCAGAACACGATGGTTAGGAAACTTTGCACAATGGTGGCACAGGTGATCAGCTGATCGCCGCTGGCACCGCCGTATTGGCGCAGCATGATGTTGAGCAGGATGATGATGAGGTTGTCGAGGATGGTGATCAAAAAGGACATTGAACCGATGGCGAGTATGCGGCGGCACAGGGTCCACTGAGGGCGACAGAAATGGAAACGAATGGCCACTTTGTCGCTGCAGAGCTGCCAGATGACGTAGGCTGCCATACAGCATTGGGCGATCACTGTGGCGACGGCAGCACCAGCGACGCCCATGCCGCAGCCGAAAATCAGGAGCGGGTCCAGGCAGGCATTGATCACAGCGCCCAGCACCACTGAGATCATACCGGGCTTGGCAAAGCCCTGCGCTAGCAGGAATTGGTTCAGACCGGTGCCGAGAAGGGAGGCCAGCGTGCCGGAAACTGCAATGGTGAAATAGATCGATGCATAGGGATACATGGCATCGCTGCAGCCCAAGATATAGAGAAAGGGCCGCTTGACCAGGAGCAGCAGTGCGGTTACCATCATGGAAATGAACAGAAGGAGAAACACGGCGTTGCCCAGCATGGCTTTGGCGCGCGTCGAGTCCTTGCGACCCAATAAGATGCTCATGCTGGAAGCGCCGCCGATGCCAACCATGTAGGCGAAGGCAGACACAGCAGTCAGCGCCGGCGCACAGACACCGATGCTGGCCAGCGCCGTCTCTCCGACGCCGGGAATCTTGCCAACGAAGATTCTATCTACAATGCTGTAGAGAATGTTGAAGAATTGGCCCAGCATGGCGGGAATGCCAAGTTGGAGAATCAGCCTGCGAATGCTGGTTTCTTCCAGCAGTTTTTCTGTTGAATGAACGTGAGACATTGTCAATATATGAAGCAGACAAGCTGGGAAGCCGTCGCTTTCGACCTTTCTTTGAAATAAAACTGTCTTTGCAGCTGTGTTTTTTCAGCGCAATCATACAAGGCAGCATGACCATCATAACAAGAATGAAGCAAAAAGCAAAGTACGTACCTTGAGGTGCGGTACTTTCCTGTGTGCCAGTTGTTTGCTTCAGCGAGCGTGTATCAGGATTTTTTGGCGCAGGCATCTTGCCTTGAAAAACCACGGGCTTTGTTCTACACTAGAAAGAAAAATTCTGCTGCGCGGACGGCAGTTATTTTATTGGAAAAGGAAGGGTAATTCATGATCGAAGAGATTCTTGCGTACAACAAACAATTTGTGGCGAACAAAGACTACGAACAGTTTGCCACTGACAAATATCCGAATAAAAAGCTGGCCATCGTGACTTGCATGGATACGCGGCTGATTGAACTGCTGCCGGCAGCGCTTGGCATTAAGAACGGCGATGCAAAGATCATCAAGAACGCTGGCGGCGTGATCTCCAGCCCATTTGGCAGCGCCATGCGCAGTTTGCTTATTGCTATTTATGAACTGGGTGTGGAAGAAATCATGGTCATCGGCCACACCGACTGTGGTGTCAGCCATATCGACAGCGACGGGATGCTGGAAGAAATGAAAAAGCGCGGGGTCACGCAGCGTGCCATTGATCTCATGCGCTATTGCGGCATTGATTTTGAACGCTGGCTTGCTGGCTTTGAAACGGTGGAAAAATCCGTTGCAGAATCGGTGGAAGTTGTCGTCAATCACCCGCTGGTGCCAAAGGACGTGCATGTGTCCGGCTATGTGATGGACAGCTACACCGGCGCCATGACGCTGGTTTGCGACCATGCTGCAGAAGCCATTGAATAATCATTGCAGTCGAAGGGGCTGCCGCTGATCAATAAGCGGCAGCCCCTTTTGCGCGCAGCAGACAACGACCAACGCCAAAGCTGTCGTAAAAATGTTATAGGGAGCATTTCATGTGTTTCGGCTATCAAAATGCTCCCCAATTTTATGATCAATGCCTCTGGTGCGGATGCTCGAGATTGTTAACCTCGAGACTGTGGTGCGCATCCCGTCAATAGGACAGTGAAATATTATAAGATTTTCTCAGGCAGT
>CALJRU010000015.1 GCA_937976375.1 uncultured Peptococcaceae bacterium | reverse complement strand
TGAGGCTTAAGACGAGAAAAAGGCCACCTTGCGGTGACCTTTTTCGACAAGCTGAGGCAACAGCGCCATGCTGTTGCCTTTTTCATATCTTACTATTACTTTGATTCACTATATTTCTTTGCAGCGCCAATGAAGCCTTTGAAAATGCTCTGTGGGCGATTTGGACGAGAAACGAATTCTGGATGGAACTGGCTGGCAATAAAGAATGGATGATCAGGCAGTTCGATGATTTCAACGAGCTTGCCGTCTGGAGAAAGGCCAGAGAATACCATACCTTTATTAGCAAAGATTTCACGGAAATCATTGTTGAATTCATAGCGATGGCGATGGCGTTCGCCAACTTCTTCACAGCCATAGAGTTCACGTGCAAGGGTGCCTTCCACCAAGCGGCATGGATATTGTCCAAGGCGCTGAGTACCACCCATATCTTCAATATCTTGCTGATCAACCATCAGATCAATGATGTTATGCGGCGTCTGTTTATCAAATTCGGCCGAATTTGCATCTTCCCAGCCAATGACGTGACGGGCAAATTCAACAGCTGCCATCTGCATGCCTAAGCAAATCCCCATAAATGGCACTTTGTTTTCACGCGCATATTGAATGGCCGTGATTTTCCCTTCGATGCCACGTTCACCGAAACCACCCGGCACAAGAACGCCATCTGCATCACGCAAATAGCTTGCTACATTGTCTGGCGTGATGGTTTCTGCATCGACCCAGTCAATATGAATGTCGACGTCATGATGGAAGCCAGCATGACTCAACGATTCAACAACAGAAAGATAGGCATCATGCAGCTGGACATATTTACCAACGAGAGCAATGCGCACGCTTTGGCTGATCTTGCCAATACGATCCACCAGCGCTACCCATTCACTCATATCAGCTGGGCGTGCTTCCAATTTTAATTTACGGCAAACGATGTCATCCATGCCCTGTGCCTGCAGGTTTAATGGCACCTGATACAGAATGGATGCGTCACGGGATTCGATGATGGCTTCCGGTTCTACATCGCAGAAGAGCGCCAATTTATCACGCATGCTCTGGCTCATGGCCTTTTCTGTGCGAACAACAAGAATATCTGGCTGAATCCCCATACCGCGCAATTCTTTGACACTGTGCTGGGTTGGTTTTGTTTTCATTTCGCCTGCTGCATGCAGATATGGAATCAGCGTGGTGTGAATATACAGCACGTTGTCCGCACCAACGGTGCTCTTCATTTGACGGATGGCTTCAATGAATGGTGTAGATTCAATATCCCCAACGGTACCGCCAACTTCTGTAATGACAATCTCCGCGTCTGAGGTTTCACCAGCGCGGCGGATCTTTTCTTTGAGCATGTCAGTGATGTGTGGAATAACCTGAACGGTCGCACCAAGATAATCACCACGGCGTTCTTTGCGGATAACTTCAGAGTACACCTTACCAGTTGTTACATTGGAGTATTTGTTCAGGTTGATATCAATAAAACGTTCATAATGACCGAGGTCCAAATCGGTCTCAGTACCATCTTCAGTTACAAACACTTCACCATGTTGATATGGGCTCATTGTCCCTGGGTCAACGTTGATGTATGGGTCGAACTTCTGAATGGTAATCTTGTACCCTTTATTTTTCAGTAAACGTCCCAAAGATGCTGCGACGATCCCTTTCCCGATCGAAGAAACGACACCGCCTGTCACGAAGATGTATTTTGTCATAAAGTTCCTCCTTGTTTATATAACAAAAAAATCCCTATTCACACGAATAGGGACGTAAGACCTGAATTGACCCTTTTTCTCAAAGGGTGCCCTATTAAATGATACAGATTATTGTCCGTTCCGTCAAGCAAAAACATCAATCGACAACAAGAAAATCAATGGCCATGCAAACCACTTTGCCATCCTTATAGCCCCAGTAAGCAGGGTAGCCTTTTTCATCAGGGCTGCCGCCAACCATGGTGATCAAGTTGACATCCAACTTTGGCAGCTTAGAGTTTGCTACACCACCATTGGCAAAATACGTTGCACCAATCTGTTTTTCAATATCTTCCAGCACTTCCGCAGATTCTTCCAAATGTTCCAGAAGCCATCCCACTGTTTGCTCCGCACAAACGGTCACATTTCCGCTTTCTGTAGCCACACCATAATAGCCGTCATCCGGTATGTCGTCGGCATTAACATGATTTGGCAGACACATTTTCCATTCGTCAGGCACTGCTTCCTCATCAAACTGCAGCAAAAAGCCAGCAATTTTTACTTCATCGTGCGGTTCAAGATGAACCGTGAACGTTGATATCGGAAATTTATCATTAGGGATATCTTCGGAAACAACCACACCATAATTGATGGCATAAGGATCCGCCATCACAATGCGGCCTTTGGTTACAACAAGCACGCCTTGCGGCTCTTTGACCACAAAATAACTATCATTGCAGCCTTTGTAATGCATTTTTCCAGAGAACATAAAATCAAGAAAGTTTTTGTTGATATACATTTCAAAATGTTCCTTCCCATAAAAAAACGATGCATCCCGAAGCATGCATCGTATCAAATTCTAGCTAAGCAACATGGTCAGTACAAAAGACAGAATCATGAACAAAAGTGCAAATACAGCAGTCGCTTTTGCCAACTGATCATCCAGGCCTTTTTTACCCAGGAAAGTCTCAGCACCGCCACTGATGGAGCCAGATAAACCAGCGCTACGTCCGGACTGCAGCAAGACTGTAGCAATGACGCCAAGACAGCAGATAATTTGCAAAATCTGCAAAACGGTATGCAACATACAATATCCTCCTTAATCCGAAATAGGCGTGTTTCACCAGCCATCTATGAATGATATCATATCCTGCGCTCCATTGCAAGATTTATTTGAGGTTGTAGAAACCTGCTTTGCCACGATAAATGGCACGATCGCCCAGATCTTCTTCAATGCGGAGCAGCTGGTTGTACTTCGCTACACGGTCGGTACGGGATGGTGCCCCAGTTTTGATCTGACCTGCGTTGGTTGCAACAGCGATATCAGCGATGGTGGTATCTTCTGTTTCACCAGAACGATGGGAAACAACAGCAGTATAACCAGCTTCTTTTGCCATTTCAATGGCTTCAAGGGTTTCGGTTAAGGTACCAATCTGGTTAACCTTGATCAGGATGCTGTTGGCATCGCCTTCTTCAATACCACGGCTCAAGCGACGGGTATTGGTAACAAAAAGGTCATCCCCAACGAGCTGGACACGTTTGCCAATGCGATCGGTCATTTCTTTCCAGCCAGCCCAGTCATCTTCATACAAGCCGTCTTCGATGGAAATGATTGGATATTTATCAAGCATGGCTTCATAGAAGTCTACCATTTCACTTGCAGTACGATCTACGCCTTCACCAGCGAGATGATAGATACCATCTTTGTAAAGTTCGGAAGAAGCAACATCAATAGCAAGATAAACGTCTTCGCCAGGAACAAATCCAGCCTGCTTGATGGCTTCAACGATCACCTGGAAAGCTTCTTCGTTGGAACTCAAGTTTGGTGCGAAACCACCTTCGTCACCAACAGCAGTATTGTAACCTTTTGATTTCAAAACAGCCTTGAGGGAATGGAATACTTCGGTACCCATGCGTAATGCTTCTTTGAAAGATTTTGCACCCAGTGGCATAACCATGAATTCCTGAATATCAACATTGTTGTCTGCGTGCTTGCCACCATTCAAGATGTTCATCATTGGTGCTGGCAGAACTTTTGCATTAGCACCACCGATATAACGATAGAGCGGCAGCGCAGCATCCATAGCAGCAGCTTTTGCACAAGCCAGAGAAACCCCGAGAATGGCATTGGCACCAAATTTGCCTTTGTTTTCAGTGCCATCCAAGCGAATCAGTTCGGCATCAATAGCGGTCTGATCGCTGACATCCCAGCCAATCAGGCGAGGTGCGATTTCTTCATTAACATAGCCAACAGCTTTGGTAACCCCTTTGCCAAGATAACGTGATTTATCACCATCACGCAATTCAACAGCTTCAAAAGCCCCAGTGGAAGCACCAGATGGCACTGCAGCGCGACCAAGATCACCAAATTCGGTCACAACATCCACTTCAACAGTAGGATTGCCACGGGAGTCAAGGATTTCTCTTGCAACAATGCGTTCAATTTTTGCCATTTTATCTATCTCCTTTTAATCATTTAATAAGGATGAACCTGTCATTTCTGCAGGTTGATCAAGCTGCATCAGTGCCAAAATAGTCGGCGCAACATCGGACAAACGTCCATCATGTAAGGTATGCGCATCGCCAAAAAGGATCACCGGCACCGGATTGGTGGTATGTGATGTAAACGGTGAGCCATCTTCATTGGCCATCTTTTCACAATTGCCATGGTCGGCACAAATTAAAAGCTTGCCGCCAACTTTTTCCACGGCATCAACAACGCGACCCACAGCTGTGTCGACAGCTTCCATCGCTTGAATGGCTGCAGCCAGCACACCTGTATGACCAACCATGTCCGGATTGGCGAAATTAACCAAAATAAAGTCGTATTTTCCGCTTTCAACACCATGAACCACCGTATCTGCGACGGCTTCTGCACTCATTTCTGGCTGCAAATCGTAGGTTGCAACCTTTGGCGATGGAATGAGCACACGCTCTTCATCAGCATTTGGCGCTTCAACGCCGCCATTGAAAAACGAGGTAACATGTGCATATTTTTCTGTTTCTGCAGTACGCAGCTGTTTCTTATGCTGCTTTGCCAACCATTCACCCAGCGTATTTGTAAGCACCAATGGCGGATAAGCAACAGACAGCATGTCGTTCAAGCTGGCATCGTATTCTGTCATGGTGATGCAGTCAATATGCTGCCAGCCCTCGCGATCAAAACCATCAAAGGCTGGATCCACAAAGCTGCGTGTTAATTGTTTTGCACGGTCTGCGCGGAAATTGTAAAAGATGATACCATCATCTTCATGAATGCGCCCATCGTCACAGCAAACCATTGGCACGATAAATTCATCGGTCACATCATTGGCGTAAGATGCCTGCATCGCTGCAATAACATCGTCGACCTGATCGCCTTCACCACGAACCATGGCTTTCCAGGCACGTTCTACACGTTCCCAGCGTTTGTCACGATCCATGGCATAATAACGGCCGCTTACCGTTGCCAATTTGCCGACACCAATGGCTGTGAGTTGTTCTTGAAGCTGCTCCAGATAGTGCACGCCCGATGTTGGAGAAACATCACGGCCATCCATAAAAGCATGAACATAGACTTTTTCCAGGCCCATCTTTCTAGCCATTTTCAAAAGGGCATATAGATGATCCTGGTGTGAATGCACCCCACCATCAGACAACAGGCCCATAAGATGCAGCGCATGGCCATCGTTCTTCAGACGACTCATCAAGTTTACAATGGCTTCATTCTTTTCAAAGCTGCCATCAGCAATGTCTCGGCTGATGCGCAAAAGATCCTGATACACCACACGGCCAGCGCCAAGATTGAGGTGCCCCACTTCAGAATTCCCTTGTTGCCCATCTGGCAGCCCAACAGCTTCTCCGCTGCACAGAAGCTGTGCATGAGAACACGTTGAAAAGATGGCATCCAGACGAGGTGTTTTCGCTTGGCAGGCTGCATTATTGGTACAATCCTGATTAATGCCCCAGCCATCAAGAATCATCAATACTACGGGTTTAGTCAATATCGGCACTTCCTTCTTTTATCAGCGCAAAAAAGCTTTCTGGGTCCAAGCTGGCGCCGCCAATCAAGCCACCATCAATGTCCGGCTGAGCCATCAATTCTCGAATGTTGCTTGGTTTTGCAGAGCCACCATAGAGCAGCCGTGCAGCATCTGCTTTTTCTTCGCCAATCAAACCCGCAAGATGACCACGCAGCGCGCCGATCATCTGCTGAGCATCGTCAGCAGTAGCTGTTTTTCCGGTGCCGATCGCCCAAATTGGCTCATACGCCACAACAATTTCTTCTGGCAGCGCATCAGCATTTTGGAACACAGCATCGAGCTGCCCTTTGCACCACTTTTCTGCTTCGCCAGCTTCACGCTGTTCTAACGTTTCTCCCACGCAAAGAATTGGTACCAACTCATTCTCTGTGCAGTAATGATATTTTTCTGCCACAAACGCATCCGATTCACCCAAAATCTGGCGACGTTCACTATGTCCTACAATGACATACTTGACGTTGCATTCTTTGAGCATTTCTGCAGAAATCTCACCAGTATAAGCACCTTTTTCTGCAGGATATACATCTTCAGCCCCAACAGCAACTTTCTTCTGATTGCGCAATACTGTCAAATCTAAGAAAGGTGCGCAAATAGCCGCATCTGATGAATCTGGCAGTTCATACGTGGTAAATACATCCAAAAAGCCTTGTGTGTCAGCCATGGTTTTATTCATTTTCCAATTGGCCACAAACAACGGACGTCTTTTCATTTTAATCCTCCCGCTCTTCGAGTACAGACAGGCCTGGAAGCAGACGGCCTTCCATAAATTCCAGAGAAGCACCGCCGCCAGTGGAGATATGATTGATCTTGTCAGCCATACCAGATTTCTTGACAGCTGCTACAGAATCGCCGCCGCCAACAACAGAATATGCATCGGAAAGTGCCACTGCTTTCGCCAGGGCATTGGTCCCAACAGCGAAAGCGTCCTGTTCAAACACACCCATTGGCCCATTCCAGATAACGGTTTTTGCTGTGCTGATTTTTTCTTCCGCCAGTGCCACTGTTTTTGGTCCGATATCCAAAGCCATCCAGCCATCATCAATAGCATCGACATCTACTGTCTTTGCCGTTTCAGGTGCATCAAAAGCAGCAGCGATGGTTACATCAACTGGCAGCAGCAAATCGGTACCTGCATTGGCAGCCTGTGCTAAGGTTTCTTTAGCCACTTCAATGCTTTCTGGTTCCACAAGAGAGGCCTTCATGTCATAACCCTGTGCGGCCAGGAACGTATTAGCCATCCCGCCGCCAATGATAATGGTATCAGCTTTACCGATCAGATAACTGACGACACCAATCTTATCAGAAATTTTCGCACCACCGATGATTGCCACAAATGGTTTTTCTGGGTTCATCAGCGCAGCACCAAGCCCAGCCAGTTCCTTCTTCATTAAGAAACCACTTACGCTTGGCAAATACGTGCCAATGCCGGCAGTGGAGCAATGCGCACGATGCGCAGTGCCAAAAGCATCATTGACAAAAATATCACCCAAAGCAGCCAATTTCTTAGCAAAATGAACATCGTTCTTTTCTTCTTCAGGATGGAAACGAATATTTTCGAGCAGGATAACATCGCCGTTTTTCATATTGGCCACAGCCTGTTCAACTTCAGGACCAACACATTCATCCAGCTTGGTCACTGGTTTGCCCAGCAATTCACTCAAGTGTTCTGCCACTTTGTTCAAGCGCAGTTCTTCAACCACTTTGCCTTTTGGACGGCCAAGATGGCTCATTAAAATAACTTTTGCATCGTGATCAATCAAATACTCTATCGTTGGTAAGGCGGCGCGCATACGAACATCATCCGTAATCTCGCCTGTTGCTTTATCTCTAGGAACATTAAAATCTACGCGGACCAATGCACGTTTTCCGCTGACATCGATATCCGCAATTGTCTTTTTACCCATGTCTATCCCCCTGACAGTCAAAATTATAACCTCATTATAGCCGATGAGGCGTCATAAATCCAGTAATGGCGCACATTTTTATCATATTTACAGAATTGTGAGGAAAAATATAACCACAGCCTATCATCGAAAGAAAAACCTGCGTTCAACGCTTTTTTTCAAATATTTGGCGCAGCCGCTCAGGATGATTGGCGGCCAACAGCGCATCAGAATATGTCACCATTTCTTTTTGCACCAGTTCTGCCAACTGTTCTTCAAGCAGCATCATTCCCTCAGCGTGTCCCAGTTCCATACTCGCTGCCAGCTGCGCGAAATCACCATCCCGTATTTGGCGCGCAACCGCCTGATTACGCAGCAAGATCTCATAAACAGGCACCAACTGCGCAACATGGGCATGTGGCAGCAAGCGCTGTGAAACAACCGCCCGCAGCATCATGGACAACTGATGACAGACTAAGGACTGTTCCACGGCTGGAAAATGATGGACAAAATACCCCACCGCCTCAGCCGCTGCGCCTGTGTGCATTGTCGCCAAGACCAAATGACCGCTCTCGACGAGTTTTAATGCCGCCCTCATGGTCTCAAGATCTGACAATTCTCCCAGCATGATTACATCTGCATCCATGCGCAAAGCATCTTTAGCGCCTTCCGCAAAAGACCCCACATCATCCGGCACTGCACATTGATGAATCAGTGCCTGTTTTCCTTGAAAAACATATTCAATGGGCTCTTCAAAGGTAACAATATGACACGCACGCTGACGATTGATTGCTTCAATCATTGCAGCTAAAGTTGTTGACTTTCCGCTGCCTGATGCACCTGTTACCAATATCAGTCCTTGGTGCTGCAAAGGAAACGAATACATCGTCTGCGGCCATTTTAAGGCTTCAGGCGTTGGCACCTGCTGCGGCAAAAATCGAATCGCCATGCACGCTTTTCCCTGAGAACGGTAGCGCCGCACCCGCAAACGACCAAATTCATCAGCATGACATGAAAAATCTTTGACCCTATTCTCATCATTCTTTACAATAAAAGTATCTTTGGCTTGATATGCCAACAGTCGCTCTTCCATCATCTGATACGCGTCCCTAGAGCACTCGCCCAATGACACCATCCTGCCAAACGACCGGCATGCCACATTTCCACCTGCCTCTATATGCAGATCGGTCGCGTTCTTCTCTACGGCTATTCGAAAGAAATCCACAGCTCTCATCCTTTCTGAGGTGATTATTTGCAAACCCTTATTCTTTTTATACTCAGCATCTGTCTTGGCAGTTTTATTCCCTGCTTTGCTGAACGTCGTCAAAAAAGCATCTCGCAAAAAGGCCGTTCTTATTGCATGAATTGCGGCCATGTACTTTCGCCCAAAGATCTGATCCCCATTTTTAGCTACCTCCATTGCCACGGCCGCTGCCGTTATTGCGGGACCGCCATTCCCATCATGCTCCCCATCGTTGAATGTTTAAGTATCCTTGTCGGTATCATCCTAGCTCTCAGCACACACACATTTTTTCACGGCATTCTCCTTTTATTCTGTTTTGCGTGCCTATTGCTGCTTAGCATTGATGATTGGCAAACGCAACACATACACGATTCAGATTTATTGCTTTTAGCCTGCGTGCTCATCATTGACACCTTCTTTTTTGGCAGCCATCAATGGCTCAGCCAGCTGATTGGTGCTTGCCTCGTCTCGTTGCCGTTGCTTGTTATTTCACACTTCTGGCCAAACGCTCTTGGCAATGGTGACGGTCTATTTATGGCCATTACCGGTTTTTATCTTGGCTATTCTGATATCACCACTGCTTTTCTCATTGGAACACTCAGTGCATTGTGTTACGCACTCGTACTTTTAATAAGAAATAAAGCATCTGTAAAAACAGCCCTTCCGCTCATTCCGTTTCTCTCTACGGGTGTCCTGATCACTATTTTGGTCGACAACATTTTTTTCATCATCAATTGATGATCATGATTTTCATGATGAATAATCATATCACTCAAAAAATATTGATGTCTCCTATATCGCATTTTCTGACAATGTGTTATAATAATTACATTCCATCCATCAGGAGGTATTTTTTATGAGACCCACGAAAGAAGCCTTAGTCAGAAAGGTTTGCACAAACATGGATCTGCTCGAATATAAGGTAGACGATGTCCTTACCGACGATGCGCTCCAACAAATAACCAATGATGGTTCTGACAAGGTGATCTTCAGCATAACACAAGCCAATCAAGTCAGCAGCAAACTGTTTTTGACTTCTCATCAATTTACCAATGTTGTTGGCACCGATATTTATATTTATATCGGCAACAACCAGGGACAAACTGCTTATCAGATGCTTCTCGAAGAAATGTCCAAAGTGCGCCGGCTGGACGAAAAACTGGTCACCTTTCTTCGTGATGAATGCAACGATTCCCTCACTGAAATCAATTTAAAAGAAGACATCCCTGAAAAGATTCCAGAAAAAGTCGATGAGATCGTGGAACAAACACCTAATCATTTGATTTTCTCCAATGTAGCAGAAACATTGCTCAACAAAGGCATCGGTCAAATTTTGCTCGATAACCAGTTTGATGTCATTGGTGACAGTCATATTTTCATCTACAACGGCAATACTGCCGGCAGTCAGATGATCAATCGTCTCAATCAAGAATCTTTTATTATTTTAGAATAGCATTTACCTTTACGCAATGTTTGCCATTGTGTAAAGGTTTTTTTATAAAAAAATCGCTTGCTCCGAAATCGGAACAAGCGATTTTTCGTTTTAGCAATAATTATTTGCGGCCTGGATATGCTTCCAATGCCTTGGACAGAACAACCATGGATTTTTCCATGTCATCAGCGTTAAGAACGTATGCGATACGTACTTCATCAACGCCATGGCCAGGCTGAGAATAGAAGCTTGCAAGAGGAGCCATCATAAGGGTTTCACCGTTATAGTCGAAGTTTTCAAGCATCCAGATAATGAATTTTTCGGAATCATCGACTGGGAGCTTAACGGAAATATAGAAAGCACCTTCTGGCTTAGCGCAAACAACGCCATCCATCTTCTGCAATGCATCATAAGTAACATCGCGACGATGTTTGTATTCTTCGTTAACTTCGTCAAGATAGCTCTTTGGTGTATCTGCATAGAGAGCGGTAGCACCGATCATGTCCAAAGTAGATACAGAGAGACGGCCCTGGCAGAGCTTCAGAACGTTTGCAATCACTTCAGGGTTCTTGCAAGCCAAGCTACCGATACGAGCACCGCAAGCGCTGTAACGTTTGGATACAGAGTCGATCATGATGAGACGGTCTTTCAGTTCTGGGAAGTAAGCCAGGCTGTAGAATTCACCATCATAAACGAATTCACGATATACTTCGTCAGCGATAACGAACAAATCTTTTTCAACAGCGATTTCTGCAACCATCTGCAATTCTTCTTTGGTGTAAACAACACCAGTAGGGTTGCTTGGGTTGGTGATGATGATGGCACGTGCCTTGTCGCTGATCTGAGCCAAGACTTCTTCCTTAGATGGCAGACGATAGCCATTTTCAGCTTTGGTAACGATACCTTCAACGCCAACACTTACTGCAGAAGCGAAGCCATTGTAGTTGGTGTAGAAAGGTTCTACAACAACGACGGATTCACCAGGATCGCAGATAGCGATCATAGCAAACATCAATGCTTCAGAACCACCGTTGGTGATTAAAATATCTTCTGGAGCAAAATCCATATTGTTGCGTTTGTAATATTCGCTGATCTTGTCAATCAGAGTGAAATCCCCGTGAGAATCTGCATATTCGAGAACATCCTGTTTGAAGTTCTTAATTGCATCGAAATAACCTTCTGGAGTTTTGATATCAGGCTGACCAATGTTCAGCGGATAAACTTTTTTGCCATTTGCACGAGCCGCGTTTGCATAAGGAACCAATTTACGGATTGGAGATTCCTGCATATTGCTAATACGATTTGAGCATTTCATAAATTATAAGCCCCCAATTCTAATTTTTCGGTTCAGTATTGCCTAAGTCCCTGAACCACTACATTACTCTTCTAATTTATCACATCTTTCGCAAAATTGCGACCTAAAATATTTAATGTATGCTGCTGTTAATTTATGCTTCATATATATTTTCTCTTTATTTAGATAAAAACTATGAGATCTGATTCGCCTTTTACTTTAGCGAATTTTTTCACAATTGTGCTAATTCGCGAAATTATTGACAAAGTATGGCCCTCATCCTCAAAACATTAAAAATGCATCATTTTCTCAAATATTTAAGACAATTGATGAGAACGATTGATAAATAATATCTATACTAATTAAATATGCCTCTTGAATAGGCAACCGCAAAATTATATATTCATCACGATTAAAAAAACACAAACCATTTCCATCAAGATGCATTTTTCTCCCATACCAAATTCATGTCACCAATTGCTGCCTCATAATCAAAATGACCGTTTTTTAAATCAAAGCCTCCATAATAAACCCGATCAATCTCATCGAAGTCTCCAAGGCAAAACGCCAACTCTGTAGCAGACTTTTTACCAATCGGTAGATACGGTGCCACATATTTGGACCATAATGTCTCATAGTAATAAACGCCCACTACCATCTGCTCCTGTCCATCAATCGTTATCACAGCAGGATCAAATGCCACCGAACCGTCACAAGCTGCATCGTCATAATGATAACGAATATAAAGCTGACCATCTTGTTCACTTATTGTCATGTTGTGCGCATCGTATGGTATAGCAACTTCAGTAAGAGCCATATAAGAGTAAACAGAAAACAGAACGAGAATCGCTATTGCAATGGAAAAAATTGACACAATCACTTTTTTTCTAAAAAGGCGTTTTTTTAAGTTATTCAAAATCTGTGCTTCTGCATGTTGTACATTTTCGTTAATCGGCAATTCCATATGAGCATTCATTCGTTCCGCCTCCATTCTGCACGCATCACATGTTTGCAGATGCTGTTTAATCGCAAGCCTTGTCGTGTCATGAACGACATCATCAACATACAGTGGTAAAAGATCACGCACAATGTCACAAGGGAGTGTCTTCATTGTCAATCACCTCCATATAATCAATCATTTGCTGTTTTGCTCGATAATATGTCACACGTGCCCATCCTGTGCTTTTCCCAAAAATCCTACCGATCTTTTCAAAAGACAATTCGCCAAAAACACGCAGATTAAACACTTCTTTATAGGGTTCTTTCATGCCATGAAGAAATTGATGGACGAGAAAAGCGCGTTCTTCGTCAACAAATCGCATCGTGAAGTCTGTATGGTCAAATTGCGCATGGTCATCCAACGGTTCATCCGCCAGCTTTTTCTGCTGCCGTAAATATGAATAATATGTATTTCTAGCGATAGCAAATAACCATGCTCGTATGTCTTTTTTCCCATCAAACGAATCAAGTGCTTTTAATGCTTTAACAAACGTTTCCTGAGTGATCTCTTCAGCCAGCCCTTCTTCCGCCGATAAACTGCGCACGTATAAGAACACATCCTTAAAATACACCTTAAATACCCTTTCAAAATCCACATTTCTCGCCCCCTTTCACCCTATTAACGCACAAGATGTAAAAACGTTACAAAAAAACGACCAAGCGATGACTCTCACTTGGTCGTTAAATTCAATACCCATATCCAGCATCATGAATAAGATTGTCGAAGCGCGTCAGTTCATTCTGGAATGCCAGCTCGACGGTTCCTGTTGGACCGTTACGATGCTTGGCAATAATCAAATCAGCAATGCCTCTGCGATCTGTATCTTCATTATAATATTCTTCGCGGTGAATAAATAACACGATGTCCGCATCCTGTTCAAGAGAACCTGATTCGCGCAAATGGCTCAGCTGTGGCCGCTTATCTTTTGTCTGCTCAACAGTACGACTGAGCTGCGATAAAGCAATAATCGGCACATTCAGCTCACGCGCCAGCGCTTTGAGCGAACGTGAAATCTCCGATACTTCCTGTTGACGGTTTTCGCTATGGCCACTGCCACCCATCAACTGGAGGTAGTCGACAAGAATCAGCCCCAGATCACCTTCTCTGCTCTGCAGGCGACGCGCTTTCGCACGCAATTCTCGAATGGTGATGGCTGGCGTATCATCAATATAAATTGGCGCGCTGGAAAGCGGACCAATTTTTTGCAAAAAAGCGCCCCATTCATCAGCGTTAAGCTGCCCAGTACGCAGCCGTTTCTGGTCAATACGCGCAGCAGCAGCCAACATTCTCATGACAAGCTGCTCTTTACTCATTTCCAAACTGAATACGGCCACCGGATAATGATAATCCACGGCTGTATTCGCTGCCATATTCAAGCACAAGGCAGTTTTCCCCATGGCAGGGCGTGCCGCCAAAATGATCAGGTCTGAACGCTGCCAGCCATTGGTCATATGATCAAGATCGATAAATCCAGAAGGAATGCCTGTAATTTCATCGACCTGTTTGCTTGCTTCTTCTATTTGCTCCAAATTGGTGGATACGATCTCATCGACACGTGTCACATCATTACGCTGACGTTGTTTGGAAATATCCAATACCAAACGTTCTGCGTCATCCAGGATGGTTTCGACAGGTTCTGCATCTTCATAGCAGCGATTGCGAATGCGGTCAGAAATTTTAATAAGCTGACGCATGGTCGATTTTTCCTGCACAATTTTCGCATATTGCTTCACATTATAGGTGCTGCTCGGTGCTGCTGCGATTTGCCCAAGATAGAAAACCCCACCGGCTTTTTCCAGAAGATTTTCCTTGCGCAGCTTATTGGTCATTGTAACAAGATCGACAGACTGACCACTTTCATCAAGCTCGAGAATGGCTTTAAAAATAATTGCATTTTCAGGTTTATAAAAATCACTGTCTCGCACCAGCTGAACCACATCCTGCAGAACTTCACGGTCCTTGAACATGGCCGCAATGATTCCGGCTTCTGCCTCTTCAGCATATGGTACAGACTGCTCCATAAAATTTTCGCTCATGGCTGCTCCTCCTCTGAGTGGGTAGTAACAGTATAGCATATTTCAATCCAAATTGAACGCGCTGGTTCGAAAATGAGATCATGAAACCATTTTCCAGAAAAAAATTATTGACCGAACATGAAAAATCCTGTAATATCAATATAATTTTCATGTTTTCATGACGAATATATGATAGAATAGAAATCAATAATGACCAATGAGGAGGAGTCCATTATCATGCAATTTTCTTTCTTGCATAACAACATCAATGTAACGAATTTGGAAAACAGTCTTGCTTTCTATGACCAAGCACTTGGTCTTAAAGAAGTGCGCCGCATCGAAAGCGAAGACGGCAGCTTCATCATCGTCTACCTCAGCGACGGTGAGAGCAAGCATCAATTGGAACTGACCTGGCTGCGCGATCATCCACAGCCATACAATCTTGGTGAAAACGAATTTCATTTGGCATTAGAAGCAGACGATTTCGCTGTCGCCTACGCCATGCACAAAGCACTTGGCTGCATCGTTTTCGAAAATCCTGCAATGGGAATCTACTTCATTGCCGACCCTGACAACTACTGGATCGAAATTTTACCACCAGACCACGATCAGGACTAATCAATTATTGTTCATCTGCACCGATTTATTTACATTGAAAGGAGTTCAAACATGGCATTTATTTATGATGAACCATCTCATACATTTAGTGAATATCTTTTGATCCCTGGATACACCTCAAAGGAATGCATTCCAGCCAATGTGAGCTTAAAAACCCCACTGGTTAAATTCAAGAAAGGCGAAGAACCAGCCATTTCCTTGAATATTCCACTGGTATCCGCTGTCATGCAGGCTGTTTCCAACGATACCTTGGCCATCGCATTGGCTAAAGAAGGCGGTCTTTCCTTCATCTTTGGCTCTCAGTCCATCGAAAGCCAGGCTGCTATGGTTCGCAAAGTAAAGAACTACAAGGCAGGTTTCGTCGTCTCCGATTCCAACCTGCGCCCAACAGATACCCTCGCTGATGTGCTGGCACTTCGTGAAAAAACCGGTCACAGCACCATGGCCGTTACCGAAGATGGTTCTCCAAACGGCAAGCTGCTCGGGATCGTCACCAGCCGTGACTATCGTCTTTCCCGCACACCACGCGATGCCAAAGTCGAAGACTTCATGACACCATTCGAACAGCTCATCGTTGGCGATGAAAACACCACGCTTCCAGAAGCCAACAACCTCATCTGGGACAACAAGCTCAATCAGCTGCCAATCGTAGACAAAGATCAGCATCTGCTCTATCTGATCTTCCGTAAAGACTACGATTCCAACAAGGAAAATCCACTTGAACTTCTCGACGATAAATCCAAACGTTACATGGTTGGTGCCGGGATCAACACCCGCGACTATGCAGAACGTGTCCCAGCACTGGTCGACGCCGGCGTTGACGTCCTCGTCATCGATTCCTCTGAAGGCTACACCGAATGGCAGAAACTCACCCTCGACTGGATTCGCGAACACTATGGCGACACTGTAAAAGTAGGTGCCGGCAACGTTGTAGACGCAGATGGCTTCCGTTATCTTGCTGAAGCTGGCGCAGATTTCATTAAAATTGGTATCGGCGGCGGCTCCATCTGCATCACACGCGAACAAAAAGGTATTGGCCGCGGCCAGGCCACTTCTGTCATTGAAGTAGCCAAAGCGCGTGACGATTATTATGAAGAAACGGGTATCTACATCCCTCTCTGCTCCGACGGCGGGATCGTTTATGACTATCACATGACCCTTGCACTTGCAATGGGTGCTGACTTCATCATGCTCGGCCGTTACTTCGCACGTTTTGATGAAAGCCCATCTAACCGTGTACGCATTGGCGGCAGCTACATGAAAGAATACTGGGGTGAAGGTTCTGCCCGTGCCCGTAACTGGCAGCGCTATGACATGGGCGGCGACTCCAAGCTTTCCTTCGAAGAAGGCGTTGACTCCTATGTTCCATACGCAGGTTCCTTGAAAGACAACGTTCAGCTTTCACTGAGCAAAATCCGCTCCACCATGTGCAACTGCGGCGTTATGAACATTAAAGACCTGCAGAAGAATGCGCGTCTGACCCTTGTGTCCGCAACCTCCATTGTCGAAGGCGGCGCACACGACGTCACTCTGCGTAACTCCGACCTCAACAGCAACCATATGTAATTCAATAACACCAAAAGGCCATTGCCGAATGATCGGCAATGGCCTTTTTTATTTTATCTCAAAGCATCTAATATTTCCTTGGCACAGGCCAAATAATAATGGCGGCCATTGGCACTGGTCTCATAATCAGCCAACCGGTCCATGGCATTTGCCTTCAGCCGCAGGACATCATCTTCAGTAGACTCAGCGAGCAGTAAATCACAAAGTTCCAAGCACCACTGATACGCTCCGACCTCATAAGCCTCTTTTCCAGCTTCCATGACCTTTTCACGTCCGCCAATCAGCGCCACCATGTTCTTCGCATGCTCTTTTGGCGGCAATGGATGAAGATGTGTCGGATTGCCATCAAACCAACCTAAATACGCTGTATAAATAGCACGTACCGTCCATTCCGTACAGCCATAGTGTTCACCCAAATAAGGCAGACGCGCATACTGCTCCGGCAGTCGAATCTCTGCAGCCAATTCATCCATAGACTTTCCTGCATTCATTCCCTGCAGCGTCGTTGTCAGGATCCAGTCAATGGCATCACGAAAATGACCCACTACCTCTTGAATCTGCGCACGTCCTAACAATGGTGCCGTATGCCCTGGCAGCAAATATTCAGCTGGATACGAAAGAATGACGTCCAAACTGTCAATCCACTCAGCAATATTGCGGTATTGACTGCCGCGAATCGTATAAAGATTAGGAAAGCACCCGTAATAATTGTCACCACAGCAAAGCACCTTTTGCTCTGGCAGCCATACCATCATCTGATCGTCCGTCTCACCAGGCAAGCGACGCAGAATTACCTTCACACCATCAATGTCCCGCTCAACCAAATCCTCATCATACAACGGCCGCACAGGCAAAGGTCCTCTATGTTCACCATATACTACGCCCTCTCGATTGCCAAGACCCTGCGTAAGCGCTTCCTCATCACTCAATTCATAACCGAATTGACGCGTACCGCGCAACATCTGCACATCCTGAAGCATCTCTGTCCGTGCCAGCACAGGAAACTTTGGTGCAAACGCGATGATCTCCAACACACTGTCAGAGAAAGCCTCAGCCCCACCACGATGATCTATATGACCATGCGTATAAATAATCGTATGCACCTCTTTACTTGTTTTCTCCTGCACAATGGATCGAAGCACTTGCCCCTTTTCTATTGACTCAAAACAATCAATAAGAATCACGCCCGTATTACCTTCAACAATCGTCGCATTGCTATGCCCGATACCCACTACATGCCAAATTCCTGGCACAATCTTTCGAACACTCGGCTTAAAATTATTTTCTGCAAAGCTTTGTAATATTTTTGAACCATTTTCTTGAAGCATGATGACATCCTCCTTTCTAGAAACCACTCATATCGAAAAATGCCGTTTAACTTGGCTGACTTTTTTGCAATAGCCTACCAGAGCTTTCCAGCAGAGGCGGCCAACAAGGATGCAAAGGGCACCAAAGATGAGCAAAATGAAAAAAGTTGGTACTGGCGAAAGCGGCGGTTGCCCTTCAACAATAAAAACGCCGACGTTTTCCATGCCCGGAATGCCGAGATTCAAAAGATAATCAAGGAGCTTAACAGTTCCAGCCAATGGGCAGAAGATGCCACAGGCGATGAATACTGGCGCCATGATGGCAAGGCATGGAATGACGATCATCCCTGAAAATCCCACGATGCTGTAAAAAGCACAGACAATCAGAAAACGCCGCCAGCTAAAACCAGACGATTCTGCCAGAAGATCGCCAAGATAAGCCCGCGCCAGGTCTTTTGAATCACCCAAATGAGCAAGAATGGCGTCACTTTGCATTCCCTCCGCCAGCATTTCCTGCATGGACGCTTTAATTTCTTTCACAATGTCCACGCGCTCTGACACAGGCAATGGTTTGAGATGCTTGTCAATCTGCTCCAAATATTTTTCTAAACTATTGTCCATCTTTATTCTCCTTTCAACTCGGTGATGGCATCTAATAGGTGAGCCCACTCACCATCCATGCTTTTAACATAGGCTTCTCCTTCCGCTGTCAATGCATAATATTTACGCGGAGGAAGTCCCTCTACCGATTCTTTCCAGGTTGATTCGAGATAGCCTTCTTTTTGCAGCCGTCGCAATAACGGATAAACCGTGCTCTCTGTGGATGAAATGATGGGATATTTTTCCAGATTTTGAAGGATCTCATACCCATAGCAGGTTTTATGGCGAAGCATCAAAAGAATGCAGTATTCCAACGTTCCCCGAACAAGCTGCGATTTCCATTTGTCAAGTTCCATATTCATCACTCCCTCATTTAGTCTATGTACATCGTACTACACAGTACATTGTCAGTCAATAGTATATCAAGAAAAATAGTACAAAAAAAGAGAAGCAGCATCTGCTTCTCTCTATAATCATCTAAAAACAACCGTTTCATCGGTATGATAAAGGATATCATCGATCAATAAATCAATGCGCCATTCACCAGACAAATGTGTGCAAGGAATCGCCCAATTGAGGCGCCGCTCTACATCACTGGCGCCATAGGTATAAAGCCATTCAGTACCAAATGGCATGCGATTGGTCGTAAGGAAGAACTGATGAATGTCCTCGCCTTGACGCATAATCAGAACGCAGGCTTCGCCTTTGAAAAAGGTGCCGCTAAGGTATAGCCGTGCATCATCCTGCCAGAATTTGATGTTCATTTCATCCTCGAGACGTCCTTCACTGCTGTGCGGCAAATCGATATCAATCTCAAAGCATGGCGTCCATTGTCCAAGCACCACTTCTTCTCCGCTTGTAAAGGACAGCTGCTTTGGCTGCCAAAGATTGACATGCACAAGGTTATCGTCGAAAGTCCAGATCATTTGGCGTTTGCCATCGACACAATACCAAGCCTGTGCAGAAAGAGCGATATCTTCCTGGCGCTCACGTGCAAAAACAGCCGGGCGCAAAGAATCGCTGTTCGAAAGACCGCCAGCAAGCACGAGGGCAGTATGATCATCGAACAACGTCAAATCACAGAACACCGGCGAAATAAGGTTTTCTTCATTTGGCACAAAGAGACTCACGCGTCCGCTCTTGAGATCAAGACGGTTAATATTGAACGGTGTGGATGCGATTCTTTTGCCGAGCGGGTAACGATTGGCATTGATATAATAGAGCGCATCGCCCCAACGAGTGACACCATAGGCTTCTTCAAAGGTACCATTCATGACGGGACGTTTGAAAAGATCGAGA
The DNA here is from genome assembly GCA_937976375.1 of uncultured Peptococcaceae bacterium. Lineage (GTDB taxonomy): Bacteria > Bacillota > Peptococcia > Peptococcales > Peptococcaceae > UMGS1590. The sequence goes on along the minus strand of CALJRU010000015.1, from coordinate 35,491 downwards.
CGTGTATGTGCTGTGTTCCAGCCATCAACGCTTTCAGTAAGGCTTTCCAGCGCCTGCGAACTTGCAGCGCGCTGGTTGTCCCAGCCATCGGTACTGCCAATAATGCGCTGCACTTCTGCTTTGACCGCATCAATTTCAAGTACAACATTCTCTGCCAGGCCGCTCCAATAAAGCATGCCAGATGATGCGTCATATCGCAGGCTCATGCCTTGGAACCAGTCACTGCCTGTTTGACCAGCGGTACCATTTATCTTTGGCAATACATCAGCGGCACACAGCCGTGCTTTGACAGCGCCCGTCTTGTAATCGATCCAAACAATGGTGTCTCGCGCCGTGCCTTGCCAAGCTGCTTGTGTAATCGCAGCAATTGTGCCACTTGGCAGGAGGACAAAATCACTGACAAAGCCATCTTCAAAACGGAATTCTCGATAAATATGTCCCAGCGCATCCATTTCCCAAATTGCAGTACCGCTGTATGGCGGCGCCAGCTGCAACGGTGCGCCGCAAAGAAAATGACCATTGTCTAACAGCGTTAAGCGATGATTGAGCGGAAGCTTAAGCGTCCAGCATAAGGCACCAAACCCATTGACGGCAATTGGCTGTCCCGCCCCATCGGCTGACACTGCAAACAACCAGCGGCGCGCTGCATCTTCGCCGACCATCGATACTTGCATAGGCATTTCCACTGTCACTTTTGGCAAAGCACATGACACTTGCGTGCCCTGATCCCCCTGCGCAATAAAGGTCACCGTTTCACCATTGACCATACCTGGCACAATGATTCGGTGTTGCGTAGCTGCTGGCGTCAGATAATTTAAATAAACACGCCCTGATTCATCTTGTAAAGAAACGTCAAAGGCTTCTTCCTGAACCGTTTCGAAACAAACAAGCGCCGAAAGAGGCGCAATGCCATACGGGTCAACAACAATATTTGGTGCATCTGCTGTGCCTGGTGTATTTGCCAAGCATTCATGCAAGGCCTCTGTCATAGTGCGCTGTTCAGCAATAATTCCGGGACTGCGTTTCATGAATGACCACCTCGCGATACGATTAAGGCCATAACAGCTTGATTCAAATCTTTCGTTGTCGCCTGAATAACTTCAATCGATATTGGTGCTTTGCCGACATGCTCCAAAAGGTCTTGCGCCGCCTGCTTCTTCTGTTCAAACGTCATCCACAATAATGGGTTGTAGTCTTCCTGCTTAAAATCTTTGGCTGCTTCAAGCATTTGCTGCAAGGTCATCAATTGTGTCATCATGGCATGTTCTTCAGCCACATCTCCGATCAGCTTCTGCACCTTCCAACGACGATTTTTTTCGGTCACCATGCATTTATGGCCAATGCGCACTTTATGTTTGCGCATCTGTGCCAAGAACGGATCAATTTCAAGGTCATCAATATCCATCAGTAAAAATGGTATGCCTTCTTGCTGTGGTTCAGCACGATAAGCCGTCATATCCAGCGGCACCAGCGTGGCTAAACATTCTTCCACAGTTTTATCGAGGTCCGCTTCAGTGATGCGGCATACGGCTTCACCGCAACGGTCAGCCACATTTATAAAGGCGTCCTGTTCTGACGCCGATAAGCATTCTAAATTGTAAATGTAAAGCATTCGATCGCCTCCTTGTCGACATTGTACCATAAAAAAACGCACAGCCCCACTATTAGATGAAGCTGTGCGTCATTATATTTTAGTTATCGGAAACCAATCCAATCAAATGAAGAATGTACAACAACAAGTTGATCCAATCTAAGAACAAATTCAATACCATGACAGGAACGTCGTCTTCACTCATCATGCCGCTCTTCATCACCTGAATGTCATAGAGCACATAACCGCTGAAGATCAAAATACCACCTGCACAAATGGCCGTCTGCAGGATCGTCGCTTGAACAAAGAGCCCAACAATCGACGCCAAAATCAACGCGATCAAACCAAAAAACAGAATGGAACCCAGGTTCAAGAAGTTTCGTTCTGTACGTTTCGCATAAGTTGCCAAGCCAAAGAAAAGCACGAAAGTCGCTGCTACAGCGCCCAAAACCAATTTCGCGCCAATGGCTTGCGTGTAAGCCAAAATGACTGGATAGAGGCCAACCCCTTCCAACGCAGCGAAAACATATACGAATTTCATAGAGAAAAGCGTGCCGCCCTCAGCTGCACGCTGGCGCCGACGTGCAAAGAAAGCAATCAGCAAGATTACAAAGCAAACAATAGGCATAACCGCTGCCACTGCAGGCGGAATAAACATGGCCCCAACAATCATGCCAACAGTCATGAGAAGCAAACTCAGCGAAAACTTTGACATAACTTGCTGAGTAATGTCTTTTCCTCCGCCAATGTCAATTACATAGTCATTCATTTTTTTCCTCCTAAATAGGAACACGAACATTTTCTTACTGCGTTCAGTATACAGGAAAAAATCCGATAAGGGAAGTAGTATTTTCAATTCCCTATATTTTCTTGATAATTCTTCTAACTACCCAAAATTGCAAAAAGCAGTGCCTCTGCACATTCAGAACAGAGGCACTGCTTATTTCATTTATTATGCTGCTGTATTGTCAGCTTTGGATGCATCATCACTTGTTTGCGTGCCACTTGGTACATAAGCACCATTATGGGCACTATACAGTTCTGAAATAAACTGTCCCAGATAAGCTGCATTTACATCAGATCCCCCACGATTTTCTACGTAGTTAACCTGAATGCACGCTGTCCAGTGAGGATCATCAAGGTCACCACCACAAATCCATCCAAGGTTCGTGGAGCCATCAACGCCAATTTCAGCAGTCCCAGTTTTTGCATAAATGGTTGCACCTGCCGAGGTTGCATCAGCAGAAGGATGCTGCATGGTCACTGCATCACGCAGCGCATTTTTGAGAAAATCAATGTTTTCCTGACTGGTGCCAGTATCAATCCATACTTCTGGTTCTTCATCCAAAAGATAGCAAGGCTTCATGATCTTGCCACCATTTTGCAATGATGCATAGGTCAGCGCTTGCTGCAGTGGTGTTGTTTGAACCTGATATTGTCCATAAGCAGAGTCTGCCAAACCAGTCTCATGCCCATCTTCAATGACACCATCTGCGGTAATTTGGCTGGTATCCACATCATAAGCACCTGGCACTTTCTCTCCCATACCAAGAGATTTCATGCCATTGTTGAATGTATCATATCCCATATCTAAAGCGCAGCGTGCAAAATAAATATTGTCTGAATAAACCAGCGCATCATGCAGATTAACCCAGCCATTGTATTCCACCACGCGATGAACCTTGTAACTTCCCCAGCCACCTGGAGGCGCCCAATCTTCGCCGTAGATTTCATAACCAGTATCCGTGGTCATTGTTCCACTATTCAAGCCGATCAATGTTGTCAGCAATTTTTGTGTTGACCCTGGCGTATTTTTCTGAGCAAATAAACCATTGCCAGGTGCATAGCCACCTTCTACAGCTGCTGCATAGTCTTCTTCGGAAAGATTTTCATCAAGCCACTGCGTTGGATCATAAGAATAACCTTCTGCCATTACCAGCACCTGCCCATTGGTTGGATCAACAACAACAGCAGCAGCCTCTTCACCACTGATTGTATCAACAGCCAACTGTTGTGCCTCCAAATCAATGGTTGTCGTAATGTCTTCACCATCTTGTGGCTCACTTTGGAAAATAACGGTATCTGGTGCATCACTTAATGTCACAGTGATACCGCTTGTCGCAACAAGACGATCTTGATACGCCTTTTCAAAGCCACTGCGGCCCACTTCTGTGCCGATTGGAACAGCATCCACCGTTCCATTTTCAATCTCAGCAGCAGTCGCCGCACGAACATACCCCACGCAAGAGGCAGTCAACGTTCCTTGAGGATAGGAGCGAGTGCCATCCGCATTGTCTTCAGCGAGAACCTCGCCGTCACGTGCATAAATGGTGCCACGCTTCCCTTCCGTCACGTCAACATTGACAGTGTTGTCATCATTTAATCCTGTCATGACCACTTCTGGTGTCCATGCAAGCTGCATATCTTTATCACTGCCCGTGAAAACCAATTGAGCGGTATATTTAATATCTCCGCTGGAAGTTTTCAGCAATATATCCGCATCATAGACTGTTTTACCATCACCTGACGCATCTTTGTTCTTCGATAGGTTGTCATAATCAACGCTCTCTACCGCCAATGTATCATAGACAGCACTCATACGTTCTTTTATCTGATCTTCTGAAACAGCATCTTTGGTCTCTTCATCACAGATCCCATACACTTGCGAAGCATCCATCGACTCTAAGGCCGTTTCAACTTCTTGAAGACGCTCTTTTGATTCCTGGCTTTCACATCCAGAAAATACGCCTAATGCCGCAAGCATCAAAAAAAATAAAATCGCAAATTTCTTCATTTTCTTTTCCCACAATCGTCGCTGCAAAAGGAAAAATTATAAACCGAGGTTCTTCTCAACAATATCCATGACTACAGTGCTCTTAACTTCTGCAGCTTTTTCTTCACCATACAAAGCTTCCACAAGAGCCAACGCAAAATAACCAGCTGCGCCAGCACCGCGAGATGTGATCACTTTACCGTCAACAACAACAGTATCTTCACTGAAGCTGCCAATATTGACGAGATTGCCTTCCCAGCCTGGGAAACAGGTGGTGCATTTTCCAACCAAAACACCAGCGTGATCAAGCACCGATGGCCCTGCACATAATGAAGTCACCCATTTTCCTTGGTCAGCCATAGCTTTTACAAATGCCAGCACTTTTTCATTAGCAATCAGATTTGGCACACCTGGCAGTCCGCCTGGAACCACAATCATATCATAATCCTCTGGCTTAATATCTTCTAAAAAGGAATCTGCCTGAACCAAGACTTGGTGAGCACTTGGCACTGTAATGTCTTCGATGGTGCTGATGATATCAACCGTTGCACCTGCACGACGCAGATAATCAACGGGTGTTAAAGCCTCCACCTCTTCATAACCAGGGGCCAATAATACACATACACGTTGTTCCATAAATAATCACTCCTATTACAATGACATTTCATATGTTATACTATGAACTACAGACTATTATAGCAAAAAACAGCGACATTGCCATCCAAAAAAGCATAAAAAATTGTTTGGTTTATGCATCATACACTGATTTTTGTTCGCTGCTTGTTTTTCACAAGGAGGTGTAATTTATGGCATTAATGGAAATCACCATTGTTCCAATGGGCACTGGTTCTACCAGCTGCAGCCCTTACATTGCACGCGTGCTGGATATTGCAAAGGCTGATCCTCATGTCACCTATCAGCTCAATCCAATGGGTACTGTGTTGGAAGGTTCTCTGTCTGATCTCTACCGTTGCCTGCAAAATATGCAGGAAGCACTTTTTGACGATGGCATTCAGCGCGTGTACACTGTAGTTAAAATTGATGACCGTCGCGATAAATATCAAAACATGACACAACGTATTCAATCTGTGGAGGAAAAACAACATGACTAACGCAAAACTTAATGTACTTCTCGCAACCGCTTTAGACAAAGCTGGCAGCGACCGCGCACAAGCCAGCCGGATTATGAAACGCTTTGCACTTGCTCAAGCATTAGCTGTCGAAGAACAGCTCAGCGACGAAGATACGCTCATCGTCGCTGCTGCTGCTGCATTGTATGACCTTAACGATGAAAGCATCAATCCAGCTGATGGTGACAATGATGCCTTCGAACCAATTGTGATCAGCACCTATATCAAAGATTTGCTTGATGACGCCAACTTGGCTGTTTTCGAAGCCTCTGCTGTTGGCTCTCTGATCGCCATGCAAAAACATGGCCAATCCATTGAAAACAATCTGCATCGTCTTCTGCTTGACATCCAAACGCTTGTCATGCTCGATGAAGAAAATGCCGATAAAAACCGTGCTCAATCTGCACTTGAACAACTCACGCACGAATCGGCAAAACGTCGCTTAACCTTAATGTTTGGCCTCGACGCATAAAAAAGATCCGCATCGAAAAACAAATTTTTCGATGCGGATCTTTTTTCTTATTTTATGCTTCTGATTCAGCAACCATTTCAACACCATAATCCATGGTATCGTCCTGAGTATTCAATGCCAATACTTTTTGCGCCAAAATCTTTGAAGCCAATGACAAGGCAGACATTCCTGTTCCCAAAACAGATTGAGGCATTTCTGAATCAATCAGTTCATGAACAGGTTTCCCCTGCGCAACGTCTGCTACATAGACAAGATTGGCTTCTACCTGCTGACAAAAAGTGTCATAAGCCACTTGGAAATTATGCTCACATAAAGTGAGATGCAAATAAACACCTTTTTGAATATCTGTCAGCGGTAAAACCTGCTTGAATAAAGCATACACAATTAAACAAGCAAGGTGCTCACGATGATAGCGTTTCTTCTCAGGTTTTGGAATAAAATGCTGCTTGACATAATTATTAATCATTGCAGACGTCAAAAGGCGGTCTTCTTTTTTACCTTTTGGGGCTTGTGTATTAGGATCTACCAACAAAAATTCCAATGTTTCATTGATGTAAGCGACAACTTGATCCATATACAAGTTTAAAGATGGCAGTTCTTCCCAACGTGGAAGATGAAACTCAGCGAGTTCCTTTGCCCATTCATTCAATTCCTGGGAATATTCAATCATTGAATCCCCTCCTTCCTTCTATAGTATAATCGACGTTCCCCAAATTAGCAAATGTATTCTAAATTAGTGCTCGATAATTACATAAAAAGGAGACCACAATCGGTCTCCTTCTAATCATACAAATTTATTTTTTATTTTTCATAGGAAAACGCACAATGAACGTTGTCCCCTTGCCCAGCTTACTCTTCACTTTAATGGTTGCATTGTGCCAAATAGCCGCATGTTTCACAATCGACAGGCCCAATCCTGTACCGCCGCTGGCACGTGAATGACTTTTATCGACGCGATAGAAACGCTCGAAAATGCGATCCTGTTGATCTTCTGAAATTCCACAGCCAGTGTCTTTAACCTTAACCACAGCTGCATCCTTGGTCTTTTTTACATTAACTGAAATGGTGCCATTTTCTACATTGTATTTAATGGCATTGTCGCAAAGATTATAGATCATTTCATACAAAAGAGTTTTTGCACCTTTAATGACCACATGCGTGCCACTCAAATCCATGAGAATGCCACGTGTCTCAGCGCGCGGCTTTAACTGTTTCACCACGGATTGTGCCACTTCATACAAATCCACTTTGTCAACAGGCAAAGCATCGGCCTCTTCATCCAAACGTGAAATTTTTATGATGTTTTCAATCAAAGACACCATATGCTGCGCTTCATCATAAATTTGTTTTAAGAACCGCGGCTCATCCTCTTCTTTCACCATGCCACTCAACAACAATTCTGCGCAACCTGAAATGCTGTGCAGCGGTGTTTTCAATTCATGGGAAACATTGGCGCTGAATTCACGCCGCAATTGTTCAGCTTCCACTTTTTCTGTGACATCTACGAAGAACAAGACAACACCATGAACACACTCTTCTGATTCAATAGGGCTGGCATGAATTTCATAGGTTCGATCATTGATGATGACGCTGGCACTGGACGTCTTTCCATCATAAGCTTTTTCCAGCAATCCCGCAACCATTGAATCTCGGCTGACGATCATTTCATCGTCACCAGCATCTTCCTCTTGGTCCATCGCTCTCAAAAGTCTGCGCCCACTGCAATTGATCAGCAAAATGCGGCCCTCTTGATTGAGTACAACCAATCCTTCTCGCATATAGTCGATGACCGTTTGAAACTCATTCCGCTGCTGGTCTAAAAGTACTGCCTGATCAGCAATTTCTTTATGCTGCTGTTCAATACGCTGCAGCAACGGCAGCAGTTCCTCATACGTATCATTCGCAAGCGGATGGTCAAGATCAAGATCATTGAGCGGGTCAACAATGCGCCGTGACAATCGCCGCGCCACAAAAGTTGCCATTAAAAGAATACATAGAATCAAAATCACGGCGGGCCCTGCCAACATCCACAACACGCCGCCTAAAGAAATATTATTAACCGCGACGCGTAAAACTGTACCATCAGACAGTTCCTCCGCTGCATAAATCAATCTTGATGTCATCGTTGTCGATTCACGTTCAACTTCAGAAATGCCTTTTTCTTTCGCTTCGATAAATTCTTCGCGATCTGCGTGGTTCTCCATATTCTTAATATCGTTTCTATTATCAAAAAGGACCGCGCCATCGGCTGCGATCCATGTAATACGATAACTGTTGTTCTCAAGTTGTTCTAAATAGTTCAAGCCATCATTCTCAACACCTTGAACCAAATAGTCCAACTGAGCCAACAATTGCCCTTTGGTATCCTCGTTGATATAACGATAGGTAAAGCCTACCAATAGAACCAAGCTTACCAAAACAGTGACCAACGCTGTGCCAAAGACTGTGAAAAAGATACGTTTTTTCACTCGCTTACCTCCATACGGTAACCCACACCACGAACGGTGCTGATATAATTGCCGCATGCTCCGAGTTTTTGACGCAGATTTCGAATATGGACGTCAACTGTGCGTGTCTCACCATCATAGTCCTGATCCCAGATACAGGTCAAAAACTGCTGACGGGTGAATACACGTCCAGGATTCGACATCAGCATATACAGCATCTCAAATTCTTTGTACGTGAGCTCGATGGGCTCTCCATCAATCATAACAACGTGTGCACTTGGGTTGAGATACAATTTTCCCAACTGAATGGCTGGCACTTTCTCCTGAGCAGAACGGCGCAATACCGCACGAACACGGGATACCATTTCCATCATCCCAAACGGCTTCACCAAATAGTCATCTGCCCCTGAATCGAGACCAACAACTTTATCATATTCGCTGCTTTTTGCAGTGGCCATAATCACTGGCACACGCTGCGTACTAGATTGTACACGTAATTTTTTCAGAATCGAGATTCCATCTTCATCTGGCAGCATAATATCAAGAATGATTAAACTTGGAATCTGCTCCTTCAACGCTGCATAAAGTGCAGCGCCATCTTCAAGCCCTTTTGCTTGGAGCCCTGCTGCTTCCAAGGTATATACCATCATATTACGAATACCAGATTCGTCTTCAACACAGTAGATCACTGTTCGCTCCCTCCCTGGAGGTGATCAATCGTTTGCTTTTGGCATTTGGTTTGTCACATAATATTCAACAGCTTCGGCGATCTTAACCACATGATCCCCAATACGTTCATAATACTTGTCAATCATCAAAAGATCAAGTGCATAGTCTGTTTCTTCGCGAGAATCTGCCTGTTTTAACATTCCTGCAAGATTGTGTTTCGTCTTGTAGAAATGTTCATCCACAACATCATCATATGCTTTAACTTCACGGGCCAATACAACATTCTTTTCTTCAAACGCCTGCATAACATCGCGAATCATTTTCTGAGCATCGCGTGCCAATTCTTTGAAATAATCCAACGTCACCGGGCGCTTATTATATTCTTTACGAAGTACAATTTCGCCAATATCCACGGCCTGTGTACCAATACGGGAAAGATTCACAACAATCTTTGATGACGTAGAAATCAAGCGATAATCACCCGCAACGGGCTGCTGCTGAAGAATTAAACTTGAACATAACGCTTCCACAACGTATTCTTTGTCATCGATCAGCACGCTATATTTTAGAACATCATTTGCTTTTTTCTCATCGCCTTTAAGAAGTGCATCAGAAGCCTTTTCCAACGCTTCCTGACACAATGCAGCCATTTCAACAATTTCCTTTTTCAGCCGTTCAAGCTGACTTACATATAAGTCTCTCATCAACCAAATCTCCCTGTAATATATTCTTCAGTGCGTGGGTCCTTTGGATTGGCGAACAATGTACCGGTATCATTAAATTCCACCATATCGCCCAATAGAAAGAACGCTGTTTTATCGGAAATACGTGCTGCTTGCTGCATGTTATGAGTGACAATGACTATAGTATAGTCTTTCTTCAATTCCAGCGCAAGGTCTTCAATTTTTGACGTCGAAATAGGGTCCAACGCACTGGTTGGTTCATCCATCAGTATTACTTCCGGTTCCACTGCCAGCGTTCTCGCAATGCATAGACGCTGCTGCTGACCACCCGACAACCCCATAGCCGATTTTTTTAAACGATCTTTCAATTCATCCCAAATGGCAGCCTGTCGAAGACTGCGTTCAACAATTTCATCCAAATCTGCTTTTTTGCGAATACCAAAAATTCTTGGTCCATAAGCCACATTATCATATACGCTCTTAGGAAATGGATTTGGCTGCTGGAAAACCATGCCGACCTTATAACGCAGCTCAATACCATCCATATCACGGAAAATGTCTTGATGATCCATGATGATTTCACCATCGATTTTAACGTCAGGGACAAAATCCTGCATACGATTCAGCGTTTTAAGAAACGTTGATTTACCGCACCCAGATGGGCCAATCAATGCAGTAATTTCATTTTGACCAATTTTCATATTGATGTCTTTCAATGCGTGAAACGCTCCATAATGAAGGTTTAGATTGCGAACATCAAATTTTGCCTTCACTTCACTCATTATTTGTTACTGTCCTTTCTTCCGGAAATTATGCTTTTTCGCCAGCATTCTTTGCTTCAATGTGTCTGCTCCATGCATTGGCAGCAATATTGAACACCAATACAAGAATCATGAGTACAGCTGACGCAAGATTTGCCAAGGCGCGATCCTGACCGTTGACCTGCAGGTTCCAAATTTGAATAGACAACGTTTCTGCTGGACGCAGAAGATTCAACGGGCTGGTTGCCGATGTTGGATCCCAATTGCCCCAGTTCAGCATGGTGCCAGACCCTGTCGTGTAGAGAAGGGCTGCGGCTTCGCCAAAACCACGGCCAGCCGCAAGAATGACCCCTGTCATAATACGAGGAAGGCACGCTGGCAGCAAGACATGAAAGATAGACTGCCATTTTGTAGCGCCGAGGCCAAGGCTGCCATGGAAATAGCCTGCAGGCAAGCCTTTAATGGCATCTTCTGTCGTCGTTGTCAAAAGAGGCAATGTTAAAATAGAAACCGATAACGCACCTGCCAGCAAACTCTTGTCCATTCCAATAAATACCAGGAATACCAAATAGCCAAATAAACCAACAACGATAGATGGCAGCGAAGACAGGGTTTCGATACAAACGCGCAGGAATTTTGTCAACGGCCCTTGTTTCGCGTAAACAGCCAAATAAATACCTGCAAAAATACCAATCGGAACCGATACGATCAGCGCAATAAACACAAGATAAATGGTATTGAACAACTGATTGCCAACACTGCCTGAGCGTTTAAAAGCAAACATTTCCGGGGTGGCACCCAGCAAGCCGCCAATAATAACTTTTCCCGCAAAAGCGACCAGCAATACGATAAAGAAGATGGCAAGGCCATAAAACACGCCGGTCATAAATTTATCAATTGTTTTTGCGCGTTTTAATTTTTCATTCATACGTCCTTAGTCCTCCTTCTCATTCTTATCGGAAATGCGATGAATGATGGTAATAAACAATAATGAAATCAGGAACAAAAGCAATGCCATTGTCCATAATGCAGCCTTCAATTCGCCGCCTTCCATTGCGTTCCCCATCTGGGAAGCAATCTCCGTTGTCAATGTTTTGGACGTTGAAAAAATGCTTGTTGGCAATGCTGTTGTTTGACCGATAACCATGGCCACCGCCAAGGCTTCACCAAAGGCACGTGCCAACCCCAATACAATCCCTGTAACAATGCCGCTTTTTGCTGCTGGCACCATCACACGCCAAATGGCTTGCCAACGGGTCGATCCCAACCCAAATGCTGCATCACGACAATTGGATGGCACAGCACCCAAGGCATCTGCAGAAACACTGGCGATGGTTGGAAAAATCATAACGGCCAAAACAATGCCTGCCGCAAGAATGGAATGACCAACCTGGCGATCAAAAACAACTTTAATGGCTGGAACCAAAACCGTTAAGCCCACCCAGCCATAGACAACCGATGGAATACCGGCAAAAATTTCAACAACTGGCCGATAAATTTTTTCACCAAACTTTGGAGAAATCTCAGTCATAAAAACCGCAGAACCCAATGCAAATGGTGTAGCGATAATCAACGCCAATGCACACGTGCAAAGAGAACCAACAATAAAAATAAGTGCGCCGACCGAACCACCGCCAGAAGCATTATCGACCGGTTCCCAATCTGCGGATCCAAGGAACTCCCAAATCGTATGACCAAAGGTTAAAAATGTATCAGAGCCTTTATAAACAAGGAATGCACCGATCAATATGGTCAGTGCGATGACGAACAGTCCAAAGAAAACCGCCAGGCCCCGCCAGCCAGTTTCTTTGTAAAACATTCCTTTCGTACTTTTTTCTATCATGTTTCTTTCCTCTTCCGTAAAAGAGAGTGGACCCATCAAATGATAAGCCCACTCCTTCGTGCTTCAATAAGGATTACTCCTGATATTAGTGTTCAGTAACAGTCATCTTTGAGGCAACGCCATAACCGAGGCTTTCCATGGTTTCGCCAAAGTCATCAGACATAATGTAGTCAATAAATGCTTTGCAAACATCATTTGGTTCACCTTTGGTGTACATATGTTCGTAGGTCCATACTGGGTAGTCACCAGAATAGGTATTTTCAAGTGTAGGTTCAACACCATCAATAGCTACGGTAGAAACGCCTGGATTGTCCACAAGATAAGACAGGGCAACATAACCAATAGCACCTTTGGTATCTTTTACATTCTGGAGAAGAACGCCGGAATCATCTGTTTCCATGGATGCATTGGATGCTTCTTCGTTACCGTCCAGTGCATATTTCTGGAAAGTAGCGCGGGTACCGGAAGAAGTTGGGCGTGTTACGAGTACAATGTCTTCATCAGGGCCGCCAACTTCGCTCCAGTTGGTGATCTGGCCAGTGAAAATACCAATCAACTGATCTTTCGTCAGATTGGTTACACCAGCGTCATATACATCATTGTTAACAATTGGAGCCATGGTTACAACGCAAACCTGATGGTCAACAAGTTCTGCAGCTTGATCTGCATCAAGTTTGTCTTCTGCAGGAACATCAGAGTTCCCAATATCGATGGTACCTTCAGAAACCTGTTTCAGACCTTCACCAGAACCACCTGCATCGACAGTAATGGCAACATCTGGATAAACATCTGCAAATTCATTAACTGCTTCATCAACCAAAGGCTTTAATGCAGAAGAACCAGCAGCGCTGATGCTGCCACTCAAATCCTGTGTTTCTGCTGAAGCGGAGGAACTATTGCTTTCGCTGGAAGACGTATCACTATTTCCACCACAACCTGCCAATAAACTCATGCAGAGGACCGCAGCGATCCCAACTTTTTTCCAATTTTTCATTATTTACCTTCTTTCTTTGAGTCGAATGTTAAATTCGCTTACAGGTTTATATTAATAAGTCTGTGTTAAGTCTAAAAGCGAGCAAATGTAAAATTATTGTAAAATATAACAATTTCCCCATCGGATTTTTCTGAAAAATCATACCATATATGCGAAAAGCAGCTATTTTATGACTATATATTGTTTTATTGATCAAGGAACCAACAATCAATTGACCATACACACTTTCACATGCACAAATATTGCAGCAATCATTTGCAATAAATTTACAAGAACAATACATCATTTCTATTGATTACACATATTTTTTACAAAAAAATGAGGCTGTCTCTTCACAAGACAACCTCATCCATTTTTCATTCTTCTAAAAAAGCTTCTGAACCATCATCTCCGCAGGATCAATCAATGGCAATATTGTTTGCTCAGCCAAAGCATCTTTAAAGTACGGAAAATGTGTACATCCTAAAAGCAAAGCTTCCATGTTGCAATGAACAAACCATTGTGCCAACTGCCTCAAGTGATAAACTCCCACAATATCAGAGGCGGACATCCCTGCTTCGATGGCATTAACAACACCTAAAGCGCAGCTGCCCAGCAAATTCAATGATGGATTCGCCGCATATAGTGTACGTTCAATACCAGACAACCCCTGTGCGTTTGCAGCAATCACACCAAGATGTTGATATTGACAAGCAAGATCTTGATAAACCAATAATGGCGTTACAATCGTCATGCCGAAGTCCTTAGCAAAAATGTTGAAATCAAGTGCACCCGATAGCGAATTACAGTACACCAATACTTTCTCACAGCCTTGATTTTGCACATTTTGTAGGACCTGGCGAACAGTACGTTGTTTTGTTTCAGATGAAGCAAGTTGGAACGCCGTTTGCTTCCAAGGATCTTCTGCTAAAGGAAAGGCTCTTCCTTCTATGCCATGGTGCGCCAATACATCCACACCCATCTGACTGTCCACTGGCGTTCCAGCAAGCACAGCAATCCATTGCGCCATGTTGTTCTCTCCAATCCCTAATATTACATCCAATCAACAACCGTCGGCTTCCGTGGCACTGTACGTCGGTAGGTCACTGAAGGCTTTCCGATAAGCAGGCAAACATTGATTTCTTCTGGTTTGACGCCCAATTTTTCACAAAGTACCGGGTTCTTGCTCAGCGCCATTTGAATAAATCCACTGTATAAAGTGCCCAAACCGCTGACGTGTGCCATTAGAGCAATGCTTGACGCCGCCAGCCCACCATTGAGCGGCGCTGGCGAGACCACAACAAGAAGCGCTGGCGCGTTGAAAAACAGATGATCGATCTGTGCATCTTTCTGATGCTGATCACGCATGCGCGAAAGGGTTTCATACAAACGTCCGCCTTTTCCCTGTTTTGCCACATAGCCATCAATGATGGCATCAAAACCTTCCCACACAGCTTCTTTTATCTCATCCAAAGTGTCTTGAACAACTATATAACGTACATTCTGCGCGTTGCTGCCAGTTGGCGTGAAACGCCCCGCTTCTAAAACCGCAGCAATTTCATCCTTTGACAGCTTCTCTGCAGTAAAACGACGAATGCTGCGGCGTGATTGAATGGCTGCCAAAAACATATCGGCATCAAATTCTGGTGCCCAATCGCTGTATTCAATAATAGTATCTGTTGGATATTCTTCCGACATCGTGATGGCATCACTTGGACAAATCGCAAAACAATGTCCACATTCAATGCAGGTGCCTTTCAAAATGGCTTTGCCATTTTCCAAAGCCAGCGCTTCTGGAAAACAATCTGCCACACAGGCGCCGCAGCCAATGCATTTTTCAGAATCAATATGAATCATGCTTCGAGCCCTCCTTATTGTTTGCGAGCAATGGTATAGTCGTCCCCCATGCGATAATACGGACAATCGTCAAAGGTATCACTGAGGAATTTATACAACTCATCTTCATCAAGAAGCATGTCGCAAACATAGTAATCCATTTCTTCATCATAATCATAATAGAGACAGTATTCACACTTGCTCACGATTCTTCTCCTCTAACAAAAAAGCCTCTGACAAAGATCAGAGGCTTAATAGCATTTACTTACGCATTAACTTCATGAGGTTTTTTGTAGGCAGCCTCAATAAAGCGAACGGTTTTGGAAGTGTTGCGCAACACAACAGTATGCGTTTTTACGCGATCTCCCATATCTTTAACGCCCTGAAGCACGTCACCATTGGTAACACCTGTTGCAATAAACATGACATCATCAGCGCTGACCAGATCGTTCAAATTGTAAACCTGGTTCACATCGCTATGGCCCATGGCTTCCATGCGGCGCACCTGTTCATCATTTTCCGGAACCAAACGTCCCTGCATATCACCACCCAGGCATTTAACAGCAGCTGCTGCCAGAACACCTTCTGGCGCCCCGCCGATGCCCAAGATCATATCGATCGCACCAGTATCCATAGCAACGGTTAAAGCTGGTGCCACGTCACCATCGGTGATCAGTTTTACTTTGGCGCCCAATGCTTTGCAAGCCTGCTTTATGTGTTCATGGCGTTCACGATCCAAGAGGCAGACTGTCATTTCGCTAACGTCTTTGCCAAGTGCGGCTGCAACGTTGCGCAGATTTTCTTCTACCGTCTTATCGATATCAATAGCACCTTTTGCACGAGGGCCAACGATGATTTTATCCATGTACATATCTGGAGCATGGAGCAAACCGCCAGCTTCAGCTACAGCCATAACAGCAATAGCGCCTGGCTGGTTTTTAGCAGTGAGGTTTGTCCCTTCCAATGGGTCCACAGCGATATCTACTTCAGTGCCGCCAAGACCAACTTTTTCGCCAATGTACAGCATTGGCGCTTCATCCATTTCCCCTTCCCCAATAACAACGGTACCAGAGATATGAATGGTATCAAACATCTTACGCATCGCTTCTACAGCTGCGCCATCGGCCGAATTTTTTTCCATACGACCGATCCATTTTGCACAGTTAATAGCTGCGGCTTCAGTAACACGAGCAAATTCGATGACAAGATCTCTTTCCATGATGCAATGCCTCCTCACGCTTTGCCATTGCTGCCAAAGATGCGAATCTTTTCAGCAACACGTTCTGCCATTTTTTCACGTGCAGGCCCAAGGATCTTACGAGGGTCAATTTCATTTGGTTTTTCAGCAAGCACTTCACGCACACCATCAGTAAATGCTTCACGCAGATTGGTATCAATGTTGATCTTACGTACGCCACGCTTAACAGCTTCACGCAGTGCTTCATCTGGTACGCCAGAGGAACCGTGCAGTACGATTGGAATATTGACACGTTTTTTGATTTCGCTCAGGCGGTCAAAATCGAGTTTTGGTTCCCCTTTATACTGACCATGTGCCGTCCCAATAGCGACAGCCAAAGAGCGAATGCCGGTCTGCTGAACGAAATATTCAGCTTCAGCAGGATCGGTAAAGGTGGCTTCACGTTCGCTGACGGTTACGTTGTCTTCGGTACCGCCAATCTTCCCAAGTTCTGCTTCAACAGAAATGTTCAATGGGTTGGCAACATCGAGAATTTTTTTCGTAACAGCGATGTTTTCTTCGAGTGGATGCTTGGACCAGTCGATCATAACAGAAGTAAAGCCATTGCCAATGCACTGGATAACCTGGTCAAAGCTGGTGCCATGATCCAGATGCAGTGCAACTGGAATGGTGGATGCTTCTGCAGCTGTTTTCACCAAAGAAACAATGTAGTTTAAGCCAGCGTACTTAATGGCACCTTGGCTGGCCTGGATGATGACTGGAGATTTTTCTGCTTCAGCAGCCATCATGATGGCCTGAACAATTTCCATATTGTTGCAGTTAAATGCGCCGACCGCATAGCCGCCTTCTTCGGCAGCGGTCAAAAGAGTATCGACGTTTACGAGTGGCATGTTTAAATTCCTCCTTAATATTTACATGCGTTCTGGGGCTGTCAGACCCAGAAGTTGCAATACATTACGCAAAGTGATGCGGCTGCAGTCAACCAGCGCCAAACGTGCATCGCGCAGTGCAGCGTCGTCAGTGAGTACTTTACAGCTATTATAGAAGCTGTGGAATGCTGTTGCCAGATCTTTTGCATAATACGCTAAATGATATGGTGCCAATTCGCGCGCTGCATCCGCCACTTCCTGTGGCCATTCAGCCAATTTGCGAATCAATACGCGTTCCGCTTCTTCGGATAACAGAGAGAGGTCTACATCTTTGGCAAGCGGCGTATCCACCCCTGCCACAGACAAAATGCTGCAAATGCGAGCATGTGCATACTGAACATAATACACAGGGTTGTCGCTGGACTCAGCTTTGGCCAAATCCAAGTCAAAATCAAGTGCACTGTCTGGATTTCTCATGATGAAGAAGAAACGCGCAGCTTCTTTGCCAACTTCCTCAATCAATTCATCAAGGGTGACATATTGACCGCTGCGCTTGCTCATCTTGACGATTTCGCCGCCGCGATAGAGGCGAACCAGCTGCATGAGAATGACAGTAATGTCGTCGCCTGGATAACCCAGCGCCGTCATCGCACCTTTCAATCGTGCCACATGACCATGATGGTCTGCACCCCAAATATTGATCAAACGCTTATAGCCGCGTTCAAATTTATTGCGATGGTACGCAATGTCGGCAGCAAAATAGGTTGGTGTGCCGTTAGAACGCACAAGGACTTCGTCCTTTTCTTCGCCCCAAGCCGTGCATTGCAGCCATTGCGCGCCATCTTTTTCATAAACATAACCTTTGTCGCGCAGAATTTCAACAACCTCGTGCACATCGCCAGCATCATGCAGGCTCTGTTCGCTGAACCAGTTGTCAAACACCACGCCAAAGTTTTCCAGGCTGCCACAGATACCGGTTACTTTTTCTTTCAGCGCATATTCTTTCATGGCCTGACGACGTTCGGCTTCCGGCATATCCACAAACGCTTCGCCTTTTTCGTCAAGAAGACGCTGCGCCGTGGCAATGATGTCCTTGCCGTGGTACCCATCTTCCGGAATTTCATAATCATCGCGGCCAAGCAATTCAAAATAACGCGCTTCCACCGATTTGCCAAGGTTCTCTACCTGGTTCCCTGCATCATTGATGTAGTATTCTTTGTCGCAGGCATAGCCAGCTTCGTTGAGCACCGCAGCCAAGGTATCGCCCAAGGCACCGCCGCGTGCATTGCCCATGTGAAGCAAGCCTGTTGGATTGGCACTGACAAATTCAACCTGAATACGTTCGCCATTGCCTGCATTGCTCTTGCCATAATCGGCATCTTCCTGCTGAATGGCTGGCAGCACCTTATGCAGCCAATGATTGACAAGATAGAAATTGATAAAGCCAGGACCAGCGATATCAATATGATCAATCAGCTCTGGCAGTGCAATGCCGCCCACAATGGCTTCTGCAATCTTACGTGGGTTCTGACGCATAATGCGTGTCAGCTGCATGGCAACGTTCGTTGAAAAATCACCATTCTTCTCATCTTTAGGTGTTTCTATGACAAAATCCGGCAGCTCTGCTTCTGGCAGAACACCGTCAGCCATTGCCTTTTGGCAGGCTGCTGCCACTGCTTGACGCAGTGCTGATTTTGTATCTTCTATTATATTCATAGGATGCCTCCCTTTTTCACATATACGTTTATCATAGCATAAATCGTCTCAGAATGCGACGTCATTCAAAAAATAACGATGTTCTGGCGCCATGCGCATCGCGCTCTGCCAACGCCTGCTCTGCAAGCGGCAGATCACCCGCATACGGCTCGGGACCATTTGGTCCCTTTTGCGCTGTCTCGCTGCCCTTCCCTAAAATGAGCACCACCGTCCCTGGGGCTGCACTCATGATTGCATCTTTAATGCCCGTCGCACGGTCAGCCAACGATACATACGGTACTGGCTGCGTAAAATGTGCCACAATTTCAGCGTTTATGTCCAAAACATTTTCTTTCGCAGGATCATCCGGCACCAAATACACGCGTGCCGCTTCTTTACAAACAATACGCCCCAAATCTGCACGTCGGCTCTGTGCCTTGCTGCCAGCAGAACCAAAAACAAACCAAATAGGCGCGTTCGGGTATTCAACATGCACCGTTTCAATGACCTTACGGAAACTGATGTCATTGTGTGCATAGTCAACAATGGCCGTCACGCCATCGGCACTGTGGCGATAAACCATATGTCCAGCGAAGTGTACATTGCTCAAGACTTGTTGGATGCTGTCAAAAGATACCCCCAGATTTAAGGCTACAGTGGCTGCGGCCAAAGCATTTTCTACATTAAAGATGCCTTTCATAGCCGTTGTCAAATGATATGTGTCTGCTGCAGTATGTAAGTCAAACGCCATACCCTCTTTATCGCTTTCAATATGTGTGGCTTGGTATTCTGCATCGCCCTCCACAGCAAAAGTCGTTACAGCAGCACACTGCGCAGCTGCTTCTTCGATGTCTGACAAACGATCACTATTGGTATTGATATAGGCATGATCGGTGACTGCAAAAAGCATCAGCTTGCTTGCAAAATAATCTTCAAAATTTGGATGTTCAATATCACTGATGTGATCCGGAGCAATGTTCAGAAAAACGCCATCGTCAAAATGAATGCCGCCTACACGATGATATTTCAAAGCTTGGCTCGATACTTCAACGATCATGGTATGCAAGCCGCTTTCAACTGCTTCGTCTAAATAACGATAGAGGTCAACATTTTCTGGCGTCGTCAGCTGGGCAGGCATATCCACCTTGCCATCAAATACACGCGTTGAAGAGGTCAGCCCTGTCAGCGGCAGCCCATTGGCCTTGGCGTGTGCATCGAGAATGTCTTTGAGCAGAGTCACGGTCGTCGATTTTCCTTTGGTGCCTGTAACACCAATCATATGCAGCTTTTTCCAAGGAGATTCAAAAAACACATCCGCGGCCACGGCCAGCGCACGGCGAATGTCGCTGACAATAAGCGCCGTCAACTCTTCCCCTTCATCAAATGGGCGCACGGCCAGATAGGCTACCGCGCCTGCTTCTTTGGCCTTCGTAATGAATGAAGGCTGAAAAGCTGCACCTTTGCAAAGGAACA
Organism: uncultured Peptococcaceae bacterium; assembly: GCA_937976375.1. Taxonomy (GTDB): domain Bacteria; phylum Bacillota; class Peptococcia; order Peptococcales; family Peptococcaceae; genus UMGS1590. The sequence continues at coordinate 15,078 of CALJRU010000015.1, read as the reverse complement.
AACTGTTGGCACTGCATCGGCGGGAATCATACTGAATGTCCTCAATGATTAAATCAGGGTCCCCCTGCCACATGGTCAAAAGTCCCTCTTCCCGCAATCTAATAATAAATTCTGATATAGGGATTTGATGCTTCATGCCTCAACCTCCTTCATAGCTGCCAAAATGGCACACCATTCGCCATCTTCCCGCTGTTCAATAATCTCAAAGCCTTCTGCTTCAAGCGCTTGACGCACATCTGCAGCCCGCTCCAGAAGCACGCCAGAGCAGAGAAAACGACCATGCTCCAGGAGATGTTCTCTCAACTGAGGCAAAAGCTTAATGATGACATCTGCCACAATGTTGGCAATGATGAGATCGGCCTGTCCCACACAGCCCTTGAGCAAATCGCTCTTATAAATCATGATCTGCGCATTGTTGCGTGCTGCATTTTGAACCGCTGCCCATACAGCCACATCATCGTAATCCATCGCATCCACACGCCCAGCACCCAGCGCTCGTGCCGCAATCGCCAAAATGCCGCTGCCTGTGCCAACGTCAAAAACCGTCATTTCCGGCTCAATCAATTCTTCCAGCCAGTTCATGCAGAGCGAGGTGGTCTCATGCTCGCCAGTGCCAAAAGCCATTCCTGGTTCAATGCGAATAACGATGTCTTCTGGAAGATCGGGTTCCAGCCATTCTGGTACCACTTGAATGCGCGTGCCATAATGCAGTACATCATAGTGCTCTTTCCACGATTCCGCCCAATCTTCATCCGGAATCCGTTTTTCCGTCCACTCCGCTGTTTCATCGATTGCAGCAAGCGCCGCTGTTACATGATGTTTCAATTCGTCGCGGCGATTGGTCCACGCTTCGTCCATTTCAAAAAAGCCGCTGACTTTTAACGATTCTCTAGCGAGAATGTCCTCAGAAAATTCATGTGCGTCCCAATCGTCACTCTCCACATGTTTAAGGATTGATTGCGGATCATCCACCATCGTCCCATTTGGAAAAAACGTATTGAAAATATCCGTCACCGCTTCCAAGCCACGACGGTTGGGCAGCACACATGTTACTTCCATCCAGTCCAAAATCATCACCTGAATTTCTATTGATTATGACGCTCACGCGTCAGCAATTTTTATAGTTTTAATGATACACAGTAATACTATCAAAAAGCCTCGCTGTTGTCATTGGATTTTCACAAAAATTCACCGTAACAAAACAAATCGACCGCCGCCGGTGCTCCAACAGGTTCACCGGCAGCGGTCCCTTCTATTTATTGAATGAGACGTTTTGCACGTGTTTCTGCTTCTGCAAGAATGCGTTCTTTATCAAATGTCGTATAATCGCCATGCTTATACAAACATTCACCCTGCACAAAAACGCTGTCAATATCACTCTGCTGTGCAGCGTAGGCAAGATTGCTGACCACATCATGATGCGGCACGTTCCATGGCGCATCCAATTCGTAAAGGGTCAAATCCGCCTTTTTTCCTTCAGCGATGCTGCCAATAGCATCCTGCCAGCGAATCGCTTTCGCTCCTTCGATCGTCGCCAGTTTCAGAGCATCGCGTGCACCAACAGCCTGAGCGTCATAGTTGCGAATTTTATGAATCAGCGCCGCCACTTGAAGTTCACGGTGCATGCTCATGATGTTGTTGCTGGAAGAGCCATCGGTCCCGAGCCCAACAGTGACACCAGCATGCTGAAGATCTTCAACACGACAGACCCCGCTTGCAAGTTTAAGATTACTGATCGGATTATGAGCTGCCGCAACCCCATGTTTGGCGTAGATGGCGATGTCTGCGTCATCGAGCCAGACACTGTGCGCCGCCAACGTTGGCACATCAAGCACGCCAAGGCTCTCCAGCCAGCCCACCGGCGTCATGCCATGCGTACTTTGGCACCATTCCCATTCACCTTTTGTCTCTGCCACATGAATATGCACACCTGTGCCACGTTCACGCGCGTGCTGAGCCATTTCCTGAATATAGTCTCCCGGGCAGGTGTTTGGCGCATGCGGCCCATACCAAACACGAATGCGATCATCTTCAGCGCCATGCCATCGCGCATAGACGGCATCGTTTTCGGCAATGCCTCGTCCTTCCGGATCGTTCATGCCCACGCTGCCGCGGCTTAAAATCGCACGCATCCCGCCATCACTGATGGCCTCTGCAATGGCATCGCAATGATCGTACATATCAACCAGACAGGTGGTGCCGCTGGCAATCATTTCAAGCATGCCCAGGCAGGAACCCCAATATACGTCGTCATCGGTCAGTTTCGCTTCTGCTGGCCATATGTACTGGTTGAGCCAAACATCCAACGGCATATCTCCGCCATAATCGCGCAGCACACTCATTGCGACATGGGTATGTGTATTGATATAGCCTGGCACCAACACATAATGTTCGCCACGCGCAAATTCCACTGCATCTTCAGCTTCTGCAGCGCTGACGGTGCCAATTTTTTTGATGATGCCATCTTCAATCAACAGATCACCATGCTGTACCTGCAAGTCATCACCGGTGAGCATGGTGACTTGACGGAATAAAGTTTTATTCATCCGCTTCTGCCTCCTCTGGATCATTTTGCTCTGGCTGTTCCTCTTCTTCGGTGTCAAAACCCAGGAACAAGGCTTCGGCAAAAGTGCGTGGATTGAACACCTGCAGATGTTCCTTCTGCTCGCCAACGCCAATGTATTTAACCGGCAGATCATATTCAGACTTAATGCCGATGACCACGCCGCCTTTTGCTGTCCCATCAAGCTTGGTAAGGATAACGCCCGTCACGCCAGCGGTGTCCTTAAAGACCTTGGCCTGATTGAGCGCATTCTGACCTGTGGTCGCATCCAGCACCAAAAGCACATCGCGCAGGCTGTCTGGCGCTTCACGATCAATGATTTTGCGGATTTTAGCCAATTCATTCATAAGGTTGACTTTGTTCTGCAAGCGTCCAGCCGTATCGACCAGAAGCACGTCACAGCCACGTGATTTTGCGGCTGCAATCGCGTCAAATACCACCGCTGCAGGATCGGCCCCTTCCTGATGCGCAATCACATCACAGCCGACGCGTTCACCCCAGATTTTGAGCTGGTCGGCAGCAGCAGCACGGAAAGTATCCGCTGCACCAAGGATCACCTTATGTCCCTGTTCTTTTAGTTGATAGGCAATCTTGCCAATGCTGGTTGTCTTGCCAACGCCATTGACCCCAACGAATAAAATAATGTTTAACGTATCCGGAACCAGCGTCAGTGGTTGTTCTTCTTCGCCGAGCAGCTGAACCATTTCATCCGCAAAAGCTTCTTTGAGGTCTTCGCTCGTTTTAAGATGGTCACGCTTTTCGCGTTCACGCAAACGTTCCACCAAATCGAGCGCCGTGTTCACACCAACGTCCCCCTGGATCAAGGCCTCTTCCAGTTCATCATAAAGATCATCGTCGATCTCCTTACCAGAAAGCACCCCAAAGACTTTTTCCATAAAGCCATGGCGTGTTTTGGACAAGCCTTCATTCAGCTCTTTATTCAGCACTTCTGCATCGGTTTTTTCTGTTTGATTCTTTTTAAATAAGCGGTCAAATAATCCCATTTATGAAACCTCCTGCTCGTCGTTAAAATCACTTAGGCGCACAGAAACCTGCTTAGACACGCCGTTGGCATCCATCGTAATGCCATACAGCACTGAAGCCGCCTCCATGGTGCCTTTACGGTGAGAAATGATAATAAACTGTGTTTTATTGGTATATTGCTTGATAAACGAAGCAAACCGTTCAACGTTTGCTTCGTCCAAGGCTGCTTCAATTTCGTCAAGAATAACAAACGGACTTGGCCGCACTTCCAATAGGGCAAAAAGCAAGGCTGCCGCTGTCAGCGCGCGTTCACCACCAGACAGCAAAGTCAACACACGTTCTTTTTTACCTGGCGGCTGCGCCACAATCTCTACGCCAGTTTCCAAATACCGCCCCGGCAGCGACAGTTCCAATCGCGCTGCCCCGCCGCCGAACATGGCCGTAAAAATCTGAGCAAATTGTTCGTTGACTCTCTCATAGGCATCCTTAAAGCGTTGAGACATGGTGGTCTCCATTTCATGAATGACCGCTTCCAATTTGCTTTTTGCCAGGTTCAAGTCTTCCAGCTGCGCTTTCAAAAAGTTCGCCTGCTCGCTCACCTGTTCGTATTCCTCAAGCGCTGTAAAATTGATCTCGCCGAGATGCGCAATTTTATTGCGTAATGTTTTCAGGCGTGCCGGTGCATCTGAAATGTCACATTCAAGATCTGCTTCAGCCAAGGCCGCTTCCGGTGAATAACCAAAAGCTTCCATGAGCTGTTCACTAAGGCGCGACACTTTTTCATTCAAACGCTCCAAGCGCATTTCTGAAGCATTGTGTGTACGCCAGCATTTATCATTCAGCGAACGACTCTCACTAAGCGATTTTTCCAGCTCACGCACACCCGATTCCAGGGCATCGATCTCTTGTTTCGCAGCATCCATGGTTTTCGACACTTCCAAATGGCGCTGCTGAGCGGTCTGCAAAGCCGCTTTTTCTGATAAGAGCGCTTCATTGAGCGCATCCAATTCCTGTTTCAATGCCTCATAATCATGTGTGTGCTGCGCACTCAGTGCTTCCAAGCGCTTCTTTTCAGCCACTGCTTCTCGATAGCGCTGCAGCTGATGCTGATGCTGTTCGTCACTGGTGGCCCGCTGCACAAGAATATCCTGCAAGGCTGTTTGTGCCTCCTGCAGCGCCGCTTCGGACGCGCTTAACGCTGTGCGTTTTTGCTTTAAACCATCGGCCAATGCTTCCAGATCCGCCGCAATGCGTTCAGCATCATTACGCACGCGCACCAATTCCTGCTCTGCATTTTCACGTTCTGCACTCAAGGTTTCACGATTCATCCGTTCCAGCTCCAGCTCGCGCTGCACGCGCTTCACTTGGGCTGCCTGCTGATCCAAGACCACAGAAATTTCACGCAAACGCAGCTGCTCATCCTGTTGACGGCTGCGCCCACGTTCTTGTGACTGCTGCAAAACATCCAATTGCTGCTTTAACGTTTCAATGCTCTGCGTGAAAGCACGTTCTTTTGCTGTCAAGGCCGTAATCTTTTCTTTCAATTCACCCATCTCATGCTTACGATGAACAATGGAGCTCTGTTTCTTTTGATGACCACCGGTCATGCTGCCGCCCGGCGCAATCACATCACCTTCCAGCGTCACAAAGCGATATTTTGAACCTGTGCGCTTGGCCAATGCTGTTGCGCTGGCCAAATCCCGCAAAATCCACACACGCCCCAGAAGCTGTGCCATGACCGACTCATAGGCTGGATCATACTGCACAAGATCCAGCGCCAAACCAATGACTGCATCGTCATGAAAATCAACATCCTGACGTTTGCCCTTAACCAGGTTCAGCGGCATGAAGGTGACGCGTCCGCGGCGTTCACGTTTCAGCCATGCTATGGCTTGCTGTGCATCGCGATCATCGGCGACCACGACGTTTTGTGCCGCACCGCCCAATGCATTTTCAATGGCCGTCAAATAATCACTTGGAATGTCCAACAACTGAAGAATGGACCCTTGAATGCCTTGCAAACGGTGCTCTTTTTTTGCACGCAGCACCTGCTGCACCCCTTGATAATACCCTTCGCCACTGGCTTCAAATTCTTCCAGTGTCTCCAAGCGGCTTTTCGCCTGCATGAGCTGCTGCACAGTCTGCTGCTGCTGTTGCTGCTCCTCCTGTAATGCTCGTCCGCGTTCCGCGATGTCTAAGGAGAGCTTTTGCAATGCCGCCTCTGTTTCTGCCAATGCCGCTTCCTGTTCACTGCGCTCTGATTCGTGGGCCTCTGATTCTTTCGTCAGCTGCTCATACTGACACTGCAATTCTTCCAATCTCGAATCAACACGTGCACTACGCGCCTGATCACCATGCAGCCCCTGCTCCAAACGCGTGATCTCATTATTGGTTGCAGCCTGGAGAGAAAATGTTTCGAATTGCTGTGCTTGTAAGCCGTCAATAGCCGCTTTTAAGGATGAAACCGCTGCTTCCGCTTCATGCAGCGCCGTTTCTCCTTTTTGCGCTTCACTGCCTACATCACTCACTTGCTGTTGGCTGTCTGCCACAGCTGCCGCCAAATCATCCACACTGCCGGTGATTTCTTGGAGTTGGCGAGCGGTATCTTCCGTCAAAGCCGTCAATGAGGTCAAGCGTTCGTTCGTATGCTGCTGCCGTTCCGAAAGCAAAGTCAGCGTTTTTTCGTGTTCCTGAGTGTCACGCAGAGAATCTGTATAGGCCGCCTGCGCCCCTTCCATGTCATGACGTTTCTGAGCAAGATGTTCTTTGGCTTCAGCCAAGTCAGCTTCACACTGATCCAAATGTGTCTGCGCTTCCAAGGCCGCCTGATGATCCGCCGCCACTGTTTCGCGCTGCGTTTTCTGTTCCGACTGCACGTCAAGCAGCTGCTGCGTCAAATATGACAACTGCAGATGATCGGCTTCACCCTTAAGCGAGCGATAGACACGCACCTTTTCGGCTTGTTTTGCCAACGGCTCGATGCGTTGTTCCAATTCATAGAGAATGTCATCCAGCCGCGTCATATCATCCGTGGTGGATTCCAACTTACGCTCGGCTTCACGCTTGCGATATTTATATTTACTGATTCCGGCTGCTTCTTCAATGAGCCCGCGCCGTTCTTCAGCATGCAAGGTCAGAATTTCTTCAATCTTCCCCTGTCCAATCACACTGAACCCATCTTTGCCAAGACCGGTATCCATAAACAATTCCTGAATGTCTTTCAGACGGCAAGCATTTTTATTGAGCATGTAGCTGCTTTCACCAGAACGATACAACGTGCGCGAAACTTCAATCTCATCGCAATCGAGCGCAAAAATACGCTGGCTGTTGTCAAGAATCATGGTCACCCGCGCCATGCCAACCGGCTTACGGTCCACACTTCCGGAAAAAATAACATCTTCCATCTTTGAACCACGCAATGTTTTGGCACTTTGTTCTCCCAACACCCAGCGAATGGCATCAACCACATTGCTCTTACCGCTGCCATTTGGACCGACAATCGCTGTCACGCCTGGCGAAAAAGAAAAATAAACCTTATCTGCAAAGGATTTGAAACCTTGAATCTCTAAGGATTTAAGAAACATGTGTCACTTTCTTTCTAATTGATTGTGTTGCATAGAAGAATCGGCCACCACCGTCACTGGATGGCCGATCTGCTGACTTAAATAAATCACATTTTCCCGATGTTGTCCGATCGCCTGCGACAACTGCCGCGGAGCCACCGCAAAAGTCACCGGGCCCCCTTCCTGCGGTTTGAGCATCGCCATCATGCGCCGCCGGAAATACCGTGCTTTTATCTGCTCGCCAAGCGCAGGATGGTAGGCCCCCGCGATCACATCGCCCTGAGACAGGTTGTCCTCTGCCTGCAAGCCGACGCGAATAACAGGAATCGACGCTGCTTCAAACAATGTCAGCATCTCTGCCACGGTATCAAGCAGCGTATCAACCTGCCAAGGCACATAGCTTCCCCTTGCATAAGCCTCAGCCAATGGCGTATCACAAATCACCGCTGTCGGGTAAATGCGCACAAAATCTGGCGCCAAATCGATCACCTGTCGGCACGTTTCCAGACTGCGCGCCGGCGTATCTTCCGGCAGCGCCACCATGATTTGTGCGCCGCAGACAAAACCCGCCGCTTTCACGCGCTTCACCGCATCCCGCGCCACCAATGCCGTGTGACCGCGGCGTGACGCCGCCAACACTGCATCATCGAGAGACTGCACGCCAATTTCCACCGTATCCACAGAAAACCGATGCAGTCGCGCCAATACCTCTGGCCCCAACGCATCCGGTCGTGTGGACAAGCGAATGCCGCTGATCAGTCCTTGAGCTTTCAATATGGCCGCGCTTTCCAACAGCGCTTCCTGTGCGGCGCGTTCAATAGCCGTAAAACTGCCGCCGTAAAACGCCAATTCCGGCACTTGGCCACTGGATGCTGCCCATTCCCGGGCTTGTGCTTCCAGAGTGTCTCGTGCTGGCGGCTGCCATTGACCCGTAATATGAAACTGATTACAAAACACACATTGATGAGGGCATCCCATATGAGGAACGAAGATTGGCAGAATCACGCGCTTCATTGCAGCGCATCCATCGGCGGCAGCTCGCCAAATTTGATCAAAGCCGCCAGCGCCGCTTCTCGTTCAGCCAGCTTCTTTGATTTGCCCCAGCCCTGGCCGCAGGATGCCCCATCGACCAATACTTCCACATGAAAATCACGATTGTGGGCTGGTCCCCGTTCTTCCAAAAGCTCATAGGTAATGGTATGATCGGGTTCCTTTTGAATATATTCCTGCAGGCGCGTTTTATAATCGCCGTAATAGCCGCCTTTCACCCGGTCAATGGTGCGTTCCAGATACTTAATGAGCACTGGTTTCAGCACTTCGATGCCGCAGCTCAAATAAATCGCACCACACATGGCTTCCCACGCATCTGCCAGATTAGACGGCCGCATGGCGCCGCCTGTCGCCGCTTCACCGCGGCCCAAAAGCAGATACTCATTCAGCCCCAGCTTGCGAGCGGCATCTGCCAGGGCATCCTCACACACGAGGCTGGCTCGCATCTTGGTCAGTTTGCCCTCGTCGTCGTTTGGGAAAGTGTGAAAAAGATATTCCCCCATGATCAAATCAACGACAGCATCGCCCAAAAATTCCAGCCGCTGGTTGTCTGCGCTCAGATGATGCTCCATCGCGTAGGAAGGATGTGTTAGTGCAATATCCAACAATTGTAAATCAATTTTTCCAATGCTCAGCTTATGAGTCAGTCCGCCGAGCGCCCGTCTCCGTTCTTGCTCCATTTTGTTCGCTCCTCATGTCACAGATAGTTTTATTTTACACGACATCACACAGCCGTGCAAGGTGGAGTGCCCCTGTACAAATTCACCACAGCACGGTATAATACCGGTAGACAGGAGGAATATAGAATGAAAATCGCTTTACCAACCAGAGATGGTCGCATCGACGACCATTTCGGTCATTGTGACCATTACACCATCGCCACTGTTGAAAACGGTCAAGTCACCGCTACCGAAGATCTGCCATCCCCACAGGGTTGCGGCTGCAAGTCCGACATCGCCCCAACCATGGCACGCATGGGCGTGCGCATGCTCCTCGCAGGAAACATGGGCGACGGTGCCAAAAATGTGCTCAATGCCAACGGCATTCAGGTGATTCGCGGCTGCAGCGGCCCAATTGAAGACGTATTAGCCGCTTATCTTGCAGGCAATCTCGTCGACAATCAGATCGCCTGCGATCACCACGACTGCGACCATCATTGATCGCCACCGTCGCTGAAAACAACGAAGCGCCAGAGAGACTCGCATCTCTCTGGCGCTTTTTTATTGCTCGCGAATCGGGAAATAAATCTCCGTCTCCCATTCCTCTGGCTGCAACGTATCAAACTGTGTTTTGCGGTAAAGCTCAAAGGGCGCACCATTCCAGGCATAGCCATTGTTTTCGATCCAGACGACAAGCGCTGCATACGCATCGGAAAGCGTCGAATACGCCCCTTTGTGCACCGTCATTGCGCAGCGCTGACCGCCAATGACCCTATCCGCCTGCTCTGTCTCCTGAATGCTCACAAACAGCTCAATATCTGATGCCTCATGATTGAACACCTCGTCAAAATACATCGCGCCTGTCAAGCCCGTCGGCGTGAGATGTGCTTTGGCAATACGCTCAAAGATACTGCTGTAATAAGTGCCGAACTCTGCCACACCCATCGTTTGACGACTGGCGCACACAGCGATCGCTGGTGCCGTTACCAGCGTCACATTGTAATGTTTCTGATAATCCATGATATCTCCGGTCCTTTCAAAGTTTTCCACATGTGCTGCCAGCTCCTGGCCAATGAGCGACAGCGCATGCTGCTGTTGTTCAAGGATGTGCGCCTGCCTGCGCAGCGTCATCAAGCGCACCCTATCATCGCCGCAGTCGAGGAACAAGCGAATCTCCTCCAACGACATGCCATAGCGTTTCAGCCGCCCTATCAACAGCATGCGTTCCAGCTGCGCCTGATCATAGTAGCGATAGCCTGTCACCGCATCCACTGTCTTTGGCGTCAGCAAGCCGATTCTGTCATAATGATGCAGCGTCTTCACACTCACCTGGCAAATCTTTGAAAATGCTCCAATGGTCAACATCGTCGTTCCTCCTCTATATTTGAATGATCCGGATCTATGATCAGTATAGTCTCTGTCCCAAGGGGAGAGTCAAGCAGCATCTGCAATTTTTTCAAAGCAGCAGACACACCGTCAGCGTATGAGCTTGTACTGCGCAACAAACGTTAGCCTTTGTCCTGCAGAAAAACGGCTGCTTCCAACACCAACGCCAGCGAAAGCGGCACCAGCAATATTGTCCAGCTGCCGATGCCCATCGCCGCGAGCAGCATCATACCTGGCACAAGATATTTACGGGGATGATGCCACAAATCGCTTTCGAGACGCCATTTTTTCAGTGGCCAGCGCCATTCCAGCCAAACGTTGGCCACAGCACTTTGCAGCGCCACATAGACAGCCAACAAAAGCATGAACACCGTTACGCCGCCATGCACCACCTGCCAGCTGATCAAAAACAGCGCCTCGCTACATAACGTGCTGACAAAGAGCAGCGCGGCATACGGCAGGCAAAAACAGCGCCGCTGTCGCGGTAGTGTGCGCACCGCCGTTTCTAGGGCCGGGTCGCAGGACAGTAAAATGTACAAGGGAGTGTTCAGCGTCAGCAGTGCCAAGCCAAGCGGCACCATCACCGTGCCATCACTCAACGCGTGAAGAATCAGCGGCATCGCCAGCGCCAGCACCCATAATGCCGCTGTGTTGACCAGATAATTTTTATGCGCCCATAAATAGCGGCAAAAATAATGCAGCATCCCTCCTTTTCGCACACTATGCCGACAGGCTCTGCCATCCGCCTCCTGCTGCAAAAATGCCTGCGCGTCCACGCGTTTTAAGAGCCAACAAGCTGCGAGCGCACTGATAACAAGCAGCACCATGCACCATTCATCCGCGTTCAGCCACCATACCCCGCCAGCCAAAAGCAAAAACCACGGCAGCAGGCCCCAGCCGTTCCGGCGCCAAGCCGTCAACAACGCGGGCAATAGAACGCCATTAACAGCGCAGAACAGCGCCGTAAGCAGCGTTTTTTCCTGCCAGTCCAGCACAGCCAACATCAGCGCAAGGAGCGGTGCTGTTCTGGTCAGCAGCACGTATGCTGCCAATGCCGACACATAACCATAAGCCAGCGCGCTGTTGTCCACAGGCAGCATCAACAGATGCCGCAACTGTGCAGCCTGCGTCCTTGCGCGCAGCGCATGCAGCATCACACCGGCACTGAATGCTCATGTGCCATAAAGAAACACGCAAGAATTTGATTGACAGCATCCACTATTCCATAGCAACAACGAGTTGCTTGTTAAAATAAGGTTTGCAGTTTTATAATAAATAAGAACATATTCCTTAGGAGGGACAGACATGGAAACACGAGATATTCTCAAGAATTTGCGTGAAAAAAATAAACTTACACAAAGTCATTTGAACGGTGCTACAAAATAAGAAAAAACGCTTGACTCTACATCTGTTGTAGATTTTATAATACGGGTAGTTTAACAAAAAAGAAGGATTAGGCAATATGGAAAAGAACCTTACTACCGGCAGTGTGTTCAAAAATGTTGTATTATTATCATTGCCGTATCTGCTCTCGTATTTCCTTCAAACGCTCTATGGTATGGCTGACCTATTTATCATCGGACAGTTCGAGGGTGTAGCCAGTACTACCGCTGTTTCTATCGGCTCACAAGTGATGCACATGCTTACGGTTATGATTGTAGGGTTATCGATGGGAACAACCGTCAGCGTCGGTCAGGCAGTTGGGGCAGGAGATCGAAAACAGGCAGCGCATAACATCGGGAATACGGTAATATTGTTTCTGGTGGTTTCCATTGCACTTACGGCCATCCTGTTATCCCTTGTTCATCCCATTGTCGTTGCCATGTCTACGCCAGCGGATGCGGTGAGCGGTACGGTCACCTATTTGACCATCTGCTTTATCGGGATTCCGTTTATTACATCCTACAACATCATCAGTTCTATTTTTAGAGGGTTGGGCGACAGCAAAAGCCCGATGTGCTTTATTGCCACAGCCTGTGCTGCCAACATCGCTTTAGACTATCTTTTTATGGGTGTGCTGCACCTTGGGCCTGCGGGCGCAGCCCTTGGTACAACTCTCTCTCAGGCAATCAGTGTAGTTGTTTCCCTTACCGTTATTTTGAAACGCAGGAGCATCGTTCTGAAAAAAAGCGACTTCAAGCCTTGCCGTGCGGTCATGGGGAAAATTTTGGGGATCGGCATCCCAATTGCGTTTCAGGACGGCCTGATTCAAGTTGCTTTTATTATTATCACGATTATTGCCAATCAGCGTGGACTGAATGACGCAGCGGCGGTCGGGATTGTGGAGAAAGTGATCAGTTTCCTTTTTTTGGTACCCTCCTCTATGCTGTCTACCGTTTCTGCCTTGGGAGCGCAAAATATCGGTGCGGGCAAACCGGATCGGGCCATTCAAACGCTGCGCTATGCGGTGATGCTCGCCGCAGGCTTTGGCGTGCTTGCTTCTATCGCGATTCAGTTTACAGCGGAAGGCATCGTTTCGCTGTTCACCGATCCCAGCACTGCGGACGGAGCGGCGGTGATCCTTTTCGGCGGCCAGTATCTGCGTGGTTACATTTTTGACTGTATTTTTGCTGGCATTCATTTTAGTTTTAGCGGATTTTTTTGCGCATGCAGGAAATCCGGCCTGTCGTTTTTACACAATATTCTCGCCATTGTATTGATGCGTGTGCCTGGCGTTTATGTGACCTCAAAATTATTCCCGGCAACGCTTCTCCCGATGGGACTGGCTACCGCGGCAGGCTCACTGCTATCGGTCGTGATCTGCCTAATCGCCTTTGGAGTCATACGGCGCAAATCAACGCTTGTTCTGGTGGAGGAGTAAGATATGGATCGGAAAAATCTCTTCCCAATAGGTGAAGTGTCAAAATTGTTTCATATCAGTGTTAGTAGTTTGCGGCACTATGAACATATCGGTTTGCTTACACCAGAATACATTTCCTCAGATTCTGGCTATCGTTACTATGGCACCGAACAATTTGAAGTACTCAACACAATCAGGTATTTGCGGGCATTGGATATGCCTTTGTCCGAGATTGAGGACTTTCTCAAAAATAAGGATATCAGCCGTATTGAGGAAAAGTTGTTACAGCAAAAGCATGCAGTCCTGAAAAAGCAACAAGAATTACAACGTATAGAACAAAAGATTAACCACCGCTTAAATTGGCTGCGAGACGCACAAAGTGTGCCTTTGGATACCGTTTCCTTAATAGAGCTTCCGTCCTGTCGCATTGCTTGGGTAGACGTTCCACTGAAAGTAGATGGCTCTCTTGATATGGAAGTGCCGATTAGAAAGCTGGATCAATCTGATGCCGAAGCCGTTGTATTTCTTGGAAAGGTCGGACTTGGCATTTCCGCGGAACATTTGCAGCAATCAAAAGTAAATCGTTATGACAGCATTTTTCTAATACTGGATCAAGAGGACGTTTATACAGGTGAAACCATAACTCTTCCCAAAACACTTTGTGTACGGCTGCGTTTTCGAGGCAGTCATATAGAAGCTCCAGCGCACTATGAAAAGCTCCTTGACTACATCACAAAAGAACAGATACAGATTGTTGGTTTTTCGCGAGAAATCACGCTCATAGACTATGGCATTACTAATGACAGTGAAAAATTTGTGACTGAAATATGTATTCCGGTCAAGTGCAGATAAGAAGGGCATAAAATGAGATTCGTTGTTAAAAAAGAAATTTTTGAAGAACTGCCGAGTGCCTGTTTTGGTATTGTTATGGCAAAAGGCATTGATAATAATAACGCATACCCAGAGATTGAACAATTTTTAGATGAAAGTATCCAAGCTGCAATGCAGCGTTTTGAGGGAAGAAAAGTCAAGGAAGATCCGGATATTTTACCATATCGAGAAGCATTCCGAGCCTTGAATATCAACCCCAATAAATACTTTTGTTCGATTGAAGCTTTGTTCACCCGTATAGCTAAAGGAAAAGGAGTGCCGCATATCAATCCCGTCGTAGATTTGGGAAATGCCATATCCTTAAAATATACACTTCCTATGGGGGCACACGATTTAGGAAAGAGTAGCGAAGACATTTGTATTCGCCTTGCACGACCAGATGATACTTTCCTTGCGTTTGGCGGCGAGAAAGATGAAACTCCAGACCTTGATGAAGTGGTTTATGCAATCGGACAGCAGGTGCGTACCCGCCGCTGGACTTGGAGGCAAAGCGAAAACGGAAAAATCACTTCCGCTTCCACAGACATATTCTTTCCCATTGATGGTTTTACAGATTTCAATCGCGAGCGTGTACTTGCTGCGCAGGATGAACTCCAGATGCGAATAGCGCGGATTTGGGGTTGCAAAACAATTGTCGGACTTGTAGATTCTGAAAATCCGTATATGGAATTATAACAGAAATGAATTGCCTATGAAAAATACCTGACGATTGATTGCTGTTATATTCTGTTGCAGCAATAAAACAAGAGTAAAAATTAGTAGTAATGCTATCCGAATAATTTCCGCTATTTTCCCCTAAATGTAAAAGTTCTAATCAATGTTGTCAAATTACATATAACTGTTGTCAAAGAGGCAGAGCCGGTAACCAGCCAGCTATGAGCTGCGATTACCCGACTAAGGGAACGCCGCAGGGCGGCATCCTATCCAATATCGTGCTGAATGAATTGAACTGGTGGGTGGCCTCCCAATGGGAGAACATGCCCACTCACTACGAGTACAAAACCAGACAGAATTTCTCATGTGCCATAAAGTAACACAAAAAGCAACAGACAGCCGCCACAATTCCGTAATGATTGATGCTTGACAGTCTCCTTCAAGTTCGCTATAATAATAAACGCAAAATTTTAGTGGACTTTTCCGGATTCGGTCATCTTTTTGCCACACAGCTATCTTGTGATAGTT
>CALJRU010000014.1 GCA_937976375.1 uncultured Peptococcaceae bacterium | reverse complement strand
TAAATCTATGATGAAAAATCATGGATTTATGGCTTGACTTTTATTAGCAGGTCTTTTCAGTAGATGGTTTCATTATAACGAAGATGCTGTAAAAATAAAAGCCGCTCATGATTGTGAGCGGCTGATTTGTGTTAGAAATCCGTTTTAAACAATCGGCATGCATTTTCGTAGGTGGCGCGGCAGAGCGTTTCAACGTCAATGTCGCGGAGCTTGGCGATTTCTTCTGCGACGTAGCGCACGTAGCTTGGTTCGTTGCGTTTACCGCGAAATGGCACTGGCGTCATGTAAGGACAGTCTGTTTCAAGCAGCAAGCGATCAAGCGGCACTTCCTGAGCGACTTGTTTGGCGGTCTTTGCATTTTTGAAGGTGACCACACCGCCCAGGCCAATATAAAAATGATGTGCCAAAGCTTCGTGCATCATTTCCACAGAACCAGAGTAAGCGTGAAACACGCCGCCAACGGCTTCTGCACCGCCTTCCCAGAGCGTGTCAAAGCAGTCGCGATGTGCTTCACGATCATGAATGATGAGTGGTTTGTCGAGTGCCTTTGCCAGTTCAATATGCCGTAAGAGCAGGACTTTTTGTTCTTCTGGCGTCGCTGTGTCCCAGTGGTAGTCCAGCCCTGTTTCGCCAATGGCAATCACACGAGGGTGATTGGCCAATTCAACAAGACGGTCCCATTTGCTGGGATCGTATTTCCGCGCATCTTCAGGATGAAGGGCGACGGCTGCGTAGACTTGTGGCTCTTGTTCGGCCAGTGCAACAGCAGCTTCAGCATCTTCAAAATTACAGCCAATGTTGATGATGGCATGCAGTTCCAATGTGCGTGCGAGCACATCTGCATAATCTTCTTGAAAGGCTGGGTCCATGAGATGTGCGTGGGTGTCCATCAAGTATTGCATGGCGTGCCTCAGGAAATGGATGCGCCAGAAGCGATGGCATCACTTGCAACCTGCAGCACTTCAAGCACGCTGTCGTCATCGCTGGCTGCGGTCAAAATCATACCACGGCTCATGATGCCGCGAATTTTCTTTGGTGCCAGGTTGGCAATGATGACCAGCTTTTTGCCGATGAGCGCTGCTGGGTCTTTGTAGAAAGAGCGAATGCCGCTGACGATGGTGCGTTCTTCGCCGCCAACGTCCAGAGTAAATTGAAGCAGCTTGTCTGCTTTTTCGACAGGCTTGCAGTCTTTAACAAGGGCAACGCGCAGATCCAGTTTGCTGAAATCATCGAAAGTCACTTCGTCTTTGAAAGTGACAGCTGGTTTTTCTTCTTTTTCAGCTGGCAGTTCAATGCTGGATGGGTCAATGCGAGGGAAGAGTGGAGCGCCTTTGTGAACCTTTGCTCCGGCAGGAATCATTGCCCAGGTGGTGGCATCGGCCCAGGTGGCCTGCGTCAGATCCACACCGAGCTGTTCGGATACACGAGGTGCCAGATCCGGCATGAATGGCTTTAAGAGAATGGTCGTGATGCGGACGATTTCAGCCAGGTTGTAGAGGACGGTCATGAGGCGTGCATGGTACTTGTCGTCTTTTGCAAGAATCCATGGCGTGGTTTCATCGATGTATTTGTTGGCGCGGCCGATCAGAGCAAAGATGCGGCTTAATGCACCAGGGAAATTGAGCTTGTCGAGTTCAAATGCCACTTGTGCTGCAAGGGTAATGGCCATCTGGATGAGATCATCGTCAATGACTTCTTCCTGTTCAGAAGCAGGCATAACCCCTCCGCAATATTTGTCGATCATGCTGATCGTACGGCTGACGAGGTTGCCATAGTCGTTGGCAAGGTCGTTGTTATAGCGGGTGATGAACAGTTCTTCGGTATAGTTGCCATCTTGACCGATTGGAATTTCACGCAGGAGATAGTAGCGTACAGCATCCACGCCATATTTTTCGATGAGCTTGAATGGGTCCACCACATTGCCTTTGGATTTGCTCATTTTTCCGCCGTCGCTTAATACCCAGCCATGGCCAAAGATTTGTTTTGGCAGAGGAATGTCGGCTGCCAGTAAAATGGTTGGCCAGATGATCGAGTGGAAGCGGACGATGTCTTTACCAACGAGATGAACGTTGGCTGGCCAGTATTTCTGATAAAGGCTGTCGTCGTCGCTGTTCCAGCCCAAGGCAGTGATATAGTTGGAAAGCGCATCGAACCATACATAGATAACATGTTTGCCATCGATTGGCACTGGAATGCCCCAGTCAAAGGTGGAGCGAGAAATGCAGAGGTCTTCGAGCCCGCCTTTGATGAAGTTGATCATTTCGTTGCGGCGGCTTTCAGGCATGATAAAATTAGGATGGTCTTCAATATATTGAAGCAATTGATCCTGATAGTTGCTCATTTTGAAGAAGTAGCTTTCTTCAGAAAGAATTTCGGTTTTCTTGCCGCAGTCTGGGCAGTGGTCGCCATCCACGAGCTGAAGATCGGTGAAGAAGGTTTCGCAGCTGGTGCAATAATGACCGCTGTAAGACGATTTATAGATGTCGCCTTTTTCATAGATGATCTGGAACAATTTCTGAACCGCTTTGACATGGTAATCATCTGTGGTACGGATGAATTTGTCATAGTCGATCATCAGTGCATCCCAGAGATTTTTGAAGCCGCCAGGACCTTCAACGATCTGATCGACATATTCTTTTGGGGTGACGCCGGCAGCTTCTGCTGCACGTTGAATTTTTTGACCGTGTTCGTCGCTGCCAGTCAAAAAGAAGGTGTCAATGCCGCGCATTTTTTTATAGCGGGCGGCAGTGTCGGCGAGTACGGTGCTGTAAGCGTTGCCGATGTGCAGCTTGGCACTTGGGTAATAAATAGGTGTTGTGATATAGAAGGTATCGTTGCTCATTGTAAGCCTCCTCTGGTTATTAAAAAACGCCCGCCGAGGCAGGCGCGGATGACAAAATAGTAGACCGACAATCGGCCCACAATTAAGTATAAATCGGCGGCGAAGGCTTGTCAATCGGTTGTTCGCGCGCAAAGGGCGCATTGCGGCATCGGTTGCAGGCATTGGCTGAGAGAGGCTCCGAAAGTCTTAAAAAATAATAACCATTGCCTTTCTTTCTTTGACGCGCTCGGACGAATCCGTTATACTAAAGATATTACAAATATTTCAGACTTAGTGAGGTTTTCAATGGAAAATTTAGATAAAGAAATTCGAGAAAAAATTGAATTTACATTTGCGGATGATGAGGCAGAGAGAGATCCTGCACTGGATATTCCGCCGCAATATGAAATGTATGTGACCAGCATGGACGATGGCCGTGCATTGGTGAACGCTGATGTTGCCATTGCAGAAAAGGCGCCGATCCCAGCTTTGCATTGGCTGATGGGGATTCAAATGGAATTTTTGGATCCAGACATCGATGGATTTTACAAGGAAGAGGAAGAAGACAAGATCCTTGAAATCCAGAACTACATCGTCAAAGTCATGGATGAAGAAGCGCGTGCGCGATTCGTCGGCTCTGTAACCTATGCTGGTACACGTATGTTTTATTTTTATGGGCCGGATGTTGAATATCTGGCACCACTCGTGGGCAAGATTGCATCAGAATATAATGATTACGATTTCAACTACATGAGTGACAACGATGGCGCTTGGCGCTTTTTCTTTGACGCCATCTATCCATCAGAAATTGATATGGCGCACATCCGAAACCGTTACATGGTACAGAATCTCAAGGAAGCTGGGATTGATCTGGATCATGAATACAGCGTGTACTATTATTTCTATTTCCAGGATGGTGCCACACGTGCACGTGTCGCTTCGCATATGCAGCTTATGGGCTATGAAGTGATTGACGATCACATTTATGAAGAAGGCTTGGAACCAATGAGCCTGGGGCTGAAGCTTTTGGCGAAACACAATTTGAACCTGATGACATTGACGGAAAAAACCTACGAATGCTTTGAAGCTCTTGAAGATGACATCGGTATCTATGATGGCTGGGAATTGGCGCCAACTGAAGATACGGACGCCTGGATTTGAGTGAGGTGTCAAGATGAAGTTGACAGAAGAAGATGTACAGTTTGTGGAAAAATATGATGATAGTGCCTATTGGCACCCATCTGTCACCGCAGACAGCGCTGTATTTCGTGCCCTGGATCGGCCGGAAAATGCAGAGAAAAAATATCCTCAGAGAAAACTAGAAATTTTACTGGTAAAGCGCGGGCGTCCGCCATATAAAAATGGCTGGGCGCTGCCAGGCGGCTTTTTGGAAAAGAATGAAACCCTGGCGGAATGTGCAGCCAGAGAATGCTATGAAGAAACGGGCTTAAAGCCAGTCTATCAGGGGGATGTGGCAACATTCAGTCGTGTTGACCGCGATCCACGTGCACGCATCATTACACAGTGCTTTTTGGCGATGGTGCCATATGGAGAAACGGGAACGCCGAAAGCCGATGATGATGCAGCGGAAGCTGCCTGGTTTGAAGTGGCAATGACCACAGAAGCGATTTCAGCCAAACAGTACCGCACGCATCTGACGCTGAAAAATGGTGAAACGGTCATCACTGGCAGTGTGGATTTGGTGGCTGATGGTCAAGGCTGCTGGCACCGTGAGGTGGTTGAAGATGCAGACAATCTTGCCTTTGACCATTTGGAAATGATTTGCTGTGCGGTAGAAAGCCTGCGAACAAAACTCTATCGTACATCTATTGCTTTCCGCTGGGTGCCAGAGAAATTCCGAATCGCAGATTTACAGGGCGTATTCGAAGCTGTTATTGGTCAGGAACTCCTGCGGACAACATTTTTTGAACATGTGAAACCAATGATCACACGCGCTGAGGAGCAGCCGGAGGAAGTCAGCGTGTTGGATCAAATGTATCAATATAAACAAAGTTATTGCTTGGAGGATGGATTGTCAGCCATTGAACTGTGGCGGGCATAAGGGGGTTGAAAAGAATGGATGAGCGCAATTTAACGCTGTTGACAGACTTTTATGAATTAACAATGGGGAATGGTTATTTCATCAATGGTCTGGAAGACAAGATTGCCTATTTCGATATGTTTTTCCGCGAAATTCCAGATGAGGGTGGTTTCGTGATCATGGCTGGTCTGGATCAGCTGATCAAATATCTGAATAACCTTCGTTTTACAGATGCGGATATTGAGTTTTTGCGTTCTAAAAATCTTTTTGACGAAGGATTTCTGGAATACCTGCGTAACTTCAAGTTTGAATGTGATGTCTGGGCGGTGCCGGAAGGACGTCCAGTGTTCCCTCATGAACCATTGGTAACAGTGCGTGGCCCGGTCATCCAAGCTCAGTTTTTGGAAACCATGCTGTTGTTGACGATCAACCACCAGTGTCTTATTGCCACAAAGGCAAACCGCATCGTTCGCGCCGCCAAGGGCCGTTCTGTCATGGAATTTGGTTCACGCCGCGCGCAAGGACCGGATGCAGCGAATTATGGCGCGCGTGCTGCTTATATTGGCGGCGTGGCAGGCTCTGCCAATACCTCCACCGATCGCGATTATGGCGTTCCAGCGCTGGGGACCATGGCTCATAGTTGGGTGCAGCTGTTCAATGATGAAGAGAAAGCATTCAGACTGTATGCAGAGGCTTATCCTCAAGCGTGCACGCTTCTTATTGATACCTATGATGTGCTGGGCTCCGGACTGCCGAATGCCATCAAGGTATTTAAAGAAGTGGTGGTGCCAAAAGGCTATCGCCCAGCTGGCGTTCGCATCGACAGCGGCGATATTGCGTACTTATCAAAACGTGTGCGAGAAGTGTTGGATGCTGAAGGTTTTGAGGATTGCGCGGTTGTTGTCAGCGGCGGTCTGGACGAGTTTTTGATTCAGGATCTTCTTGTGCAGGGTGCCAAAATTGACAGCTTTGGCGTTGGTGAGCGCTTGATCACCTGCAAGAGCGATCCAGTCTTTGGCGGTGTCTATAAAATGGTTGCCGTTGAAGAAGACGGGCTTTTGCAGCCTCGCATCAAGATCAGCGAAAACATTGGTAAAATCACAACACCAGGTTATAAAATGCCATGGCGCCTCTTTGATCTTGAGACCAACAAGGCCATTGCCGATCTTGTTATGCTTGCCGATGAAACCATTGATGACAGTCGGCCAATCGAAATTTTTGACCCGAATGCTGTTTGGAAGCGCAAGACCGTGAAAAATTTCCGTGCAGAAAAACTTCAGGTCCCTGTCTTTGTCAAAGGGGAACAAGTCTATCAAAGTCCAAGTGTGGCTGACATTCGAGAATACTGCAAGAATGAAATTGAGACACTTTGGGACGAGGTAAAACGTTTTGAAAATCCACATCATTACTATGTGGACTATTCTTCCAGCCTTTGGAGCATGCGTGAACGCATGCTGATGGAACGTCGGCATGTTATTTCTGCTGATGAACATATGGTTTTGGAAGAAGCAGTGCGTTCCAATGTAAAATAATAATACAGGTCCTCCCTGTTTTGCTTTGTGGAGAAACAGGGGGGATTTTTGATTGTTGAGAAAGCAGGTGAGTCCATGAGCCTTGAGGAAGAACAAGTTCCGGCATTGCCGAAAGCGCTGCAGTGGGCGGCGGTTTGGCTGCTCATTCTATGTGCTCTTTTTGTTGTTAATGCGCTTGCGGCTCTCGTCGGACTGCATGTTTTTGCGTTTACGCTTCCGTTGTGCGTCATTTTGAGCACGGTAGGCTTTTATTGGCTGGGTCGGTTGGAAGAACGGCCGGTGCCAAAGCGGCGGCTTGTAGGAATGGGTGCGGCTTTTTTGGCTGCCGTCGTCTTATTTGGCATGGTGGTTTCCTGGATTTGGGAGTATTCAGAGTGGGGACGTGGTTTTTATACCGAAGCTGTTGTCCAACTGGCAAATGGTTGGAATCCAATCTACGATGATGTTGGCAGTGTGTCTGATCTGGTGTATCGCTCCGGGAAATCACTTTGGTATGTTGACGCCAGCCTTTATGCATTTTTAGGCCATTATGAAATGGCAAAGGCCCATACCTTGCTTTTTGCGGTGCCGACTTTTTTGCTGACACGATATGGCTTTTGTCGTTTGTTGGGCGGCAAACACCGCAAACTGGCAACGGTGGCAGCGTTGCTGTCGCTTGTTAATCCGGTGGCACTGTCCCAGACGTTTAGCTTTTATGGCGATGCGGTGGTTGCCTACTGTATTCAATGCTTTTTGATTTTGGACTATTTAATCCTTAATGAAGGCTATCTCCATAATGATCTTTTGATGGTATTGGCATTTCTTTGGCTGTTTTTGCTGCACAGTCAGTCCGGCGGGATTTGTGCGGCGATGGTTTTGGGCATTGGCTTTTTTGTGATGGTTGCAGTATTGTATAAAAAGCGTGCTGTTCGTTGGCTGGCCATTCGCGCTGGAATTGTGGTGTTTTGCGGCTTTGTGATTATTGGCTTCAACCCATTCATTCAAAATCTTGTTGATACTGGTAACCCGTTTGCGCTGACTTTTGGAAGCCATGCGGTGGATCTTGTGACACCTTATATGCCGGTGGTTTTAGAAGGTAAAACATGGTTTGGCCGCTTCCTCTACAGCATGATGGCATCGCCGGACACCAATTCATTGAATTTGCTGGGGCTGCTTCAGCAGTTTACGGCTTTGTTCAATTCTGCTTACGCTCAGCCCGATGTTCGTTTGCGAGGATTTGGCTTTTTAGGCGGCATACTTTTGATTGCTGCTGTGGTTTTGCTTGTACTCGCCATTGTGGCGCCTCGCAGTCGTAAAGTTGGCGAAAATGCCATTTACATGGATGAAGAGGACGAAGAAGAGATGCAGCAAGAAGAGCCAGAAGATTACATCGGAAGGCGTATTGCTTTTTTATGGATGACATTTCCCGTTTTGTTGATCGCGCTGTTTACGTCGACGATATGGTGGGCGCGCACCGTTGCGGTTCTTTGGTTTCTCATTCCACTGGCGGTGATTGCTTTAAGCACGCGCCACAGTGATGGCAAGTCAAGAGTTGGAAAAATGCTTTTGATGCTGGCTTTTTTGAACTGTGCATTGATGGCGGTTTCGATTTTTCCGGCCGCCAAATTGGAAAGCAATGCGATCAGAAGCTATTGGGAGCGCATGACAGTGAGCACGGACCTGCCGTCTGATGAAGACGCACAGTTGCACAACCAATTTGTGACACAATATAAGGTGTGGAACGATTTGAAGAAAAATGGCGAAGAAAAACGAGAAAAACATGCCATTTGGACAAAAATTGAAGGAATCGTGAAATAGATTGAGAGTGAGCGCATAATGAACATTCAAGGATTACAGAAATTGACCCTGCTCGATTATCCAGAGCATGTTGCCTGCACGTTGTTCACAGGCGGCTGTCAGTTGAATTGTCCGTTTTGTCATAACAGTGAATTGATCAACGGGCCGTTCGACGAGGGTGTAGGCGCAGAAGAAGTGCTCAAATTTTTAAAAAAACGTCAGGGTCTGCTCGATGGTGTCTGCGTCAGTGGTGGGGAACCACTGCTTCAGCCGGATATTGATGATTTTCTAAAAGAAGTGAAAGCACTCGGTTATCGTGTGAAACTAGACACCAACGGCGGTTTCCCAGAGAAGCTGGAGCAGCTTGTCGCGCAAGGGCTGGTGGATTATGTGGCGATGGACATTAAAAACACGCCTGAAAAATATCCACAGACCTGCGGGCTTGCTGCGCTCGACCTTGACCCCTATATACGCAGCAAGACCTTTTTGCTTTCAGGACAAGTTGACTATGAATTTCGGACCACTATCGTCAAAGAATTTCACTCATTTGAAGATATTCTTGAAATCGCAAAATGGCTGCAGGGTGCGCAACGATACTACTTGCAGTGTTTCGTCGATCGTGACCAAGTGAGAGATTCGTCTCTCTCGGCGTATAATGAGGAAACACTCAAACAATTTTGCAAAGCGGCACAAGATATTCTTCCTTGCACGACATTGCGCGGTATATAGTGTTATATGTTGGGCTAATGCCAGGAAAAACAACAATATATAGTATCAGGCTGTTGACAGCCTGGTTTTTGTTTGCTATCATAGTCATACGACTTTTAACGAAATATGAGAGAGGAATGACATCTATGTACCAAGTTGTGAAACGCGATAGCAGCATTGTAGCGTTCGATTTGCAGAAAATCACGGCAGCCATCAAGAAAGCATTTGATGCATGCCGGAGAGAATATACGGATGATATTATCGATTTGTTGGGATTGCGTGTAACGGCTGATTTCGAGCCAAAGATCCACGATCACTTAATCCAGGTAGAAGATATTCAAGACAGCGTTGAAAGCATCCTGAGTCAAAGCGGTTACGCTGATGTGGCAAAAGCATACATCCTGTATAGAAAACAACATGAAAATGTACGTAATGTATCCTCGACCATTCTGGACTATAAAGATTTGGTCAACAGCTATGTCAACGTTGAAGACTGGCGTGTGAAGGAAAACTCTACAGTCACCTATTCTGTCGGCGGTCTGATCCTCTCTAACTCTGGTGCTATCACTGCCAATTACTGGCTCAGCGAAATCTATGATCAGGAAATAGCAGATGCTCATAGAAATGCGGATATTCATCTTCATGACTTATCCATGCTCACTGGTTACTGCGCTGGCTGGAGCTTGAAGCAGCTCATCAGAGAAGGGCTGGGCGGCATTCCTGGCAAGATCACTTCTGCACCAGCGAAACATCTGGCTACGCTTTGCAACCAGATGGTAAACTTCTTGGGCATCATGCAGAACGAGTGGGCTGGCGCTCAGGCGTTTTCATCCTTTGACACCTATTTGGCTCCGTTCGTTAAAGCAGACAATCTTACTTACGAACAAACCAAAAAATGCATTGAAAGCTTTATTTATGGTGTCAACACCCCTAGCCGTTGGGGCACACAAGCGCCATTCTCTAATATCACCCTCGACTGGACTGTGCCGGACGACTTAAAAGATCTTCCAGCCATCGTTGGCGGGAAAGATATGGATTTCACTTATGGCGACTGCAAGCGTGAAATGGACATGGTCAACAAAGCTTTCATCGAAGTTATGATCGATGGGGATGCACAGGGCCGTGGCTTCCAATATCCAATTCCAACATATTCTATTACCAAAGATTTTGACTGGTCTGAAACAGAAAACAACAGCTTGTTGTTTGAAATGACGGCAAAATATGGTACTCCATATTTCTCAAATTATATCAACAGTGACATGCAGCCAAGTGACGTGCGCAGCATGTGCTGCCGTTTGCGCCTTGATTTGCGCGAACTGCGCAAAAAGAGCGGCGGCTTCTTCGGCAGCGGGGAAAGCACCGGTTCTGTTGGCGTTGTGACGATCAACCTGCCACGCATCGCCTATCTGGCAAAGGACGAAGCAGATTTCTATGCACGTCTGGATCATATGATGGACATCGCTGCACGCTCCTTGAAAATCAAACGTACCGTTATTACCAATCTTTTGGAAGCCGGCCTTTATCCATACACGAAGCGTTACCTTGGCAGCTTCGATAACCATTTCTCCACGATTGGCTTGATTGGCATGAACGAAGTTGGGCTCAATGCAAATTGGCTGCGCAAAGATTTGACCCATCCTGAAACGCAGAAATTTGCCAAAGAAGTGCTCACGCATATGAGAGAACGTTTGTCGGATTATCAGGAAATGTACGGCGACTTGTACAACCTTGAAGCCACCCCTGCTGAATCGACCACCTATCGTTTCGCAAAACATGATCGCAAGCGTTATCCAGACATTATTACCGCAGCAAAAGAAGGGGACACCCCTTATTACACCAACAGCTCTCACCTGCCAGTTGGTTATACCGAAGACATTTTCTCAGCTCTGGATATTCAGGATGAACTTCAGACGCTGTATACCTCCGGTACAGTATTCCATGCTTTCTTAGGCGAAAAACTGCCGGATTGGAAAGCAGCAGCCAACTTGGTGCGTAAGATTGCAGAAAACTACGAACTGCCATATTACACCTTGTCACCAACGTATTCTGTTTGCAAAGATCATGGCTATCTTGCAGGCGAACAATTTACCTGCCCACATTGCGGCAATAAGACGGAAGTTTACAGCCGCATCACCGGCTACTATCGTCCAGTACAGAATTGGAACGATGGGAAAACGCAGGAATATAAAGACCGTAAGCTTTATGACATCAGCAAGAGCCATTTTGTTATGAAAGTAAAGGGCAGTGACCTTGGCATTACAGATGGTCAGGACGCTTCAAAAGCAGAACAGGCTGCTGAACAAGCATTGCTTTTCACCACCCATACTTGCCCAAATTGTCAAATTGCCATTCATGCCCTGGATCAAGCTGGAATGAGCTATCACCGCATTTATGCTGAGGATGAGCCAGAACTGGCAAAACAATATGGCATTGTTGCTGCACCAACACTTGTATTGCCAGATGGCACCCAATTGGCTGGTGCATCCAATATTGTGAAATATACGCGTACAGCAGTAAACGCATAAAAGGAGAACATCATGGACCAGTGTCAAGCAGCTGTTGCGTTGGTTCGTTCTACAGGAAAGGCGCTGTTAGAGCGCCTTTCTTCTGTGCCATTGAACGTGCGGCGCAAAGAAAACAATCATCAAAATCTTGTCACGGACCTGGATGTTTGGGTTCAGGAACAATTGAAGACAGGATTGGCTGACATAGAACCTGCTGCCAGTTTTTTTGCTGAAGAAAAGGTCAATCAGGAAGTGCGTGGGTTAACATGGTTCGTGGACCCTATTGATGGCACAACGAATTTTATTTCCACCCATCGAAACTTTGCGATTTGTGTCGCTTTATACGACGGACATACGCCAATCTTTGGCATCGTTTATGATGTTGTATCAGATATTTGCTATCATGCCGTTCACGGCGAAGCGGCCTATGCCAATGAGAAGAAATTGGCGCGGCGTCAGCCAATCGCGCTGGAGGATGCGCTTTTTGACGCAAGCCTCACAACGATGAACAGTTTGTCTCGTCGTGCCGGCAAATCACTCTATCGCATCAGTTGTGCTGCACGCGGCCATAGAGCGTTGGGATCTGCCAGTTTGGCAATGTGTCATATTGCGGAAGGCACCTTGGATGTATACATCTCATCGAGACTGTATCCTTGGGACTATGCCGCAAGCGGCGTGGTTTTACAGGCTTGCGGCGGTGTTTTTGGCGCTCTCTATGATGAGCCGCTCTTTACAACCGAAAAAGCCGCTGTTTTGTGCTGCGGTGATGAAACATTAGAAAAACAGCTCGCACCTTTTTTACGTGGTGAGTGTGAGCTGGAGACATTATTACATAAAGAATATTCCCTTTAAGGTTTACATGCAGCATACCCTGCTCATTTCTCTGTGGAGAGATGGGCAGGGTGTTGTGCTTTTTAGCGAGGCATTTGTGCTTTTGCAATGATATGCTATAATATAAAACGTTAAATAATTTTTAAGATAGGTGGGAAGTCTATGGATTCATTTATGGTCATTTTGGAGCAGCTGGTGTCTTTTTTCTTAATGATGCTGATCGGCTATATTGCAGCCCGTAAACGCATTACAACGAGAGAATTTTTGGATCGTTTGGCTTCATTGATCATGAAATTGCTCTTACCGATTATGATTTTTGCCAATATGATGAATAGAACAAGCCGTTCGCAATTGGCTGCAGACCTGCCAGCGTTCTTTATGGCATTGGGCATTTATGGCTCGTTAATCGTTATTTTTGCTGTCATTGCAAAAATTTTGCGGCTGCCCAAAGACCGTGCACAAATTTTTCAGGCAGTCTTCGTTTTTGGCAACGTGGGTTTCATAGGCTTACCGCTCATGCTTAGTGTCAGCCCGGTACACGGGGGCATCTACAGCGCTTTGTTAAGCATCGTTGACCAAAGCTTATTCTGGACCTATGGTCTGTATTTGACCACGCCGACAGGAAAAAGCGCACATTTTGACTGGAAGAATTTTATCAATCCTGCAGTATGCGGCATTGTTCTTGCGATTGTTCTATTGCTGCTTGATGTGCATTTGCCAGAAATCCTCGAAAATGGTTTGCTTAAAATTGGCAGCGCAGCAACGCCAATGTCCCTGATCTATATGGGCGGGCTGTTGTGCTTCTGCAATTGGACGCCAGTTTTGCGTCAGAAAGAGCTCTATATTGGGATTGCTGTGAAAATGCTCATTTTCCCAATCGTATATTTCATGGTTGTTTCGCACCTTGTCAGCAATACCGATATGACACATACGCTCTCCATTGTTGCTGGTTTGCCAACCATGGTTGCAGTAGCGATGTTTGCGCAGTCAACACGCAAAGAAGGCGATTACGCGCTTGGCACTGTCCTCGCCACCACTGTTGCAAGTTTGGTGACCTTGAGCATCGTTGCTTATATTATTTTTTAAACATTGAGACCGCCGCGTGCGGTCCTTTTTTATGGCCTGAAAATGCTTGCCTGGCAGGGATATTGACAAGACGGCAAAAACTCAGTAAAAATAAAATAGCATCACAAACAGAGGAGGGAGAGGTTCCATGCGTTTTGCAATTTGTGACGACGAGCCGGAACACATTAAACTATTGCAGGCGTACTTTGACAAACGGCCGGAGCTTTTCATAGAAAGTGAACCCTATTATAGTGGTGAAGCATTGGTGGCTGATTATCAGAATAATGGTGTGCGTTACGACGCTCTTTTCATCGATATGGAAATGGGCGCAATGAATGGCATTGATACCGCCAATGCCATTCGCGCGCTGGACGATAAGGTGATTATCATTTATGTGACCAGTCATACACGTTACATGAAAAAAGCCTTTGGCCACAATGTGTTGGATTTTGTAGAAAAAGCCAATCTTGACACTGATCTGCCGCACGCCATTGACACCGTTGCCCGCGAGCTGGCGCGTCGACGGCTCAGCCTCAGCATTGACGACAATAAAAAGACGGTTCATCTCTACTACGACGAGATTTTTTATGTTGAGAGCAATAGCCATTATCTGGTATTTCATACCAGGGAAAGTGTTTATCGCACCCGTTGTTCGCTGTCTCAGTTTGAATCTATGCTTTCACCGGGCATCTTTGCCCGTGCACACAAAAGCTATCTCGTCAATCTTGAACATGTTCGCGCGGTAAACGCTGCGAATATCGCTCTTCGCGCCCGAAACATGCCGCATATACCATTGGGCGAAAAATATAAGAAGGCGTTTCGCCAATCCTGGCAGAGCTACCTTGAAAGGAAGGTTGGTCTATGAGCGTGTATGAACTGTCCAATCTATTGTCGGCGTTTGCAGATGCGTTGGCATATTTTATAATGTTTGAAGCTTTTTTACAACGCAGGCTAAATTTTCGACCGAGTTTCTATTTTTTAGGAATTTGCACGCTTACCGTCTTAATTCTTCTATGTAATCATTTTTTGATTTTTAGTTTTTTTAATGTGCTAGGCATGCCATTTTTAGCGGTATTTGTTTCATTGCTATATAATGGAAAGATACGAAATAGATTGCTTGCTGTTGCACTTAGTGTATTAATAGGATTTTCAACAGAAGTGATTATCCTTTCTATGATGACGTATATCTTGAACGAAACAAGTGAGACAATCGTTCAAATTTTAGATTATCGTTTGTTTGGTGTTTTTTCTTCAAAATTGTTAGAGTTGGTTATATGTAATGTGATTCGTGTTCGAAGAAAGCGGACAGAGTTTAACTTAGACTACTGGTTGATTTTCCTATTGCTGTTTTTTTGCTACATTGCAATTACTTATATTATGTTTGATTTATCTTATGCATTGAATGCTACAACATATAATGAGCAAGTCGTTACATGTTCTTTTTTTCTCTTTTTAGGGATTACATTTAGCCTGTTTCTTTACGAACGTCAGATAATGCAGAGTAAAGCAATTCATGAAAAAGAACAATATGAACAGCATTTGAAACTTCAGCTTAAACATTTGGATGACCTGCTGGCAAAACAAAACGAATTGCGAAAATTCAAGCACGACATCGTCAATCAGTTGGAAGGTTTGCGTGGTTATTTGCAAGTGGGGGATGTCGTTGGTGGACTGCACCATCTTGAAGGATTGACAGATCACTTGGAGGTGATCACGCCAGCTTTTAATACAGGCAACGTGGCATTGGATGCGACACTGAGTGCGAAGAAAACGCTGGCAGAAAGTCAGGGCATCTATTTTAGCGCCAGACTGAATGTAGAAGAAAATTTACCAATTGCGCCGGAGGACATCTGTACGATTTTTGGCAACGCATTGGATAACGCCATTGAAGCCTGTCTGCTTCTGGATGATGAACAGCAGAAAAGCATCGCTCTTTCTCTTGTGCAGATTGATGCCGTGCTCCTGTGTAAGATCATTAATACCGCTCTACAACAACCAAGGAACAACTTGACAACCTCGAAAAAAGATAAAGTCAATCATGGTTTTGGCATTGTCAATCTTACAGAGTCTCTGGCAAAATATGGCAGCGTGCCAGCGATAGAATGGCAGGAAGGAAGTTTTTCACTGAGTTTTATTCTACCGTTAAAAGATGAATCTTAGCGATCAAAGAAACAAATATGGCATGATTTTGTGCTGTGTTTGTTTCTTTTTTATGCTGTAAATGTTTTCATGGCCAGTTATCGCCTGTTCGTGCCACAGCTCTGTTCAAATTGAGCAGTTATCCTATAATAAAGCTATAGCTGTGGCCAATTATCATCAAGTTTGGAGGAATGCAACATGAAAAAGAGAATGAAAGCCATGATCGTTGGCGGAGCGCTGTTGTGTGCGTGCGCGGTTCCAGCACAGGCGGCGTCAACGAATATGGCGCTTGTGGTCAACAATGAGGCGATTTACTCTGACGCAACGGTTGGTCAACCGTATATTTCTGATTCTGGCAGAACGATGCTGCCACTGCGCATTATTAGCGAATCGCTGCAATGTGGTGTGACTTATGTCAATGGTAATGTGTACATTGAAAATGAGCGCAACCATTATTCAGCGATTTTTGAAAATGGTGCCGATTATTTTTACGCCAATGGCGAGCGTATTGCGCTGGATACGCCAATGACGATCAGTGCTGAAGGCCGCGCTTATGTTCCAGCTCGTGCTTTTGCGGAAACGTTGGGCACGATTGACTGGGACAATTCCAGTCGCACGGTCACGATCACGAGTGATGCGGATTGGGTGATTAACGATGATCCATATTACGCGAAGGAAATTTCAATCGAAGGGACGCCGTTGACATTCAATCTGCTTCAGGGTGAAACGTCTGCAGTGAAAGATCATTTGTATGTTTTCGAAGAGAACAGCGAGGAGAAAATCGGGGCGTATTTGAGTGCGCCAGAAGAAATAGCAGATTGGTTTGTTCCGGCGAATAAAGATAAGATTGATCTGCACAACGCAAAATTGATCGATGGTCAGCCGTATTTGGGCATTTCAATGATGCACTCAGTATCGAACAATTTCACAATGGACATTGTCAGCGGGCCAGCCGATATGACCACTGATGAAACTGGCATGATGACATATATTGGCACGATCGCAAATACTTCTGATTACACAACGGATGGCGAATATCTCTATTCTACTGCTGGGCTGCATCAGGGACCATTTACAATTGACCCAAATCGTCTCTATATTGATAAAATCGGGGATCGTTCCTCGCGTGTAAGCGTGGATGTAGATTTTGCTATCAACGAGTGTAAGTTGAGTATGGACGGCGACAAACTTGTGGCTGTTGATCTTGATGGCAATCGTCATGTATTGAATGTAGAAGCGCTGTTGTCAAAAGCATAATAAGATAAAGCGGCAGGAGACTGCCGCTTTTTTCTATGCAGTGAGCGTGGTATAATGGCGGAAGCAAAGGGGGTGGGTGCCGGTGAGTCGAGACGCGATCAAATATGTGGCGATGTTGACGATGTTATTGAATCATATTTCTAATGTTTTCATGACCTCTGGGACTTTTTGGGCCGAGTGTTTTAAAGACATTGGCTATTTTACGATGCCGGTGATGTGTTATTTTCTTGTGGAAGGCTATCATTACACCCATTCAAAAAAGCGTTATGCGGCCAGATTGGCGGTATTTGCAGTTATTTCTGAACTGCCTTTCTGTTTAGCGTTTACCAAAGGCGCTGTGATGAATTTCGTTGGCATGAATATGATTTTCACATTGCTGCTTTGTTTTGGCATTCTTTTGGTGCTGGAATTTGTGCAGCGGTATGAGGTTAAAGTGGTGCTGATCGTTGTTTTAACAGCGTTGTCTTTGCATTCAGACTGGGCAGTGTTGGCGCCGATCTTTACCTTGCTTTTTGCTTGGGCGGCGAATGATAAGCAAAAAACGGCGTATGCGTTTCTGATGGCAATGGGTGTGTTTGCCTTGAATTCAATGGCCGTTGGTGTCGATGTCTATCCATTGCCGATGGCGCTGTGTTGGACGATTGGGCAGGTTGCTGGTGTGGCGCTCGCTGCCGTGGTCATCGTTTTTTGTTACAATGGCAAACGTATGAAAAAGGGAAAGACTTTCTCAAAATGGTTCTTTTACATTTTTTATCCAGGGCACCTTCTGATTTTAGGATTGTTGCGTCTATGGTTCATGTGAAAGGAGCGGTTTTTGCAGCAGCACTTGCTTTTCTCTAAAGATCAGGTGCTGTTTTTTTGTTGCTAAACGTCACAAAACTGGCTATACTAGAAGAAAATGTTTGATGCATGGAACTTAGGGGAGGTTCGTATTGGTGGCATCGTTGATATATGGAGTTAATTTAACCATAGGAATCATTTTTTTTGTGATGTATTTTTACCAGATCATTTATTTAATTGTTGGACTGGTTGACAAGCAAAAACAAAAAAAAGAATATATTCCTAAAAAACAGCATAAGATTGCCGTTTTAATTTCGGCACGTAATGAAAGTAAGGTTATTGGCGAACTGTGCAGAAGTATTTTGCAGCAAGACTATCCGAAAGATAAGCTGCATATTTTTGTGGTCGCCGATAACTGCACCGACAATACGGCTGATATCTGCCGTGACTTGGGGTGCACGGTGTTCGAGCGCTTTAACAAACAATACATTGGCAAAGGCTATGCCATGAATTTTGCTTTTGAAAAGATTTTTGCAGATCCTGCCAATGATTATGAAGCGTTCTTGGTGTTGGACGCCGACAATCTGTTGACTAAAAACTATGTGGCTGAAATGAACAAAGTATTTGATCAAGGGTATCGCGTCATTACCAGCTATCGCAATTCAAAAAACTATGCACAAAACTGGATTTCATCCGGTTATGGGTTATGGTTTTTGCGCGAGGCAGAATACTTGAATCGTCCAAGATATGTATTGCACAACAGCTGTGCCATCAGCGGCACGGGGTTCATGGTGGCTGCAGATCTGATCAAAGAACGCGGCGGCTGGAACTATCATTTGCTGACGGAAGACATTGAATTTACCGCAGCGACGATTGTGACCGGTGAAAAAATTGGTTATGCTGGTGAAGCAATGCTGTATGACGAGCAGCCAATAACGTTCAAACAATCCTGGAATCAACGCATGCGCTGGGCAAAAGGGTTTTATCAAGTACTGGGAAAGCATGGGATTGGTCTTGCAAAAAGCATCTTTCGTTTTGATCGTGCCAGTTTCAGCGCCTTTGATATGCTGATGAACATCATGCCAGCTCTGCTGATCATGCTGGCCAGCCTGGCATTTAATATCGGCATGATTATTTATATCACGTTCTTTGCTGGATCAGGCGTGCAAGGACAATTGTTAGGTGCTTGTGGCACTGCTGTGGCATTTTCTCTGGGATATTATTACTGCATGCTGTTTTTCCTGGGAACCGTGACAACCATCACCGAGTGGGACCATATTTTGGCATCAAGCTGGATGAAAATCCGAACAATGTTTACATTTCCATTATTCATGTTTACTTATGTGCCAATTGCTGTCGTTGCATTGTTCAAAAAGGTTGAATGGACGCCGATTGAACATACCGTGGTTAAATCCATTGAAGATATGAAACGATAAAGAGAAACTGATCAACTCATTGACATTGTCATGGCGTTGATCAGTTTTTTAATTTATAATGAGACAGAACAAAAAGGTACACGTGCGTACGTGAAAGGAGAGGTTCTTATGAACGTTGGATGGAGTTGTGCTGGGCTTGCTCTGGCGTTATCAAGTTTGCCCTTGAAAAAGCTGACAAACTATGAGGCAAAGATTACGCGTCATACCATTGAAGATCCTGCGTGGAACGGAAATAGACGATTGAGAATCGCTCTTATTTCAGATTTTCATGATGGGGATGGCATATGGAGTGGCCGTGCATTGGCGCGTTTGGTGCGAAAAGAGCAGGTGGATCTGATCTTTTTGGCCGGTGATTTCTTTGAACCAGGTCGTGACGGCTTCGAAGCGCTCACATTTTTGGATGGGGTCTGTCAATGGCGGCCGGTGTATTATGTAAGTGGTAACCATGACGAGGGCATGGCAGATTTTGAAGTATTAAAAAATGACATTAGCCGCTTTTGGGGTGTTCATGTCCTGGATAATCGAAAGATTCGCGTACGTGTTCACGGAACCTGGATTGAAATATTTGGTGTAAGAGATCAGACGGCTTATGCTAATGAAGATTTGTGGCTGTATGATATCCAGCAGATCCTAAGAAAAGATGTCGCATCTTCTCATGAGGAATATCGGATGTTGTTGTGTCACCGCCCAGAACATACGGCCTTATTCGATCAGTTAAACAAGAACATTGTTTTCTGCGGGCACGCGCATGGTGGACAATGGCGTTTGAAAAATCAAGGTATCTTTGCACCCGGTCAAGGTTTATTTCCACGCTATACAAAAGGGATTTATAAGCGCGGCAAGCGAGCGCCTTATCATTTTGTGGTAGGAAGCGGGTTCGCCGTGGACCCAATGGTGCCGCGCATCAATAATCAGCCAGAATTGGTCATTGTGGATATAGTATGATTGTAAAGAAATTTTGAAGCAATTTAGACAATTTATGTGGAAACATACATAATATTTACAAAATTGTGAGAAAGTATTTACTTTTGTATAAGTTTTTTTTAGGAAAAAGAAGTAAAAATAATCTTGTAACAAACATTTTATAGGGTATACTGAATTGGTGAGAATTTTTCAGAGTAATTAAAAAAGAGGAGGTAACAAATTGTACGCTATAATTGCTTTTATTCCAATTATTCTTACAATCGTCTTAATGACCGGTTTTTCTTGGTCCGCAAAGCGTGCACTGCCATTGGCCTGGGCGTTGACAGCAATCTTCGCAATTGCCCTTTGGAAAATGTCTTTGCTTCATGCTTTCGCTTATACCATCACCGGTTTCTTAAGCGCCATTGAAACACTTGTTATTATTTTCGGTGCTATCCTGATCATGAACACCTTGTCCAGATCTGGTGCAATGTCTGCTATCAACCGTATGTTCAACGGTATTACCGCTGACGCACGTCTGCAGGCAATCATTATCGGGTATGTATTCAGTGCCTTCATTGAAGGGGCTGCTGGTTTTGGTACACCAGCCGCACTTTGTGCACCTCTGCTGATCAGCTTAGGGTTCCCTCCATTGGCAGCAGCTGTTGTAACCCTGCAGTATAACACGGTTCCAGGCTGCTTCGGTGCTGCAGGTACGCCTACCAACACCGCATTCATCACGGTTCAGGAATCTTTGAGTTCTCTGTCCAACCCTGATGCATGGCGCATGGCACTGACCCAGTGGACTGCCATTCCAATGGCAATTGAAACCCCAGTTATTATCATCGTTGGTATCGCTTTCTTGACCAAGTTCTTTGGCAAAAACAGAAAGTTCAGTGATGTTATTCCTGTTATTCCATTCATCATCTTTACTTCTGTTGTATTCGATGTGTTCTTCCTTCTGATTGCTTTCTTCGTAGGGCCAGAATTGACAGCGCTTGTTCCTGCTGTTATCACTCTGTTCGTGACGATGGCTGCAGCAAAGAAGGGCTTCCTCGTTCCAAAAGAAGTATGGACCTTCGATTCCAAAGACAAATGGGATAAGAGCTGGCTGTCCAATGCACCTGTTGCTGCGCCAAAGACCAGCGACATGTCCATGGTAAAAGCTTGGCTCCCATATGTACTGATTGCAATCATCCTTGTTGGTACTCGTGTTGCTCAGACCCAGGGTGCTGAATGGGCTTCTGCTCTTCAGAGCTTTACGATCGGTACTGGTGACAGCGGCATTATCTTTGGTCAGGACTGGAACTATGCACTTCTGTGGAGTCCAGGGACAATCTTTATTGTCGTAGCAATTTTCACCTTCTTCTTCCATGGAATGAGAAGTTCTGATATCAAGGGCTCAATTACGGATACTTTCCATCAGATTTCTGCTGCTTCTATCGCACTGCTCTTTGGTGTTGCAATGGTTAACCTGTTCCGTTTCACGAACATTGACTCCATCACCATGACTGGTGTTTCTGCACAGGCTCAGGAATCCATGCTTCTTGTAATGGCTGAAGCGCTTGCTTCTGTTGCTGGTAACGCTTTCGTTGTTATCTCACCATTTATTGGTGTATTGGGTGCATTCATGTCCGGTTCCAACACCGTTTCTAACACCCTGTTCGCATCTTTGCAGTTTGAAACTGCATCTATGCTGCATATGCCTGAAGTTCTCATCGTTGCACTGCAGAACATGGGTGGCGGTATTGGTCACATGATTTGTGTCAATGCTGTTGTCTCGGTTTGCGCTACAACGGGTTCGATCGGTAATGAAGGTCGAATTATGAAGATGAACCTTGCAGCGTGCGCGATCATGTGTATCGTGGCCGTTATCGTTGTTGGTGGGTTCATTATTATGGGTGTCAATCCGATGCCTCTATAATTGCTCGAAGCTACATATCAATCGCTCGTTTGGGATAACCGGACGAGCGATTTTTTTGGCATAAAAATACGGTGAAGAATATTTTATCGCGAGAAAACTTTATATAATGACAAACCCAAGTGTAAGTGATATAATCTTTGTATTGTGTATGTATGCGCATGTTTGAAATAAAATGGTGTTTTTTCAAAGAAACACTGCAATTTTGAATAAGAGAGGAAAGAGCATGAAGGAAAATTTCTTGGATATTTATGCATCTGATGTGTTTAGTGATGCAGTGATGCGAGAACGTCTGCCAAAAAAAGTATATCAGTCATTGAAGGCAACCATTCAGACAGGATCCGATTTGGATCCACAAATTGCTGACGTTGTTGCTTCGGCAATGAAGGACTGGGCTGTGGAAAAGGGGGCTACCCATTTTGCACACTGGTTCCATCCACTGACCGGTACAACAGCAGAGAAGCATGATAGTTTCCTTTCTCCTCAGAGCGATCGTTCTGCGATTCTTGAATTCTCCGGGAAGAATTTGGTAGTCGGTGAACCGGATGCGTCATCTTTTCCATCTGGCGGCTTGAGAGATACGTTTGAAGCAAGAGGGTATACCACTTGGGACCCAACATCGCCTGCTTTTGTAAAAGATGGGTCACTGTATATTCCAACAATCTTTATTTCATACAATGGATATGTGTTGGATAAGAAGACACCGCTTTTGCGTTCTATGGCACTTGTCAGCCGTGAAGCGCTTCGCATTTTGCGTTTGTTTGGCGATGAAATGACCAAGCGTGTCACACCATCCATGGGGGCAGAACAGGAATATTTCCTCGTTAAGCAGGATCTGTTCAAAAAGCGTGAAGACCTTGTGGTTTGCGGACGTACGCTTTTTGGTGCACCAGCGCCAAAAGGACAGGAATTCTCCGACCATTATTTTGGTGCCATCAGCACAGAAGTGGCAGCTTTTATGAAGGATGCAGATGAAACACTCTGGCGCATGGGCGTGCCTGTTAAAATGAAGCACTCCGAAGTGGCACCTTGCCAGTTTGAAATCGTACCAAACTATGATTCCTGCAATGTCGCCAACGACCAAAATCAGCTTTTGATGGCAACCCTTCAGGAAGTTGCTAGAAAGCATGGCTTCGAATGCCTGCTGCATGAAAAGCCATTTGAAGGCATCAATGGTTCTGGGAAGCACATTAACTGGTCTTTGAGCACCGATTGTGGGGAAAATCTTCTCAGCCCAGGCTCTACAGCCATGGAAAATGCGCGTTTCTTGCTGTTTGTTTGCGCAATGATTCATGCTTTGGACGAATACCCAGAATTGCTGCGCTTGACGATTGCCAGCGCTGGCAATGACCATCGCCTTGGCGGTCATGAAGCCCCTCCGGCTATTCTCAGCGTTTTCTTGGGCAAGGAACTGACAGACATCCTTGAAAACTTTGAAGCTGGTGAAAAATACAACACTGCAGGAAAAGGCTACATTGAATTGGGGGTTAATACCCTGCCTCCACTGCCTCAGGATATTTCAGACCGCAACAGAACATCCCCATTTGCTTTCACTGGGAACAAGTTTGAATTCCGTATGCCAGGTTCTTCAATTTCAACGGCGGGTCCAAATATTGCCTTGAATACTGCCGTGGGTGATATTCTGCATGGCTATGCGGATCGCTTGGAAGCTGCCGATGATTTCCTTGCTGAGCTGAATAAGCTGGTGCGTGAAGAAGTTCAGGCACACAAGCGTGTGATCTTCAATGGCAACAACTATTCTGATGAATGGGTACAGGAAGCAGAACGCCGTGGTTTGCCAAATTTGGAAAATGCGGTTGAAGCTTTCCCTAAATATGTTGAACCAAAGAATTTAAGTCTTTTCGTTCGCAACGGAATCTATTCTGAAGAAGAAGTCTATTCCCGTATGGAAATCCATCTGGCAACGTATAGCCGCACCATTAACATCGAAGCACTCACCATGATTGAAATGTCCAAGAAGGATATTATTCCATGTGTGCTGCGTTATGAAAATATGCTGGCGCGTCTTTTGGCCAACAAAAATGCAATTGGCTTAGACATTAAGCAGACGGTAGAATATGGTATTATCAACGATCTTTCTGATGCGTTGAGTGAACTGAACAAGGCTTTGGCTGTGTTGGAAACCGAACTGGCCGTTGCACAAAAGGAAGAAAATCTCGAAAGTCAAGCGCGTATCTACCAGGGTAAGGTGCTTTCTGCAATGAACAATCTGCGTTTCTATACAGATCGCATTGAACCAATGGTTGATGAATGGGGTATTCCTGATTATACTGCGCTGCTTCTCGGTTGCTAAATAACTTAATGAGAAATGAGGGGGGAACTTATATGGAGTTCCCTCTTCTTTTGTGATTTTCATTGAGCAGAAAGGAGCGTTTAGTTTTGGGCAATACAAAGCTAAAACGACGATCTTTGGCTCAGATCACAGGCTTTTTGGTGATCATGAGCGCGCTTTCACGTGTGCTTGGCTATGTGCGTGAGATCGTAATGACGACGGTCTTTGGGCAAGGATGGATGACCGACGCTTACAAGGCCGCATTTTTGATACCTGATTTTCTTTACTTGATTCTGGTTGGTGGCGCGTTTTCGACGGCATTCATTCCTGTGCTCAGTGAGTATATCAATCGTGACCAGGAGGATGAGGCTTGGCGTGTGGCAAGTACCATTTTTAATGCCATGCTGATTGCCGTTGTCGTTCTAATGGGCTTTTTCTACGTGTCTGTACCGTTTATCATGAATCATTTTCTGGCGGTCGGCTATGCAGATGAAACCAAGGAGTTGGCCATTTATCTGACGCGCATCATGCTGCTGCAAAGTTTCATGATGTGTCTCAGCGGGATCTGTCAGGGCGTTTGTCATGTTTACCAGCAATTTACGGCACCGGCCATTGGCTCGTTATTGTATAACATTGCCATCATCGTGTTTGGTTTATGGCTGATGCCAACGATTGGCATTACGGGTTTTGCCATCGGTGTGGTTGTCGGCAGTTATTTGAACTTTATTGTTCACTTCCCAATTCTTTTAAAGATTGGTGTAAAATGGATGCCTGTTTTAGATTTCAAGCATCCGGGTGTACACGACTTTTTCCGGTTGGCGCTTCCGGTTGTTTTGGGGCTGAGCGTGGTGTATCTCAATACGTTTGTGACGCAGAACCTTGGCAGTCAGCTTGATGCTGGTACTGTTACAGCGCTCAACAATGCCAACCGACTCATGCAGTTGCCAATCGGGATTTTCGCGACAGCCATCGCCTCAGCAGTTTTTCCTGTTTTAACAGAATTGATCGCCAAACGTGACATCCGCATGTTTAAACGGAAACTTGTTGAAGGCATCAACCTCAATAATTTCATCCTTATTCCAGCCAGCGTTGGCTTGATGGTTGTGGCAGAACCTTTGATTCGTGCATTGTTCATGCAAGGGAAATTTACCGAAGAAAACGTTTCAATTACAGCTTCGGTGTTGGTCTTTTATTGCATCGGTATCCTTGGTTATAGTCAGCAGCAAATTCTTAATCGTGGTATGTATGCGCTCAGAGACTCGAAACGCGCTGTTATTGTCAATACGATCATTATCATCATTAACATTGTGCTGAGTATTTTGATGGTTGGTCCATTCAAGGCACAAGGGTTGGCGCTGGCGTATTCAATCGCTGGTCTTGTCTCAATGGTTTTGCTCTATGCGTTTCTTCATCAAAAAGTTGGCGACTTGGGCAGCAGAGAGATTGCCAGTTCTTTGCTGAAAATCATCATTGCTTCGGTTGTGATGGGGGCTGGTGTGCTGCTCTTTTTGAATTTCAGCGATCACTTTATTGACATTACCTCTAAAAGTCAGCAGCTGCTTGAGCTTTTCCTGGCGGTGTGCATTGGTATTGTGATCTATGTTGTGATGGCGGTAGTGCTCCGCATCGAAGAAATGCAGGCGGCAGTTAACATGTTACGGAGAAAAATCCGTCGCGGATAAAGAGATTTATGAAAGAAAGGAGAAGATTATGCAAGAAAAAATACGCAATTTCTGTATTATTGCACATATAGACCATGGGAAGTCCACATTGGCCGATCGTCTGTTGGAAATGACAGGCGCTGTTGAAAAGCGTGAAATGCAGTCCCAATTATTGGACAACATGGACATTGAGCGTGAACGCGGCATTACCATCAAGCTGCAGACCGTGCGCATCAATTATAAAGCCAAGAATGGTGAAGAATATGTGCTGAATTTGATTGATACCCCTGGACATGTGGACTTTTCCTACGAGGTGTCGCGTTCCCTGGCTGCCTGCGAAGGCGCGCTGCTTGTTGTGGATGCGGCGCAGGGGATTGAAGCGCAGACCTTGGCGAATGTTTACTTGGCGCTCGAACATGATCTGGAAATCATTCCTGTCATCAATAAAATTGACTTGCCAAGCGCACAGCCTGATGTGGTTAAAGAAGAAATCGAAGAAATCATTGGTCTCGACGCATCGGACGCCATCCTTTGCTCCGCAAAAACAGGGGAAGGGATCGAAGAAATTCTCGAGGCCATTGTTGATCGCATCCCAGCACCGGAAGGTGATGCCAATAAGCCGCTTCAGGCGTTGATTTTTGACTCGTTTTATGATTCTTACCGCGGTGCCATTGCCTACATTCGCGTGGTAGAAGGCACTTTGCGCGATAATATGACCATTCATATGATGCACAACGACCGCTCTTTTGAAGTGACCGAGTTGGGCGTGCATACGCCGAAAGAAAAGAAGGTCAAGACCCTTTCGGCTGGCGAGGTTGGCTATGTGGCTGCGAGCATGAAACAAGTCAGTGATACACGTGTCGGCGATACCATCACCGATGCGGCCAATCCTGCGGAAGAAGCCTTGCCGGGCTACAAGCGTGCGGTGCCAATGGTGTTCTGTGGGCTCTATCCGGTCGACAACGAACAGTATCCTGATTTGAAAGATTCTTTGGCAAAATTAAGTTTGAACGATGCTTCCCTGGAATTCGAGCCTGAAACATCTCAGGCTTTGGGCTTCGGTTTCCGCTGCGGCTTTTTGGGGATGCTGCACATGGAAATCATTCAGGAACGCTTAGAGCGCGAGTATAACCTGACCTTGATCACGACAGCGCCAAGCGTTATCTATCATGTTTATCAGACCAACGGGACCATGGTGGAAGTGGACAACCCATCTCAGCTGCCAGCACCGCAGCGCATTGACCACATTGAAGAACCTTATGTGCGTGTCGATGTCATGGTGCCAAAAGATTTTGTTGGCGCAGTGATGGAATTGTCTCAGGACAAGCGCGGTGTATTCATTGACATGCAGTATATCACCAAAACGCGCGTGACCATTACCTATGACATTCCATTGGCGGAAATTGTCTTCGACTACTTTGATTTGTTGAAGACACGCACCAAAGGCTACGCATCGATGGACTACGAAATGAATGGCTATCGCCAGAGCAATCTTGTGAAGCTTGATATTCTTGTCAATGGTGAACAGGTGGATGCTTTGTCCTGCATTGTTCATAAAGATAAGGCTTATTATCGCGGCCGGGCGCTGGTGGCAAAACTGCGCGGCTTGATTCCTCGGCAGATGTTCGAAGTGCCAATTCAGGCAGCCATTGGTAATAAAGTTATCGCACGTGAAACCGTGAAGGCGCTGCGCAAGAATGTCCTTGATAAATGTTATGGCGGTGACATCAGCCGTAAACGTAAACTGCTTGAAAAGCAAAAAGAAGGGAAGAAGCGCATGAAACAGGTGGGGAGCGTCGAAATTCCTCAGGAGGCGTTCATGGCGGTTCTCAGTCTGGATGAAGAATAATCATAAACAGCTGTGTTTCACAGCTGTTTTTTTATAAGGTGGTGAGACGATGCATGGCATCTATATTCATATTCCGTTTTGTGCACAGAAATGTGCCTATTGCGACTTCTTATCGTTTCCGGTAAAGCATGAAAAAGAAAAGGCGCAGTATTTGCAAGCCTTGGAACATGAAATTCATGGGAGGGTGCAGGGCCGCTGGCAACATGCGCAGACCATTTTTATCGGCGGAGGGACGCCGACGACCTTGTCGGCCGATGAGCTGGCGCGTTTGCTGGCGGCGATTGGCGGCTGTGTGGACCTTGCAGGCGTGCAGGAGTTTACAGTGGAGGCCAATCCTGGCACCATTGACGCTGAAAAATTGCGTGTGCTGAGAGCAGGCGGCGTCAATCGTTTGTCGTTTGGGGTGCAGAGCTTTGACGATGCGCTGCTAAAAATGATCGGCCGCGTGCATACAGCAGCCGAGGCAAAAGAGGCGGTCCGTATGGCGCGGCATGCAGGCTTTACAAACATCAATTTGGATTTGATGTATGGCTTGCCTGGGCAAAGGGCTGAGCAGTGGAAAAGCACCATTGATCAGGCGCTGGCGCTGGCGCCGGAGCACCTTTCTCTTTATCAGCTGATCCCTGAGCCAGGCACCAGCTTGGTGCACAAGATGGAGGCTGGACTTTTGCCGCCGGTGGACGAAGATGGCGCAGCTGAGTGGTTTGAAGAGCAAAGAACCTGGCTTGCCGAAGCTGGCTATCGTCAATACGAGATTTCGAACTATGCCCGCGAAGGATTTTCATCCAAACACAACCAATTATATTGGAAGCTTGATGATTATTTGGGCCTGGGGCTTGGCGCGACAAGCTGGGAGCGGCCGAGACGCAGTGAAAACACGCAGGACTTTCTGTTGTACACTTCGGCACTGCAGACAGGCCAAGCGGTCCCTCAGCACATTGAGACGCTGACGCGCGAAGAACAGATGAGCGAAAGTGTCTTTATGGCACTGCGCATGAATCAGGGCCTTTCGTTGGCGGATTTTACCGCTCTTTATGGCTGTACGCTTGAATCGGTTTTTCCCGCTGCGCTGGAAGAAGGCGTGCGGCAAGGATGGCTGGTGATCGCCGACGACCATTTGCGTTTGACCGAGCGCGGACGTGCGCTTGGAAATTGGGTCTTTGAGTTGTTCATTTAGCCCGAATCCCGACCAACAAATTTCTTTGTTGGCCGGGATTTTTTTCGCCAATCTATTGACAATTCGCGAATAAAATGGTATTTTTTATTAAGAGTTAGCACTCAAGTAAAGAGAGTGCTAATAAGGAGGCGAGAGCATGTTAGATGAACGCAAAGAAAAAATTCTAGCTGCGATTGTCACAGATTATATCGAGACGGCAGAGCCGGTGGGATCGCGCACCATTTCCAAGAAATATGATATTGGATTCAGTTCCGCGACCATTCGCAATGAAATGAGCGATCTCGAAGACATGGGGTACATCGTTCAGCCACATACGTCGGCCGGACGTATTCCAACGGATATTGGCTACCGTTATTATGTTGATCGGCTGATGTTTCGCACACGGCGTTCTTATACAGAAGAAAAGCAGCTCAATGCTTATATTCGCTCTCAGGCGAGCATGGATAATGAACGCATGCATGCCATTTTGAAACGGATGGCCGATGTGACAGGCTATACCGCCATGCTGGTCATTCCAGAGGCGGAAGTAACCAAGCCGCTGCTGAGCATGCTTGAGCTGATTTATTTGATGCCAGAGCGTGGTTTGATGGTTGTCGTTACAGATGATGAGCGAGTAGAACAGCGCTTGATTGATTTGCCGAAAGGCTTTGGGCCGAAAGAGCTCAACATGGTCAACGGCGTACTCAGCCATTATTTGCGGGGACTGTCCGTTGCCCATTGGCATCGCCCTCTGATTGAATTTTTGATCGATCAGATGGGAACCGCATCCATGTTTGTTCACGATCTCTTGGATATTCTTAATGATATCCTCAGCAGGCGTCAGCAAAAACAAGTCATGGTTGAAGGTGCGTTGA
The DNA here is from genome assembly GCA_937976375.1 of uncultured Peptococcaceae bacterium. Lineage (GTDB taxonomy): Bacteria > Bacillota > Peptococcia > Peptococcales > Peptococcaceae > UMGS1590. The sequence continues at coordinate 25,771 of CALJRU010000014.1, read as the reverse complement.
ATGTCTTATCCTTTCCAGAGTTTCAGGATATTCAAGTGCTTCGCCCGCTGCTGATGGCCTTTGGCAATGAAGATGACGTCGCAGGATTCTTTGCGAATATGCCTCAGAAAGGCATCAATGTTCGCATTGGCGACGAAAACACTTCGGAAGAGATCAGTGGCTGCAGCATGGTGGTCGGCAATTATAGCATTGGCAAAAATGTTGGTCACTTGGCGTTGATCGGGCCGAAGCGCATGAATTACATTGAGTGCGTGGCGATGGTTGAGGCAGTGCTAAGCGGCTTTGAACAACTTTTTACACGACTGGAAAAAAATGATGCCCGAAAAAATGCGCTATCAACCGTTGTTGCACATGACGGCGATTGGGCGAGATGTTCGGAGCTGGCGATATTTAAGAGAAAATATTAGTAAGGAGTGCTGTGCATGACAGAACAAAAACAGTCCAAGGAACCGCAGACGGAAAACGTTGAGGTGCCGGAAACTGAAACCGAAATGGAAGAAAAAGAAGAACAGGCAGAAGAATCTGCACCAGCAGAAGACAGTGCTTATGAAGAATTGAACAAGCGTTATCTGCGTTTGCTGGCTGATTTTGACAACTTTAAGCGCCGCACTGCCGGTGAAAAAGAAGACATTGCAAAGTACGGCACGATGACCCTCGTCAAAGAATTGCTGCCGGTGTTGGACAGCTTTGAGCTGGCCCTGAAAAATCCACCGGTTGATTCTGAAGAAAACCTCGCAGCTTATCAAGAAGGGTTTGCGAAGGTGCAGAAGCAGTTCATCGACTGTCTGGGAAAAGCTGGTCTGGAACGCATTGAAGCGATCGGCCAGGAATACGATCCAAATTTCCATGAAGCGATCATGGTTGTGGATGATGAATCCCAGCCGGCCAACACTGTGTTCGATGAACTTCGTGCAGGCTATAAATTTAAAGACAAAGTCATCCGTCCAACGGTTTGCCGAGTGACGGGCAATAAATAAGCATCTCTCATTTTTATCAGATAGATTTTTAGGAGGAAACAATAATGGGAAAAGTAATTGGTATTGACTTAGGGACAACAAACTCTTGTGTTGCAGTAATGGAAGGTGGCGAAGCGGTTGTTATTCCTAACAGCGAAGGCAATCGTACCACACCATCTGTTGTTGGCTTGAACAACAGCGGCGAACGCCTCGTTGGCCAGGTTGCAAAGCGTCAGGCAATCACAAACCCTGATAATACAGTAGCTAGTATCAAGCGTCACATGGGCTCTGACTATAAGGCAACCCTGGGCGGCAAGCAGTACACCCCACAGGAAATTTCTGCTATGATCCTGCAAAAGCTGAAAGCCGATGCAGAAGCTTACATTGGTGAAACAGTTACCCAGGCTGTCATCACTGTTCCTGCATACTTCAGCGACAGCCAGCGCCAGGCAACCAAGGATGCTGGTAAGATTGCTGGCTTGGATGTTATGCGTATCATCAACGAACCAACTGCAGCAGCATTGGCTTATGGCGTTGATAAAGACAATACCGACCAGAAGATCCTTGTATTCGACCTTGGTGGTGGTACCTTCGATGTATCCTTGCTGGAAATTGGCGATGGCATTTTCGAAGTATTGGCTACCAGCGGTAACAACCGTCTCGGCGGTGATGACTTCGATAAGAAGATCATTGACTGGGCCATTGCTGAATTCAAATCTCAGACTGGTATTGATCTGAGCGCTGATAAGACCGCTATGCAGCGTTTGAAAGAAGCTGCTGAAAAGGCTAAGATGGAACTTTCTACCGTTACCACCTCTAACCTCAACCTGCCATTTATCACCATGGACGGCAATGGTCAGCCACAGCACTTGGATCTGACTTTGAGCCGTGCTAAATTTGATGAACTGACCGCAGACTTGGTTGAAAAGACCATGGGCCCATCCCGTCAGGCACTCTCCGATGCTGGTCTGACCGCAAACGACATTGACAAAGTCATCCTCGTTGGTGGTTCTACCCGTATCCCTGCTGTTCAGGAAGCTGTTAAGAAATTGACCGGCAAGGAACCATTCAAGGGCATCAACCCAGATGAATGCGTTGCCATCGGTGCTGCTATCCAGGGCGGTGTGCTTGTTGGTGAAGTTAAGGACGTTGTCCTCTTGGATGTTACCCCATTGTCCTTGGGCATTGAAACCCTCGGCGGTGTTATGACCAAGATCGTTGAACGCAACACCACCATCCCTGTATCCCGCAGCCAGGTATTTACAACTGCTGCCGATAACCAGACCTCTACCGACATCCATGTTCTCCAGGGTGAACGTGAAATGGCGAAAGACAACAAGACCCTGGGTCGTTTCAGCCTGATGGATATCCCACCAGCTCCACGTGGCATTCCACAAATCGAAGTAACCTTCGATATCGATGCCAACGGTATTGTTAATGTATCCGCTAAGGATAAAGGCACCGGCAAGAGCCAGCGTATCACCATTCAGTCCAACAGCGGTCTTTCCGATGAAGAAATCGATCGCATGGTCAAGGATGCTGAAATGAACGCCGAAGCCGATAAGAAGATGAAGGAAAAGGTTGACGTCAAGAACAACGCCGACGCGCTTCTCTTCCAGAGTGAAAAAGTGCTGAAAGATGCTGGCGACGCTGTCGATGCTGCTGATAAGGAAGCCATCGAAAAAGCACAGGCTGATCTCCGTGCTGTCATCGAAAGCGACAACACTGAAGACATCAAGGCAAAGAGTGAAGCGCTTACCAATGCCATCTACAAAGTAAGCGAAAAGATGTATGCCCAGGCTGCTCAGCAACAGCAGGCAGAACAGGGACAGCAGGCTCAGGGTCAAAACAGCGACGGGACCTATGATGCCGACTTCACTGAAGTGGACGACAATAAATAATGGCTGAAAAGCGCGATTACTATGAGGTGCTCGGGGTTGATAAAAACGCCAGCGATGCGGACATCAAGAAAGCATTCCGCAAGCTCGCGCGTAAATATCACCCCGATGTCAACCCAGGTGACAAAGAGGCCGAAGCAAAATTCAAAGAAATCAACGAAGCCTACGACGTCTTGTCCAATGCCGAAAAACGTCAGCAATATGATACGTTTGGCCATGATGCGCCAAACTTTGGTGCTGGCGGATTCGGCGGCGGTGGGTTCAGTGGTGGCTTCAGCGGCGGCGCCGATTTCGGAGACCTTGGTGATATTTTCAACATGTTCTTCGGAGGCGGTGGCGGCGGCGCACAGGCCAATGGCCCACGCCAAGGCAATGATCTCCGCTATGACATTACACTTTCTTTTGAAGAAGCCGTCTTTGGCTGCAAGAAGACGATAACCGTCGATCGTTGGGTGACTTGCACAACCTGTGGTGGCTCAGGTGCAAAACCTGGCACCAGTGCTGAGACCTGTAGCCGTTGTCACGGCACAGGCCGTGTAACAAGCATGCAGCAGACGCCATTTGGCCGCATGCAGTCGCAGACCACCTGCCCAGAATGCGGCGGGCGTGGTAAAGTTATCAAGGAAAAGTGCCCAGATTGTGGCGGCACCGGCCGCAAACGCGAATCGAAGTCTCTTGAGGTGAACATTCCTGCAGGTGTTGACAACGGTACACGTTTGCGCATGGCTGGCGAAGGGGAAGCCGGAGAAAACGGCGGCCCAGCTGGTGATCTTTACATCTATGTTCGTGTTCGTCCGCATGACATCTTTGCGCGTGATGACACGGATATCTATATGGAACAAAAGATCAACGTTGCACAGGCAGCGTTGGGTGACGAAATCGAAGTGCCAACCTTGGAAGGCCGTATCAAATTTACGGTTCCTGCTGGCGTGCAGAGCGGCGCGCGTTTCCGTTTGAAAGGCAAAGGCGTCAAGAGCATGCGCGGCTATGGCAAAGGCGACCAGTACGTCACCGTCATCGTCGAAACGCCTAAGACCTTGACCGATGAACAACGAGAACTCTTCCAGAAGCTTTCTGAATCGCTGGAACGCTATGATGGCAAGAAAGCCGGCGCCCAGTCTTCGGCGAGGCAGAAAAAATCAGACAAGAAAAAAGAAGGGTTTTTCGACAAGATGAAAGACCTGTTCACCGATGAAGACGACGACGAGAACAATTAAACACCTTCAAACCGAGACTGTTACAGGTCTCGGTTTTTTTGTAGGTTGATGGTGATTGTGCTATAATGATACGGATGCAGAAAAGAAATGGAGGATGATGGAATGATCGCTACGTTGGTCAATGCAGTTGTTGTGGTGCTTTGTGCACTGATAGGAAATTTTCTGCAGAGAGGATTTCCTGACAAATTGCGGACACTGATGATGCAGGTTTTAGGCGTTTGTGTGTTGGTGGTTGGGCTGCGCATGGCGCTCAACGTGTCCAATGACATGGTGATCGTGGTTTCTCTTGCTGTTGGCACGGTCATCGGCCATTTTTACCATCTTGATCGTCACCTTGACAATCTTGGCGTGCGTGTAAAGGCGCTCGCAAAGGTGGACGATGCGCGTTTTGTGGATGGCTTTGTCAGCGCCAGCCTGCTTTTTTGCGTGGGTGCTATGTCGATTGTCGGCTCTTTTGAAGCGGGCCTCAATCATAACTATAGCATTATTTTCACCAAAGCGGTGCTGGATGGCATCATGGCGATTGTGCTGGGTTCCACGCTGGGCATTGGCGTGGCCTTTTCTGCCATTGTCGTCATTGTTTATCAAGGCGGTTTGACGCTTTTGGCAGGGTTATTAAGCCCTGTGCTGACGGACGTGGTGGTGGATTATATGAGCGCTGCCGGCGGCGTTATGATCATGGCCATTGGCCTGACGACGGCAGGCATCAAGGAGATCAACACGGTGAACACCTTGCCGGGACTGCTCGTTGCTGCGGTCATCGGCGCATTAGGGATTATGTAGCGCTTTGAGACGCACAAGAAAGGCGGTATGACTATGGCATTTACAAAAAAATTACTGGCACTTTTGCTGATGGTCATTATGACCCTTGGCACGCTGACAGGTTGTGTGCCATCGGACAGTGGCAGCGGAGGCACGGCGTCGACAGCGGCGATCGCTGAAGACGGCAGCTACACCTCAAAAGAAGACGTTGCTTTGTACCTGCACACCTACGGTCATTTGCCGGATAATTATATTACCAAGGACGAAGCACGGGCGCTCGGCTGGCAAAGCAAAGGCACCTTGGACGAGGTGGCACCGGGCAAATCCATCGGCGGTGATTATTTTGGCAATTATGAGGGCATCCTGCCTGACGAGCCTGGCCGTGAGTACCATGAGTGCGACATCGATTATGTTTCAGGCAATCGCAACGCCAAGCGCATTGTCTACTCGAATGACGGCAATATTTACTACACCGAAGACCATTACAATACGTTTGAACACCTGTATGGAGATGATGAAGAATGAAAGAAATGATCATCGATTTCAGCCAATATCCCAACGTCGAAGCGTTTCATGAGGATATTGCCGAAAAGCTTAATTTTCCTGCTTATTACGGAAAAAATCTGGACGCCCTGCACGATATGATGGGTGAGCTTCCGGAAGACGCTTACGCATTTACAATCTTTTACGGCGGCACAGGGATTCCGCACAAGCAGCAGGTGACCATTGCCAAGATTCTGTTGAGAAAGGCGTGAAGGCATGAGCAGACAGATCAAAAAAATCCTGGCAGCGTGCTGCCTGGTGTGCGTGCTTGCAGGCTGCAGCAGCAGTGACGCTGACGGCTATACGCAGGTGGACGCCAGCACCGCGGCGCAGATGATGGCCGACGAGGACAATGAAATCGTACTCGATGTGCGCACGCCGGAAGAATACGCCGAGGCCCACATTCCAGGCGCCATCAATGTGCCAAATGAAACCATTGGCGACGACGCCATCGCCGAACTACCTGACAAGGCGCAGCTGATTATGGTGTACTGCCGCAGCGGCAACCGCAGCAAGCAGGCGGCGCAGAAGCTGGCTGATCAAGGCTATACCAATGTGGTCGAATTCGGCGGCATCAACGACTGGACCGGCGAGACGGTCGCTTCATAAATCACAAGCCCACACAGAATCATCCCGCGGGATTTTTCTGTGTGGGCTTGTTTTGTTGTGATACAATAAGGCAAAGGAGGAAGAACTATGAAGTTGAACCATCATGACGCGCCGGACCACATCATTGTGCGCGGGGCCCGCGTGCACAATCTCAAGGGCCTGGATGTTGATATTCCGCTGGGCAAACTGGTCGGCATTGCTGGTGTGAGCGGCTCGGGGAAATCGTCGCTGGCGCTGGGCGTGCTGTATGCAGAAGGGTCGCGCCGCTACCTGGAATCGTTGTCTACCTACACGAGGCGGCGCATGACCATCGCTGCGGAAGCCAAGCTGGACCACATTGACAATGTGCCGGCAGCTTTGGCCTTGCGGCAGCGGCCGGCGGTGCCGAGCATTCGCAGCACCTTTGGCACTTCTACCGAGCTTTTGAACAGCCTGCGGCTGATGTTTTCGCGCCTGGCCAGCCATCGCTGCCCGAATGGCCATTATCTGGCGCCGACGCCGGATGTTGCCCTCGGCAAAGATCTGGTGTGTCCTGTCTGCGGTGAGACCTTCATGCCGCCTGGCGCAGAAAGTCTGGCCTTCAACAGCGATGGCGCCTGCCGCACCTGTGGTGGCACAGGCGTGGTGCGCACGGTGGACGAAGCGTCGCTGGTGCCCGACGAAAGCCTGAGCATCGACGAAGGGGCAGTGGCACCATGGAATTCGCTGATGTGGTCGCTGATGACGGATGTCTGCCGTGCCATGGGCGTGCGCACCGACGTGCCGTTTTATGATCTGACGCCGGAAGAGCGGGAGATCGTTTTTCATGGCCCAGCAGAAAAGAAACACATTTTTTACAAGGCAAAAAACAGCAACCAGGCCGGCGAGCTGGATTTTACCTATTACAACGCAGTGTACACCGTGGAAAATGCGTTGGCGAAGGTGAAGGATGAGAAAGGCATGAAGCGGGTCGAAAAATTTCTCAAGCAGGAAACCTGCCCAGATTGCGGCGGCACTCGGCTGAGCGATGCGGCGCGCGCACCGCGGCTGTGCGGCAAAAGCCTGGCCGAGGCTTCGGCCATGACGCTGGAGGCGCTGGTGCCCTGGGTGCGTCAGGTGCCGCAGGAAATGCCAGAGAACATGCGCGAGATGGCGCAGACGATTTGCGACCAGTTTCTGCACACAGCAAAACGGCTGCTTGATTTGGGACTCGGCTACCTGACCTTGGACCGCGCTTCCAACACCCTTTCCACTGGGGAACGGCAGCGTGTGCAGCTGGCGCGTGCAGTGCGCAACCGCACGACAGGCGTGCTCTATGTGCTGGATGAGCCGTCGATTGGGCTGCATCCGGCCAATGTGGACGGCCTTTTGGGCGTGGTCGAGGATCTGCTGGCGCATGGCAATTCGGTGGTTCTTGTTGATCACGATGCGCGGGTGCTGGCAGCGGCAGACTGGCTGATTGAGCTTGGTCCTGGCGCAGGCACCAATGGCGGCACCCTCTTGTGCAGCGGCACGGTGAAGGATGTCGCCGCCAACCCACAGTCGCTGATTGGGCCGTTTCTGATGGCTGAAGGGGCGCAGCGGGTGCGGGCGCGCGCTGCGAAGGCCGACATGTTTTGCTATGGCACCATTCATTTGGAGACTGCACCGATTCACACCGTGCACGCTTTACGCCTTGATTTGCCGAAGGGGCGCCTGATCGCCGTCACAGGGGTGAGCGGTTCCGGCAAGACCACGCTGATCCTGGAGAGTCTTGTGCCGGCGTTGGCGGCCATGGCGGGAACGGGGAGCATGCCCGACCACGTCAAGGCAGTGGAAGCAGAGGGCGTGCATCGCGTCAATCTGATCGACGCCACGCCGATCGGGACCAACGTACGCTCCACCGTGGCGACTTACAGTAACGTCATGGACGACCTGCGGCGTCTCTATGCGCGGACGGAACAGGCAAAGGCAGCAGGCTGGAAAGCCGGCGATTTTTCCTATAACACCGGCAAGCTGCGCTGCCAAGAGTGCGACGGCACCGGACAAATCACCATGGATGTGCAGTTTTTGCCGGATGTGGAGATCGTTTGTCCCGTCTGCCATGGGTCGCGTTATGGCAAGGAAGCCTTTCTGATCAAGCGTGTGGCCAAAAACAGCGAGGCGGACAGCCAGCCACTGTCTTTGCCGGACCTTTTGGCCATGACCGTGGATCAGGCGCTGGCTGCGACCAAGGACGTGAAAAAAGTCCACGAACGCCTGCAAACCTTGAGCGATCTCGGCTTGGGATACCTCACCCTTGGCGAAGGCACGCCGGCCTTGTCCGGCGGGGAGGCTCAGCGTCTGAAGCTGGCGGCAGAGATGGGCCGTCAGCAGGGAGATGCCGTCTTTGTGTTTGACGAGCCGACCATTGGTCTGCATCCGCTGGATGTGCAAACCTTGATCGGTATTTTTCAGCGTCTCATCGACCAAGGGGCGACCGTCATTGTCATCGAACACGATTTGGACATGATTGCCAACGCCGACTACATCGTCGACATGGGGCCGGGCGGCGGCGAAAGCGGCGGTCAAATTGTCGCTGCAGGAACACCGGAAGACATCGTTGCCAACCCTGCAAGCATCACCGGCCGCTATCTCAAAAAATAACAGCACAAAAAAAGTCTGAGCAAAGCTGCTCAGACTTTTCTGTTTTGCTTAATAAACAGGTGCGGTGTTGCCGCTGCCGCCGCTTCCGCCACCGCTGCTGTTGCCGCCGGAACTGCTTCCGCCGCCACCGCTGCTGCCGCCGGTGTCTGGGGTGATGGTGGCGCCGCCGCCGGTGTTGCTGTCAATGGTTGGGCGGGATGGCACCGTTTCGGTGGTGGTGTCACGGTAATCGTTGCCGGTTGTGGATTCTGCTGGTGGCACGTAGCCGCCGCCGCTGCCTTGGTAGGTGCTGCCGCCTTCACCGCTGCCCACGTAGGAGCCGTTGGTGTCGTAGCCGTTGTCAACCACGCCGGCGTTTTTCTGGGCTTCTTCAGTGTTGGAAGTGTCTTCCACGGAGCTGGCCATTGGCACAAGATCAAGGTCTGTGGCGTCGATTTGTTTGCCGTCTTCCATGAATTCGCTGTTGATCAGATCAATGATGCCGGATTCGGATGGAATGTAGTAGGAAAGGTCATCAACGTACTGGGCATCACCAGGGAGGATGAACATTTTGATGTCGTCGCTGGACATGCCCTGTGCCTGCTTGAAAAACCAGATCATTTCTGAAACGGTCAGGTCGGTTTCCATTTCTTCGCTGACCACTTTTGCCAGTGCTGGCACCTTTGTGATGATGGAGGCGCTCAGAAGTTTGTTGCCGAGCGCTTCAAAGAACAGCTGCTGGGCACCGATGCGGCCAATGTCACCGGTTGCATAGCCGGCGCGATAACGCACAAACTGCAGGGCGTGTTCGCCATCTAGCACCTGATCGCCTTTCTTCAGATCAATTTCCAGGTCCTGATAAGGGTCGGAGTATTGGAGATCGCTTGGCACATACATTTCGACGCCGCCGATGGCATCGATGGCTTCTTCAAAACCTTCAAAGGTTGTGATGGCGTAACGGTCGATTGGCAGGCCGGTGACCATTTCGACTTCATGAATGGTCTGTTCGATGTTGCCTTCGTGGTCGACGCTGTAAGAAGCGTTGATTTTTTGAATGGCGCGGTCTTCGTTGCTCATCGTGTCACGAGGAATGCTCAGGAGCTTCAGGGTTTTCTTTTTGGTGTTGAAGCTGGCAAGCACGATGGTGTCGGCGTTTTCGTGTTTGCCGTCGACCCCGCACAAGAGAATATTGTAAGTGTCGTCCTTAAGAACATCTTCGTCGGCGCTGCTGCTGTCAGAGGACGTCGGGGCAGTCGGCAGAAAATGATAGGCTGCAAAACCGGCCCCGGCAACGACGGCCAGCGCAAAGACAAGAATGATGATTAAGCGTGAAAAGAATTTTAACATGGTGCCCTCCTAGAGCAAGTTCTCAAATAGCTGTGTGCGATACGAAGAAAGCGCTCCTGCCATTGCGTAGGTTGTGGAAAGCGCAGAAATGTCCACCCAAATACCATCGCCGAAAGGACGAGGCGTATCCAGCATGATGTGCCATCCATGCATCTGCCACTCTTTGTGGGTGAAAAGATGTTTGGCGGGACCAAGATCTTTGATTGTCTGGGGCACAAGGCCGAGGCCTTTCAGATGTTGGCACAGTTCATCGCGCGACAAATCCTCCGGAAGATCCAGAAATTCCCAGAGTCCTGCAAGAAGCATCTTGGCTGGACGCTGGTGAAGCCAAACCTGAGAACCGGAGGTGATGACGACGATGGAATGATGTTCGATCGTGCGAGGTTTCTTTGCTTTTTTGACTGGCAGCAGCCATGTCAGCTGCTGTGCGTATGCTTTGCAATGTTCCTTAACGGGACAGCGTTCACAATGCGGGGTGCCATTGGCACTGCAGATGCTGGCGCCAAGATCCATCAGCGATTGGTTAAAATCGCCAGGACGATGCCCGGGCACCAGTGACTGGGCCAGCTCTTTCAAAGGCTTGGCACTTGATGCCACATTGATGGGGCCATCGTAGGCAGTGATTCGGCTGAGAATGCGCAGTACATTGCCATCAACGGCGCAGACACGTTCGCCAAATGCGATCGAGGCAATGGCGCCTGCCGTATAAGGGCCGATGCCAGGCAGCGTTAGCAGCTCGCTGTACGTTTCAGGCAAAAGGCCATTGTACTGTTCAACAAGCAGCTGGGCTGCTTCACGAAGACGGTCTGCACGCGAGTAGTAGCCCAGCCCCTCCCACAATTTGTGGAGCTGGGTGGGTGTCACCTCTGCGAGATCTGCAATGCTCGGCAGTGCGGCGATGAACCGCGTGAAATAAGGAATCACTGTCTGCACTTGTGTTTGCTGCAGCATGATTTCGGATAACCATACATAATAAGGAATGGGATTTTCACGCCATGGCAAAACACGGCGATTTTCATCATACCAGTTCAGCATTTGATCAGCGAATGCCGTCGCAGGCAGAGAAAAAGTGCTCAATTGAATGCCTCCCGTGAAAAACGTTGCGCGAATTGATCGCTACAGATAATATTACAATTTGCATGGAAAGGCGTCAATATTGAATCTGTAATTGTCAATAAATTATTAGATGCAAAGGATAGACAGCCCCTTGTCCTGATGGTTAACATTTTTTATGATGGGGAAGAAAATCAGTGGAGAAAGGTTTGTTTAAGATCTTAACAGAATTTTAAAAAGAAATTGCCAGAACTGTCACTAAATTTTATAGATTATCCCTTTTATACGTGCTATAATGAATACAACAAAAGAGAAGGAGGCGGTTCGTTGTTTCATTCCATGCAATTGCTTAATGAAATTGCTTATTGCTATGCAAGATTAAAAGGATATGTCTTTTGTCGCTGAGGCGACCTGTTGTGCAGAACGCAATAAGTCAATGAACGAACGACTGTAGAAAAAGTTTTTCTTGAGTTTTATAAGAAAGAACTGAGAATTGAAACCTAAATTTAAAATTGAAAATACGCTTTTCGCCACGTGCGGAAGGCGTATTTTTTATGACCATTGCGCCAGCGGGCGAGTTGCGGTACAATACTTTCATCCTATGGAAATGATGATAAGGAGGCGAAACGTGTGACAATCGATAATCCAAAACAAGTGCTGTCGCAAATTTCTAGACCGACGCTTACAAAATGGGTGTTGTTTCTGGTCGTTGTATACGCCTTGTTTGATGCCGTCACCCTGTTTGCTGATTCCAAGCGCCTGATGATCGATATGGCGGATGTCACCGGCGGTTTGGTGCCCATCCTGGCGCTGCATATTGATGTGCCGCTACTCATAGGCACCGTGCTCGTCTGCCTGATTTTTGACCGCCGTCAGATGTTTTCAGCTCTGGCACTGCGAAGCAAAGGCCAAATGCTGTGGATGGTGGTAGGGGCGCTGATTTTCGTCGCTGCTGTCTATTTGAAAGAGCCTGTCAGCGCCGTTGACGTGTACGAAATTCTGCACGCCTTGATCATCGCTGGCTTCGTCGAAGAACTGCTCTTTCGCGGACTGTTCTTTTCCTGGCTCGACAAGGCTGGCTGCGGCCAATGGGCCTACCTGTTCAGTGGCTTGGCTTGGGGCGCCAGCTTCGGCATACGTGCCATCGTTGTGAGCGGCACCTCCACGCTCTTTGCAGTGGTGCCAATGGCAATATTTGGCATGGTCGTCGGGACCATCATTGCACTGATCTATAAGAAAAGCGACAGCCTCTGGCTGGTGGTATACATCCACGCCATCTTCAGCCTTATATAATGATGAAAAAATCCTGCCGAACGCGGCAGGATTTTTTGCAGCACATGGGCGGTCGATTACTATTAGTTTATTTAGCAGTATTTTTCTTGATTATATGGTATATATGCCATATAATAACAGTGAGGTGAGATGTTGATGTTTGATGTAATATTCTATGAAGGTGAGAACGGGGAGAAGCCTGTTGAGATTTTTCTTGATTCGTTGGACAACAAGATGCGTGCCAAACTGTTAGGATTGTTGGGGATCCTTTCCGAAAAGGGTAATAGTCTTAGAGAGCCATACAGCAAGCACCTTCAGGATGGCATCTTTGAAATACGATGTAAATTTGGAAATAATATTACACGAGTTTTATATTTTTTCTACTATAATCAACGTATCATTCTTACAAATGGTTTTGTAAAAAAGACGCAGAAGACTCCTAAAAACGAAATTGATTTAGCCATCAAAAGAAGAAAATCTTATATTGAACGGAGCGAGAGTTATGAAAACACTTAATACTTATTTGCAGGAGCAATTGCAAGATCCTGAGTTTGCAAAAGAATACGAAGCAATTCAGCCGGAAATGGATATCATCAAAGCGATCGTAGAGGCAAGGACCTCTCAGCATCTCACTCAAAAAGAATTGGCCGAACGTACTGGTATCAACCAAGCGGATATCAGTAAGCTGGAAAATGGAACACGAAACCCATCCATCAATCTCCTTAAACGACTGGCCGACGGGATGGGAATGACGCTGAAAATTGAATTTGTTCCAAAGTGAGTATAAGAGCTAACCGATAAGGTTGGCTCTTTTTCGTTTGATGGGCTAGATTAATCCTTTTTTACCTATAAAACCTCTGTGCAAATAAAGCACAGAGGTTTGTGTGTGTAGCGATTGTGTAGTGGTAATGGGGCGATTTTATCGTTTTTCACCGCATTGTAAAACGCCGAAAAGAGCTTCATTGAGCCATTTCTTGTTTCAGGGAAAGAAGGCTATAAAAATAGGCCTATTGATAAGCGGTCGACTCGCTCATCAATAGACCTATTTTTATGTCTCGTTTAAGGTTTTTCGGCATATTACTTTGCACGCTGTACTTTGTTGGAACGCAAGCAGCGGGTGCAGACATTCAGTTTCTTAGGGGTTCCGTCAACTACAACACGAACCTTCTGAATGTTAGGCTTCCACGTTTTCTTGTTTCTGATATGAGAGTGGCTAACTTGCATGCCGGTTGCAGTACCTTTACCACAAATATCGCATTTTCTGGACATTACAAAACCTCCTTTAACATCTGTAAAATCATACTTGACTAGAATAGCAGATAGACGCGGAAAAATCAAGGGCTTTTCAAGAAAAAGAGAAAAGAATATGTAAAAATCCGTGGGCGTTTTCTGCCAAAATTATTTTATGATAAAAAGCATCGCCGGGGCTTTGCTTGCGCATGAAATAGCGCTGTGTTATACTAATTTTATTGGAATAGAAAAAAGTTTGGAGGGACTTTGCGATGAGTACCGAACATAGAAAATATACCAAAAACTATCCGTTCTATAAAGAATATGTTTGCCCTGTGTGTGAAGGCAGAGGGGCGGTAGAATGCTGCAATGCAGACGGCACGGACTGTGCACCGATTCCATGTGATTATTGTGGCGGCAAAGGCACCATTGTCGAAAAGAACGTTGGTGGTTTGGTCGGTACAGCAGTGGTTGTCGTAGCAGTGATCGTCGTTTGCGCGCTGCTGTTATTCTAAGGGATTGGAGGCTGATCCATGAATAAATCTTCTTTCTTTCCAAAAGTTGCTTCCCAGTGTGAAACATGCCATGGCGCAGGGGTGCTGCCTGGACGCTGCCGGGAGGATGAACTGCTCCCATGCCCAACGTGTAAGGGCAAAGGCGTGATTACACGCAAGGTTTCTAAAAAACACGTTGAAGAACGCCCTTGTGACAATCCAAACTGCAAGCAGGGTCGTGTGCAGCAGGTGCAGATGGTCGATGGCCGCGAGGTTGTCACCGAAAAAGTATGCCCTGTGTGCGACGGTTATGGCGTCATTTACCGCGAAACCGTGGTCACCACCACTGAACATGAAAAATGCCCAGAATGCGGCGGCCGCGCTGTGCTGACCGCTGGCGAAATGCGCCGCAGAAAATTGGAAGGTTTTTGCCCAACGTGCCACGGCACTGGCTACAAGCTTAATGAAAAACCTGCCAAACGCATCGCGCTGTTTAGCGTTTGTGCGATTATGTACCCTGTGGTCACCATGGTGGGCATGGCGTTTTCCTTCATGCTGAAAGCTGTGAAGGCGGCGTTTTTCTCAAAGAAGGCACCAAAGTCGGATGCCGAACAGCCATTAAATAATTGATCGACGAACAATGTAGAATTGCGTGCAATTCTACATTCTTTATTTGTTAAGGAGGATGCAGAACAATGTTATACGATGATTTCAGAAAAGAAAAAATGAAGGCCTTGAAGGAAAAGGACAAACTGAAAAACAAGGTCATTACCAATATTCTTTCCGATCTGATCTATATTAAGAAGGAATTGGGTCAGGAGCCAACTGAAGCCGACAGCGCCAAGGCTGTTGCCAAGCAGGTGAAGCAGGTGAAGGAAGCCATCGAGATGTCCAAGGGCCGTCCTGATAAGCTGGAAGAACTCGAAGCGGAACTGGCTGTGCTGGAACAGTACATGCCAAAACAGCTGAGCGACGACGAAATCAAGGCTGAAGTGCTGAAGCTGCTTGAAGAAAACGGCATCGCCATCGATCCTAAGAACAAAGGCGCCATCATGAAGGTGGTTATGCCAGCCCTTTCCGGCAAAGCCGATGGCAAGGAAATCAACAAAGTCGTCAGCAGTCTCTTTTAATGGACGCGCGGCAGGATTTTGGCCGCGCCAGTGAAAAGCAGGCGGAGCGTTTTCTGCGTGCGCAGCGCCATCGCATTTTGGCGCGCAATTATCGCACCCGTCAAGGGGAGATCGACATCGTTTCCCTGGCGCGTGATGGCGTTGTGGTGTTCACCGAGGTGCGCAGCAAGCATGACTGTGACTTTGGCCACCCGATTGAAACGGTGGACGTGCGCAAACAGAAGCGCATTCGTGCGGCGGCCAGGCAGTTTTTGCAGGCGCACCCGCGCTATCAGGCCCACGCCTGTCGCTTTGACGTGATCACCGTCGTCGGCGAGGGAAAGTCGGCACAGCTGGAACACTTTCCTGATGCTTTTTAGGTGTAAAAGTCGGCGCTTTTTTTGTTGGAGCGTTGACGTTCACCATCAGCTGTGATAAAGTAATACTGTACTATTATGTGCGCACTAGCGCTAAAGAAAGAAATAGATCACCGTCATTGGATATATGTGAATATGTCAACATGCGGGAAAGCATACCTAGGGTGGAAACATTCCAACCAAGTGGTATGGGCACTTGGCTGCTACACCGAAGGGATAAAAGCCCAGGCGGGTAGGTTTCCTACACTTTACGAAGAGAGGAAGGAACCTATCCACCTTGGGCTTTTTATTTTTGAGCGATGATCGAAATGGAGGCAAAAACATGAATGTAAAAGTCGGAATTGTGATGGGCAGTGACTCTGATTTCCCACTAATGAAGAAAACTGTCGATATCCTGGAAGAATTTGGCGTTGGCTATGAAGTGAAGGTGTCCAGTGCACATCGTACGCCGGAAGATACGCTGAATTATGCTGAAACAGCTGCTGAACGCGGCTTGAAAGTGATTATTGCTGGTGCTGGTGCGGCAGCGCATCTGCCAGGGGTCATCGCAGCAAAAACAGTTTTGCCAGTTATTGGTGTGCCGATCAATGCCACCGCGCTGAATGGCCTGGATGCTCTCTATGCCATTGTGCAAATGCCTTCCGGCGTTCCAGTTGCTTCCGTTGGGATTGACGGTGCAAAGAACGCAGGCCTTCTGGCTGTACAGATTTTGGCAACAGCCGACGACAGCCTGCGCGATAAACTGATTGCCTACAAAGAAAACATGAAAGAATCCGTTCAGAAGAAGAACGCAAAGATTCAGGAAACCCTTGCACAAAGTGGAAAGTAATGGAGGTATGCAATGATTAATCGTTACAGCAGAGAGGAAATGGCCCAGATCTGGACCGAAGAAAACAAATTCGCTGCTTGGCTGGAAGTTGAAATTCTGGCCGCTGAAGCATGGTCCGAACTTGGCGAAGTGCCAAAGGAAGACGCCGCAGCACTGCGCAAAAATGCGCGCTTTGATGTGGACCGCATCTATGAAATCGAAAAGCAGACCAAACACGACGTGGTGGCTTTCACCAGAACCGTGTCTGAATCCCTGGGCGATGAAAAGAAGTGGGTGCATTTCGGCCTGACCAGCACCGACGTTGTTGACACCGCTTATGGCTACCTGCTCAAGCAAGCCAACGACATCCTCAAAAAGGATCTGGAACACCTCAAAGACGTCATCGGCGAAAAAGCCAAAAAATACAAATACACTGTTGAAATGGGCCGCACCCATGGCGTACACGCAGAACCAACCACTTTCGGCCTCAAGCTGCTGAACTGGTATTCCGAAATGAAGCGCAACATCGAACGCTTCGAACATGCTTCCAAGGGCGTAGAAGCTGGGAAGATTTCCGGCGCTGTCGGCACCTTCGCCAACACCCCACCAGCTGTTGAAGCATACGTTTGCGAACACCTCGGCATCCGTCCACAGGAAGTATCCACCCAGGTGCTGCCTCGCGACCTGCATGCTGAATACCTGGCAGCCATCGCGCTGATCGCCACCTCTGTGGAACGTTTCGCCACCGAAATCCGCGGCCTGCAGAAGACCGAACAGCGTGAAGTGGAAGAATACTTCGCTGCTGGTCAGAAGGGCTCTTCCGCAATGCCTCACAAGCGCAACCCAATCGGTTCTGAAAACATGTGCGGCTGCGCACGCGTGCTGCGCGGTTACATGCACACCGCTTATGAAAACGTGGCACTGTGGCATGAACGCGACATCTCCCATTCCTCCGCAGAACGCATCATTCTGCCAGACGCAACGATTCTCCTCGACTATCAGCTGAATCGTTTCGCAAAGATCGTCGACACCCTGACCGTGTTCCCAGAAAACATGAAACGCAACATGGGTGCTACCTTCGGTCTCATTTATTCTCAGCGCGTCATGCTCAAGCTCATTGAAAAGGGCATGAGCCGCGAACAGGCTTACGACCTCGTTCAGCCTAAGACCGCCCGCGCTTGGGACGAACAGTTGCCATTCCGTCCGCTTCTCGAAGAAGACCCAGCTATCATGGGCGCGCTCACCAAAGAAGATTTGGACGATGCATTTGACTATCATTATCACCTCCGCCACGTCGATGAAATTTTCGAACGCTGCGGCTTAAACTAATTTTTACCCATTACCATCAATCAACATATATTTATTAGGAGGCTATCAATTATGGCAGTAGAAGTATTGGAACAGTTGTATGAAGGCAAAGCAAAGAAAGTTTTCAAAACCAGCGATGACGCGCTGTACATGGTAGAGTACAAAGACGACGCTACCGCATTCAACGGCGAAAAGCGCGGCACCATCGAAGGCAAAGGCGTGATCAACAACAAAGTCAGCGCCATGCTGTTCCGTGAACTGGAAAAAGAAGGCGTTGAAACCCATCTCGTAGAATTCATCGACGACAACCATCAGCTCGTTAAGCGCGTAGAAATCGTGCCTCTCGAAGTCATCTGCAGAAACGTTATCGCTGGTTCCCTGGCAAAGCGCGTTGGCAGAGAAGAAGGCGAAGTGCTGCCACAGCCAATCCTCGAATTCTCCTACAAGAACGATGACCTCGGCGATCCAATGATCAACCGTTATCATGCTACCGCTCTGGGCCTTGCTACCGATGAAGAAATCGACAACATCATCGCTCAGGCATTCAAGATCAACGAGATCCTGCAGAAGATCTTCGACAAAGCCAACCTCGTTCTCGTTGACTTCAAGCTCGAATTTGGCCGCACCCCAGACGGCACCATCATCCTCGCTGATGAAATCTCTCCTGACACCTGCCGTCTCTGGGATAAAGACACCCACGAAAAACTCGACAAGGACCGTTTCAGAAGAGACCTTGGCGGCGTAGAAGAAGCTTACATTGAAGTGTACAACCGTTTGAAAAACATCGGCCTTTAATCCGACAAACCAGGGGGAGAAACATCATGGCTCGAATTACTGATGATGGGATCCACGAAGAGTGTGGCGTATTTGCGATCTGCGCGCCTGGCATCGACGTGGCGCAGCTCGCATATTTAGGGCTTTTTGCCCTGCAGCATCGTGGACAGGAAGGCTGTGGTTTGGCGGTTTGGAACGAGGGCAAGATCCGCTTTCACAAACGCCTTGGCTTGGTCAATGATGTCTTCAATGAAGACATCTTGGCCGGTCTCCCAGGCAGCCTCGCCATCGGACACGTGCGCTATGCAACGACTGGGGAAACCAGCGAACTGAACACCCAGCCAATCGTGGCCAACTACTACCAGGGACAGTTCGCCCTGGCCCACAACGGCAACCTGACCAACACCGAAAAACTGCGCGACTCGCTGGCAAAGACCGGCTCACTGTTCCAGACCACGACAGACACCGAAGT
This sequence comes from uncultured Peptococcaceae bacterium, assembly GCA_937976375.1. Lineage (GTDB taxonomy): Bacteria > Bacillota > Peptococcia > Peptococcales > Peptococcaceae > UMGS1590. The sequence continues at coordinate 6,959 of CALJRU010000014.1, read as the reverse complement.
CATTTGCAACCTGTTGGCGCGCTATGCAGAAAACAGCATGGACGTGGCCATGCACAAAGCAATGCTCGACTTGGAAGGGTCCTATGCGCTTGTTGCGGTCAACGACGGCAAAATCTTTGCCGCCCGTGACCCATACGGCAACCGTCCGCTGTGCATCGGTGCACTGCCAAACGGCGCTGGCTACGTGGTCGCATCTGAATCCTGCGCCCTGGACACCGTCGGTGCAGACTTCGTGCGCGACGTCGAAGCAGGTGAAATCATCGTCATCGATGAAGATGGCGTACACTCTGTAGCAACACAGAAAGCCGACAAGACCGCGCACTGCATCTTTGAATATGTGTACTTTGCACGTCCGGACAGCACCATCGACGGCATCAACGTCAACCAGTCCCGCCGCCGCATGGGCGCTATTTTGGCGCGTGAAACCGGCGACCTCGGCGTTGACATCGTCATCCCAGTGCCAGACTCCGGCACCACTGCCGCCATCGGCTATGCTGAAGCCAGCGGCAAACCATTCACCCAGGGCATTTTGAAGAACCGCTACACCGCGCGTTCCTTCATCCAGCCAACTCAGGCAATGCGTGAACGCATGGTCAACCTCAAACTCAGCCCAATCCGCGAAGAAATCGGCGGCAAGAAAGTCGCCGTTGTCGATGACTCCATCGTTCGCGGTACCACCAGCCGCCGCCTTGTGGCGCTTCTGCGCGAACGCGGCGCTGCCGAGGTGCACATGCTCATCACCTGCCCACCGGTCCTGTATCCTTGCTACTATGGGATCGACACAGCAGAGCGCGACAAACTGATCGCAGCCAACAAGTCCATCGAAGAAATTCGTGAATACATTGGCGCCGACAGCCTTCATTATCTCAGCCTGGAAGGGCTCTATGAAGCCGTTGGCGGCACCGACGACTATTGCGTGGCTTGTCTGAATGGGGACTATTGCTTGGGTCACCCTGCATGCAAAAAATCGAAATGATCCTAGGAGGGCTATCCGTGGAAAAGAAAATGATTACCTATAAAGATGCCGGTGTCGATATTGATGCAGGCAATGCTTCCGTTGAATTGATTAAACCTTACGTCAAACAGACCCAGCGTCCAGAAGTGATTGGCGGGCTCGGCGGCTTCGGCGGCCTGTTCGCTTTCGACAAGTCCAAGTATGAAGAGCCTGTGCTCGTCAGCGGCACCGACGGCGTCGGCACCAAGCTGAAGCTGGCCTTCGACATGAACAAGCACGACACCATCGGCATCGACGCCGTTGCCATGTGCGTCAACGACATCCTCGTCAGCGGTGCAGAACCACTGTTCTTCCTCGATTACGTGGCAGTTGGCAAGCTCTCGCCAGAACAGCTGGCGCAGGTTGTCAAAGGCGTGGCTGACGGCTGCGTGCAGTCCAACTGCGCCCTCGTCGGCGGTGAAACTGCTGAAATGCCAGGCTTCTACAAGGTTGGCGAATACGACGTGGCTGGTTTCTGCGTCGGCGTCGTGGACCGCAAGAAAATCATCGATGGCTCCAAAATCAAAGCCGGCGACGTCATCTTCGGCCTGCCATCCAGCGGCCTGCACTCCAACGGCTTCTCCCTGGCGCGCAAGCTCATGCTGGAAGTCGAAGGCAAAGCCCTGACCGACCCATTCCAGGACAGTGGCAAGAGCGTTGGCGAAGTCATGCTCGAACCAACCAAGATCTATGTCAAGAGCGTGCTGGCGCTGCTCGACGCCTGCCCAGACGCCATCCTCGGCATGGCACACATCACTGGCGGCGGGCTCTTGGAAAACGTGCCACGCGTGCTGCCTAAGACCGTCAACGCTGTCTTCGACCGCACCACCTGGCCACGCCCAGCCATCTTCGACGCCCTGGCCAAAGCCGGCAACCTTGAAGATACTGAACTGTACAAGACCTTCAACATGGGCATTGGCTTTGTCATCATCGTCGACAAAGACAAGGCCGACGACGTCGCTCAGACCCTGACCGCACAAAACGAAACCTTCTATCGCATCGGCGAAATCACCGACGGCGACGGACACGTAGTCATCAAGTAAGGAAAGGAAGGATTCGTTTGAAAATCGTAGTATTTGCGTCCGGACGCGGCTCCAATTTCAAAGCCATTGTGGAAAACATTGAGTCTGGCGCATTGACCAACGTGGAAGTTTCCCTGCTCTTGTCCAACAAGCCGCAGGCAAACGTCCTGGCCTACGCCGCAGAAAAGAACATTCCTCACGTATGTGTGGATGAAACCCAGTTTGCCAGCAGAGAAGCCTACGAAGAAGCCGTTTTGGCAGAAGTCAAAAAAGTGCCTTGCAACCTTATCGTGCTGGCAGGCTACATGAAGATCCTCGGCGCAGATTTTCTCGCAAATGTTGGCTGCCCAGTGGTCAACATTCATCCATCGCTCCTGCCGTCGTTTCCAGGCCTGCACGCACAAAAGCAGGCCGTCGATTACGGCGTGAAAGTCAGCGGCTGCACCGTGCATTTCGTTGACGCCGAACTGGACCACGGCCCAATCATTGCTCAGGTGCCAGTGCCGGTTCAGGACGACGATGATGAAGACAGTTTATCGGCGCGCATTCTTGTACAAGAGCACCAGATTTATTCTGTCTGTCTGCAGCTGATCGCAGACCATAAAGTGACATTTGACAATCGTTGTGTAAAAATCAAGAAGTAGAGGTGTGATAACGTGAAAAGAGCTTTAATTAGTGTATCTGATAAAACGGGACTGCAGGAATTTGCCAAAGCATTGATCGCTTTGGACTACGAAATTCTTTCAACCGGTGGCACCGCGCGTGCCCTGCGCAAAGCTGGCATTCCTGTGCTGGAAGTCAGCGATGTGACCAAGTTCCCTGAAATCCTCGATGGACGTGTAAAAACCCTGCATCCAATCATTCATGCAGGCATTTTGGCACGCAACACCGAAGAACACCTGAATACCTTAAAAGAAATGGACATCACCCCAATCGACCTGGTGGCCATCAATCTTTATCCATTTGAAGAAACCATCGCCAAGGACGACGTCGACCTCCAGACCGCCATCGAAAACATCGATATCGGCGGCCCAACCATGGTGCGCGCTGCGGCCAAAAACCACGAACGCGTCACCATCGTTGTTGACCCATCCCAGTATGACGATGTCATTGCTGCCCTCAAGAGCGACGAAGGCATCACGCTCGAGATGCGTCAGCGCTACGCTATGCGTGCTTTCGAAATGACGGCCCGCTACGACGCAGCCATCAGCCAGTATCTGGTCAGCCAGTTTGCCGACAGCGTTTTCGAACCATCCTACAGCTTCGGCGGTCAGCTCAAGCAGACCCTGCGCTACGGCGAAAACCCTCATCAGAAGGCTGCCTTCTATGTCAATTCCAAGAAGCCTGGCACCCTCGCTGGTGCGGAACAGCTCGGCGGCAAGGAACTGTCCTACAACAACATCGTTGACACCGACGCTGCTTGGCAGATGGTCAACGAATTCACCGACCGTCCAGCCTGCGCCATCATCAAGCACACCAACCCATGCGGCTTTGCTGTTGGCCAGAGCGTGCTCGAAGCCTTCACCAAGGCTCATGAAGCCGATCCAATGTCTTCCTACGGCGGCATCATCGCTTTCAACCGCGTGCTCGACAAGGCTACCGCTGAAGAAATCATCAAGACCTTCTTCGAAGCCGTCATTGCACCAGGCTATGAAGACGGCGTTATTGACGTGCTGCACAAGAAAGAAAAGCTGCGCATCCTCGACACCCACGCCTGCGGCCAGGTAACCACCCCTTGGATCGAAACCATCAGCGGCGGCTTCCTCGTTCAGGAACGCGACATTCATCACCTGGACCCAGCTTCCCTGAAAGTGGTCACCGAAACCCAGCCAGACCCAGCCCTGCTGGACGACCTCGTCTTTGCTTGGAACGTGGTGAAGCATGTTAAGAGCAACGCCATCGTCGTTGCCAAGGACGGCGTTTCCATCGGCGTTGGCGCTGGTCAGATGAACCGCGTCGGCTCCTGCGACATCGCCCTCAAACACGCTGGCGACAAGGCCAAAGGCGCCGTGCTCGCTTCCGATGCATTCTTCCCATTCGCTGACAACATCGAAGTGGCTGCCAAAGCCGGCATAACCGCGATCATTCAGCCAGGCGGCAGCATCCGCGACCAGGAAGTCATCGACGCCTGCAACAAGTTCGGCATCGCCATGGTCTTCACTGGCGTACGTCATTTCAAACACTAAGAGAGGATGGCACTATGAAAATATTAGTAATTGGCAGCGGCGGTCGTGAACACGCCCTCTGCTGGAAACTGGCACAGCACCCAGACGCTGAAATCTACGCTGCCCCAGGCAACATCGGCATGATCGACGTGGCAACCCTCGTCAACATCAAAGTTGATGACATCCAGGGCCTCGTGGACTTCGCCAAAGCCGAAGCCATCGACCTCACCGTCGTTGGCCCAGAACTGCCGCTGACCCTCGGCGTCGTGGACGCCTTCCAGGAAGCCGGCCTGGCTTGCTTCGGCCCTAACAAGGCCGCTGCACGCCTCGAAGGCAGCAAGGCGTTCTCCAAGGAACTTATGAAGAAGTACAACATCCCAACGGCTGCCTTCGACACCTTCACCGAAGTGGCACCAGCCAAGGCTTTCGTCGATGAAATCGGCGTGCCTTGCGTGGTCAAAGCCGACGGCCTCGCTGCCGGCAAGGGCGTCATCATCTGCATGACCCGCGAAGAAGCCGACAAAGCCATCGAAGACATGCTCGCCGATCACGCCTTCGGCGACGCCAGCGCCACCATCGTCATCGAAGAATACATGGAAGGGCCGGAAGTCAGCGTGCTCGCTTTCGCTGACGGCAAGCATGTGCTGCCAATGGTGTCCGCTCAGGACCACAAACGCATCTTCGACGGCGACAAAGGGCCAAACACCGGCGGCATGGGCGCGTATTCACCAGCCCCAGTGTACACCGAAGAACTCTCCAAGCTGGTCAATGAAACCATCATCGCTCCAACCATCGCCGCTATGGCTGCCGAAGGCGCACCATTCACCGGCATTCTCTACACCGGGCTGATGCTGACCGAAAAAGGTCCACGCGTGCTCGAATACAACGTGCGCTTCGGCGATCCAGAAACCCAGCCAATCATGGTCCGCATGAAATCCGACATTGTCGATCTCTTCCAGGCCTGCCTGGACGGCACCCTCGACCAGGCCACCCTGGAATGGTACGATGAAGCGGCTGTCTGCGTCATCATGGCCTCTGGCGGCTATCCAGCCAGCTCCGAAAAGGGCGTGCCAATCCATGGCCTCGACACCATCTCAGAAGAAGAAGCCATCGTCTTCCATTCCGGCACCGCGCTGAAAGACGACCAGATCGTCACCAATGGCGGCCGTGTGCTCGGCGTGACTGCGAAAGACACCACCATCAAAGGCGCCATCGACAAAGCCTATGCCGCCGTGGAAAAGATCAGCTTTGACCACATGCAATTCCGCCGCGACATTGGCGCCCGTGCTTTGAAGTAAGGGGAGAACAACATGAGCGAAATCAAACGCTTTTTTGTGGAACGCAAGGAAGAGTTTCGTGAAGAAAACACCGCGCTCCTGCAATCGCTGCGCCGCGACCTGGGCCTGAAGGGCCTGGACGACGTGCGCATCATCCGTCGCTACGACCTGGACCTGCAGGCTGCGCTCGATACCAAACAAATTTGCAACCTCGTGCTTTCGGAACCACGTGTAGACACCATCTACACCGAAAACCTGCCGGAAGCCTATACCGATAAAACCATCCTGGCTGTGGAACCGCTGCCTGGCCAATACGACCAGCGCGCCGATTCCTGCGCCCAGTGCATCGAAGTCGTCACCGGCGAACGCCCAGTCGTTAAGACCGCGCTCGTCTATGTGCTCAGCGGCAGCCTCAGCGCCGACGACATCAAGGCCGTGGAACACTACCTCGTCAACCCAGTGGAAGCGCGCCTGGCCGCCCTCGAAAAGCCGGAAGCCTTCGAACAGCCAGCACCAGCTGCTGACACCGTGCCAACGGTGACCGGCCTTATCGCTGCGGACCGCGACGGCCTCGCCGACATCGTCAAAGCCTATGGCTTGTCCATGGACGTGGACGACCTCGCCTTCCTGCAGAGCTACTTCATCGAGGAACAGCGCGACCCAACCGAAACCGAACTGAAAGTGATCGACACCTACTGGTCCGACCACTGCCGTCACACCACCTTCAACACCGTCATCACCGATGTGACCATCGAAGACCCAACCGTGCAGAAGGTGTACGACGAATACCTCGCGCTGCGTGACGACGTCTACGCAGACCGCGAAAAATGGCCGCCAATCTCCCTCATGGACCTCGGCACCATTTCCACCAAATACCTCAAGAAACATGGCCTCGTGCGCAATCTTGACGAAAGCGAAGAAATCAACGCCTGCAGCATCAAGGCCGATGTAGACATCGACGGCGTCAAAGAGCCATGGATCTACATGTTTAAGAACGAAACCCACAACCACCCTACGGAAATCGAACCGTTCGGCGGTGCGGCCACCTGCCTCGGCGGCGCCATTCGTGACCCGCTCAGCGGCCGCAGTTATGTGTACCAGAGCATGCGCGTGACCGGCGCAGCCGACCCACGCAAGCCGATTGAGGAAACCCTCAAAGGCAAGCTGCCACAGCGCAAAATCTGCACCCTGGCTGCCAAGGGCTTTTCTTCCTACGGCAACCAGATCGGCATGGCCACCGGCATCGTCGACGAAGTCTACCATCCTGGCTACGAAGCCAAGCGCATGGAAGTAGGAGCTGTGGTTGCTGCAGCGCCTGCTGAAAACATCGTCCGCAAGCGCCCAGAACCGGGCGACATCGTCGTGCTCCTCGGCGGCAAAACCGGCCGCGACGGCTGCGGCGGCGCCACCGGTTCCTCCAAGAACCAGAACGTCGACTCGCTGGAAACTTCCGGCGCAGAAGTGCAGAAGGGGAACCCTGTCGAAGAACGCAAGATTCAGC
>CALJRU010000013.1 GCA_937976375.1 uncultured Peptococcaceae bacterium | reverse complement strand
TAACAGGCCCTTATAGGGCCTATCAAACCACCCGTTCAACGGGTGGTTTTGATTGCAAAGTTTTGCTTGCAAGAGAACATGTTCAAAATGAAAAAACCTGCCTGCTGAGGTGTGATTATTTTTGACGTATGTGCAGCGTCGTGTTATACTTGAACCATCGTGAATGACGCGTGTTGAATGGCATGCCGGTGTAGCTCAGAGGATAGAGCAGTGGTTTCCTAAACCATTGGCCGCAGGTTCGACTCCTGTCACTGGCGTTTGATTAAATAGGAGGAATTCAAATGATCGATGTAGCAATTATTGGGGCCGGTCCTGCTGGTATGACAGCAAGTGTTTATGCACGCCGCGCCGGATACAGCGTCACCGTGTTTGAACTAGGGATGCCTGGTGGTCAGGCTTCGACAACTGATAAAATAGAAAATTTCCCAGGCTATCCAGAAGGCATTGCCGGTGCAGAACTTGGGATGAAGTTTTATGAACATGCGCAGGCTTTTGGTGCAGAATTTGTTTTTGAGCAAGTTGTGCGTTTGGAAGTTGAAGGCGATGTGAAGAAGGTCGTTACAACGACTGGTACAGAAGAAAAAGAATATGAAGCGCACGCCGTTATTATTGCCACTGGTGCACATCCTCGTACCTTAGGCGTGCCAAATGAAGATACTTTCCGTGGTCATGGTGTCAGTTACTGCGGCACTTGTGATGGGTTCTTCTTCCGTGGCAAGGATGTTTGTGTGGTTGGCGGCGGTGATGTGGCTGTAGAAGATGCCATTTATCTCGCTAATATGTGTAACAGTGTTACTGTTTTTCATCGTCGCGATGAATTGCGTGCCAATAAGCGCAGCCAGGAAGTGGCTTTTGCAAATGAAAAGATCCACTTTGTCTGGGATACTGTAGTTACGTCATTGGAAGGTGACGAACAGCTGCGTACAGTGGTCACAAAAAATGTAAAAACTGGTGAAGTGAAAGAATGGAATTTTGATGGCTGCTTTATTTTCGTTGGCTATAGTCCAAATCAGGAAGTGTATCCTGAGGGACTTAAAGTGGATGAACGTGGTTATGTCATTACTGATGAAAACATGGCAACGAATATTCCGGGTGTGTATGCAATTGGTGATGTTCGAGAAAAGAGCGTGCGTCAGGTAACCACAGCTGTTGGAGATGGTGGCATTGTTATGTCCGACATCGAACGCTATTTCCGTGAAGGGAGTCAGCATGCATGAGACGCAGTCAGAGTAAATTAACGCGAATTTTAGTGACTGTTCTTGTCGTTTTGTTGTGTATTGGGTTGTTGCTGCCCTATTTTATGACACTATTCGGCGCTTAAGTCGTTTGTTTAAAACCTTAGAAAGGAGGAGTGAGTGATGAGCGAAGAAAAAGATATGCGTATCTATCAGTGCCAAATGCCAACTTGCGGTTACATGTATATGCCAACCAAGGGTGACAGAAAAGGAAAAATTCCTGCAGGCACTTCTTTTGAAGATTTGCCAGATACCTGGCGCTGCCCTTTGTGTGGCGCAACCAAGTCCGCATTCAAGCCTTTGGATGACTAATTTTTTGAAGAGCGTTTCTTAAAGAAAAGGAACGCTCTTTTTTGTGCGATAAGGCGAAAAACATGGCAAAAAGTCATTGATTAAAGGTTCGCGATATGATATTATATTTCGTGTTAAAATCGCTCGCGAGAGGGTAAAAGGAGGTGTGCGCATTGGCAAATATCAAATCTGCAAAGAAACGCGCTAAAACTGATCAGGTTCGTCGCCTTCGCAATGCCAGCGCTATGAGTGCTGTTCGTACCGCTGTTAAGGCGTTTGATCATGCAGTTGAAGCTGGGGATAAAGCGAAAGCTGCTGAAGCAATGACGCTTGCTGTGAAGAAGCTCGATCAGGCTGGTTCTAAGGGTCTGCTTCACAAGAACAACGTTGCAAACAAGAAATCCAGAATCATGAAGGCTTACAACAAAATGGCGTAAGTTTAGATAGAAGAAGCTGCCTGGTGTAGGGTGGCTTTTTTGTTATCAATGAAACGTCTGAATCGGAGGCGCCGATGAAGAAATTAGGGATCATTTTGCTGTTGCTGTTGATGGTGGGCGTTGCCGGGTGTGGCAGTGGTGAACCGGATACCAGTGCGGAAGAAAAAACAGTGACGGTTACTGTTCCGCGCAATGTGATCGGCGATCAAAGTGATGAGGAAATCAAGGAAAATGCTCAATCAGAGGATATTTCTGTGAGCATTGGCGAGGATGACTCGGTAACTTATACCATGACACCAGAAAAGCAGCAGGAATTATTGCTTGGCTTTAAGACTCACTTTGAGGAAAGTTTACAAACCGCCCTTGATAATGGCGAGGTGCCAGGTTTGGTGAATGTCAGCTATAATGATGATATGAGTGCCTTTGACGTGACAGTTAATCGAGAAGCTTTTCAAGCGCAGAACGGCGAAGAAAAACTCGGGATGTTGTATTCGGCAGGAACAGCCTACCAGTTGTATGCAGGCAGACCTGAGGAAGAAATTGATGTAACTGTCACATTGCTGGATCAGGCGACAAACGATGCATTTGGAACCTACAGCATGCGAGAAGTGTTTAATGCACAGCAGTCACCAGGTGATAATGCCGACTAAAAACGAAAAAGATCTTGTGGTTAAAAACTGCAGGATCTTTTTTTGTTGCTAGCATGGAGAAATTGTGGTGTGGATGGACAAAAACAGTAACAGAGGATATAATGAGAAATAATAGACTGAAGCAGGAGGCGTGCAAGAATGCCTGAAAAAGAGAACTTATTTTCACAAGCAGAAAATGATCGCTATAATGTTTGCAATGTGCTAAGCGACGCTGCATTTTCAAGAAAAAACTCGGATGTATCTCCGGTTTCAACGGAAGAAGTGCCAGACATTAACCTCGAAGAAGGTACTCAATTTACAGAGAGTATTGATCCAAATGCCACCATTGGTGAATATATGGAACGTTACGAAGAAGAGGAAGCGGCACTCGCCAAAGAGGCTCAAGAACAGCAAGATTTGGAATCGCTTGAAGAAGCTGATATAGAAGAGCCACAGGAAGAAACAACTGAAACCGTACAGAATACGGCCATTCGAGAACAGGCTGAAAAAGCAAGAGCAAGCTTCATGGACGATCTTGAATCGCTGGACCAAGAACCAGGACTGAGAAATAAAATAGAAGCGGAATCGGCTCAAGACCCGAACCCTGTTCTGGAAGAATATCCTTCTGAGGAAAAAGACGTCACAGCGGACGACGAAGAAGATGATGATGGACCAGATCCGCTTACCTTTAAAGACCTCGTGAAACCAGCCGCACGACGCATAAAAAAACCGCGTTTTGTACAACCTGAAACCGTGGAGCAGCCAGCATCAGATGACGTCGAAGAGGCAGAAGATACTGATGAAAAAGAGCAAGAAACGCAGCCAGATGCATCGGAAAATGATAACATTATTGAACCGCAACAAGCCGTTGAGCCAGAAAACGGGCAGAATACTTCCGCTGATAATGACCTTGCTGAAGCACGCGCAGCACAGAAAAAAGGTCAATCCATCTGCGAAGACCTGCATCATCTGCAAAAGCTTCTCGAGGAAGGCCGCGCGCCGATGCTTCACAAAACAGAAGTGCTTGTTCCAAGAGAAAAAACACTGCGATTGATCCGTTCACTGACAGCAATTTGTGAAGTGGACCCATCCTATATTGACTGTGCTTCAGAAGACAAACTGATTGATCGTCTGGTTAGTGAACACACAGAAGACGATTATAGACCATTAGAACGTGCTAGAGACCGCGCGCAGACCATTATTCAAAATGCAACCAAACAGGCAGATACCATTCTCAATGATGCAAAAACCTTAGCACGCCAACTTCTTGCAGAAACAGAAGCTGAAATCAAAGAAAAGTTTGATGAGGCAGATGAACAGATTGCTGTTCGCATGACAACGACAAAAGAAGAAAGCACCAAAAAGCTCAATGAAGCGCGCTCTGAATTGACAAGCAGCCGTCAACGCAGCGTAGAGATTCTCAGCAAATATCTTGAAAAAGCCGAAAATGATTATCAAGGATACTGGGAACGCGCAGAGAATACAGTCATGGCATCTTTGGAGCAAAGCGAATCTATTCTTGGCAAGGCGGCAGATATCTACCAAAAAGAATTAGCCACCATTCGCCAAGATAAAGAAGAACTCGATGAAATACTGACACACCTCAAAAAGTACAATAAACCACGCTTTGGACGATAAGAAAAAGCAGCGGCATCCCGGATTACAGGGGTGCCGTTTGTCTATCTACAAAAGAAATTAACAAAAAACGCAACTTTTTTTAAAAAAGCCCTTGACGATTTAAAAATCAGGTGGTATTATGAATGAGCTGTCGGGGGCAAGCCCCTGAGACAGCGAGATGTTCTTTGAAAATTAAACAGCCAAGCGAACAAAATCCAGTGCTTGAAAAAGCAA
>CALJRU010000012.1 GCA_937976375.1 uncultured Peptococcaceae bacterium | reverse complement strand
TCCTCTTATTGTAGTTTAGGCACGAGATGGAAGGAAAGCTGGATGGAAGATCTGGTTTTCCTGTCCAAATTTATTGTAATAGGAGGTTCATCTTATGTCCAACATCGTTGTGCTCCACGGCAGTGCGCGTCGGCAGGGCAACACGGCGCAGCTGGTTCAGGCCTTTGTGCGCGGCGCAGAAGCGGCTGGGCATCAGGTGACGGTGCTGTCTATAGCGACACTGAACATTCACCCTTGTATTGGCTGTGAACGCTGTGCCACGGCGCCAGACCACGCCTGCTTTCAAAAGGACGATATGACGCAGGTTTACGCCGCATTGGCTGCGGCCGACACCCTCATCGTCGCCTCGCCCGTGTATTTCTATGGCATCAGCGCCCAGCTCAAAGCCCTCATCGATCGCCTGCACACCCCACTGCGCAATACATTCGCCATCAAACGCGCAGCTTTGCTGCTTGTTTCCGGCAACACCTTGCCCGATCTATTCGACGCCATTCTCCTGCAATACCGCATGATCCTGCGCTACTTCAACATCGAAGACCTTGGCCATATCCTCGTCAGCGGCGTCCGCGAACCTGGCGCCATCGCTGGCCATCCAGCCTTGGAAGAAGCCTATCAGCTGGGGAAGCGGCTGTAAAACACAAAAAATGAGCCCCGCGTTCGCTGGAACGCGGGGCTCATTTTTTAAGGGGGTGTATGTATGTCAATGTAGGCAGGGAGTTAATGTTTCTGCATGTTTTATTCGAGATTATTCAATAGCAATGGTGGAGCCGCTTGGGACCGCCGTCTTATCGAATTTAGGAACAGACAGTTTCAAGATACCGTCTTCATATTTTGCATTGATATCGGTTGGCTGAACATCGCCAACATAGAAACTACGTTTGCAGGTGCCGGCATAGCGTTCTTGGCGGATCAATTTGCCGTTGTCGTCCTTTTCGTTGGTTTCGGTGTTGCGTGCAGCGCTGATGGTCAATGTGCCATCTTTCAAGTCTACCTTAATGTCTTCTTTCTTGAAGCCTGGCAGATCAATATCTAATTCATAGGTGTTGTCCATTTCGCGCACATCTGTTTTCATCATCTGAGGTGCTGCGTTGTATGTCATAGGACGCATCATAAAATCATCATTAAAGAAATCATCAAACAAGTCTTCACCAAAAATTCTAGGTAACATAAGTCATTCCTCCATTTCTTTGAACATATCATTTATTGCTTATGCCCTATGGGGAGGAACCCCTTTCAGGTCCTTCTCTCTTGGTACAATTGTATGATAGCACGTTTTATTAGCACTCGCAAGAGGTGGGTGCTAATCGTGATATTTTCGTGACATTTGTTACCAATTCCTGACAAAAGGCACGATGGAAATATGTACAAAAGGACTTAAATAATAAAAATGACGTTTTTTGCAAGAAAGAAAAAGTAAACACTGATATATTTGCGAAAAAACGCATTTTTTGAAAGAATAAAAAGAGAAATATTGATCTTTCTTTGGAAAATATGCTATTTTAAGAGAAAGGAGGTGCGGCATGGAGTATTTCTATAAAAAATGGTACAAGAATTGGAAAAATGATGAGCAAGGAGCGCGCGATTATCATGCTGCGCTGATGCAGGATGAAACGACTGTTAAGCTTCCCTTTACGATTTCTCCGATGCATAGCGAGGATATTTTTCAGCTTTACTACCGGCCTACCAATGAAATGATGGTGCAGATGGCGTGTATCTATCAGCAGGATGCGGCGCTGATGATGCTCGATGGCCAATTGCCGGGCATTGCTAAGGAGCAATTTTTGCGCAATCTTGTTGTCGATGAAATTTTTAACAGCAACGCCTTGGAAAATGTTCACAGCGCGCGTGCTGAAATTGCCGAAAGTGCACGTCTGCTTAAACAAGGCAGCGCAGATAAACGTCGGTTGACCAGCATGATTCATTCTTATTACGGCATTGCTGAGGGAAAGCTGTGCTCGCCAAGCAGCGCTGAAGATGTGCGGAAAATCTATGACTATGTGACCGAAGGCGAAATTGCTGCTGATGATCTGCCTGATGGCAAGCTGTTTCGTTCCGATGCTGTCAGTGTGCTTAGTGGTGTTGCTGGAAAAAGCATTCATGAAGGGCTTTATCCAGAATCACGCATCATTGATGCGGTAGAAAATCTGGTACAGTTCATGGCGGGGGCACCGCTGCCTGACTTGATCAAGATTGCTGTTGGTCATTATTATTTCGGTTACATTCATCCGTTCTATGATGGCAATGGCCGTGTTGGACGGCTGCTTTCGAGCCTTTATCTTTCGAAGGCTTGTTCCAAATATACGGCGTATTCCCTTTCCCAAGGTTGTCACCAGAATCAGAAACGCTATCTTGAAATGTTCGCGCGCACCAATAAATTTAATGCCTTTGGCGAGATGAATTATTTTATTGAAGGTTTTCTTTCCATCCTTGCCGATGGTCAGCAATCCATCATAGAAAATCTTCAGGAACGGCGTGCCTTGCTCGAACAAACGGAGAAACGCATAGAACACGATAGGACATTCCAGAATGATCACCTGAAAGGAAATGTGATGCGGATTCTCGAGCAGAAGCGGCTGTTCGACGATTTTGATGATGGCTTGAATCAGCAGGAGTTGTTGGACATTCTTTCTGATGTAAAGAAAAGTGCGCTGCGCCGCAGCCTTGATGCATTGGAAGCAGAAGGTTACATCCATCGTATCAAAGAACGGCCCATCACTTATGCGTCAAGCTGGTGAGGATGTGCTGCCGCCGCCGGGTATTGCCCGGCGGCGTTTTTTTGGGCGCTGAATAGGCATGAAAAAACCACCAGCTCTGCTGGTGGTAAAT
>CALJRU010000011.1 GCA_937976375.1 uncultured Peptococcaceae bacterium | reverse complement strand
ATGCCCTGAAAAATACGTGCCACAATCATGATATACACGTTCGGCGACAAGGCACAGCAAGCGCTGGACAACGTATAGAGCGCACTGCTAAGAATTAAGACCTTGCGGCGGCCGTACTTGTCACAGAGCGGCCCAAAAAAGATGGTCCCGCAGGCAAAGAAAAAGAAGAAACTGACCAGGGTCAAGTTGACCAGCGAAGCAGACGCATTAAAATGGCCGCTCATTGTTGGCAGCGCCGGCAGGTACAAATCGGTGGACAACGGGATGAACATGTTCATCAATGTGATGAATAAGATCATTCCCTTCTTACCCAGGAATTTTTGTTTTTGAATGTTTTCAACCGTATTCATCGCTCACACTCCATCTTATCAGGTTGATCATCATCGACAAAATTCAAGCGGTCGTCCAGCTTGCGCCAATCGACCGCATTGTAGAGATTTTACCATGGGTAACTATGCCCAGCCAGTCAGATAATGACTATGGCATCTGTGAAAAAATTTTTTTCTCCAAAACCCGCTGCTATTCGGAACGAATCGCTTCCAACGGCGCACTGAGTCGCAGCTGCACAGCAGCACAGCGTATAAACACACCAGCAATCACCAATAGAAGCGCTGCAAACGTCGCCAAAAACAACCATGGAATGGCAACATCAATGCAGTGATGCGTGTCGTTGATGATTTTGCAGGCAACACCGCCGCCCAGAGCAGCGCCAAGCAGACTGACGAGCCCTGCGCCGCCGAGAACGGCCGCAATTTCCCACAAGAGCATCCTGCGCAGCTGGCGCTGAGTGGCGCCCACAGCGCCCAAGAGCCCCAATTCCCGCCGGCGATTGCGCAAATCGACAAGGAGCATATTGCTCATACTGAGGCCGCCAAACAAAAAGAGAATGACAGCAACCAAATAGAGATTGCGAATGGTGATGCCATTGATGGTGTTAATGTTGTCGATCGTCTGAGAAATGTCGTTTTCATCAATGACATCGCTGGCATCCGCCATCTGCCTAATCTGTGTGCGCACCGTCTCATAAGTGCCGGGAGCAACCGCCACCGTCAATATGCCTGTGGCATCGGTAACACCGGTCAGCGTGCGCACGCTGTCGGCTGTTAAAAGAAACGTCGGCGAGCCCGGCACCAGCGGATACTGCTCCATCAGCACTTCAGGATCGTAGCTGCCCACCGCTGTCGCCTGAAAAGTATGAGGCGCCCCATCCACGCCGCGCACGGTGATGGAAAAAGTGTCGCCAACACTGCCGTAATGGTCATTGATGAGGATGCCGTTGTCGGCGCTCATCGTTTCATAGGTTGGCGTGCCAGCGCTCAATAACGGCGCAATGGCTGCAAAATCGTCAGCGTCAATCACGGGGACATTGCTGTCCTGAGAAAGGATGCTGCCCATGTCCCACGGCATTTCAATCGTCGCTCGAATCGCCTCGTGGGCCGTCACCTGTTCCACCCCGTCAATGGCCAGCAGGGATGCTGTCAGCGCCGGATCTGACAAAGGATTGTTTTCCAGTTGCAGCCGTGTGTCATAATTGTATTCACCGTTGGCCTCAAAAGTGGAGCGCGCCACGCTCTGCAGCATCACTTCAATGTCACCACTCGGGTAGTATTCAAACCGCGCCTGCTTTTCAGCGTCAATGGAACCGGCTACAGTCGCTACTGCAAGGAACAACGCCCCGCTGAGTGCAAGCGTCAGAAGCGTGAACGCCGTCTTGAGCCAGCTGCGTCCAAGATTGATGCGGGCCAAGCGCGCCGGCGTCAGCGGACGATGGCGGCGCTGCGTGCGGTGGCGTTTGCTTTTGGCTGAAAGATAACGGCTGCCTTCGATCGGCGAAATCTTGGCAGCAATGCGCACTGGCCGCCAAATCGCCGCCATCACTGCCAGGCGTGCAACGACGGCGCTCATGCCTCCGTACAGCAACGCATTCTCTACGCGGAAGCCAGTGGGACAAACAGCAAAGCCCACCGCCGTCCCCAGCACAAGCCCCAGCGCAATGCCCTGCCAGGCAAAACGCCGACCGTTTCGGTGCATGATGCGGCGAATCTGCCGTGTCGTCATGCCAATGGTACGCAGCTGACCCAGCATCTGCACATTTTTTACAATCATCGTATAGAACACCCCATAAACAATGACCGCCGCCAAAATGCCGGTGACCATGGCCAGCAGAGGAATCGACAAATGCAGCCCGCCGCCGAGAACGCCATTCATGGCCGCAAAATAGTCTGTCAGAAAGATTTGTGCCGATGCGATGCCCAAAGGCGCCAATGCAGCATTGGCCGCGCTGACCAGGCCTTCGGAAGAGATGTCCTCGGTCGCCAGGCGTGTGTAGGCAGTGATGGATAACTGTCCGCCCAGCGTTTCATCGGCGATGGCTTGCGCCAGAGGTTTGCCCACATAGACGGTATAAAGGCTGTCATCGCTGTCGTGCTCCACAATGCCGCTGAGACGGTAAGCTGCCGTTTCGCCCAGACCTGTCAGATCCATCTGTACTGTGTCTCCAACCTGCGCCTTCCAGCCCATGTGGTCCAGATAACCGCGCTCCAGCATGATGTCATCATCACTGGTAGGCAGGGTACCTTCATAAGTCAGCTGCGTCTGCCTACTAAAATAATCGCTGTCACCATAGACAAGGACCAGACTCACGCCATCTTGATAGGAATAGCCCAAGGCAGAATATTCCCCCACCCAGTCGATGCCATCGGCATTCCGCATAGCACTCAGCTGCGCCTCTGTCGGACCGACCACCGTCACCTGTGCCTGCGTGCGGTAAGGGTCCTTGGCCTTTTCAGCCAAACCTGCCGAACTCAGCGCCGTCGCCAGCACCATGGCCACTGCCAGTGCAATCGTCACAACCAAGAGCGCTGCACTTTTGCGGTCGCTTGCAAGCATGCGCTTGGAAAGCGCACGCACAATGACAGAAGTGTCGTTTTCAAATGGCCACCTCATGACAACGCACCACCTTCGCCAACAACACGCCCATCTTCGATGCGTATGATGCGGTCTGCCAGGCATGCAATGTCGTTGTTGTGCGTAATCATCACCACCGTCTGATCAAACATCGTGCTTGTACGCCGAATCAGTCCCAGCACATCGGCGCTGGTGCGGCTGTCCAGGTTTCCTGTCGGCTCATCGGCGAGAATGAGCGCAGGTTTGGTGATCAGCGCCCGCGCAATCGCCACCCGCTGCTGCTGGCCGCCTGAAAGCGCCGACGGCAGATTATCCAGCTTGTTCCTGAGCCCAAGCAGATCAACGACCTGTTCGAAAAATGCTGCATCCACACGATCGCCGTCCAATTCCACCGGCAGCACAATATTTTCATACACATTCAAGATCGGCACCAGATTGTAATTCTGGAACACAAAACCAATGTTGCGTCGGCGAAAAATGGTGCGCGCCTCGTCGTTCATCGCGCCCAATTCTTTGCCGCGCACAAACACCTGGCCGCTGCTCGGCGTGTCCAGACCGCCCATCATATGCAGCAGCGTCGACTTCCCGCTGCCAGAGGTGCCCACCACAGCGACGAACTCACCTTCCTGGATACTTAGCGTAACGCCATCCAGCGCACGCACCAGACCGGCACCCTGGCCGTAAGTTTTCTTCAGATCCATCGTTTGTAAGATACACATGGTTCTCACTTCCTTTCTGCGTTCAGTATAGCCGACAACCCTCACAGAAACCTCCGCATAAAAACAGGCTCACATGTTCCATTCATTAAACATGTGAGCCTGTTTTATTCATATTCCGCTTAAAGACTCCGGGCCAAATCCTGCCGGCAAGAGCGCGCTCAGTGTCGTCAGCCGATAATCGTTCTCGCTGCGGGCAAGGATGATGATGAAAGCCTCCGGCGCACAAAATTCCTGCATCACCTGACGGCAAACACCGCACGGTGCCGTATATGCTGACGGTGCCGCGCCTTCTGGACCGCCAACGATGGCGATGGCCGAAAAATCGCGCACGCCCTCGCTGACCGCCTTAAAAAACGCCGTGCGTTCGGCGCAGTTGGTCGGCGTGTAGGCTGCATTCTCAATGTTGCAGCTTGTATAAATGCAGCCATTTTGCGCCAACAACGCCGCCCCCACCTGAAAATGCGAATACGGTGCATAGGCCTGTGTACGCTGCGCCAACGCCGCGGCAATCAGTTGTCGAATCGTTGCTTCTTCCATGAATCATCGCTCCTTGTCGGCACGGATCAAACGGCGCAAAGCCTCGATGCCCGTGCGAATGGCGGCGTCGGTCTCATGCACCACCGGATTGTCCAGTCCTGCTGCCGCACGTTCCTGGTTGGCCATCACCAAAAAGCACGAACCACACCGCACCTTGAGGCTGTTGGCCACCACAAACAGCGCTGCCGACTCCATTTCTGAAGCCAGGCACCCCAAGCGTTTCCAGGCTTCCCACTTCTGTGTCAATGCATAGCTGACAGGCTTGGTTTCCGGTGAATGCTGACCGTAGAAAGAATCTTTGCACTGCACCACCCCCACATGATAGGGCAGCTGCAGCGTCTTCGCCGCTGCCACGAGTGCATTGATCACCTCGAGATTCGCCACTGCTGGGAACTCAATCGGCGCGTACTCACGGCTCGTTCCTTCCATGCGAATGGCGCCGCTGGCCACCACAATGTCGCCGCTCATCACATCCAGCTGCATGCCGCCGCAGGTACCCACGCGTACAAAGGTGTCCGCTCCGGCCATCACCAGTTCTTCCATGGCAATGGCTGCCGATGGGCCGCCAATTCCAGTGGACGTCACACTGACCTTTTCCCCGTCGAGATAGCCTGTATAGGTCATAAACTCACGGCTGTCCGCCACCAACCGTGCATCATCAAAATACTGGGCAATTTTTGCACAGCGCTTGGGATCACCAGGCAAAAGCACATAACGGCCCACGTCACCCTTTCCGACCTGTAGATGGTAGAGTTTGTCCGCGTCCTCTGAATAATTGATCATCGTCTCACGTCCTTTCAATTATTTTCATTCTACCCGAGTCGTCCCGTCTCTGCAAGCATCCACCATCATGATTCGCGCAGCGGCAGCATGATGGTAAACGCTGCACCCTCGCCCGGCACTGAGGTTAAACGAATATAGCCGCCTTGACGGCTCACAATTTCTCGAGCCAGATAGAGCCCGATGCCGACACCGGGGAGCTCCTGCTGCGACGGCGCCCGATAGAAACGCTGGAACACCTGCGCCTGCTGCCCTTCCGGAATGCCAGGGCCATTGTCGCGCACAGCAATCGCGGCATACATCTCACCCACAGTGACAGACACGGCCACGGTACCGCCGGCCTGTGTGTACTTGACGGCGTTGTCCAGGAGATTATAGAGTGCCTCCGCCGTCCAGCGGCTGTCGTGCGGCACCAGCACATCATCAGGGCAGCCCGCCGTCACTGTGATCCGCTTCTTTTCTGCCGCCGGCACAATGCCGCTCAGCGCCTGCGCTACCGTTTCATACAACGGCGCCAAACGTTTGTCGAGATGCACCAGCCCTGTTTCAAGCCGCGATGTTTTTACCAGCGCCTCCATCAGAAAAGCCAGTTTCTCCTCCTGTCCACGCAGGCTCAAAAGAAAGGTGCGCCGTTCTTTTTCACGAAGCGTCTGCTCCAAAAGCGTATCGGTGAGCATCTGCACATTGTTCAGCGGCGTCCGCACTTGGTGGGCAATGTCCGACACCAGCTCCTGCAAGGCCCGACGTTCTTCATCAAGCCTGCGCCGCTGGCTCTGCTGCACACTGTGGAGCCGGAGCAGCCGCTGGCTGATGCGGTCAAAAAGCGCTTCGCTGTCGCGCGGCAGCGGCGGCAAAGCGTCCGCATCCATCATGCGCTCAATCGTTTCACAGAGATCGTCACTGAAACGCTGCAGCCTTCTTGCCAAAATCTGTGTCAGCACCACGCTCCCTGTCAAGGCGCAAAGCACCATCCCAGCGCCCAACAGCATCACCCAAGCACTGCCGCTCCTCCGCCAGACTGCCGCACAAATCACTGCCATTACCACCGTCATGCCCAGCATCACACCGGCAAACTGCGTTTTCACCGACCATTCTTGGGCACGCATGCTGCTCCACCTCCCATCCATTGGTAGCCCATGCCATACACCGTCTTGATGTAGTCCTGGCCGCCGACGGAATCGAGCTTTCCGCGAATGCGGCTCACTGTCGCCGTCAGTGTATGTTCTTCCACAAAACGCGCCTCACAGTCCCAAAGTTTTTCCAACAGCTGGCGCCGCGTCAGTACCTGCCCAGGATGCTGGCAGAACAGGGCCAGCACCTTGAATTCCATCGCCGTAAAGCGCAGCGGCTTTCCATCGTAGGCCGCCGTCTGACCATCAAAATCAAGAACCAGGTGGCCATCATCAACCACATGCCGCAGCGGCGCTGCCTGTGCCGCCATCGCCAAAAGCGCTTGAACCTTGCGGACCAGCGCGCCAATATAAAACGGCTTTGTGATATAGTCCACCGCGCCCAGATCATAGCCATGAAGCTGCGCCGCCTCCTCATCGTTGGCCGTAAGGAAGAGCACCATCGCCGCCGGCTGTGCCGCTTTCAGCGTGTGGCAGAAGGCAAAGCCATCACCATCTGGCAGATTCACATCCAACAGCGCCATCGCAAAGGTCTTTTCAGCCAGCGCTGCCGTCGCTTCCGCCAGCGTGCGCGCCGCCGTCACTGCGTAACCAGCCCGCGACAGATGGTAACCGATCATGCCATTCAGCACCCCATCGTCCTCCAACACCAAAATCTCAGCCTGCATCGTCCAGCCTCCTTTCTCTTCCTTTCAGTATATCAGCCAAAGCTCCGCAAAAACTCACAAAATGACAACATTGCGCAAAAAAGCACCGAGCCTTTCTTGACTCGGTGCTTATGCTGCAGACTCACTCTGGATGCAGCGTCTCCACGATGGCTTGCGATTGAATGCGCCGCACTGGCTTGCGCACGGCGACGATCACCGACAGCAGCATGACAATGAGAATGGTCGCCAGCTCCTGCCAAGGCGGTGTCCAAGCGATGCCGAAAATGCTTGTCAACAGGCTTCGGCTCAGCACCCAGTTGGCCACGAGACCAAGGACTGTACCCAAAAGGCCTCCGAGAATGGTGTACGTGGCTGCCTCGGCAACGATCATCTTTTTCAGCTGGCGATTGCTGAGGCCAAGGGCGCGAAAGACACCGTACTGCTGTGTGCGCGCGGCGACACTCATGGCAATGCTGTTGATGATGTTGAAAATCGTGATCAGCGCAATGATGACAAGGAAGCCGTACACGAAAATGCAGAAGCAGTAATAAGTGCCGCGGGCGCTGTCGTTGCCCAGCCGATCGTCGGCAAAGGATACGTTGTCGCCAGCCAGCGAGCGAATGGCGTTGACGCTGGCATCACTGGCGCCGGCAGCAAGCTGCACATCAATGACGGAATAACCGCGCGCATCTGTGAGCGTCTGAAAAGTTGCCTCGGAACAAACGAGGGCGCCAAAATCGCTGTTGCTGGCATAAGAGGCCTGCGATAAAAGCCCCACGATTTCCACCTGCTGCTGCATGCCATCGGCGGTCAGCGTCAGTGTGTCGCCAACCTCGAACGGATGCAGCGGTTCATAGACAGCGAGCACAGCATTCTTCTGGGTCTCGGCTGCTTCCACATCACCTTCCAAAAGATACGCCTCTGCCCAGGCGAATTGCTCGTCTTCATAGCTGATCACATCCACGCTGCCTTGCTGCCCTTGGTCATCGGCAGGCAGCTGATAAGCAGCCATGCGCCCGAAGACATTCTTCACATCTTCCATGCCGGCGATTTCATCGACGAGATCTGGCGACAGCGAGCAGCCATTGTCCTTTGACGTGATGGACACATCCGCCGTCCACGGTTTCAACGGCGTGAGCGCTGTATGCGTCATATCCACTGCTACAGAAAAGCTTAGGAAAAGAATGATGCTAAACGCAAAAGAGCTTACCATGAGCAAGAGATTTTTGCGGCTTGCTTTGGCATGATGAATGCCCAAGGCCGTCTCCACACGAAAATGACGCGTGTCTGCGACGCCGCGCGCCGGTGCCTGATCGCTGGCACTGCCGCTGACCGCCGTCAGCGGCGACACCCGAGCGGCACGTTTGGCCGGTGAGCGCGCCGCAAACAATACCGTTAAAAATCCCAGCACAATGCCAGCAGCAATGCTTGGCACACTCACGGCAAAGACTGGCATGGTCGCAAAATAGCCCGGTGATAGATGCCGCAGCAGCGCACAGAGAAACCATATCAGCACCACCCCAATGAGCACCCCGCAAGGAATCGCAAAGCGACACCATCGCAGCGCCTCACGGCGCACCAGCTTCATCACCTGCTTGGGCGACGCCCCCAAGCAACGCAGCATGCCGTAAAACGCCGTGCGCTGTGCCACGTTCGCATTCAAACTGGATGCGATCATGAGCACCCCGGCTACAAGAACCAGTGCCCCCAGCACCACCGCTGCCATATAGATCTGCATAAGCTGAGAACTGCTGCTTTGTCCATAGAGCCCGAGCAGCTTGACATTTTCTATCACCTGATCGTCGTCCAGCTGCAGGTCCTCTTTCAAGGCAGCAATGCTGTACTGAGCCAGAAACGGATGCTCGAACTGCACATAATAACCGCTGTTCACCGCATCCAGGTTTACATTTTCAAGGTGTTCCGCGTCCACACCTTTGGCAGCTGCATACGCCTGTCGAAAGGCTGCAGTATTAAGAAAGGCGCCCAAACCATCGCTCGACATGGTTTGCGCCGAATCGCTGCAAAAGCCTGACACCGTGTACTGCAGGCTGCCGCCTGTTGGGGTGGTGATGGTCACCTTATCGCCGAGAGCCGCACCATACACATCACGGGCATTTTCTGTCAACATCACTTCCTGTGTCGTTTCCGGGAAACGTCCTTCAACAATGGCATCGTTCAGGATGTCGGTCATCATGGCTGCGTCACAGCCACAGATGATGACCGAGTGACCATACAGCGTGTAGGGCGCCGATGCCTCATACGGCATCACGCCATAGCGCGACGCTGCCGCCACTTCCGGCCGTTCGGTGATGAGCGCTGCTTCTTCATCGGTAATGTCCAGCACAGCGATGTGAAAATTGCCCGCATCCTGCTCAAGCTGGATGATTTGTGCCCGAATGTACATGTCCGCCATGCCAAAGATCGTGGTCACCAGAAACACAGCGAGAATGATGCAGGCCACCGACATGCGATTCTGACGCCGCCGCACCTTGGCAGCGATGGGAACAAGATCAAGATAGCTTTTCATTGGTCTTCCTCCCCAAATCGCTGAGCACACCATCGCTCACGCGCAGCACCCGGTCCACCGACGCTGTCAGATTGGCGTTGTGCGTAATCATGAGAATCGTCTGCTGATAGTGGCGCGCTGCCTGCATCAGCAGCGCAATGACTTCGCTGCTGTTCTTGCTGTCGAGATTGCCCGTCGGCTCATCGGCAAGAATCAGCTTCGGCTTCGTGATCAAGGCGCGCCCAATGGCGACGCGCTGCTGCTGTCCGCCGGAAAGCTGCGCCGGCAGATGACGCCGGCGCGCCGTCAGCCCGAGAATGTCCAAAATCTCCTCCACATCCGTCTGTTTGGGCTTCTTATTATCCAACAGCAAAGGAAAAATAATGTTTTGTTCCACGTTCAGTTCTGGCACCAGCTGGTAGGACTGAAAGACAAAGCCAATGTTGCGGCGGCGGAAAATGGTGCGCGCCTCTTCATTTATGGCAAACAAATTCTGCCCATCGATGTGCACCTCGCCAGATGTCGGTACATCCAGGGCGCCAATACAGTGCAGCAACGTCGACTTGCCAGAGCCGCTTTCACCGATGACAGCGGCAAATTCGCCTTTTTCCATGCTGAACGAAACATCGCGCAGTGCTTCCACCTTCGTGTCACCGCTGCCGTAAGTTTTGCAAAGATGTTGAACGGTTAATAGTTCCATGGTTGATCATGCCTCCTTTCCTCAAAGGATAGCAGGCCAAGCTTACAGCCCCGTGAAAAGTCAGCTTACAATTTTGTAAGCTCGGCATCCGCCGCCTGTGCAAACGCTGGGAACGACATGGTAAACACGGTACCCTGCCCAGGCGCGCTGGCCACGCTCAGCGAACCATTCTGCCCTTCCACAATGGCCTTGGCAATCGGCAGCCCTAAGCCCACACCCTGCTGGCTGTCTGCGTGGGCGCTGCGATAAAAACGTTTAAAGATATGGTGGAGGTCCTCGGGCGCAATGCCTGCCCCATCATCACTGACGCGAATCTGGAGCAACGCCGGTGATGCCGTCCATGACACCACGACATGGCCGCCATATGGCGTGTGGTCCAACGCATTTTTGATCAGATTGCCCACCGCTTCACCCGTCCAAGTCAGATCACAGACACAGACAGCCGACGCATCGCCTTCCAAACGCAGCGTTTTTCCTTCCTGCACCGCACGTGTCTGAAACGGCTCCATGGCATTCGAAAGCAAGGTTGTCACCTTCTGCGGCATACGCTTGAAGGTGACGCTGCCCGCATCCAACCGCGTCACCTTGAGCAGCGACTGAATCAACGCCTCCAGGCGATCGAGTGCTGCTGTCGACTTTTCAGAAAAAATGCGCACCACATCTGTGTTCTCAGGCTCGCCAGCGATGATTTCATTGTACATGCGCAGCGCCGCCAGCGGTGTTTTCACTTGATGAGAAATGTCAGAGATCATGGTCTTGAGGAAGGTCTTCACACGCTGCTCATTGTCGCTTTTGGCCTGCAGCGACAGCGCCATTTCCTCCACAGCGCCAAACAGCTGATAAAGGGCGCCACTTTCATTTTGCGGCAGATGTGCATCAAACTGGCCATCGGCATAAGCCGCAATCGTCTCCGCAGCTGCTTCATAACACCTTTCTCTCTGCTTGAGGAAGCACCAGCTCCAAAACAGCAGCAAGGCACCAAGGATCACCGCTGCCAACAAAGCCACTGCACCCGTTTCCAGGGCCCGATCCCGCAACGATGCAAAGTAAAAGAACGGCACATCGTCACCGTGGCCAATCTGTGTCAGCAAGGCCTGTCCTTCTGCCGTCACAGCAGCCGTATCTGAGAAGGCCTCTGCCACCGTTGTCCGTGCCACGCCATCAGCCAGCAGCGCAGAGGCAACGCGCGCTTCCTGCGCCTGCAGCAGTTGCCAATCTGCCTGAGCTTGGCAGACGCTCAGAGCCAACGCCCCAATGATCAGCCCCACAGCAAAAAGCAGCATTCCCGTCAAAAAACGCCGATTTGCCCGATCCGCCAACACCATCATTCCTGCTCCCTCCATTCATAACCAAGACCGCGCACCGTGCACAAATGCTGTGGATGCGATGGGTCCTGCTCGATTTTTTCACGCAGCCGGCGCATGTAAACCGACAACGTATTATCATCGACAAAACTGCCATGATCGTCCCAAAGCTGCTCCAGCAGCATCTGCCTGGTCAGCACCTGCCCCTTGTTGCGCAAGAAGCAAGCCAAGAGGCGCAATTCTGTCGCAGTGAGGTCTAAGGCCTGGCCGCCCAAATACGCACGCGCACCATCGATGCGCACATCGCCGCTGACCAATGTTTCTGCTGTGCGCGGTTCCTGCATGGCGCTGCGGCGCAGCTGCGCACGAATCCGTGAGCATAATTCGCCAAGTTTGAACGGCTTGGTGATGTAATCGTCTCCGCCGCCATCCAGTGCACGAATCACCTGCACCTCCTCGTCCATCGCTGTGAGAAAAATGATCGGCACAATGCTGCCCGCCGTGCGCACCGATTCACATACGCTCAGCCCATTGCCGTCGGGCAGTGTCATATCCAGAAGAAGCAGGGCATATGTTTTTTGAGCCAACAGTGCATGGGCCTGCGCCACCGTTGTCGCTACATCCACCGCATAGCCTTCTTTCATCAGCACATACACCAGTCCATCAATCAAACTTTGGTCATCTTCCAAAAGCAGCAAGTTCTTCGTCATCGTTTCTCACCTCATCAAAATGAAATTTCTGCTTCTATCATACCCATTTAATGCCATGCTGAAAAGCCTCATGTGAGGAATGCGCCCAACACTTTCCTTGCAACAAAAAAACACCCTCTTCGATGCGCCGCGATGACAACCACCGTGCCCCACCGAAAAGCGTGTTTTTGATCCGTTTCTAACCTCATTGATTCTGCCTAAAAACCTTAACGAATGCTCATAATAAAGGCCTTTATTTCCGCTTTGTTCCAAATGACCGGAACCGGATAAACCGGGTTAGCCTCTTTATCCACCCATTCCACCATTTGATCCACATCATTCTCCTGGATCATCGTTGCATACTCTGGAATGTCCATTTTTACTTTCATCTCTTCTATCCAGCGAATGAACGTTTCTGCTTTTTCTTGTTGGCTCGCCTCTGGTTTTGTCATGCCGCATACGTCACTTAATTCTGCCAATCGCTCATACACTGCTGGGCCAAAGGCGCGCATAACATGCGGCAGGATAATGGACATGGCCAATCCGTGAGGAACCCCATACAGCCCACCCAACGTGTGACCAACAGCATGCACATAACCCACGCATCCTCTGGTAAAAGCGCGTCCTGCATAAAAAGCTGCCAACTGCATATTATGACGATACGCAAGATTGGCGCCGTCTGTATAGGCTTTATATAAATTTTCATAAATCAATTTCACAGCCTGGCGGGCCATCGTATTTTCCAAGTCGCTGTTATAGAGATAATTCGTGTAAGCTTCTACTGCATGGCAAAGTGCATCCATCCCAGTCGTTGCCGTCGTGCGCGGAGGCAGCCCAACCGTTAATTTAGGATCCAATACCGCGTATTTCGGAATCAAGCGCAAATCATTGATCGATGCTTTGTGATGCGTTGCATCTTCGGTGATAGCCGCCGCCATCGTGGTTTCAGAACCTGTTCCCGCTGTTGTCGGCACTGCAAAAACCATAGGAATAGGGCGCAATACTTTAAACAGACCCTGCAGCTGATCCACGCGTTTTCGCGGGCGAGCAACACAGGCACCAATGGCTTTTGCACAATCCATCGGTGCACCGCCGCCAAAAGCGATCATGCAGTCGCAATGGCAGACCAAATACAAATTCAAGCCCTCTTCAACGTTGAAGTCTGTTGGATTCGCAGCAACTTCCCGGTAGATGACATACTCCAGCCGCAATGCTTCCATCTCTTTCAGCATGCTGTCCAATAAATGCAGCCGCATAAGATTTTCATCCGTTACAATTAAGACCTTTTTAAAGCCTTTTCGTTTGACCAACGCTGGCAGACGGTTTACCGCATCCACCCCTTGAATCAACTCGGGCATGCGTCATGGCAAAACACCCATGCCAATTTTTAGCCCATGCTGAACACCACGACAGGCTAATTTTTTCAAATCCATTTTTGTTTTCATCGGTCCTGCCTCCCTTCTATCAACCATCTCTATGGCTTGAATTGGACACGATTTTGCGCAGATACCGCATCCAATGCACGTTAAAGAATCCACCTGCGCAACCGTCCGAATATCTCCAGGAAATTTCGGCTCTGAAATGGTGATACATTCCATCGGACAATTTACAAGACACAGGGAACATCCTGCACAATGTTCTTCATCAATATGCGGTAATTTTTGCATCGTTACCCTCCTCCTATTGGTGACATCAACACAACCTCATCACCATCTTTAAAACGATAACGTTTGCTGACGGACTTGCCATTCACCAATATGACCAAATCACGAACGTCTCTTCTTTTCATATTGGGTACCTGGTTCATCAGTTCATTCACCGTTTTCGCATCACATTCAAAAGATTTAACACCAGATTGAAAACGCGCCATACCAAACATTCTCACTTGTACCATTGTTTAACCTCGATAGGGCTGATCAAATTCCAGCTGCAATTTTTTCAAAGGCACCTTCGATGATGGATCGTTTGGATCCTGCAGAGCAGCTGTCAAGCGTTTAGGCAATGCATCTTTATTGGCATTGACACCAAAGCGCCGATTGATTTCCCGCTCCAAATTGTACCCACGTTCCCCACATCGCAAATATTTCCCAAAAGGCATATCCATGCCTGTAACATACTCAAAACCTTTTGTATGATGAAAGACGGGTAAATGCAGCTTGAGCAGTTTCGGATATTTGTTGATCAGACGCACACTGGCACCGCAGTATGGTATTATTTTATTGACCAATCTTGTATACCATGCATTCGGATGCTTCATTAAAGGTGCCGGGAAAAACGCATAGCTGGTAAATAAGCATTGCCCGGTCGCCGAAATCATTTCCATCAGATCTTGAAACATCATGGTCAAATCGGCTTTTGCGTGGTACGTGGTCGGATTGACTGCCAAGCCTAAGCCTTCCAGGATGACAAGATAGCTCCCATTTAAATGGCAGCCGCCTCGATTGCTGGTTGCATAGCCGAGCCCCAAGCCAACTGATTTTCGCGGCTCGTACGCAGCCAGTTCCATTCCTTTTACATGCATGGCAAAATCCTGACCACCATATTTTTCTGACAATCGTTTGCTGCCCTGAGCCAATTCATCACCAAGGCCTCGACGATAAGCGATGTCTTCAAAAATCTTCGAAAGGTCTTCCGTTTTTGAAAAATGCAGCCCATTGTTCCACAAGCCCTTTTCATTGGCCTCCATAGCATACGAAATGGTGTTTGCACAAGTAATGGTGTCCATCCCCAATTCATCCAGCTCGTAATTCCACTGAAGAATGGATGGAAGATCATTGTTCACGATCCCACTGCCTAAAAGCACCAAGGTTTCCAGTTCTGGTCCTTTCACAACTTTCCCGTTCACCTCAACGGTTCTTGAACAACGAATCGGACAACTCAGGCACCCTTTATTGACAATGTTGTATTTGGCAGCCAATTCTTCCCCGCTTATTTTTTCGAAATCATCATACTGCCCATAAGTGTAATTTTTCGTCGCAAGAATCTGCCTCATTTGCATTGCGCTCACCAACCCAGCGGTACCAAATTTGGGCAGTTGCTCGCCTGTTAAAGGATGTTTTCTCAAATAAGCAAACCATTTTTTTGAATGCGCAAGCATTTGTTCTGGATCACGAACGGGTACGTCCTTATTGCCGCCAGCGCATACTGCTTTTAACCGCATCCAGCCCATGAGCGCACCGGTGCCGCCGCGTCCGGAAACACGATCGTTGGACACGATGCTTGCATATAAAACCAAATTCTCACCTGCTGGGCCAATGCATATTTTTCCATTTTTCCGAAGCCGGCCATTCTTTTGCCGCATCTTCTCATCTAACGCCGTTTGCACCGCACTGGTGCTCATTCCCCAAATATCGTCAGCCTGATGAAAGATCACTTTTTCATTTTGGATGTCGATCCACGTTGGTGTTTCACACCGTCCTTGCAGAATCAACGCATCCAAGCCAGCTTTCTTCAAAAAGTATCCGAAATTTCCACCGCAATTGGACGAAGTAATATAGCCCGTTTGTGGAGAAAGCGTGGAAATGTTGAATCGGCTTGCACTGGGAGCGCCCGCTCCCGTCATTGGTCCTGTTGTAATGACCAACAAATTTTTCTCTGAAAAAGGTTTCTCTTGCCCAGTTAAATGATCCCCCAGAATCTTCGCCGCCATCATTTTTCCGCCAATAAACAATTCACGTTCCCTATCAGAAAACGGATAGTCTTCAACAGTTTGAGTGGTTAAATTTATTTTCAAAACCTTTCCCATATAACCACCGTATTTACTTGCCATTTGCCTCACTCCATTCCCAGAGGTCGTTTTCAAGATTTAAAGTATTATTTTATTATACGCTTTTTCTCTAACGTCTTTATATTCATGATAATCCGTCATCAATCACAAAAGGATCTGACCAGTCATTCAGCAGCCAAACAACATTCTATAATGAAAGCCTTAAATATTTACAAAAAGCAGCTTGTAGGTCTACAAACTTCAATAAATATGAAAAATGATAAGCTCCCCATCAAGCCGATTCTCGAAACTGGTGCGCATCCCGTCAATAGGACAGTGAAATATTATAAGATTTTCTCAGGC
>CALJRU010000010.1 GCA_937976375.1 uncultured Peptococcaceae bacterium | reverse complement strand
CTGCCTGAGAAAATCTTATAATATTTCACTGTCCTATTGACGGGATGCGCACCATAGTCTCGATTTTTGTTATTTCGAGTATCTACTCTATGGGGAGCTTATCAGTTCATCGTCCGACGGCGTTTTACTATTTACGCTCAGTCTTCTTTCAGCCAATTTGCCAAATCGATGGCATAGTAGGTAATGATCATCTGTGCGCCAGCACGCAGGAAGCCTGTCATGACTTCTTCAACAATGCGGCGTTCATCGATCCAGTCGTTCTGAGCAGCGGCCTTGATCATGGCGTATTCGCCGCTGACCTGATAAGCCAC
This sequence comes from uncultured Peptococcaceae bacterium, assembly GCA_937976375.1. Classification (GTDB taxonomy): domain Bacteria; phylum Bacillota; class Peptococcia; order Peptococcales; family Peptococcaceae; genus UMGS1590. The sequence continues at coordinate 12,640 of CALJRU010000010.1, read as the reverse complement.
CACTGGCTGCAGGAACTGTTCATGGGTCATGCGCATGATGTCAAGATAAGCCATGGCTGGCTTAACAATGATGTAATCGGCACCTTCCTGAACATCCAGCTCGGTTTCCTGAACAGCCTGTTCAATGCTGCAGGCTGGGTCCATCTGATAAGTCTTGCGGTCACCAAATTGTGGTGCAGAACCGCCTGCATCACGGAATGGGCCATAGAATGCAGAGGCAAACTTAGCGGCATAGCTCATGATGGCAACGTCTTCATAGCCAGCATCGTCGAGGGCATCGCGCAGCGCAGCAATGCGGCCGTCCATCATATCGGATGGTGCGATGATGTCGGCGCCAGCGGCAGCCTGGGAAACAGCCGTCTTTGCAAGGAGCGTCAGCGTTGGGTCGTTGAGAATCTGGCCATCTTTGACGATCCCGCAATGACCGTGGCTGGTGTATTCGCACAGGCAGCAGTCGGCGATCAGCACCACATCTGGATAGTTGGCGCGAATCAGGCGCAGTGCTTCCTGCACAATGCCGTCTTCAGCGTAAGCACCGCTGCCGACTTCGTCCTTTTCAGCTGGGATGCCGAAAAGAATAAAGTTCTGCACGCCAGCATCCACTGCGCGCTTCACTTCTTCCAGCAGATGATCCAAGCTGAAGCGATACACGCCCGGCATGGAATCCACTGCTTCGATCTTGTCTTCACCGGCAACGACAAAGATCGGATAGATCAGCTGCTCTGCATGAAGATGATACGCCTTGAGCATGCGGCGAATCTTTTCGTTGCGTCTATATCTTCTCATTCTTGTTTCTGGATACATGATTTATCCCCTTCCATATGTTTACACTGGTTTCATTATACGCCATTTTTCAGCCAATGGTTATAGTCAAATCGTAAATACTTTTTATGCCTGTGACCATCCAAAACACATACAAAACAGCGATGTCTCTACGGAGCATCGCTGTTTTGTTAAAGCGCTCGCTTACTGCAGCCATCCTTGCCGCTGCCAAGCACGCGCCTGGTCATAGTCGTGGCCAAAGAACACCTCTGCCCGGCTTTGCTTTTGCATATCTTTGAGCATATGCAGGTTGTCGATAAACTCACTGTCGGTTTTGTTGATGCTGCCGCCAGGAGGAAGTTCCGCATCGTAGGATTCCTGCGTGTAAACCGTGTCCCCGGTAAAGATGACCAGGCGATCTTTCAGCTGCACCTTCATCCCAATCAGCCCAGCCGTGTGGCAATGCTGCACAAACAGGGTGACGCCCTCTGCCAACTCGGTTTCACCATCGGCAACGGCTTCGTAATGCACGCCTGGCAGATCCAGGAAAAGTTTGCCGATGTAAGCGCCGCTGGTCTTGTCGTCACGTTCGGCGAGCAACTGTTGAACCTCTTCCAACTCAGCGCCAGCAACCAATGTATGTGCGCCAGCTTTGGTATTGGCAAAATACTTCATGCCCCCAGCATGATCAAAATGCAAATGAGATAGAATGAGCACATCGATGTCCTCTGGTGTCAGGCCTTCTTTTGCCAGCGCCACTTTGATGGTCAGACATTCACTGATCGGGTACACCTCCTTGATGTGGTCGGTGTAGCTGTCGCGCCAGGCATCGTCATTGCCCGTATCGTAAAGAATATAGCCGGCAGTTGGGTGCTTAATGAGAATGGCCAATGCTGGTGAATAAATCATCTCTTTCTCATCATTGGTACGCACCAGTTCCTTTTTGTAGAAGGTCATATAACCCAAGTCCAATACTTTCACTTGAATGGTTTCCATAAAATTTAATCCTCTTTCGTTCAATTGATACAGAGAAACCTGCACAGCGCAGGTTTCTCTGTGCTGCAAACAGTTATTGATTTAAAACGCCTGCTGCATTATAAATCAGCGCAATGAAATGCAGCGGCTGATCGGCGCGGTTCTCAATCCAGTGTTCTGCGCCAACTTCCAGCACACAAACATCTCCAGGCACAACGACGTGTTCGCTGCCGTCCGAATCGTGGTACACGCCTTCGCCCTGCAAAATATAGTAGGGCTCTGTTTCATCCACATGGCGATGCTTGCCAATGGACGCACCGGGCGGGATGACAATTTCTGCAAACATCCGCCCATGACCATACAGCTCGTCTTTTGTAAGAATATGGCGAAACGTAATGGTGCCTTCGCCTTGCTGTACCTGTGTTTTTTCTTCCACATATGGTTTTCTAATCATTGTTCTGGCTCCTCCTCATTAAATAAGCAGTTTTGCTGCCGACTGCCCGCACAAACTGGCACCAGAAAGCAGCAGCACTTGATACAAAAAGTGACGCACACGAGAATCAGCATAAGAACCAGGCCACTGCGCGGTGCGCCGATGCATCGCCAGGTGATACACCGCCGACGCCGCATTCATGACAAGCCCCCCTTGTTACTGCTGGTTTATTCTACGTGACAATCAATAACCACTTTCACCTCATGACCGGCACGGTCGCTGCAGCGCGCAAACCCTTCCTGAATCTCCGTCAATGGCAGCACCGAGGTGATGATCTGATCAGGATCAAAGGCTTTTTCATCCAACAGCTTCACCGCCTTGGCAAAGTCCTCTGGATCCTGCATGCGTGCCGTGGTGAGATCCTTTTCATAATAATACAGCTGCTTCAAATCCACCGTCATTGGATGGCCATAGATGGCTACGAGCACCACACGCCCATGTACCTTTGGCAGCAGCACCATCGTATCAACGCCCGGCTGGGAACCAGAGGTTTCAAAGACCACATCGGCGCCCACACCATCGGTTTCTGCCTGCACGTAAGCCACCACATCGGTGTTCATTGGATTGACCACGTCCAACCCAAAGGCCTTGGCCTTATTGACACGGTTTTCGTTGACCTCAGAAACCACCACACGCGCGCCTTCGGCCTTCGCCACCAAAGCCGTCATCAAGCCGATCGGACCACCGCCAATGACCACGACGTAGTCGCCTTTCTTAACCTGACCGCGTTTGACCACGTGGCAGCAAATGGCCAGCGGCTCTGCCAGCGCAGCATGCTTCAAATCGAGGCTGTCCGGGATTTTGAACAAAGCATCCGCATCCACTGTCCAGCTGTACTGAAAAGCCCCAGGGGTTTCAATGCCGCGCACCTTCAAATGCTGGCACACATGCTGCAATCCTTCCTTGCACGCCTGACACTGTCCGCACGCGTCCACAGGCATCACAACCACATGATCGCCAGCCTGATACCCTGTTACGCCCTCGCCCACTTCGGCCACTATTGCGGAACACTCATGCCCAATGACCGAAGGAATATGCATGCGCGCATCTTCCGAACCAGAGAGCACATGCAAGTCCGACCCGCAAATGCCGCAATAAGCAATTTCCAAACGCACCTGACCTTTTACAGGTTTTTCAATCGTGCCTTCCTTCAGGCTTAACGTATGATTTCCTTCATAAACTGCTGCTTTCATTGTATCTATTAACTCCTTTTCTAAATGTTAGTTTAAGAAAATTGCAATCGGCGCAAAAATAATTAAAATAACAACCATTGCAATCACAAAATGTAAAAGTAATGCTTTGTAACATAGACTGCTTGAAGCCCAATCATTAGAATGTGTCATAGCTGCCATTGCAGATCCAGCTGGCGTCACTAGTGCAATACTAAATGAATAGGTTAGCAATATTGCTAAGATCATAGGATTAACACCAACAACCAATGCAAATTGCACCAATACTGGTGTCATCACTGATGCCAACACTAAGTTATGCAAAAACTGTGTAAGCACCGACATCAAAACAAAAGCAATAATAATGAACATGGCTGGAGATAAGTTATCTAAGACAGGCATCACCGCTGCAAAAACGTGATCCATAATACCAACATCATCGCTTTCAATAGCAGCTGCTATTCCAAAACAGGATGCCGTCATAATAATAACGTTCCAATCAACGTGACCAGAATTTGCTATTGTAGGAAAATCCAGAATAGCTTTACCATCAATAAGAAAAATTCCCAAACAAACCAATACAATAAAAATTGGCCCATTCATTCCCCAACCAGAAAACATTTGGGTGATCAACCAATCAGATGGCAAAATGGTAGGAATACACATCATGATGATAAAAGCAATCATTGAAATAAACGCCGCTTTTTCTGCCCGAGACATTGGAGCCTTACTTGCTTCTGCAAAACGTTTATTATCAATATTTGCCAATTTGCTGACATCAGCTTTGAATACAAAACGCATCAATGCGATGAATATGAACATTGATATCAATGTCATCGGAATCATAAATGCACAATACTGTGCAAAACTTACTGTATAGACACCATTTGTCGTGGTACTTGTCAAACCAAGTGAGAGTGCTGCCACCGCTTTAATAGGTAGTGCCGTATAACCACAAAACGCAGCAACGGAAATTGCTAAAACCAATAAGCCCGGGAATTTATCTCCTTTTTTATATCCTGCTTCTTCGCAAATGGAATAAGAAATCGCCCATGGAATTAAAACGGCGGGATAGCAATAGGTGCAAATTGCCATAACATACGCAGACAGGCAAAGAAATGTAATCAGAATCCATGGATGACCAACAACTATTTTTCTTCCAAGAAACCAATTGCTGATACGAATACACATACCTGATTTTTCCAGGAAAATAACATAAACAAAAATCATAATTAAAAAAGGAATAAGATTATTGCCAAAACTTACTGCAAAAATATTATTCATCGTATCATAGCCACTCGCTTCGAGCGCAATTAGTCCCGCCAAACAAGGCCATACGTAAGTGCCTAAGGCAATCCATGCATACAACATACCGACAAAAATACCAACAACAGCCATTGCCAAATGGCTTAATCCAAAAAGAGATGGCAAGAACTGAAAACCAAACATAAAGAACAGTGAAATACAAATATGAACAATATATAGTAAGGAAATTCTAGACTTTTCAGTCGTCTTATTTGTGGTAATATCAGTCATTGCTTTTTCCTCCTTCGTTCTTCTATTTTTTCAATAAATCAAAAGAAGCATAATCATGGCTGCCTACTACTAAAGCATGATATTTTTCCATTTTTTCAAATGAACGATAGCAGTCTTCTGCACTTGTAAAGAGTCCACTTGGCAAGCGAAGATCCCAGCCCTCTTTTACGGAAATCAAATCACCTGCAATAATCACTTTGCCCTGTTCTGTATCCACAACAACACCTTGGGAACCTGGAGAATGTCCTGGCAATGTAATGATCTCTAGTCCATCATCAAATGTAAGATCGCCATCCAAGAAAACATACTGACGATACATTTTCAAAAAATACGGTATGTCTTCGCCCAATTTGTTTTCATAGACTTTAAGATCATTTGGCAACGGTGCAACTGCATATCGTAATTCTTTGGACTGCACGTATAACTTTGCATTTGGCAACTCTAAAGCACCATAAGCATGATCCCAATGAAGATGTGTTAAAATGACTGTATCAATATCTTCACAACGTAGTCCATGTTTTCCCAACACTGAAGATAATGTTTGTTCAGAAGATCGCAAAAACTTATTATGATGCATGCTGGCCCACTCTGTATCTTCACATGGACCTGCATCAACTAAAATATGTCTTTTCGTTTCTAAATCGGTCAACAACCAAACAATACATGGCTGAGCAACAATTTTTCCTACATCAAATTTTGCACCATGACGTGCAATTTGTGTGGATCGTGTAACCATCAATGTACCAACGTCTAACGGAGTAATATGCCACATATTCTCTACCCCCTCATATCAATCCAATAATATTCCACCATGGATAGATCACTACACCATAGAGAATAAAGGTAATAATTGTATTTAACCCAACCATTTTGATGAAATCACTCATTTTAATATATCCAAAGCTATATAATACAGCAAAACATACAATTTCATGTGGCATGAATACAGCGGCAGTAGATAATACCAAAGACATCAAACTAAACATTGGGCTCATTCCTAAATCCAATGCAACCTGAACAAATGGTGCACTCAAACCACTAAGCATGGCAAATGGAGTCAACGCAAAATTTGCTAAGGTACCGACTGCTAAGAACGCATAGCCCATAGCCAGTGGACTCAAGCTTTCTAAGATCGGTGTAAGATTAGCTGAAATGAGATCGCCGATACCAACATAGACACCAACAGTACCAATAGACATACAGCCTGTAATGAAGAACAATACACCAAGTTTTACATCTTCTACCGATTTAACCGTCCCAATGCCAGTTCCTGGCAGTACCATAATCCAAGGTAACACCAAAAAAGCATAATCGGCTGAAAGTCCATGTATTGGACAAGTAATCAAATAGATCACCAATAATATCATGAAGAAAATTGCTTTCTTTTCAGCCGCAGTCATTTTCCCAAGTGATTCATAATCTTTTCTAAATTTGTCTAAACCATTAGACAACTTCATATCTTTTGTCTTATAAATACGTGTCAGAATAAATAATGTTAACAAGCATCCAAAGAAAATTGGCCATGCATAATAAGTTCTAGTTAGCAAACCAAAAGAAACATCAGGTAGTAAATCTGCCAAAGCAGCAACAATGATGCCATTTTCTGCTGGATAATAGGTACATGCTACTATGCCTTGTGCCCCCAAAGCCCCTGCAGTACAAATCAATGCGGCCGCTTTCGACTCTTTTTTCAAATCCAATGCAACGCAAATGCTAAATGCCAAAAAAACTTCCAATATATAGCCATTATTAAATGTAATCAACGCAATAATGACACCAGCAATAAATACGGCAAATACCATGCTGGTAAAACTACCACCCAATTTTAAAATGGTCCAATAAGATACACGTTTTAATAATCCACATTCTCCCAATAAATTTGAAAAGACAAATGCACCAATAATCATGAAAATGGTTGTACCACTTGTCCAAGGCGAGAAAACGGTATCTACTGGTGCTACACCAAAAAGAATGTATGCGATCGGCAAGACAAAAGCAGGAATAGCCATATCAAAGAAGCCAAAAGCTATCACAGCCATAATAAATACTGTAATGGCAAAAAACATTGCCATATTCATATCATATATATCATTTTTAGGAATGACCAAAAAGATTCCTGCCAATACAACGCAAATTAACCATTTTACCCAATATGTTGTTTTTGCACTCATAATAATCTCCCCCGATTATTAACTTAAAATGAAAGCCTACCAAATCTCTTTTAAACCTAGCTGCTGACGAAATTCATTATTCATTGCAAGAATTTGTTCCTTATCAGGCGCTTCCTGATCCGCAAACTGATAATCCATACTTAACTGAGTATACTTTGCACTCCCATAATTGTGAAATGGCAAAAGTTCATAATCTGTCAAATTTGGAATTTGTTTAAGAAAATCAACGATATGTTGTAACTCTTCGTGACTATCATTAACGCCAGGAATTACTGGTGTACGTACGATCAAATCAACATCTGGCAGTTCTTGTTTAAACCGTAAGATGTTTTCCTTAATCAGTTTATTGTCAACCCCGGTCCATTTTTTGTGTAAGTCTGCATCAAAAAACTTACAATCACAAAAAACCAGGTCACATTGTTCTGCAACTTTCTTTACTGTTTCCCAAGGTGCATACATGGTCGTTTCTATTGCAGTATTGATACCTTCTTCTTTATTTTTTCTTAAAAAAGCTGCTGCAAAATCTGCTTGCGACATTACTTCTCCACCGCTCAAGGTAACACCACCATCACTGCGCCAGGTAATATTATTTCTATGAACTTTTTCAAAAAGTTCGTCTACTGTATAGTCTTCACCAAAGACATGCATAGCTTGCGCACAGCATACCTTCACACAGGTGCCGCAGTCTACGCACTTGCTTTTATCCACCAGGACCTTGCCATCATCCCGCCGCTGCAGTGCTTTCTGCGGACAATTGGCAATGCATGCGCCGCAGCCAATGCATTTGCTTTCTTTATAGGCGATTTGTTTTTTGAAGCTTTGCGACTCCGGATTGGAGCACCACGCGCAGCGCAGAGGACAACCTTTGAAGAACACCAAGTCACGAATGTTTGGGCCATCATGAATGGAGAAACGCTGAACGTTGAATATTCTTCCTGTTAAATGTTCCATACTTATCACATTCCCATCATTTACAAAAATAGCCAGAGGCTAGGGTCAAAGCGACAGCCTCTGGCTTTTCAGAGTGTCCTTACATTGCCATTTCGTGTTCGGTTCTGTTGATGATTTCAGTCTGTAGACCTGGGCTCAATTCGGTGAAGTAAGCACTGTAGCCTGCGACACGAACGATGAGGTTCTTATAATCTTCTGGATCTTTCTGTGCAGCCAACAAGGTTTCACGATTAACCACTGCAATCTGGATATGCCATAGTTTAAGGTCAACCCAAGTACGCAAAAGCTTCACAATATTTTCCGTACCTTTTTCACCAACTACAGCCTGTGGACTTAATTTCAGATTCAGCAAACGAGAAGCACTATTGGAATACGCATGACTCATTGCATTTCTAATTGATGTTAGTGTTGCAATAGGACCATCAATATCGGAGCCCTGTGTAGGAGAAATCCCTTCAGAAAGAGCCACACCGGCATGACGACCATTAGCGGTTGCAATGGTCTTATGTCCCATACCAACATGCGAAGTAATTGGAACATATTTTACATTCTGTTCTCCATTAGTCGTTCTATGGTGTTTTACAACACCAAGAATCATGGCATCCAACGCTTTTGCAACGCCATCAGCATATGGATCGTTGTTCCCATATTTAGGTGCATTGAGAACCATCTGGCGAACCACTTCATAACCTTCATAGTCAGCAGCAATAGCCTCTTTCAACGTTTTAAAGTCGATACGCTTGTCATCAAAAACCACTTTCTTAATTGCTGCCAAAGATTCGGCCACAGTACCAAATCCATTAAAAGTAGCATTACCAGTATCTTTATATAATCCACCAGGAATGCGTTTCTGATGGATATCTATCATTGCTTTACGTGGTACCGGATGAAGCATAGACATAAATGGTGCTGCCAAGCGCTGTGGATCAGTAAGTTCCATTGCATTTTGTCGTTTGGTGAAATGATCAACATAAAATGTAATGGCCGCCTTCAAATTTGTCATAACATCATCAAATGATTGAATTTGGTCAGAAGCAATTGGCATATCAGCTTTCTTTTCATAGTATTTGCCACCAAAATGTACCCAGCCATCACTTAATGCCATTTCCAAGGCTGCTGCCAAATTAATATGACCACCTAATGGAAGATAACAATCTCTATCTGGCACACGCATTTCTGTGCATCCAGCACCGGCATAATTACGTGCTTCTTCGATGGTACAGCCATTTTGAAGCATGCAAGGGATGATCTCTTCATCATTAAAGAATTTTGGGAAGCCTGTCCCATCTTTTACCAACTCGGCACAAGCTCTCAACAATTTAGTAGGCGAGCAAGAATGGAGACGCACGGCCAAATCTGGATATGGAATAGAAAGTTCTCGTTTAGAACGAATAACCAGATATGTCAGATCATTGGTTGCATCCTCACCAGTTGGCGTCTGTCCCCCAACCATGACGACTTCAAAGTGCGCATACCCTTCCCAGAAATTTCCTGCATTGGTTGCGTTAAAAATAACCACATCAGCAATTTTTAACCAAAGGCAATCTAAAAGTTCAAGTGCTTGTTCTTCATTTAAAGTTCCAGCCTCAATATCTTTTTTATAGAAAGGATACATATACTGGTCAAAACGTCCAGAACCAATGCCACCTGCAACTTGCTGTTCAAAACGATAGCCCATCTGGATAAACCACTGACACTGAACAGCCTCCCAGAAGGTACGTGGTGTATGCATTGGCACCCAGTCACAGTTTTTAGCAATCTGTTCCAACTCAGCTTTTCTGGTTGGATCTTGTTCAGCAGCGGCCATTTCGCGTGCTTTGTCAGCATAACGCTTTGCAAGTATTTCCATACCCTCACAAACTTCAATTTCAGCTTGTAAGAATGGAATTTTATCATAGTCTTCACTGCGCAGATTATCATGAATATCTGCTAATTTCTTTTCAGCATCTTCTTTTAGAGCATTTAAACCATGTGACATGACGTAATCGTAGTTGCCTGGCCAATTTAACATTGAACTTACATTGGAATTATCCTGCATCATCCCAGTGGAACCATAATCGTCATCGCCATAGATAATATCTTTGGTTTCTGGATCCATGATGGCCAAATACATTTCATGGCTGGTCTTACCTTTCCAATACGGAACAACCTCTGTCATCAATGTGTCTATTGTTTCATCAGAAATTTCATAAGCATCTTTTTTCTGAGTATCTCTCAACCCTTTTTCATACCAACCTGCACGCAACTCTGGATAAAGGATTGAATAGCGGCCAGGACCGCCACAAGTCCCAACAATCAATTCATGATCTTGAATCAATACATCAATGTTTTCACAAATGTGTTTGAACGCCTTCGCCCAACGCAAATTAAGCGGATACATCTCTGTTTCTTTCATAGATTCAGTGAACAGCACTGCACGCTGTGGATCAATGCGTGGTTTCTGATCGCGAAATCCCTTTAACAGTTCATTGGTTCTTTTTCTAGGGCTAGACGCCTTATGAAAAGCAATACGTTCTTCCTGTGGACTTAATGTACAACATCCCATTTTGAATTCCTCCTAAAAATAGATTGTATTTACAGCTATATGGAAACAAAAAGGACCCAAATACTCACACGAAGACACTTGTCTCCATGAGTATTTGGGTCCTAACTTTCTCACACTGTTAAAGGGAATAGCCGCACAGGTTATGCACGACCAATTTAACAATTAAAAGTTCCCCAATTATGAGCGAATGTTTTCACTCATAATTTTTATCCATATAATCTTTTTACACTTATAGTAAACCACAATCTTTTTTATATGTCAACCACGAATTTTATTTTTCATCCATTTTATCTTTATAGCGCAAAAAAGCCATCTTCATTGCTTGAATAATTGCGCCCGTTGATGTTGTTAAAATGTTCTTTTTAATTTTCTGATACAGTTCATCTGGAGCATCCAGTACACAGAAACCTGTAACAAGATCAGAAAAATATTCTTGTGTCAACGGAGATGGTACATTTAGTTTAGCCTTTTCAATACAATGTGTTTCACGGTTGACCAGCATACTAACACTAATTACATGATAAACGCTATGAACACCAGTTTCTTTTGGGGCATTGGCCGAGCCACCCAGCAAAATATATTTATCTACCAACTCTCCCATAAAAGAGTCCCCTTTCTTCAACGTTTTTTCCATAAGCAAATTTTATCATAAAACCTATCATTTGCCCATATATTTTTTATGCCTGTGACTGCCATTCATCCTTGGTCAGGCGAGCGACGTATTCCAGGCGGGTATCACCGGTGAAGGTCCAGCCGTCTTGGTCGTAGGTGAAGGCTGGGCGTTCTTCGGTGCGAACATGGGCGAAGCCGCATTTTTCCATGACGCGCTTGGAACCGATGTTTTCATCGTTGGCACAGCACCAGAGCGCTTGCAAGCCAAGATCATCGAAGGCATGGGCGATCAAGCAGCGGGCAGCTTCGGTGATAAGCCCCTGGCCCCAATGAGGCTGCCCGAGCCAATAGCCGAGCTCGGCTTCACGAAAAGCCAAGGGCAGATTGGCGGCGTCGCCGGTTTGCAGGCCAATGCAGCCGATAGGCTCTCCGCTGTCGCGCAGACAAACAGCGTACGTTTCTGGCACGGCAAAAACGGTGCGAATGATTTCCAGACTTTCCGCCACGCTTTGATGCGGGTTCCATCCAGCAATGGGGCCAACGGCCGGGTCTTTGGCGTAATAATACAGTGTGTCTGCGTCGTCATCCTGCCAAGGACGCAGAATGAGACGCTCGGTGGTCAATGACATGCAGGTCCTCCTTTCTTCATTTGCAGAAAGCGCTTGCAGGCTGCGCCAGCGCACGCGCACAGAGCAAAGAGCGCCGCTTCACCAATCAGGAACAACAGCAGTCCGTTTTCCAGTTCAAAGCCGCGCACCTGCATGAAAAGATGCGCTGGGAAACGCTGCACTGCCGCCGAAGCTACGCCAAGCAGCACAACACAGAGCAAGGCAGCGCGCCAACACCATGCAGGCAATTGAACGCGCCGTGTCACGCTGGCTGCCAGCGCGCGTCCATGCCAACCCAAGTGCACCGCCATGAGTAGAAATCCCCAGTAAGCGCAGACTTGGTGCGGCGTTTGCCCAACGCCCTCGGGGAACGAAAGCGGAAGAAAACCTAATACGTAGCGCGACAGCATGACACTGCTGACAATCAGCCCCAACACGGTAAACAGTATCAAGCCATCCACGATGTTTCCTGCCAAGCGACTGCTGTTATAGCGCCCACGCCAAAGTGTCACAAACCAAGCGCGATTGCGGAAAACATGCCAGACAAAGCATGCCAATACTGCGATGCCAAGCCATTCATGCATCACTTCTCCAAGAAGCGAATAGCTCATGCAGGCAATCAAGCCCAGTGTCATGGCGCCATTGAGATACCAACGAGAATATTTTGCCATCCTTCTCCCTCCTTTATCAAATGCCATGATGTGATATTGAGTTCATGATACCACAGTGCCTGCACGCAGGCAAAACAAAAACACCGCCCGGCTGTGATAAGCTCCCCATAGAGTAGATACTCGAAATAACAAAAATCGAGACTACGC
>CALJRU010000009.1 GCA_937976375.1 uncultured Peptococcaceae bacterium | reverse complement strand
GTAACCATCCCGAACACAGAAGTTAAGCCCTTCAGCGCCGACAATACTTGCTACTTTTTTGCTGGGAAGATAGGTCATTGCCAGGATAGGATGAAAGGCACTCCGCAGTTATGCGGAGTGCTTTTTTGTTGTGTCGAAAAGCAGAGATCCTACCTAGAAAGGGCACCCTGATCCGATCTTGATTCAGGGTGCCTTTTTTTGCAATTCAGGAAGACTTCAATATATTGACTTTCGATGTATCGTAGTGCTATACTTTCAGTATAATACATCGAGGTGCGATATAAAAGCGGGGTGAGAAAATGGATGCGCATATTCGCAAAGTTTATGTGCCAATGACGGAAACTGGATTTTATATTTTATTGTGTTTGCGACATGAATGTCATGGCTACCATATTGTAAAAGAGGTAGAAGCGCTGACACATGGGGAGATCATCATTACGCCAGGTACATTATATGGAAGTTTATCGAAGATGGAAAAAGATGGTCTTATTGAATTTGTGCGTGAAGAGCAAAAAAGAAAGATATATTGCATAACGTCGCTTGGCTGGGAGGTATTAAAAACAGAAGTTCGTAGAATAAAGCGACAGTATAAAAATATATTGGAGGTGCTTGAGTGTGAGAATGACGAAGAAAACATTGAGGTTTTTTACGATCGCTGATTGGGAAAAAGAAGAAAATTATTTAAGAAAGATGCATCAGGAAGGCTGGAAACTCAAAAAAGGCGGCATTATTTATAATTTTGAAAGATGTGAGGCGGAGGATGTCATCTATCAATTGGATTACAATCAAGAGGGGCGCAAAGATAAAAGGTCATATGTACAGATGTTCGAGGACTGTGGTTGGGAATACATTCAGGATTTTGCTGGATATTCCTATTTTAGAAAAGCAAAAAAAGCAATGGGCGAAAACGAAGAAGCCATATTTTGTGATAATATATCACGATTAGAAATGGTGCGTCGCGTCATACGTGGGCGAATGATACCGTTGCTCATTTTGTTTCTGTTCGTTCTTTTACCTGAAATGCTATGGCATGTGTATCCAATGAACGGAAATTGGCTAGTAACATTTGTGCTTGGTTGTATGGTAGGATTGTATGCCGTTGTATTTGTCACTCTTAGCATAAAGTTTTGGCGGTTGAGTCAGAGAACTTAATCTGCCAGAATAGTCCAATAGAGGTATCTGATAATACAAAAACAAAATGAAAATTCAAATAAGATATTTTTTGTTTTCATAGAGAGGACAAAAAGACACTACCTCGATTAACTGCAAGATAAAAAGTGTTGCATATGAGACTTGCAATAAAATGCGTGAATTATTTCATTTTCAAAAAAATACACAAATAAATCGCTTAATAAAGCGGTTCACAGATAAATGAAAATTAAGGGTTCAGGTTTTTATGACATAAATTGTATCAATGAGACCTATTTTCAAGTCTTTACTGAATGGACTGACCATTCTATTCTCACGATAAGTATTGTAAATGGAAAAAAGGTGTGCTATCTTAATAGTGGAAAGAGTTGCTAGACAAGTTTGAAAAGCAACAACACCACAAAAATGTTTTTTGTATGTTTTATTGTTGAAAAATGTTGTTACCGTCAAAAAGACGGTAAGACGTTAAATTTTTAAGGAGGCAATATAATGGCAGAAAAACAAAAAATGACCCCAAGTGAAGCTATCGTTGAACAGCTCAGAATGGAAGGCGTTGAATACTGCGCAGGTATCGTAGGTTCCGCTTTCATGGATATGCTTGACTTATTCCCAGCTGCTGGTATTCGTTTCATCGCTTGCCGTGATGAACACACTGCTGGTCACATGATGGACGCTTACAACCGTGTAACTGGTAAAGTTGGTGTTTGCACCGGTCAGAACGGCCCTGGTATCACCAACCTCGTTACCTCTGTTGCAACTGCTTATCAGGCACACAGCCCAGTGCTCATCATCGGTCCTTCTGCAGGTTCCGCATCTGTAGGTTGGGATGGTTTCCAGGAAGTTGATCAGGTTCCTATCTTCAAGCCTATCACCAAGAAATCCTTCCAGATTCCTCATCCAAGCCGCGCAGCTGACTGCGTACGTACTGCATTCCGTACCATGTATGCAGAACGTGGTCCTGTTTACCTTGATGTACCACGTGACTACTTCTATGGCGAAGTTAATGACTTCATCCTCCCTCCAGAACAGTATCGTTCTACCTCTGGTCTGATTCCAGATGCTGATTCCATGAAGAAGGCTGCTGAAGTTATCCTCGCTGCTAAGAAGCCTGTCATCATCAACGGTCGTGGTGTTGTTGACTCCGACGCTGTAGACGTAGTTGCTGAAATCGCTGAATACCTCAGCTGCCCAGTTGCTACTTCCTACCTCCACAACGACGCATTCCGTTACAGTGATCCACACTGGGTAGGGCCTATCGGTTACATGGGTTCCAAGGCTGCTATGTACTCCATCAAGGAAGCAGACGTTATCATCGCTATCGGCTGCCGTCTGTCCTACTTCGGTACTCTGCCACAGTATGACATCAAGTACTTCCTGCAGGATGGTTCCCAGAAGATCGTTCAGGTTGACGTTAACGCTAACCAGATCGCTCGTACCCATCCAGTTGAAGTTGGTATCGTAGGTGACGCTCGCGTTACCGCTGAAGGTCTCCTCGCTCTCCTGAAAGAAAGCGGCGACCGTCCAGTTGACGAAGCACGCATGGCTGACATCAAGGCTAAGAGAGATGCTTGGGAAGCTGAAATCGAAGAACTCGCTATGGAAGAACCAGAACCAGGTACCATTCACCCACGTCGTCTGCTCTTCGAAATGTGCAAAGTTAAACCAGAAGATTGCATCGTAACCACCGATATCGGTAACGTTTCTTCTACCGCTAACAGCTACCTGAAGTTCAATGCTCCACGTCTCCACGTTGCATGCTTGACCAATGGTAACACTGGTTTCGCTCTCCAGGCTGCACTCGGTGCTAAGCTCGGCTGCCCTGATCATCACGTAATGTCCCTCGCTGGTGACGGTGCTTGGGGTATGTCCTTCTATGAAATCATGACCGCTGTTCAGGAAAACCTGCCTGTATTGGCTGTTGTATTCCGTAACAACGCATGGTGCGCAGAAAAGAAGAACCAGGTTGACTTCTACAACAACCGTTTCGTAGGCTGCGATATCCAGGCTCCATCTTGGGCTGAACTCGCTCGCGTAATGGGCGCTGAAGGCTTCTACCTCGATAAGGTTGAAGACATCCAGCCAACCTTCGAAAAGGCTTTCGAAATTTCTATGACCAAGCCTGTAGTTGTTGAAGCACGTGTTGACGGCACCAAGCTGGCTCCTCCTTTCCGTAAAGACGCTCTGCATCTCCCAACTCGTTTCTTGCCTAGATACGAACATCTCGATGCTAAGCACTTCAACGACTAATTTTTAAACCTCAATTCAAATGAAATAGCGTCAGGCCTATAGGGTGACGTCTTTCGGCCACCATATTTACGAGGCGTGAATATGGTGGCTGTTATTTTGTAAACATGGAGGCGTAACACTTGAAGACCGCACGTAAAAAAGTAAGCATCACCAGAAGTAAAAATACTAGTATTCCAACACCATTCTCACCAATTCCTGTTCTTTACAAAAATGAGCAGAATGGCAGAACGTTTTGGGATGTATTTGGCGGAGATGCTCCAGACGACAACTGGAAAATTGTAGAGCCTAAGCTCCCAGGAGATAGTGAAAAATACTCCATTCGTTATTCCATCGTTGGTGGTCCGGATCATCACTGTTTTGACGTATGGGTCGATGGTGCTGAAGCAGGTGAACATGATATCGAATGGATTTATATCCGTTCAGTAATGGGTGGACAAATGAAGATTATCCGTCCGGAAAGAGATGCTCATGTGCTTTTTGCCATGGCGGAAGATGATGCTTATATGTTTTGCACAAACGATCCTTGCATTATGTGTTCTTTTGGCTGCAAGATTGGGTTTGAGTTCTATGCTTATTCCCGCAGCGAAGGACTATTGAAAAATGCTGTTCAGATCGTGTATTCAAAACAAAACCCACATAACAATCCATTATTATTTGAAAGGAAGTAATTTTCAATGGCTTACAAACTGCCTACTTTTACTCGTGAAGAAGTTCTCGAAATGGACCACAAATACAACATGCATTCTTGGTCCGCTCAGAAGAAACTGACTAAGATCATCCCTGTTGAAAAATCCGAAGGTATCTATTTCTGGGATTACAATGGCAAGAAATACTATGACATGAGCTCCCAGCTCGTTAACATGAACCTTGGTCATGGCAACCAGTACATCATCGATGCCATCAAAGAACAGGCTGAACAGCTCTGCTTCATCGCTCCTGGTCAGTCCGTAGGCATCCGTGCTGCTCTCGCTAAGAGAATCGTTGAAAAAGCTCCAGAAGGCATGAGCCGTGTATTCTTCTGCAACGGTGGTGCTGACTCCAACGAAAACGCTATCAAGATGGCTCGTTTGGCTAGCGGCAAAACCAAAATTTTGTCCATGTATCGTTCCTACCATGGCGCTACCATCACTGCTGGTAACGTTTCTGGTGACGGTCGTCGTTTCTCCGCTGAAATCGGTGGTAACGCTCCTGGCGTAATTCACTTCTATGGCCCATTCCCATATCGTGAAGAAATCAACTTCGAAAGCGAAGCTGCTGAAACCGAATACTACCTCAAGATGCTCGAAAAGACCATCATCGCTGAAGGTCACAACAATGTAGCAGCAATCATTCTTGAAACTGTTGTAGGTGCTAACGGCGTTATCATCTATCCAGAAGGTTACCTGAAGGGCGTTCGTGAACTTTGCGACAAGTATGGCATCTTCATGATCTGCGATGAAGTTATGGCTGGTTTCGGTCGTACCGGCGAATGGTTCGCTATCCAGAACTGGGGCGTATCTCCTGATATGATCTCCTTCGCTAAGGGCGTTAACTCCGGTTATGTACAGCTCGGTGGCGTTATCATGAACGAAAAAGTTGCTAGCCACTTCGATGAAAACGTTCTTGGCTGCGGCTTGACCTATCAGGGCCATCCACTCGCTTGCGCTGCTGGTTATGCTTCCATGGATTACTTCGAAGATCATAACGTTCTCGATAACGTTAAGAAGCAGGGTAAAGTACTCGGCGAAATCCTCGAAGAAATGAAGGAAAAACACCCATGCGTTGGTGACGTTCGTTACATTGGTCTCTTCTCTGCAATTGACCTTGTTAAGAACAAAGAAACCAAAGAACCAATCGACGAATACGGTCTTGGCAACCCTAACCAGGCTGCTGTTATCGGCAAGCTGAAAGAAAACGGCTTCTACACCTATGGCCGTGACAACGTTGTTCAGGTTTGCCCTCCACTGATCATCACTGAAGAAGAACTTCGTGAAGCTATGAAGATTCTTGACGATGTTCTGACCTGGGCTGACGAACAGTTCTGCAAGTAATTTTCACGAGTAAAAAATTGCTTTCAAAGCGCTCCTATTTTAGGAGCGCTTTTTTCATGGCGAAAATAGCATTGATTCTTCGATAATATGTAAGAGTTGATATACCTATTTACTTTACATATAATCTTATATAGCATATAATGAATAAAAAAGTTGCTCCTGCTTTTGTAACAAATATCATGTACTTCGCGTGTACAGTAGTAGGGAGGAATTTTAATGGAAACCTTGCTGATGATTCTTGATACGCTGTTTATTCGTATTTTCACCTTGGATAAAAGTAAAAAAGAAGATGTTTCTCAAGAGACCTTTGAAAAAGCCTGCAAGGTATTGCTGGCTGTTGCGATCTGGGCGATCATCTGTTTTCTTGTGCTATATGTGCTTGTGGATTGGAATGGGTTGGCTTGCGTTCTATTGTTTTTTGTTGGCTGGGGGTTGATTGCGCTGTTTGGTCAACGTTATTTACGGCAAGTAGAAGATCCCCAAAAAAAGAGATATTATTTGTATGGGTTGTTGTTTCCGAAAGATCCTCCAAAGAAATGAAAAAATCCCCACGACCGATTGGTGATAAGCTCCCCATAGAGTAGATTCTCGAAATAACAAAAATCGAGACTACGCCATGGGGAGCTTTTACTATGCACAAAT
>CALJRU010000008.1 GCA_937976375.1 uncultured Peptococcaceae bacterium | reverse complement strand
GGCTTAAGACGAGAAAAAGGCCACCTTGCGGTGACCTTTTTCGACAAGCTGAGGCTCTTCATCATGAAGAGCCTTTTTCATACTTCGGTTCCACAAAAGAAAGCCGCCTCATTTCAGGCGGCTTTCTTTTTTATCTGGATAGCAATGATCCTTCCAATACCACCACTTTAATTTTTCCGGCTCCGGATCCTTGTGTTCAGCAAAATAAACAGCACAGCGAAATACATACAGCTGACATCGGTCCTCTTGAAAGCCTTTTTGCTCGCAATCGAGTACGTACAATTTTTCAGGATCTTTTCCTTTTAAATCCGCTACACAATGGATGCCAATAGCTTCAAGATCTGCCGCAATATGTACGCCAACACCAGGAATAACTGTTAAATCACACATACGCGACCTCTTCTCCATTCATTACTCTTCATACTATGCACTTCCCAGCAATTGCTCATACCGAGCGATGCGTGCAAAAATGTCTTCCACGCTCATGACTCCCGCTTCACGAATGGTCAAGCGTCCTTCCACATAAACAAGCACCGCAGGCGCACTATAAATGCCCATTTTCGCAGAAATTTCCGGCTGCGCTTCCAAAGACACGCTATAACATGCCACCTTATCATTATCTATGTAACGTACATCCAATTTCTGACTGATGGCCGAACACGCACAACAACGAATGCTGCCGATCTCAATAACAACAATCGGCTTTTCCTGTACGATATCGTCAAGTTTTTGTCCATCAAGAAGATGTTTCATCACGCTCAGCCTCCTTTTACTCATCATATCACAAAACAAAAAAGAGACCAGTTTTTCTGATCTCTTTATTATGTTCTTTACAATAATACACTCAACCCTAGTTTAACAATAAATGCCACAATCCAAGCGATCACACATTGAAATACAATGACATAACACATCCATTTGGTACCTAACTCGCGACGCACGGCACTGACTGCTGCGGCACATGGTGTATAGAGCAGACAGAAGACCAGCAGTGATGCCGCAGTTAATGGTGTCAAAAGTGCCTGAACCGCTCCTTCGCTGCCAAAAAGGACCAGCAGCGTAGAGACTACGCTTTCTTTTGCCATAAAGCCCGTAATCAGCGATGCACAAATACGCCAGTCACCAAAGCCCAATGGTGCAAAGATTGGAGCAATAATACCTGCAATACCCGCCAACATACTATCCTGTGGATCCACAGCAACATTCAATGTCAGCGTAAACTGATTCAGGAACCAAATGATCAGCGTTGCCACAAAAATGACTGTAAATGCACGTTCAATAAAATCACGCGATTTATCCCATAACAACATGCCTACGCTTTTTGCCGATGGCATGCGATAATTTGGCAGTTCCATCACAAATGGCACCGCATCGCCTGCAAACAGCGTTTTGCGGAAAATGAGGGCCACAACAATGCCTACGATAATGCCTAGGAAGTACAACAATGTCATAACCAATCCGCCATTTTGAGGAAAGAATGCAGCAGTAAAGAAGCCGTATACCGGCACCTTCGCACTACAACTCATGAATGGTGTCAGAAGCACTGTCATTTTGCGGTCACGCTCTGAAGGCAGCGTGCGGCTTGCCATGATGGCGGGCACCGAGCAGCCAAAACCAATCAGGAGCGGCACAATACTGCGCCCAGACAAACCAATTTTTCGCAAAAGCTTATCCATAACAAAAGCAACACGCGCCATGTAACCACTGTCTTCCAATAACGACAGGAAAAAGAACAGTGTAATGATGATTGGCAAGAAGCTCAACACAGTCCCAACGCCGCCGAAAATGCCATCTCGAACCAAAGAAACAAGCACTTCGTTAACATGAACCGCTTCTAAAAAGCCTACAACCACATCAGACAACCAGCCAATAACAGTCTCTAAGATGCCTTGCAGCCAGGAACCAATGACGTTGAATGTCAAATAAAAAATAGCTGCCATAATCACAATAAACGTCGGAATTGCTGTCCAACGGCCGGTCAAAATTTCGTCTGCTTTACGGCTGCGGGCATGCTCCTTGCTTTCATGCGGCTTAACAACCGTATCCCCACACACGTTCAAAATGAAATCAAAACGCATATCAGCAATGGCAGCCGCACGATCCAAGCCTCGTTCTGCTTCCATTTGCTGAATAATGTGCTCGAGCATGGCTTTTTCGTTGTCATCCAGTGACAATGCTTTTTCAATAATATCGTCGCCTTCAATCAATTTTGTCGCCGCGAAGCGCACTGGAATACCAACCTTATCCGCATGGTCCTCTATCAAATGCATGATGGCGTGAATGCAGCGATGCACCGCACCGCCATCCTCGGTGTCTTTGCAAAAATCTGAACGCAAAGGGCGCTCCTGATATTTTGCAACGTGAATGGCATGGTCAATCAGTTCTTCGATCCCTTGATTCTTCGCTGCCGAAATAGGAACGACTGGCACGCCCAATTGTTCTTCTAAGGCGTTAACATGAATGGTTCCACCATTGGCGTTGACCTCATCCATCATATTCAAGGCGACAACCATTGGAATACCCAGCTCCAACAACTGCATGGTGAGATACAGGTTGCGTTCAATATTTGTTGCGTCAACAATATTGATAATGCCACGTGGCTTTTCTTTCAATAGAAAACGACGTGTCACAATTTCTTCACTGCTGTAAGGGGACATTGAATAGATCCCTGGCAAATCTGTTACCAGTGTATTATCGTGACCACGGATCACACCATCTTTCCGATCAACGGTAACACCAGGGAAATTACCAACATGCTGGTTGGCACCTGTGAGCTGGTTGAATAATGTCGTCTTGCCACAATTCTGATTGCCCGCCAACGCAAACGTCAAAGTTTCGCTGTCTGGCAATGGCATTTCATTGTCCTTATCATGATAAATGCCGCCTTCGCCCAATCCAGGGTGTTCAATCAACGGCGTGCGCGGCGCCGCCTCATGTGTATGCAGCAGACTTGGATCAATGGGCTTTACCTGAATTTGCTCCGCATCCGCCAACCGTAATGTTAATTCATAGCCATGCACCGTCAGCTGCATCGGATCTCCGAGTGGTGCATATTTTACCAACTTGACATAGGTCCCTGGAATGAGCCCCATGTCTAATAAATGCTTACGCAGCTGGTCCTCACCACCGACAGCAACAATTTGTGCCGATTCACCGATTTCCAAACCGCGTAAGGAACCTATCTTTGCATTCTCCATAATCTTCTCCTACTGGACAACCATCGGTATGTCCATCTTTTCTTCACATACAATCAATCATCATTATACCACAAATTTTACAAGACAACAGAACATCCTGCTGCAAACACACAATAAAAAATGCACCCACCATTCGTGAGTGCAAAAATAATCAAAATGTAAAATCAACGCCCAAAATCAACATCATGAAGCTGACCAAAGCAACGATCATTGAAAGCGGCAAGAAGATGTACACACAAACCCGCCATACTTTCGAATAGACATCATCCAACGTAACCGGTAAGCGGAAGCAGCCACTGATCTTCTTCAGTGTCCAGGTATGATATTTTTTACGCAAACGACGCAGCGCCTTGAGCGCCGTACCCGATAACAGCACTAAAAAAATACCTGAAGAAATCAACGCAATTAAACCGATTGGATTGTTTTCGAACATTTGGTAAGGCACCATGTCAACAACCGTCATCACCTGTGATGGCAGTGAATCCAGCCACCCCATATAAATACAAAGCGCACCGGCCAACGACACGATCCCAGCCAACAGCATCAGGAAAAAGCCAATCGAAATCACCAGGCCTACAACCACCATAATGACGCTCAACAGAAAAATGCCAAAACGTTTAAAAAATCCAGCAGTGCCATTTTTCTTTAAGGCGCGGGTATTTGTATACTCTTTTCCTTCATATTGAGCGGCGAGTGTTTCAGGAGCTGGTAAACTGGCAATGATTTCTGTGTCACCAATCGATTGACGATTGCGTTTAAAAAAGTAATTTTTAATATCCGTAACCATTTTATCGGCGTCAGTGACATTCTTATCTGCGAGAGCCTCTTCCAGCGCAGAAACATATTCGCCTCTCGTTTTATAGTCCATATCCCACGTCAATGCGTATTCCTCCTAATCGTTGTTGATAAACACCATATGTGTCTATCATACACGAAAAAGTTTGTCATAACGTTACAAATTCATAAAAATAACGTTACCCGATCAATTTTTTTACAAAATCCGCCAATTTTGCCACTAAGCGGCGTCCTGCCACAGCGCCTTTTTCAATTTTCTTTAACGGACAATGACGTGCTGATGCTTGATAGTCATAATCAGCCCGTGTCTTGATACCACTATAAATGGTTGATGCACCAAATCCTACAGGACGCACTTCTACTGCGGTCAAACCAGCATCGCGAAACATCTGCGCAATTTCATTGCGTGGTGGAAAAGTGCGTAAACTTTCTGCCAGCCATGTATATGCAGGGAAACCATTCGAGATGGTATCAGCACTGACCAGATGACTGCCCAGCCATGGCACCACTTTGAAATAATAAAAATTAAAGAAGGCACGTGCTGGCGGAAAGCTAGGACGAGAAACATCAATGCATACCACCTTGCCGCCAACTTCAACCACGCGCGCCATTTCACGGATTGCCAACGGAATATCACTGACGTTGCGCAGGGCAAAGCCACTTGTCGCAGCATTGAAGCTCTCATCCGGGAATGGCAGTGCCAGTGCATCCCCTTCAACAAACTGTACATTACAGTGTGGATGTTCACTCATTTTTTCACGTGCAGCTTCTAACATATTCGCGGAAAAGTCTAAACCTACCGCCTGCCCAAAAGGACCGACAATTTCAGCTTGTTGATACGTCATCTCACCAGTCCCACAGCAAACGTCCAACCCTTTATCCCCAGGTCCAAGTTCTGTTTTCTTCATGACGAGTTTTTGCCATGCGCCAAGCATCCCCCAGGTCATCAAAACATTCATAAAATCATATTTGCCAGCAATGGATTCAAACACTTCATGGACATACTTTTCTTTTCGTTCGTTTTTCATACGCGGGTCCTTTCTATTGTCATGCGTTTATCAATACGTTCAATCTCCACTGCTCGACCATCGTTATCAATCTCAACAAGAACTGCTTGAAACAGAAAATGATCATCATCACTTTGTTGAAATTTTACACGACGCTGCGTCAAAAAACGATTGATCGATGATTCCACCTTCATCCCAATAACAGAATCCACCGGACCAACCATGCCAACATCAGTCTGATAAGCAGTGCCTTCTGGAAGAATCTGTGCATCAGCAGTTGGAATATGCGTGTGGGTTCCAAGCACCGCACTCACTTTTCCATCTAAATAACGAGCCAGCGCCAATTTTTCAGAAGTAGCTTCTGCATGCATGTCAACAATAATCGTCTTAACACCTTGCTCATGCAGCTCGTCGACCACCTTCATAATATCCTGAAATGGTGATGTCAAAGTCGACACATAAACATTGCCCATAGCAACAACAACAGCCACAGATCGATGATTGGCTTCGGCAATTGTCCATCCGCGTCCCGGTGTATCTGGTGGAAAGTTAAACGGACGCACAATGTCTTCATTTTCATCAATAAAATGATAAATCTGCGGCTGATTCCATGCATGATTGCCCAGTGTAACGACATCCACCCCTATTTTCTTCAACTGCTGATACTGTTTCAAATTCAAACCATTTTGAGTATGGATATTCTCACCATTGGCGACGATGAGATCAATTGTCTGTTCTTTTTTTAATTGACGAATACAGCGAGCCGCCATTTCTATTGAATCTGGTGTCACCATATCGCCGATAAATAATATTTTCATAGCGATACTCCTGTCTTTTGCTCATCCATCATAGCATTTTTAAAGATACACCGCAACAAGGCCATGATGCTGGGCATAAAAAAACGCACTCACATTTTTTGGCGAGTGCGTCGACGTTAGGAATTCCACGGGATTCGAACCCGCAACTCAGGTGCCACAACCTGTATGATGCCGTTTCAACAAAAATTCCTTTCGACTTAACCATATTATATCAATCGAAAAACGCTTTGTAAAGCCATTTTTAGTATTCTTCACACAATTTTTATACACATAAATTCATTCTGATCTTTATTTGCATTTTAATGATTTCGTGCAAAAAGACTCTCTAAATAGTTTGCAACACCATATTATATGCAGATACAAACAGCAACGGTTCCCTTTGATGTATATCATAAAAGGGAACCGTTCTTTATAATAATCATTCGTCCAATAATCTTATTTTGCTTGATAAACTACTTCACCTTTTTTGATCGTTTGCAGCACTTTTATGGTTTTAATGCTTTCTTTCGGTACTTCTAATGGATTTTTGTCCAGAATCACGAAATCTGCCATTTTGCCCGGTTCAATAGATCCTTTGCGTTTCTCTTCAAACGTTTGATAAGCACCATAAATCGTGATTGCGCGCAATGCTTCCATAGGTTCAACCGCATATTCCGGCCCGATGTCACGTCCGCTGGAAGTCTTACGATTCACCGCATGATGCATACTGAGAATCATATTTGGATGGATAACCGGTGTATCCTGATGCATCGTAAAACTCATGCCGCGTTTGACCGCTGAGGTCAATGGGCTAATACGGCGGCCACGATCAGGACCAAGCACAGAGTCCAAATGCAAGTCCCCGTAAAGATACACATGATCATGGAAGAAGGATGGCAGCAAGCCGATCTCTTTCATGCGATCCAATTGATCTTCGCGCACCGTCTGACAATGGATGACCACTGGGCGCAGGGCATCATAAATGCCTGTTTCTTTCTGCGCTCTGGCATATTGGATGATAAACTGCTCAATGGCAGCATCTCCATTGGCATGGCAAATGATTTGCCAGCCATGCTCCAATGCCTGCTTGAAATAACCGCACACTTCATCATCATTTGGGTGCACGGCATAGCCGCGATAGTCGTCAGCCTCTCCTTCCGGCACAATATAATACGGCTCAGACAGCCATGCCGTTTTTGCTTGTGGCGACCCATCAAGGAAGAATTTCACACCAGCAATTTTAACGCCGTCAACGTACTCTGCTTCGGATGCACGCGGCACTTGATCAGCCAAATCGCCCAGCATCTCAATCTGCGGATAAACATACAGATCAATTTTCAGCAGCCCCATCTTATGCATGCCCCCAACCAATGGCACCGTATTTAAGTCAAAGCTCCCATCCTGCGCCGTGGTAATGCCATAACTCAGATACATTTTCTCCGAACGCTGCACGCCTTCCATCATAAATTCCGGCGTTGGCCGGGGCATAAACTTGCCAAGGACATATTGTGTCAACGCTGCTTCTTCAACCATGCCTGTCGGTTCTCCGGTAACAGGATCCTTTTGATAAATGCCGCCTTCCGGATTCGGTGTTTCTTTCGTGATGCCACAAATCTCCAACACCTTAGAATTGCAGCAGCCTACATGCCCACTTGAATGCATCATCACAATTGGCACTTCTGCAGATGCTTTATCAAGATCGTAGCGTGTTGGATGCTTGCCATCTGGAAAAGCATGATTGTCATACCCCATGCCCACAAGCCAGTTGTCACCCTTGACAGGATTTTCTTTTAAATAAGCTTTAATAGCAGCTACCAGCTTCTCCACACTGTCAATTTCTCCTGTTGGCGGTGCGTCAAATCTTGGAAATAAGCAGCTGAATACCATGTGGCTATGCCCATCAATAAATCCGGGCGTCATTGTTTTTCCATCAAGGTCTATTTTTTCAGCAGCATCATCAGCCTGCGCTGCTACATCCGCTAACGACCCCACCGCTTTAATCGACTCTCCCTCAACGAGAACCGCTTCTGCAAGCGGCTGATCATCGTTAACAGTGATAATCGTTCCATTATGGATGCCTGAACAACAACAAGGCCGTTCTGAATGCCAATCATGTCAATCAAGCGACCACCGACCGTAGGCCCAATGGCACCAAAAATCTGAATAAAGAACACATAAGTCCCATAAGAAACAGATTTATACCATGCTGGCACCAACTCGTGACTGGATGCATGGAAAGAAGTGTTGCCGAGGGTATAGGCAGCATTCCCCGCAATAATCAATGGAATGCTTGCAGTGCCATAACCCACCGCAAGAATCCCTGCACTCAGCAGGCAAGTGATCATCGGCATCCACATGCGTGCACGACGGTCCTTTCCATACCATTTATCAAGAATTCTGCCGCCGACTGGGGTTGCAATGATGCTAAAAGGCATCGTGATTAAGGCTACCATTGATGCTGCCGTTGGTGTCATGCCTTTTACATCTTGAAAATAAATGGCTGCAAAAGATGAACCTGTATTCACAGAGAACAACGCCATCCCTGCTGCCAAACACATGGCAAGCAATGCTTTGTTATGAAGCAGCAGTTTTGCCGTGTCCGAAACATTCAGCTTGATCTGTGCGACTTCGTCGTCATCATTGGCCGACACATCCGCTCCCTGCTGAGCCATAAGCTTTTTATTGTCAGGAAGCATGAAGGACAACAAACAAACGACCAGACTGATGCCCCCGATGATATAGAAGCAGCTTCTCCAACCAACAGCTTCAGCAAGCACTGCGAACATGACTGTCCCTAAGGCACCGCCAACGACCATAGCTGTGTTATAAACACCAAGCGCCGTGCCCCAGGAAGATTTCTTAAACCAGCTGGTGATCATTGCCGTCGACAGCGGCGCATACGCAGAACTTCCAGCGCCCACACAAAGACGGCTGATGATTAACGTCACTGCACCGCCTGCCATCCCGCAAACGATTGTAGCTCCGGACCAAAGAATGCCGCAGAAGCTGATGGTACGACGCTGAGAGTGATTTTAACCAATGAAGGAAATCGGCATAACGAAGATGGCCATTCCCAGGAAAATCGCACTGCTCATCATCCCAACCTGCGTATTGCTTAAACCCAGGTCATCCTGAACAAACGGCATAGCATAACTAAAACCATAACGGATAAACAAATCAAAGCAGAACATCACATATAGAATCGCAATGAAGAATGTTCGCTTTCCTTTTGGCAGCTGAACCAATGGTTTATCGACTGCTTTCATTTTTGGTTTATTGGTTGATTCAGACACAATAAACACTCCCTTTCTCACATATTGTGTAAATAATCGTGATAATTGCGGATTGTTTTGGAAATGATGGTCAACCCCTTTCCAAGAAATGTTCCTTTCAGAAATTCTGAAACCAATTTCAATGGTCGATGCATTGCATGTTGATAGCTAGCTGTTTACAATGATGCTCATATTGACCATAAGCGATAAATTATTTCTTTTATTATTGTAAATTCTTTTTTTCGATGCGTCTAATACATATATTAAAATAAATGCATTTCAAAAAATATATCATTTTCAGACAATATAGACATTGTTTTCTACTAATCTTTTTCTTATAATTAAAATTAACAGAAAGACCTGCTAATAAAAGTCAAGCCATAAATCCATGATTTTTCATCATAGATT
>CALJRU010000007.1 GCA_937976375.1 uncultured Peptococcaceae bacterium | reverse complement strand
TCAGCGTGAGACGATTCTGGCGGTGGTGCAGTCGGCTTCTGGTTTGGCGCCGATGCTGGCGCCTGTGTTGGGGGCGTTGCTGCTGAAGATCACAGATTGGCGTGGGGCTTTCGAAGTGCTGACGCTAGCTGGTTTGATTTGCCTGATATTGTCGGTGCTTTATCAGGAAACGCTGCCGGAAGAGGAGCGCTTGCAGGAATCGGCTTTTGCATCTCTTGGAAAATTGGTCATTGTAGGGAAAAATCCAGGGTTCATGGGACCATGTTTGCTCTTTTCTCTGTATAACTTTGCGTTTCTATGTTGATTTCTTTGGCCTTTCTGAACAGGTATACAGCTATTTCTTCGCAGTCAACGCTTTGGTATCGTTGTTGGGGCCGGTTGTTTATGTGCGTTTCTTATCTGGGAGCAATAAGCAAAAGCTGACGTATCTTTGTTTTATTGGTTATCTGGTCGCAGGCGGTATTTTGCTTCTACTGGGCCAGAAGATGCCGCTCCTTTTCTGGATCGGCTTTGCGCCATTTACGTTCTTCGGTTCGTTGATTCGTCCGTTCAGCTCCAATCTGTTGCTGGAGCAGCAGAAAAGCGACACTGGGTCGGCATCGTCACTGTTGAATGGGGTATTTACCGTTATCGGCAGCATTGGGATGCTGTGTATTTCGATGGCGGCCAATGGTGTGTTGGCGCTCGGTCTTGCCGTATTGGGAAGCGGGCTCATCAGTATCATTGGATGGACGGTGCTGATGCGTTCAAACATTAAGATCATCGGAATCAAGGAATAATCGTGCGCTGCGCGCCGCTCATCTTTGGATGGCGGCGCTGTTTTTGTTTTTTGGGGGCTTATCATTCGGAGTTTGCACTTTGATAGGACCTGTATTACACTGAACAAGGACAGGAGTGAAAGAGAAAAAAGATGAAGGAATTAGACTATTATACTATTGACGGCGCGTTGGGATGGAGTCAGGATTGGTTCCGCGACTGGTGGATGCATTTAGGCGGCTGCGCAGCGGTAACGGCCTGTGATGTTTGCATTCAGTTGGCACGGGTGCATGGTTATAAGAATCTCTATCCTTATGATGCACAGCATGTGATGCGTGCCGAGTACGAAGATTTCGCGATGCAGATGAAACCCTATTTGAAACCAAGGCGTACGGGCATTGATCGTCTGCCTATTTATATTGAAGGTATTCGTCGTTTTTGGCATGATCGCGGAGTGTTTTCGCTGGACGCCGAAGGACTGAATAGTGATCTGCCTTGGACGGCGGCATGGGATCTGGTGCGCCGTCAGATTGATGCTGCGCTGTTGGTGCCATGCCTGCTTCTTTACCATCGAGATAAGACATTTGATGACTGGCAATGGCATTGGTTCAATTTGGCTGGTTATGATGAACGCGGCGGCGCACATTTGGTGCGCGCTGTGACGTATGGTCAGGCGTTTTGGCTGGATCTTCGCGCCTTGTGGGACACCGGCTATGAGCAAAAAGGCGGGTTGATCAAGCTTCGTATGCGTTGAAGAGCGTGTCTTGAGAAATTAACGATAACATGTCATAATATGGGAGCAAAAATATTGGGCGATAGGCAGCTTTTTATTTTGCCTGCGTAAAAAGGAGGACAGATATTTTGAGCGACACATTCAAAAAAATGCTGAGTTATTACAAACCCTATATGAGAATTTTCATCGCGGATATGATTTTTGCTACGCTGTCGGCGGCGGTGGCGCTGATTATTCCGTTGGTGGTGCGTTATGTGACATCGACGCTGATCTACGAACAGCGTGATGTTATTTTGCATCAGACTTTATACATTGCGGTGGGACTTTTGGTGCTTTTGCTGGTGGACTGTTACAGTCGGTTTTTCATTGGCAACTACGGTCATGTCATGGGCGCGAAGATCGAATACGATATGCGTGAAGAAGTTTTTGATCATCTTCAAAAATTATCGTTTTCCTTCTATGATGATGCTAAGGTTGGTCAATTGATGAGCCGAGTGACCAATGACCTTTTCGACATCACCGAGCTGTTGCATCATGGGCCGGAGAACATCATTCTTTCGGTATTGAAAATTGTTGGTGCCTTCATCATCCTAGTGAACATCAATGGCTGGTTGGCATTGGCGGCTTTCATCATTTTGCCAGTCATGTTTGTTTTTGCGCTTGTGCTCAATCGGCGCATGCGGCGTGCTTCTCGCCGTAACCGAGAAAAAATTGCTGAAATCAATGCGCAGATTGAAGACAATTTGGCAGGGATTCGTGTGGTTAAATCGTTTGCCAACGAGCAGGAAGAAAACCGTAAGTTTTCGATTGGCAATAAAGGTTTTTTGGCTGCGAAGAAAAACAGCTATCATTATATGGGAACCTTTCAGGCGGGGGTTGGCTTTTTCACGACACTGATTCAGGTCAGTGTCATCATCACCGGCTGTGTATTGATTGCCAATGGCCGTTTGGACATCAGTGACCTGGTGACGTTTTTACTTTATATCAGTGTGTTCACAGAGCCGATCACGACGCTGGTTAATTTTACGGAGCAGTTCCAAAATGGCTACACTGGGTTCGAACGCTTCCGCGAGCTTATGAATATTGATCCAGATATTGAAGACAGCCCCAATGCTGTACCGCTCACCAATGTACGCGGTGAAATCTGCTTTGACAATGTTTCCTTCCATTATAAAGAGAATCAGGAAGAAGTGCTTCAGCACATCAATTTGCAGGTGCCGGCTGGTGCGTATATGGCGCTGGTTGGTTCTTCAGGCGCAGGGAAAACAACGCTATGTTCGCTGATTCCACGGTTTTACGATGTGTCAAGTGGGCGTATTACTGTCGATGGTCATGACATCCGTGATGTGACGCTCAAAAGCCTGCGCGATAACATCGGTATTGTACAGCAGGATGTGTATCTGTTTGCTGGCACAATTTATGACAACATTCTTTATGGGCGTCCTGATGCGACACCGGAAGAAGTGGTGGCAGCAGCAAAGAATGCCAATGCGCATGATTTCATTATGGCGTTTCCAGATGGCTATGAAACGGACATTGGACAGCGCGGCATCAAGCTCAGTGGCGGTCAAAAACAGCGTTTGTCGATTGCGCGTGTATTCCTGAAAAATCCACCAATCCTTATTTTTGACGAGGCAACCTCGGCCTTGGACAATGAAAGTGAGCGCATTGTGCAGGAGTCTTTGGAAAAACTGGCAGAGAATCGAACCACCTTTGTCATTGCTCATCGCCTTTCAACGATTCAAAATGCGGAACGGATTCTGGTATTGACAGAAGATGGCATCACAGAATCAGGAACGCATGATGAGTTGTTGGCAAAGGACGGCGTTTATGCGAAACTGTATCACAGCTAAGGAGGAAGAAAGATGGTTGAACAAACGATGATTGATGAGGTGTGCTGGCGTATGCTCGCTTTCGATCAGGGTGATGCCAAGCGCATTCAGCATTTCCTCAAGGTGCACGATTATGCACGCTTGATTGCTGTTCGCGAAGCGGTGGACACACATGTGCAGTTTGTGATTGAATGTGCGGCATTGGTGCATGACATCGGCATTCATCCCGCAGAAGAAAAATATGGCCGCTGTGACGGCAAGCTGCAGGAGCAGGAAGGCCCAGCACCAGCCAAGCAGTTGCTGCAGGAAGCTGGTTTGGACGCTGATGATATTGCGCGCATCACTTGGCTGGTTGCCCATCATCACACGTATGCACCAGTGGAGGGCATTGATCATCAAATTTTGATTGAAGCAGATTTTTTGGTTAATCTCTATGAGGATGGTGTTGGTTTGGAAGCGGTGCGGCAGGCCTATACTCGTATTTTCCGCACAGAAGCAGGCAAGGCATTGTGCCGCTTGACGTTCGGCTTGGAGATGAAAGACGCATGAAAACCATTGGCTTGATTGGCGGCATGAGCTGGGAGAGCACGGCGACCTATTATCAGGTCATCAATGAAAGAGTACGGGAACGGCTCGGCGGTCTGCATTCAGCAAAAATTCTTATGGAGAGTGTGGACTTTGCCGAGATCGCAGTGCATCAGTTTGCTGACGAATGGGACGTGTGCGCCCAAATGGTTGGGGATGTGGCCCTGCGGTTAGAGCGTGCTGGCGCTGATTTTCTTGTCATCAGCACCAATACCATGCACAAAATGGCGCCGCAGATCGAAGCGCGGCTTTCATGCCCGCTCTTACATATCGCTGATGCTGCGGCGTTGGCACTGCAAAAAGCGGGCATTCAGCGCGTGGCCTTGCTGGGAACAAAAACAACCATGGTTGAGCCGTTTTATAAAGAACGTTTGAAAGCGCAGGGATTTGACGTCATGGTGCCGGATGAGCCAGCGATGGAACGCGTCGATCATATTATTTTCGATGAACTATGCCGTGGTATTTTTGATACCTCATCACGGCAGCATTGCCGTGACATCATCGCAGCATTGGTGAGCCATGGTGCGGAAGGCATTCTTTTAGGCTGCACAGAAATCGGCTTATTGGTGAAACAGGAAGACAGTCCGGTGCCGCTTTTTGACACAACCTGGATTCATGCGCGTCAGGCGGCCGACTTGGCAATGACTTTGACATGAGGTAATATTATTTTGAAAGGATGAGGCACAATGCTTTTTAGAGAATTGATCATGAAACGTCGCAGCAGACGGACGTACACTGATGCGACCATTCCCGAAGAACACTTGCAGAAAATCATTGAAGCTGGCTTGCTGGCACCAACAGGACGCAATCTGCATCCTGCGGAAGTGATTATGGTGCGTGACCGCGCGATGTTGGAAAACTTGTCCCATGCAAAAACAGGTGGTTCGGCGCTACTTGCTGGTGCTGACGCAGCTTTGGTGGTGGTTGGCAATACATCACGTTCAGACACTTGGGTGGAAGATGGCTCGATCATGATGGCGTATATGCAGCTTCAAGCAGAGGAACTGGGCATTGGCAATTGCTGGGTGCAGATTCGCAGCCGATTTTCACAGACGTTGCAGAACGATGGCAGCAACCTGCCGTCCAATCAGTATGTTCGCCAGGCATTGTCTGTGCCAGAAGACTATGATGTTTTAGCGATCTTGGCGCTTGGCATGAGTGAGGAACAGCGTCCGCTGCATACGATTGAAGAGATTGACTGGAGTCATCTTCATAAGGAAAAATTTTAATAGATGTGGGAATAATCCTCAGAAACAATGAGCATATTCATTGAAATTTTCCGAAAACCATGCTATATTACACAATAACCATATAAAATTTTTTAAAGAAAGCAGAGTTGATTGTTTCCTTATGGACAGTAGTACGATAGGCATGATCGTTGCCGTTGTCATTTTAGTCATTTGTTCCGCTTTTTTCTCAGCGACAGAGACTGCATTTACTTCGCTCAACAACATTCGCATGAAGACGTGGGCAGAAAATGGAGATCATCGCGCTGCGCGAGCGCTCGCGCTGTCGGAGAATTATGATAAGCTGCTTTCGAGCATTCTTATCGGGAACAATATCGTCAACATTACCGCATCTACCATTTCTACGGTATTATGCACAAAATTATTTTTTGAATATGGGCCAACTATTTCGACCATTGCAGTGACCATCATTGTTCTGATTTTCGGGGAAATTTCACCAAAGAGTATTTCCAAGGAATTCCCAGAACGCTTTGCGATGTTTTCTGCGCCAATTCTCAAAGTGATTATTACGGTTTTAACACCGTTGAATTATTTGTTCAGTTTGTGGAAAAAACTGTTGTCGAAGGTTTTCAAAGTGAAAAACGACAGTGGTATTACGGAAGAAGAGCTCATGGGTATTGTTGATCAGGCTGAAAGTGAAGGCGGACTGGACGCCCATGAGGGTGATCTCATTCGTGCGTCTATCGAATTCAATGAACTGGACGTTTCAGACATTCTGACGCCGCGTGTGGATTTGGTGGCTGTTGATGAAGAAGCGAGCATGGATGAAGTGGGCGCGCTCTTTGTTGAAAATGGCTACTCACGTTTGCCGGTCTACCATGACACCATTGATAATATCATTGGTGTTGTGCACCAGAAAGATTTCTATAAAGCGCGCGTACGTGGTGAAGACCGCTTGGCGATGGTCAAATCACCAGTGGTGTATACTACGCCAAATACCAAGATTTTCAAGCTATTGCGTACTTTGCAAATGAACAAGGTCCATATGGCTGTTGTCGTCGATGAATACGGCGGCACCGAAGGGATTGTGACGTTGGAAGATATCTTAGAAGAACTTGTCGGTGAAATTTGGGACGAACACGACGAGGTCGTCGAATCTTTCAGTAAACAGAGCGATGGCAGTTATTTGATTGACTGCACAGCAGATTTGGATGATATGTATGATCTTTTCCAAATCAAGGGTGAATGTGAAGCGTCGACGGTTTCCGGCTGGGTGCTGGAACAGATTGATCGTATTCCAAAAGTGGGCGATCATTTTGTGGCTGAAGGGCTGGATGTCACAGTTACAGCCGTGGATAATCGCCGCGTTATGGAGATTCGCGTGCAGCCTGCACCGGAAGAAGAAACGACGGAAGAAGAATAATAAAAAAATAGAAGGCCTCGAGGCCTTCTGTTTTTTTATGCGCGTTGATTGATGAATGCTGTCATGGCGTCGACGGTTTCTTTTTGCTGTTCTTCTGCAGAAATGGTGGCAGGCTTGTCGCCGTTTTGCGGACCGTAATTGCCGAACTGAGCGTGGTTGCCGCCTTCAATGACGACGATGTTGTCGTCATAGGTGATCTTTTCAGCGACGCTTTCATTGAGTGAACCATAGATGGTGAGGGTGTCAGTGTCTGGATAGTCGCCATAGATATAAGCTCCGAGCAGAATCAAGCCGTCAATATCGCTTGAATGGTCGGCAGCGAAGCTGGAAGCCATAGCCCCTCCCATGGAATGCCCGGCGATGTACCAATGCTGGATTTCGGGATGGTCGGTGATGACATCAGCCGCAGCGTTGCTGTCGAAAATCGCCATGTTGAATGGCATTTTTACGAGAAAGCATGTAAAACCATTCTCACGCAGTTGGTCCAGCAACGGCAGATAGGCTTCAGCTTCCACTTTGGCGCCGGGATAAAACACGATGGCGGTATTGCTTTCGCTGGCCGGTGAAAGCTGAATGATGTCGTCATCGGCTGTGATGCCAGATTCATCGAGCACCGCCAACGCTGAGGCATCAGCATGGTAGTAGTCGGCGGCATAAAAGCCAAATCCACCAGCACAAAGCAGCAACAGCAGCAAAACCATGAGTAAGATTCTTTTTTTCCATTTGTGAGGTGATTTCATTGTATTTCTCCTTTCTATACACCTATAACGAGTGTAGGGGATAGGAGAAGATGCGTCAAGCAGGGGCCGGATAATATGGAGAAAAATATCGGCGTTATGGCTTATTTGTTTTTGCTTTTGTGCAGACTTGTGGTAGAATATACATAATGTGCTGCTTTATCGCGGTGCAGGAGAAAAACAGATGATCGCTATCATCAGAAAGGGAGAAACATTTATGACTTCAGGATCAATCATTATTTTGATAACGATCTTCGTATACCTCGTTGGGATGATGCTGATAGGTGTGTATTACGCCAATAAAAACAATTCAACATCCGAATTCTATCTCGGCGGTCGAACCTTAGGGCCTTATGTCACCGCGATGAGTGCCGAAGCATCGGACATGTCCAGCTATCTCTTGATGGGGATTCCAGGGCTGGCCTATTTATCGGGGATGGCAGAAGCTGGCTGGACCATTGCCGGCTTGGCCATTGGGACCTATTTCAACTGGTTGTTTACTGCTCAGCGTTTGCGCCGTTACACCCACTTAACGGATTCGTTCACTTTCCCTCAATTTTTATCGCATCGTTTTCATGAAGAGAAAAATATTTTGGCAGTTATCGGTGCCATT
Source organism: uncultured Peptococcaceae bacterium (assembly GCA_937976375.1). Taxonomy (GTDB): domain Bacteria; phylum Bacillota; class Peptococcia; order Peptococcales; family Peptococcaceae; genus UMGS1590. The sequence continues at coordinate 43,766 of CALJRU010000007.1, read as the reverse complement.
GTTATCATTATTTTCTTCGTGCCTTACACTGCGTCAGGTTTTGCTGCGTGTGGGAAGGTGTTTTCATCTTTATTGGGCTTTGATTATACAATTACTATGATCGTGTCCGCAGTGGTTATTGTCAGTTACATAGCGACTGGTGGCTTTTTGGCTGTTTCTATGACGGACTTCATTCAAAGTATTATCATGTCACTGGCCATTTTATTTGTCGTTGGCTTTGCTGTGGTATCTGCCGGCGGGGTGGATGTAATCATCGATCATGCAGAACAACTGCCGGGGTATCTTTCTGCAGTGGCAAGCTATGACCCTACCACCAATACAGCGTCTTCATTTGGCGTCTTATCCATCATTACAACTCTTTCCTGGGGGCTGGGGTATTTCGGAATGCCGCATATCCTGCTGCGTTTCATGGCCATTGAGGATGAGCAAAAGCTGAAAGTTTCTCGCCGCGTTGGGACTGGCTGGGTTATTGTAGCCATGGCCATGGCGGTGTCCATCGGTATTGCTGGTCTGATGCTGAGCAGCGAAGGTATTTTGCCAGTGTTGGAAGGCTCTGCGTCAGAAACGATTCTCATTGAGATTGCCAATCTCTTGTCACATTATGGTCTTTTTGCAGCCATCATGGGTGGGATCGTTATTTCAGGGATTCTCGCCAGTACCATGTCCACTGCATCATCACAGCTTTTGGCAGCAGCATCTAGTGTGAGCCAGGATATTGTTCAAGAAGCCATGCATATTAAACTTACTGATAAGCAGAGCATGCTTCTTGCACGTGTGACGGTTGTTTTGATTTCCGTTCTGGGCATTATCATTGCGCGCAATCCAAACAGTTCTGTCTTCCAGATCGTTTCTTTTGCTTGGGCAGGATTTGGTGCTAGTTTTGGCCCACTGATTATCTGCTCGTTGTATTGGAAACGCACCACCTGGCAAGGTGGTTTGGCAGGCATGGTTGTCGGCGGGGCGATGGTCTTCATTTGGAAATATCTGATCGCGCCAATGGGCGGTATTTTCAGTGTGTATGAGCTGATGCCAGCATTTCTGCTGAGTCTTATCGCCATTATTGTTGTCAGCCTGGCAACAAAGGCACCAGATGAACGTATTATCAAGGAATTTGATAAAGTAGCATCTGGCGCGCCAATTAAATAAAAATGAGTTTACACGGCAATGATTAAAATTGCCGTGTTTTTATTTGTGAGAAGATTGCCGAAGACTAACGAAAGTGCTAGACTAATATCAGAATCATCAGAAAGGGGGAGATACTGTTGCAACAGGAGATGAGACGGCAAGACCGAAAGGTGACTGACGAGACTGTTGTTCAATCGGTGTTGGACCAGGCTGAAGTGGTGCATATAGGCTTGTATGACAAAGGACAAGTTTATGTGGTACCTCTGAATTATGGCTGGTCTGAGGAAGAGGGGAAATATACGCTGTATTGTCATAGTGCACACGAAGGAAGAAAGATCGATCTTATTAGCAATGGAGCTTGTGTGGGTTTTTCGATGGAATGTGGTGTGAAAGTCGTTGGTGCACCTGCTGCTTGTGATTTTAGCACCTGTTACAAGAGCATCATCGGAGATGGGCAGGCGTCGCTTGTGCAGACACTGGAGGAAAAGCGTGCAGGTATGCAAGCCATCATGGCCCATTATTCACACCAAGAACATTGGGATTTTCCAGAACCCTTACTGAAGCAGATTCAAGTGATTCGTATTAAGGTAGAAAACTTGAGCTGTAAGGTTCATCGCTAGGGGGTATGGAAAGATTATGAAAATGAAAAAAGTTGTCATTTATGTATGTTTAACGGCCTTTTTCTTTGGCACCATGGAAGTGGCGCTGAAAGTGGCTGGCAATAGTCTGGATGCCATTCAGATGACATTCCTTCGCTTCCTGATCGGCGGCTTGGTGCTGGCGCCATTTGGCTGGTCTGATCTGAAAAAACGTGGCGCAAAATTGACACGCGGTGATTTGCTATGGCTGTTTGCTGTGGGTGTCATGGGCGTTTCGATCAGTATGCTGGCTTTCCAATTTGGTGTAAGTTACTGCAATGCTGCTACAGCATCGTCCATTATTTGCTTGAATCCACTCTTCACCATGCTGATTGCGCATCTGTTTACAACGGAGAAGATGGACCGTGCTAAATGGATGGCCTGCGGTATTGGCTTGATTGCGGCTGTATTCATGATTCGTCCATGGGACGTTCAGCCTGGCAATACACCTCTTGGGCTTGGGCTGACGCTGCTTGCTTCTGTAACGTTTGGTGCATATACGGTTATGGGGAAACGCACCATTGGCCGTTTGGGTGCGCTGGCGCAGACGAGCATCAGTTTTTTGTTCGGCTCTTTGCTTTTGTTGATTGCCTTACTGGTGACCGGGCGTCCAGTTTTTGCAGGCATTGCGGATAATTGGCTGTTGGTGGCCTACATTGGCATCGTTGTTACAGGCGTTGGCTATATTTTTTATTTCACGGCCATTCGTTATTCAGATGCTACCACTGGTGCCATTGCATTTTATATTAAGCCAGCCATTGCGCCAATTTTAGCAGTCATCTTTCTCGGTGAGCATATTTATTGGAACACAGTGGTCGGTGTTGTCCTATTGATCGGTGCATCGATATTGATTCTGCGTGATGCTTGGGGAAGCAAACGTCTTAATCTCGAAGAAGTGCATTCGATCGACGAAATTTTTGCGCAGCATCATACACATGCGGCGGATAAGCGCAGATTCTTCTCTTGCATGCTGCCGCTTATTGAGGTGGATGGTGAGGATCATCTTGTGTTGGAAGTGCGTAACCAAGGGATCATTCATCAGCGCGGAGAAATCTGTTTCCCTGGCGGGGAAATGTACGACGACGAAGCACCAGGTGCTTGTGCGATGCGTGAAGTATGCGAAGAATTGGGCGTGCGTCGTGATGCGGTGCATGTGATCAATCAGATGGATACCTATCATGGCTTGCAGGGCATGAAAGTGTACAGCTTTATTTGCCGTCTTGATCCGGTACCGTTTGATCCAGATCCACGTGCTGTGGATGAAGTGCTGACCATTCCTGTTTCCTTCTTCCTTAACACAATGCCAGAAATGCACCATTTGGATGTATTTCAGCGGCAGCGCGCAGGTGACAGCTTAGACGAAGCCATCGCTGCTACACTTACAGAAGGTAATCGTGATGTGCCAGTTTACCGTTATGGTGAGCGCGCTATTTGGGGCTTGACCGCCATGCTCCTTCTTGATTTCTCAACAATTCTGCGTGATGCGCTGAAAAAATAAATAAATATACAACCCGGCGAGACAATCGCCGGGTTTTGTGTTACTATGAGAAAAATTCCCTCAAATCCCAAAGGAGGCTTCACCTTATGAACATGAAAGAAGAAGCGCGCCGTATGAAATTAGCCGCGCCTGTTTTAGCGGCATCCAGCAATACTTGCCGCAATGCTGCTTTGGAAGCGATTGCCATTGCTTTGGAAGAACATCAGGCAGAGATCTTTGCAGCCAATGCGGAAGATCTGGCAGCCGCTGACGCCAATGGGGTGGCTGGTGCCACCAAAAAACGTTTGAAATTTGATGAAGGCAAATTAAGAGACTGCATTTCTGGTTTACGTCAGTTGGAAACGCTGCCGGATCCGCTGAATAAAATTACTTTGGCGCGAGAATTGGACGCGGGTCTCACACTTTATCGTTCCACGGTGCCAATTGGCGTTATTGGTGTGATCTTTGAGGCACGTCCTGATGCACTGGTGCAGATTGCTTCCCTTTGCGTGAAAAGCGGCAACTGCGCCATTCTCAAGGGTGGCAAAGAAACGGCAAATACCAATCGTGTGCTGTTCCATTTAATCAAAGATGCCGTCGTGCGTGCTGGGCTTCCAGAAAATTGTTTGCTGCAAGCAGAAGCACACAGCGAAATTGACGAACTGCTCGCCTGTGATCAGGATGTTGATTTGCTCATTCCACGTGGCTCCAATAAATTTGTGCGTTACATCATGGATAATACGAAGATTCCAGTGATGGGGCATTCCAGCGGTATTTGTCATATTTATGCAGACAAAGCTTGTGATCAGGAAGCAGCACTGCCAATCATCGTTGATGCCAAGACACAATATGCGGCTGCTTGCAATGCCATGGAAACCCTTTTGGTCGATCGCAGCATTGCCAAGGAATTCCTGCCAAAAGCCGCAGTAGCGTTAGAAGCAGCAGGTGTGCGTTTGCGTGGCACAAAAGAAGTTGCTGCAATCATTCCTGTAGAAGTGATGAGCGAAGATGAATTTGATACAGAATATGGTGACCTCATCTGTTCCGTCAAACTGGTCGACGGCGTTGATGAAGCCATTGCCCACATCAATAAATATGGCTCCCATCACACGGATGCCATCCTTACAGAGGATGCCGAAGCGGCAGCGCGATTCATGCAGATGGTGGACAGCGCCGGTGTTTACCATAACTGCTCCACACGTTTTGCCGATGGCTACCGTTATGGGTTTGGCGCGGAAGTAGGCATTTCCACAGGTAAAATTCATGCACGCGGCCCTGTTGGCTTAGAAGGACTCGTTACCTATAAATACAAACTTTTTGGCAAGGGGCAGATTGTTGCTGACTATGCCAGTGGCGACAAACAGTTCCACCATAAAGATCTCTAAAATACAGTTCTGACAAAATAGAGCATTCTGTGTCGGGCAAGCATGCCACACCTTTCCTATAATGAGGATGGAAGGAGGGATAACCATGGCATGGAGTGAAAGCATCAGCAAGGCCATTGCCTATATCGAAGCACATTTGCAGGAGCCCCTCAGCGTGGAAGACATTGCCCGGGCAGCGGCGTTGTCGCCGTTCTATTTTCAGAGAGGGTTTTCCATGCTTTGCGATATGAGTGTTGGCGAATACATACGCAGGCGGCGTCTTTCACAGGCGGGTCTGGCGGTATTGATGAGTGAGCGCTCTATTTTGGACATTGCGCTGGATTATGGTTATGATTCAGCCGATGGTTTTACGAAAGCTTTTACACGCTTCCATGGGTTGACTCCGACCGCCTTGAGAAAAAGCGGTGGGGCGATTGTCTCGTTTGCGCCGCTTTCCCTAAAAATTTCATTGGAAGGTGGAAGAAACATGGAATATCGCATTGAAAAGAAAGAAGCTTTCACGGTTCTTTGTCGTGCGGCAACCTTTACCTACGACGAAGGACCGACAAAAGTTCCAGCTTTCTGGCAGGAACATTTTGCAGCAGGTGGCGCGCAGACCGTGCGCGGATTATACGGCATCAATATTGACGAGCAAATGAGCGGGGATACCTTTGAGTATCTGATTGCCGACCCCTATGATCCAGCAATGGTTCTGACACAAGAGTACACCACGCGCACGATTCCAGCACACACCTGGGCCGTCTTTCCTTGCAGGGGGAAGATGGCGGAGTCTCTGCGTGCCGTGAATGAGCAGATCTTTTCCGAATGGCTCCCAGGCAACGGTGACTACGAAATTGCTGCCGGCATCAATATTGAACGCTACGACGACGCCGCAATGTACGAGAAAGGCATCCAGGATGATAACTACTATAGTGAAGTGTGGCTGCCAATTAAGAAACGTGTTTGAAATGGGGAAAAACCTTTATTTTAGCTGCATTGGCTAAGACATGGATGGCATTTTTGCATTTCAAATTTCTTTTATGAAAATAAATAGGCCCTGAGTAGGAAGTGCATTGCATCATTCTATTCAGGGCCTATTTTTGTGCCATCTTATCAAATCATAATTTGATTTGATAGTATTTTTTTATGTTTCATAATGGCAGTAGAAAATGGCGCTTTCACAGTGTAAAATAGGAATATATATGTAATTTTATGCATATTATTTTGGCTTAGGGGGTAGTATCGAGGTATGTCTACAAAAAAGAAAAAGAACAGCACAGCGACACTCATTGTTTTGCTCGTAGTGATTGCGCTGATGCTGGTGGCGGCATTTACCACGACAGCTGAATCTGTACAGCAGACGATCTGGGCGTTGGTACCGCCAGTTGTGGCCATCTCTTTGGCGTTGGCCACCAAAGAAGTGTATAGTTCCTTGTTCGTTGGGGTTGTTGCAGGGGGGCTGTTGTACTCTGGCTTTAACTTTGAAGGAACGATCACACATGTTTATACGGAAGGGATCGTTGCTGTTTTATCTGATCCGTATAATGTTGGTATCATTATTTTCTTGGTTATTCTTGGGATCATCGTTTCTTTGATGAATAAAGCTGGTGCGTCAGCGGCGTTTGGACGCTGGGCGCAGACAAAGATTAAAAATCGTGTTGGTGCACAGCTGGCAACCATTGGCCTTGGCGTGTTGATCTTCATTGATGACTATTTCAACTGCCTGACGGTTGGTAGTGTTATGCGTCCTGTAACCGATAAATTCCATATTTCTCGTGCAAAATTGGCGTATTTGATCGACTCGACTGCAGCGCCAATCTGCATCATTGCGCCAATTTCTTCTTGGGCTGCAGCTGTTTCTGGTTTTGTGCCAGGAGATACCAATGGGATTGCTCTTTTTATCCAGTGCATTCCGTATAATTTCTATGCATTGTTTACCATTATCTTTATTGTGCTTCTTTCTCTGTTGAGAGCCGATTATGGTTTAATGGAGCTGCATGAAATCAATGCCATTAAGGGCGATTTGTACACAACCAGTGAACGTCCTTATGATGGTTTTGAAGAAGAAATCAAAGAAGAAGGCGGCCATCTTGTAGATATGCTGCTGCCTGTTATCGTTTTAATCATTACCTGCGTTATTGGTATGATCTGGAGCGGCGGTTTCTTTGCTGGGACAAGCTTTGTTGATTCTTTCTCCAATAGTGATGCTTCCGTTGGTTTGGCAGTGGGCTCATTCTTTGGTTTGCTGTTCACGTTGATTTTCTACATGGTGCGCCGTGTTATGTCTTTCACTGAATTTATGGAATGCGTGCCAAAAGGTTTTGAAGCGATGATCGCACCAATTTTGATCTTGACCTTCGCATGGAGCCTGAAAGCCATGACCGACAGCCTTGGTGCAGCAACCTATGTAGCTGGTTTGATTGAAGGTTCTGCGGGCACCTTGGTGAACTTCCTGCCAATGATTATTTTCCTGATTGGCTGTGGTTTAGCATTTGCTACTGGTACCAGCTGGGGTACGTTTGGCATTTTGATTCCAATCGTTGTTGCAGCTTTCCAGGAAACCGATCCACAGCTTATGATTATTTCTATGAGCGCTTGCATGGCTGGTGCTGTTTGCGGTGACCACTGCTCACCAATTTCTGATACGACAATCATGGCATCTGCTGGTGCACAGTGCTTCCATCTGAACCATGTCAACACACAGCTGCCTTACGCATTGACGGTTGCAGGTATTTCTGCAGTGGCTTTTGTTGTTGCTGGCATGACACGGAATATTTTCATTTCCTGGATTGTAGGGGTAGTAGTTCTTATCGGTGTTCTGATTCTTGCTAAAAAGCATGAACAGAAAAAATACGGCGCTGAGTGGGCCGACTGATAGAACATCTTGAAAATGGAATATGAAAACCCGACGACTTGTGGCCGCCGGGTTTTCATTGTGTAGGGAAGTTTTTCCTGATGCGGCTTTTCAGCACAGAATCAGGATAACTATAAATTTTTAGGGGGAATCGAGATGACAATTACAGAAACACTTGTCGCGATAGACGATTTTATGTATCTTTATATCCTCGTTGGATTATTGATCATCATCGGTCTATTTCTTTCATTTTGTACACGTTTTGTGCAGATTCGTTATTTTCCAGAGACATTTCGCGTGGTTATGGAAAAGAAATCCAATAAGGATGCCATTTCATCTTTCCAGGCATTGATGGTGGCAACAGCTTCTCGCGTTGGTACGGGGAATATTGCTGGTATTGCAACGGCCTTGGTAGCTGGTGGTCCTGGGGCACTTGTTTGGATGTGGATCATGGCCATTATTGGCGGCGCGTCTGCTTTTGCAGAAAGCACCTTGGCACAGATTTATAAAGAACGTGACGGTGCTATTTTTAAGGGTGGTCCGGCTTATTATATTGAAAAAGCCATGGGCATGCGCTGGCTGGGAACGGTCTTTGCCGTGCTTTTGATCTTTACTTTCGCGTATGGTTTTAATGGTTTGCAGGCATTCAATATTGTTTCTGCTTTTGAATATTACAGCAATGACTGGGAACATTCCAGCGTTCCAATTTATCTTGGTATCATTTTAGCTGTTATTGCCATGGTGTTGTTCTTTAGTGGTGTGGATAAGATCAGTAAGGTATCTTCCATTTTGGTTCCAATCATGGCGGCGCTTTATATTTTTATTGGGCTGGTTATCATCATCTCTAATATTGATAAGTTCCCAGAAGTGATCAGTGTCCTTTTCCGCGATGCCTTTGATTTCCGTGCCATCTTTGGCGGGATGCTCGGCTCCTGCCTGGTCATGGGGGTAAAACGCGGGCTGTTCTCCAATGAAGCCGGGATGGGGTCGGCGCCAAATGCTGCTGCTTCTTCTGAAGTGTCCCATCCAGTTAAACAGGGGTTGGTTCAGGTGCTGTCGGTCTTCATTGATACCATCATTATTTGCTCGACCACTGGTTTCCTTGTGTTGTTCTCCGGGGTTTATGAAAAAGGTGGCTCTTTGGATGGAATTCCGCTGGTTCAGGCGGCTGTGGAAACGGTCTTTGGATCTATGGGTGTTCATTTTATGACCGCTGCCGTGGCACTTTTCGCATTTACTTCATTGATCGGGAACTATTTCTACGCAGAGTTTAATGCACGTTTTATCTCTGATAACAAAGTATTCCTGTTCATTTTCCGCTGCACTTGTGTCGTGATGGTGTTTGTTGGTGCAATCAACTCCATGGATGCCGCGTGGGCATTAGCAGACATCACTATGGGCTGCATGGCAATCGTTAATATCATTGCTTTGTTCTGCCTTAATGGCACAGTCAGAAAAGCATTGGACGATTACACGCGTCAAAAGAAAGCTGGTAAAGATCCAGTATTCAAAGCCGAAGAGGCCGGCATCAAAAATACGACTCCTGGCATTTGGGAGTGAGCATAACAAAAAGAGCGCTGCTTTGATTTTATCAGAGCAACGCTCTTATTTTATATGTTGGCATTGCTGCAATCCGCACTTGTTTCACTCCCGATAACAAAATATAATGGAGCTAATAATCCTTGCTTAAGGGGGAGCGTCTATGAAAATAGCGATATGTGACGATGACTGGCATATGCAGCAGACGCTGCGTGCGTTTATCGATCAGACTTTTCAGGACTTGGACATGCTGGTGGATGGTTTTACATCTGGCGAAGCATTGGTAGCAGCCATCCATAAACAGACGCAGCCGTATGATTTGGTACTCCTTGATATAGAAATGATCGGCATGAACGGCATCGAAACGGCAAAAAAGGTGCGTCAGTTTTTGCCAGAGTGCTATATTATTTTCATTACTTCTCATGACGAATTTGCGCTGACGGGGTATGAAGTGGCGGCGTTTCGTTATTTGGTGAAGCCTTTGCAGCCGGAGAAATTGGCGGAGGCAATCTCGGCAGTCCGTGATGAACTGGCCGACCAGTTTATGCTGCATGTAGAAGATAAGGACATTGAGGCTGTGGTGCGTGCAAAGGATGTGTTTTACATCGAAGCGCAGGACAAAAGAGTCTGCCTGGTGCTTAAAGATACGTCGTTTTATGACCGTAAAGGGTTGGACGCCATCGCTGAACTGCTGAAGCACGAAGATTTTTATCGTGTGCATCGCAGTTATCTGATCAATATGCGCTATGTGGCGTTTATTGACAAGTCAGCGGTGCAGATGGTTAATGGCGCGCAGATTCCATTGAGCCGGCTGCGGCGTAAACAGTTTAAGACTGCGTTTCAGGCTTACGTGAGCAGAACAGCGAGGGGATAATGGCGGTAAAATTTGTAACGATCATATTGGATCTGTTGCTGATGATGATGCTGATGTCTTTTGTGATTGATGCACGGGATCGCCACGCGCTTTCTCGTGAGCGCTGCTTGGTTTATGGCGGCGTGGCGGGGGTGCTGCTTGCTGTCACTGTTGTGTTGAACAATAATCTTTTCTACATGCTGGTTATGTTTTGCTATATTTGTACCTGTATTTGGACAATGACCAATGTGCGACGCATTAAGACAGTTTTTGCAACGATGCTGTTGACGTTGATTGCGGGCTTTCCGCTGAACACGCTGGTGTTTGTGTTTAATGTCATGGGCATTGATTTGGTCAATGGCAAACAAGATGGTATTTTGTCGGCGTTGACGGCACTTGCAGATTTTGCAGTCATTTTCTGGGTGTATCGTCAGCGTAAAAAATACGATGATCAGTTGGCGATTCGGTTTTCAGTGCTGGAGTATGCGGCTGCTGCTTTTCTGTTCATGCTGACCACACTGTTGGGGGTGGTTTTAAATCCAAAAAACGGAGAACTGAACGTATCGGTGCTGTCCAACGACAGTGGTGCTTTTTTGGTGTCGATGCTGACGGCATTGGTGGTGTTTAACAACATGTTTTTTCTGGTGATGGTGTGGCGCAGCAAGACAACGGCCTATTATCAGCATCTGAACGCTTTGAATGCGCAGTATGTTGACAATGAGCTGCAGTATTTTGAACGCTATAAGCAGAGTCAGGAGGATATTCGTGCGTTTCGCCATGATATGAAGCATCATTTGGCGCGCATGGCTCAGTTGTGTGAAGCCGGGAAGACAGAGGAACTGGCAGAGTATCTCGAGCATTATCGTGCCGAATGGTCGGAGACCGCTGGTCAGCTGTATCAGACAGGGGATGACCATGTGGATGCGATTTTGAACGGGCGCGCGGCACAATTCCGTAAGGAGGGCATTGCGGTTACGGTGTCGGGTGCTTTTGCGGCGCCGTTGCGCTTGTCGCCTTTTGATACCTGTGCCATTTTTGCGAATGCCATTGATAACGCGATCGAGGAAAATCTTCGTCTCTCTGAGGAGCGTTTTCGGTGGCTGAAGTTTACGGTTCGTAAAAATCAGCAGTATTATGTTGTAACGTTGGAAAATCCTTTGGCACGTTCCGGTGAGCAGCGAGGACGTACCAGCAAGGACGATCCGCGCAACCATGGTTTTGGATTGTTTAGCATTCGTGAGAAAACAGAAAAAAATGGCGGCAGTGTGCAGATTCAGCGCATTGAAGGTGTGTTTTTACTTAGCATTTTTCTGCCGATATGACCATTCGCTCCATTGGGAGAACATTTCGCGACACATTTCAGGGTGTCGCGTTTTTTTCTGCTATAATCAAATCCATCAATAGGATGATCGATTTGAAAGGAGAAAACAAATCATGTTAACAAAAGATGAAAAGCACATGGTGCGTAAAGATATTGGCCGTACAAGCCGCTTTGCGCTCATTTATGCCCTTATTTTATCAGTGGTGGCGATCGTGGTGGCTGTTGGGATAGCCATGCCTCATTTATCAGGTGATGCAGCTGTTTCTCCTGCTGAGCTGCAAAAGGTGATGACTCAGCGAAGCGGAGAACTGTCGCTGATTGCGCTTGCAGTGGGTACGCTGTTTGTATTGCTGAAACGGCGGGGAAAGTTGTTCAGTGAAGATCTGCGCAATCCGGAGCCGCATCCGATGTCTGTGAAGGTGCTTTTGGCTTGCGCGGTTTTGTTTATGGGCTTTCAAGCGCTGAGCAGCGGTATTGATCCCATCATCAAATGGATTGCCGAAAACCTGGGCTTTTCCTTGTCCACGACTACAGATGCTTTGGGTGAAATGCCTGTAACACCATATTTGCTGTTGTATGTGGGCATTTTGGGGCCGATCATGGAAGAAGTGGTCTTTCGTGGTGTGGTCATGAACAGCTTTAGAAAGTATGGCAAAGGCTTTGCCATTGTGACATCGGCGTTCTTATTCGGGATTTTCCATGGCGATTTCAATCAGGGACTGTTCGCATTCGCCTGCGGCTTGGTTTTTGGCTATGTGGCGATGGAGTATTCCATCAAGTGGTCGATGGTGCTGCATATTTTTAATAACTTTGTGCTTGCCAATGTGTTGGGACAAATCACTGGCATGTTTTCAGAGGATATCCAGACGATTCTCTGGTTTGTAATTTTTGCAGGCATTGGCGGCTTGGGCGGTTTGGTTATCTTACTTTGCAAACGCAAAGCCATCGGCAATTATTTGCGCGAGAATCGTTCCGCGAGGGGCACTGTGGCTGCATGCTGGACGACACCAAGTTATCTGCTGTTTATTGTGGTTGAATTGATGATGATGGTACAGGCTTTCTCAAAAATGGGTTGAAAAAAACGCATCGGATTTTCCGGTGCGTTTTTTCTTTATAGAGTGGCCCTTTAGGCAAGCACTTGGTCGAGAAGATAATCCATGCCTTCCACGTAGCCCTGAATGCCGTGGCCAGTGATGGTGTGGCAGCAAGCTGCACGCAGATAGCTGATCTGACGGAAATCTTCGCGCTGGCTGACGTCGGAAATATGGATTTCTACCGTTGGAATGGCAACGGCTTTGAGGGCATCCAATAAAGCGACAGAGGTGTGGGTATATGCTGCTGGGTTGATGACGATGCCGTCAACAGTGCCGTAACAAGCTTGGATTTTATCCACAAGATCACCTTCGTGGTTGCTTTGATAAATATCAACGTCGATGCCGCGTTTTTCAGCATGGTTCTGGATCAAAGTGCAGAGATCTTTGTAGGTGGTGCGGCCGTAAATGTCTGGTTCGCGGATGCCAAGCATGTTGAGGTTTGGGCCGTTAATGATGCATAGCTTCATGAAAATCCTCCAAAATATGTGTAACCGTTTGCGCGACATCGTCATTTTGCAAACGGCAGTCGGCGAAATCGGTGTAGCAGACAAGGCGTTCGTCATAAAGACGTCGCAGCGTTTCTAAGCCGCCAGTTGACAATGGACGACCGTCGGTTGGCAGATCTTCCAGCGGACGTTCAATCCAGTAAATGCGGCCGTTTTGACGCAAGAGGTCTTTGTTGGCAGGAACGGTGACGCTGCCGCCGCCGGTGGCGATGACAAGGCCATGTTCTTTGCCGCAGGCGGCAATGGCTTCGGTTTCAACGGCACGAAAAGCGTCGATGCCGTGGGTGTTAATGTAGTCTGGCACACTGCCATATTTTTCTTCAACCGCACTGTCAATGTCGATGAAGCGACGGCCGAGGCGTGCAGCAAGCGCTTCGCCAACGGTGGTTTTGCCAACACCGGGCATGCCAATGAGCACGATGTTCTCGTCATCTTCCACCATGCGTGACAGAATGGGTGCAATGTGTGCTTCAACATCTTTCAGCCCGATGAAATATTTAGCAGCAAATACGGCCTGAGCAACAAGCATCGGCAGCCCATCACAAACAGTGACGCCGCGCCGTTCTGCATCGAGCAGAAAGCGGCTGCGGTGTGGATTGTAAATGACATCGAAGCAGGCTTCAAGCTGGCTGAAACCGTCAAGATCAATGAGGCGGCCGCCGTTGTTGGGGTACATGCCGACAGGGGTGGCATTGACAATGACTTCTGCGTCATGATGCAGAGCGATGTCGCTGTACGGAACAGCATCGTGACGGCCGAAAACGATGACTTCGCGTGCGCCTTTATCGGTAAGCACGGTTGTCACTGTTTTGGATGTAGCGCCGTTGCCAAGAACGAGACATTTGCGCCCTTCAATGGCAATACCGGCATTGTCCAGTGCAAAGGCAAGGCCGTCGTAGTCGGTGTTGGTGCCGAAAAGCGTGCCGTCGGCGCGGCGTACAAGGGTGTTGACACAACCGATGCGCTGAGCTTTTTCGTCAATTTCGTCGCAGTAGGGCATCACCGTTTCTTTGTAAGGAATGGTCACGTTGATGCCCTGCCAATCACTGCTCTCAAAAAAGGCTGTGATGTCCATTGGTTCTACTTCGTAAAGTTGATAATCATAGTCGCCGATTTGTGCATGAATCTGTGGTGAGAAACTATGGCCTAGCGTGCGTCCAAGGAGTCCGAAGCTCATAGTTCAATCTCCACATTTTTGTAAGCCCCAAGCAGGCTGAACGCTGGGCAGTCACGGGACAGTTGATTGATGATGGCTTGCACCTGTGGTTCGCGGATGTTGCTGTCCATATCCATGAAGAAGCGGTGGGTGGTGTGGTTGCCATCAACGATTGGACGGCTTTCCAAAAGGGTCAGGTTGACACCGAGGGCTGCCAGTGGCGACAGAACGTCGTCAAGGCCACCGGATACATTTGGCACCGACAACATCAGGCTGATGCTGTCAGCGTCTGGATGAATGCGTGGTGTTTTAGCGAGGCAGATGTAGCGAATGTAGTCCCCAGGATTGGCCACTTCCTGACGCAGAACATGCAGTTGATCAGATATTTCCAAGTGGGCTGGCACAATCCATGCGATGAAATCGTCGCTAGGGTCTGCAATTTCTTCGCTGATGTCTTCGGCACCTTTTTCAACAATGTTGCAGTTGAGGGTGGCCAAAAATTCGGAGCAGTGGTAGTAAGAGCGGCGATCGACAACAACGGTTTTCAAGCTGGTGAATGGCACATTGTTGGCAGAAACCAATTTATAATGAAGGTTGACTTTGATGCCGCGCACAATGTGGCAGGTTTTTTTGAGGAGCAGGTCGTAGGTGAGCGCCTTTGCACCGGAGCGGTTGTCTTCGATTGGCAGAATGCCATATTGTGCAAGCCCGAGATTGACGGCATCGACGATCTTCATGTCGTTATTCAGAGTAATGCAGCGTGGGTTATCGAACAGAGCTTGTGCCACAGGCAGATCGTTAGGATCGTCGGTGATGGCAACGCTGCCGCTGGTTGGGAAGGCGTCGTCGGTGAAAGTAGCAATAACGCCGTTGATGAAGCTTTCATCCGGCTCAATGAGCTGAGATTGACGGAAGCGGCTGACGCGGAACAGGGTTTCATAGGTTTCACGCAGCGGCACAACGAGGTCAGCGCTCTTGTCTTCAGTGATATGATCGAGAATCCAGAGTTCACGGTCACGATCGAGGATTGGCAGGTTGTTTTCCTTTTTATATTCTGCGACATCCTTGGTCAAATCAAGACGCTTAATAATAAGGTTCAGCAGTTCATCATCAACAGCGTTGATTTCAACGCGGATTTCATCTAAATTTTTCATAGTTTGTGCTCCTCCAATAATAAATCTAAGATAACAATGGCCATCACTGCTTCGACAACTGGCACGGCACGGATGGCGATGCAGGGATCATGGCGGCCGGTGATGACGAGCGGTTCATCGATATGTTTCGAGAGTGAAACAGTCCGCTGTTCTTTGGAAATGGATGCCGTTGGCTTCATGGCCAGGCGAACGGTGATCGGTGCGCCAGAGCTGATGCCGCCGAGAATACCGCCGGCATGGTTGCTGACAGGCGTTACTTTGCCATCTTTCATGGTGAAAGGATCGTTGTGTTCGCTGCCACGCATGGTGACGCAGTCGAAGCCCGCACCAAAGTCAATCCCTTTGCAGCCAGGAATGCCGAAGAGGGCCTGTGCCAAACGGTTTTCGATACCGTCAAACATGGGGCCGCCGAGGCCAACGGGTACACCGATGGCAGCGCCCTGAACGATGGCAC
This sequence comes from uncultured Peptococcaceae bacterium, assembly GCA_937976375.1. GTDB lineage: Bacteria > Bacillota > Peptococcia > Peptococcales > Peptococcaceae > UMGS1590. The sequence goes on along the minus strand of CALJRU010000007.1, from coordinate 28,231 downwards.
CGACGCTGTCGCCTTCGCGAGCAGCGTTTTCGATGGCTGTTTGCATGGCCTGAGTTGCTTGGTCTTCCAGTGTTGGAAAGGCTTTGTCTGCCATGCCTTCGAGGGTCGCTGCATCAATGGTGACAGGATCGAAAGCTGTTCCGCTTACATCGGCAACTTGCAGCAGTTGTGCACCAATGTGAATGCCGCGGCGCCGCAAAATTTGCTTTGCCATGCCGCCGGCAATACAGAGCGGTGCTGTAAGACGACCGGAAAAATGACCGCCGCCGCGCATGTCGGCGTGGCCTTTATAGTGAACATAGGCGGTGTAGTCAGCATGTGATGGGCGCGGATGGTCAAGCAGGTTGGAATAGTCTTTAGAGCGCTGATTGGTGTTTTCAATGTAGGCCATCAGCGGAAACCCTGTGGTCACGCCGTCCATGAGGCCGCAGGCAAACTGCACAGCGTCGGCTTCTTTGCGTTGGGTGGTGAGTTTGCTGGAGCCTGGTGCGCGACGCGCCATGAACTGCGCCAGTTCTGCTTCATCAATGGCTTCGCCTGGCGGCATGCCGTCGATTTCCACACCGATCATTTTGCCGTGGCTTTCACCAAAGACGGCACAGCGGTAGTGTGTACCAATACTAGATGCCATCACAAACACCTCCTAAGGATGCATAGTCGTTGAAGAAATGAGGGTAAGATTTGTTGACTGCACTAGCACCATTTAATGTGATTGGGGCGTTGCAGTTCAGCGCTGCAATGGCTGCAGCCATCGCAATACGATGATCGTTGGCACTGTCTACCGTGCAGTCGCCGTGGAGCTGTTTGACACCGGTGACGCGCATGGTGTGTTCATCGCTTTCACAAGGCACGCCCATAGCCGTTAATATGGCTGAGGTGGTGGCAATGCGGTCACTTTCTTTGAGGCGCAGGCGTTCAATGTCGGTAAAGACGGTGGTGCCTTCAGCTTGTGCAGCAATCACAGAGAGGATTGGCAGAGCGTCAGGAATTTCCTTGACAGAAATGGTTTGCGCCTGCAATGGTGCAGGGGAAACGGTGATGGTGCCGTTTTCAATTTGGACGTCTGCGCCAAAACCACGCAGCAGTTCAAGGATGACTTTGTCACCTTGGCTGGAGTTGGTATCCAGTCCCGTCATGGTGACCGGCGCAGAAAGGGCACCAGCTGCCAAGAAAAAGGCAGCATTGGACCAATCGCCTTCAATCACACAGCTGCCATCTTCAGGCAGACGATAGCAGGCATCGGCGGTAACGTGGAAATGGGTGCCGTCTTCATCAACCGCTACGCCAAAACGGCGCAGAACATCAAGCGTGAGGTCGATGTATGGACGCGACTGCAGAGGCGTTGTCAGTGTGATATCGAGGTCTTCTTTTAACAATGGCGCCGCCAGAAGCAGGCCGGTGAGGTATTGGCTGCTGATATGTCCTGGCAGAGACACCTGGCCGCCATGCAGCGGACCGGAAATGGTCAGCGGCAAATGATCGGCGGTGGTTGTCGCACCAAGCTGATGAAGGACATTGAGAATGTCGGAAATTGGCCGTTCAGGCAGTCTCCCTTCACCAACAAAGTCGGCGCTGATGCCAAGCGCTGCGCTTACTGGCAAAAGAAAACGCAGCGTGGACCCGCTTTCGCAGCAGTTGATGCAGGGATGGCTGCTGGCACGATGGATTGGTGTGATGGATATGGTGCTGTCGTTTTGGACAATCTCAGCGCCCAAAGCTTTCATGCAGGCAAGGGTTGTATCAATGTCGACAGAGCTTGTAGGCAGCTGCCATTGAGAGGAACGATCAGCCAGGCTGGCCGCGATGAAAAGACGATGCGCCGCTGATTTTGATGGAATTGCGGCGATATTTCCGCCAAGAGTTGCTGGTGAAAGTTTCATATCAAAGCGGCTCCTTTCCAAGCTGGAGCAATTCCAGCAGAGTGTTATAATCCACAGTGCGCAGCCCGCAGTCGCCGATGGCATGCGGCACAACGATGGTGATGGCGCTGCTGCCGGCTTTTTTGTCACGGCGGCAGACCTCTAGCATAGCAGTGGCTTCATAGTCGCAGGTGATGGGCAGATTGTTTGCCAACAGTGCGCGTTCAATGCGTGTGGCGGTGCCTGGTTCGCTCCAGCCTTTGCGGAGGCAGGCGCGTGCCATCATGGCAAGGCCGATCGCGACGGCGTGACCGTGGCTGGTGGCAAAATCGGAAAGCTGTTCAATGGCGTGGGCAAACGTGTGCCCCAGATTGAGCAGCTGACGGGTGCCTTTTTCGCGTTCATCTTCGCTGACGATCTGATTTTTATAGGCGACGCAGTCTTTAACAATAGCATCCAGATCGCTGGACGTTTGTGTCAGTTTTTCGCTGGCAATACGGTCGAACAACGCAGGATTGTGCAGCACACCGTACTTGATGCTTTCGGCAACACCGTCGGCAAAATCATGTGCGTTCATCGTGGCAATGCAGTCGACATCGCAGTAGACTGCCAATGGCTGGTAGAATGCACCGACGAGATTTTTGCCTGCGTCAATATCAATGGCGGTTTTGCCGCCAACCGAAGAATCGACAGCGGCAAGCAAGGTGGTTGGAACTTGTACAAAAGGAATGCCGCGCTGGTAGCAGGCAGCCGCAAAACCACTCAAATCGCCGACGACACCGCCGCCCAGTGCAACGACGAGGTCGCTGCGGTGCAATCCAGCCAGGCTCCAATCGTTCATCAGTTTTTCAAACACGGGGAAACTTTTACTGGATTCGCCAGCTGGCACCACACTGGTCATGACGCGGAATCCAGCTTCTTTGAGGCTGGTGGTCAAGCGTTCCAAATAGAGCGGTGCAACGGTTGTGTCACTGACCACCATGGCCTGGCAAGGACGGTGCAGCTGCGAAAGCATGGCACCGACCTCGTCCAGCAACTGATGACCAACATAAACTTTGTAAGGCTGTCCGGTTTTTACATCAATGGTTGAAGTGATCATTGATGCAGTTCCTTCTGGCAGAATGCATGTAGTTTAAGGGCATCTGCAGCTACTTCGTCGAAGGTTTCAGGGCGCAGGCACTGAGGGCCATCGCATTTAGCACGTTCTGGGTCGTTGTGAACTTCGATCATAAGACCATCGGCGCCAGCAGCAACAGCAGCCATGCTGAGAGGACGTACCATGCGGCGAATACCAGCAGCGTGGCTAGGGTCGACAACGATTGGCAGATGGGTCAGCTCACGCAGCATTGGTACGGCAGAGATGTCGAGTGTGTTGCGGGTCTTGGTTTCGAATGTGCGAATGCCGCGTTCGCAGAGGATGACGTTCATATTGCCGCCAGCCATGATGTATTCGGCGCTCATCAGCCATTCCTGGTAGGTTGCGCAGAGACCGCGTTTGAGCAGCACAGGCTTGTTCATCTTACCAACTTCTTTGAGCAGATTGAAGTTTTGCATATTGCGGGCGCCGATCTGCAGAATGTCGACATCTTCGAACAGAGGCAGCTGAGAAATATCCATGACTTCAGAAATGATTGGCAGGCCGGTGGCTTCCTTTGCTTTTAAGAGCAGCTGGATGCCTTCAGCGCCCATCCCCTGGAAGGAGTAAGGAGAAGTGCGAGGCTTGAATGCGCCACCGCGAAGAATGGTTGCGCCAGCCGCTTTAACGCGCTGTGCCACTTCGATGATCTGTGGTTCGCTTTCAACAGAGCAAGGACCAGCGATGAGCGTCAGCGTGCCGCCGCCGATGGTCGCATCGCCAACGTGGATGACCGTATCTTGTGGGTGGAATTTGCGGTTGGCATTTTTGTAAGGTTCCTGGATGCGGGTAACGCTGTCGACGATTTCCAGCGCTTCGATGAGTTCAATATCTACACGGGACGTATCACCAACCAAACCGATGATGGAGTAGGAATCGCCTTCGGAGAAGTAGAGATGAAGGTCCATAGATTTGAGCCAATCGGTCAGTTGCTGAACTTGTGCCTGGTCTGCATTTTGTCTGAGTTTAATAATCATGAATAAGTGCTCCTTTCAAATGGGGTGAATGAGAAATAATTATAAGTACAAAAAAACTGCACGGGGATTATCCTCCGTGCAGTTGCTATCTCTCACATATAAAATGTCAGATAGTGCTGTTTTCAGGATAACCCAAAAAACCCTTACTGAAGACAGTAAAGGTAAAGTAGCTAAAGTAATATTGGGTTGCCTGATTAACAGTATTGGTTGACATTTTAATCACCTGTATGGTAAAAGTTTTCTAAAGAATATCACATTTCTTTGGCGTTGTAAAGCGTTGACGCATACTATTTGCAAATTTTTTATAATTATGCAGCGATTTCTCGTGAAAAATATCGGCCGTCGTCGAACGCAGCCGCTGAAGGACGAAAAGTGTTGCTGATTTTTTGAACGTTGGAAAGGAGAATGAAGCATGTTGACCATTCGCTGTGCAACCTGCAAAACCAAGCTCTGGAAATACGATAAGATCGGTCATGGCGAAGTGCTGCGCTGTCATAAGGCGCGCATTTCAAAATGGTATGTGGATGAAGAATTGCAGGGCGACAAGATTGTTTGCCCAAACTGTAAGCGGCCGATCGGCATTGATAAAGGCAGCTTTTATAAAATGGATACGAATGCGTTTCTATACAATGGCACCAAGCGCAACAAATAGAACGATGGCGTTTGTATGCAGCATCCAGTATAATGACGGTATGAAAGCATGGAGGCGTAAAAAATGGAGAAAGTTTATCAGTTGATCGATGGGACGGTGCATATCAGACCCATTACCGCAGCGGATGATGCAGCAATAGCGGCCATTATTCGCGATAACCTGCGCGCAGCGCATCTTGATATTCCTGGTACGGCGTATTTTGATCCTGAGCTGGAACACCTCAGTGCGTTCTATGATGCAGCGCCGGAAAAAAGAGGCTATGTTATTGTCACTGATGACGACGGCCGTGTCATTGGCGGCGTAGGATTTGCTGAATTTCCAGGTGTACCCGATTGTGCGGAACTGCAGAAGCTTTATCTCGATGACACTGTAAAAGGACGTGGCATCAGCCATTTGCTCATGGAGACGGTGGAAGAAGGCGCACGCGAAGCTGGCTATAAAAAGCTTTACCTGGAAACCCACACCTGTCTTGAAGCGGCGTGTGCACTCTATGAAAAACACGGCTATGAGCGTATCGAACAGCCTGTACCAACCCCGCATATGACGATGAATCGGTTTTATATCAAGAACCTTTAAGAAAAAAATAGGCAGTGACCTGTGAGGTATACCCACAGATCACTGCCTATTTTCGTTGATCCATTGATAAAAGATTAAATAAAGATCAGTTTGAGAATAAAGAGCACTGCCAAAACGATCATGACAATAGAAACTTTTTTACGCTTTTCAGCAGGTGCCATGATGTTATAAAGAAGGTTGACAGCAACATAGCTGAGCACGCCAAGCGTCAGGCCGTCACCGATAGAATAGGTCAGCGGCATGGCGAGAATGGTAACGAAAGCTGGAAGACCTTCGGTGATGTTCTTGAAATCGACATCCTTGACGGCGCTGAGCATAAGATAACCAACGTAGATCAGCGCTGGCGCTGTAGCGCAGGATGGAATGGCGATAAAAATCGGCGAGAAGAACATTGCCACCAAGAAGAGGCAGCCAACTGTGACGGCAGTGTAGCCTGTGCGGCCGCCGACACTGACGCCGGTGGAGCTTTCTACATAGGTGGTAACAGTGGAAACCCCAAGGCAGGCACCGGCTGTTGTTGCCAGAGCGTCAGCCATGAGTGCACGTCCAGCATTTGGTACATTGCCATTTTCATCAAGCATGTTGGCCTTGGAGCAAACGCCGACAAGTGTACCGACGGTGTCGAAGAAGTCGACAAAGAGGAAGGTCAACATGATGACGAGAAAGTTGCTGAGGTTTGCAGGATGGAGCAGATAACCAAAGTCGATTTGACCAGCGATTGGTGCAATGGATTCATACTTTACGATGCCAGTTGGCAAACTAATGCCAAGATTCGCTGCAGATTCTGGATCAATTACTGCATATCCCCAAGCGATGATGGAGCAGACGACGATGCCGATCAGGATGGAGCCGCGAACACCGCGTTTGTCCAGAGCGGCAATGATAACAACGCCGATGCAGGTAATGATGGCTGGCAATGTGAAGTGGTTCAAGGTAACGAGGGTGGATTCATCTGCGGCAACAATGCTGCCGTTGATGAGCCCTAGAAAGGCGATGAATAAGCCGATACCGCCGGTAACGGCAAGCTTCATGTTGATAGGGATGGCATTGACCACGGCTTCACGCACTTTGCATGCAGTAAGTAAAATAAAGATAATACCTTCAACAAAAACAGCCGTCAGTGCTACATGCCATGGAATATCATAAGCAAGTACGACACTGTAAGCAAAAAAGGCGTTGAGCCCCATGCCGCTGGCTAAGCCAAAAGGCAAGTTTGCGATGAAGCCCATGAGGAAGCAGCCGAGAGCAGCCGCCAAACAAGTACCCGTGACGAGCGCACCAGCACTCATGCCGGTTTCTGAAAGAATGCTTGGATTGATGGCAATGATATAGGCCATGGTTAGAAAGGTGGTCAACCCAGCGAGAATTTCTGTGCGCAGATTGTCACGCTTTTGTCCAAGCAATGGAAACAGTTTGACCAATGGATGTGTAGATGATGTTGTTTTCATAGAACTCCCCTTTTAATGATTGATGATTCCTTTTCTCAATGTGTGAATAAAAATGAGTCAGCGCATCCCTTGAAGATCGAGCCAGTGGCTCTTCAGGCTGCAGACAAGACGTGCGTCAATGTATGCTTGATCGCAGGTGAGAATGGTCTGTCCCTGGTAGTTGCCGGCTGGTGTCAATTCAACGACGAGCACGATATCAACCGTGTCATCGCTGGATAGATGCAGCGGCAGCATAAAATTCATGGTATTGCGTGATGGATAATAAGAAGGAATGGCGGTGTGATAGTTCCAGCGCACCTCCTTTCGTGAGAGTAAGACCGCGTCATCCAGACGATTCTTGAGGCGATTATAAAGGAGCATGTCCTCTTCCAACAGTCTGCGGATTTTTTCAAAGAGATGTTCGCGCTGGCTGTCGTCTTTGGCGTGCTCAATATCGCCAAGAATTTTCATGGCCTTCTTATGATCGTAGAATTGACTCTTCAAATAGAATAATGGAAAACGATCGATGTTTTCGATGAGGATGTGTTCATAATCACAGTGAATCTCTTGGGTGAGATCAAAAAGCAAATCGCCTTGATGCTGGAAATAAGTGGCAGGATGTGGCAATGGGTTGAAGTTCTGAACAAGCTGTTTTCCCATGCCAAAATGGCCTGCAATGCAAAATTCTTTAAAAAGCCAAGGTGATTCACCAGCTATATTTGGAACGAAGCAAGCATAGATCTCGTCAAAGTGTCGATCGACGAGACCGGTGTTAAATGCTGCGAGGCGTCCGTCCTGACTGAGTAAAACTTTCCCTTCCAATTGAATGCGGTAGAAGGTGTATTGGATGTATTTCTTGAGAATGTAGAAATTTTTCTTTTCAGCAGTAGGAAAATCCCAATCCTCCGGTGTTGCCATATCGGCGAGTGCTTGCAGGAAATCTTCCCAACGGCCAAGAAAGGCAAAATTTTCAAGTGCTTGTGCGGGATTGTCCCCTTTAATTTTGTTCACTTCTAAGTTCGACGTTGCTGCTTCGTTGTCGTCAATATAGATGAGCGCAAAAGGGGCGGCGTGTTTGCCTGATGTCAGCGGGCGTTTAAAGGTTAGATAAATCGGCTTGCCATTTTTTGCAGGCACATCCAGACGGAAGCCGAGTTTGTCGCGGCTGTAATCAAGAGAAGCCGACGCTTTGGCTTGTTGATAGCTGCTTTCGAGCAGTCCTGGCAATGACGCCTGCACGCGGCCAGTTTTGAGTGCCAGCAAGTGAAGCATCTGACTGTCAAGCTGTGTGTGTGCCAAGAGAGAGTCTGGCGGTTCTGGCAGTTTTGGCGTGACTGTTTGCTGGGTCGTTTTAGAAATGGCTGTGGCACGTGCGCGGCGTGTTTTTCCAGCGAGCACAGTTTTTGTTTTCTGAGATTTGTTGGCCTTATTGGCGTGTTTTGGACGCTGCCAGATGGAGAAGCGGACCCGTATTTCTTCGCTGCCATTTTCAGGCGGCAGCAGAGTGAGGTATTCCGGAATATCTCGCAGCATGTTTTTTAACCGGCCGTAGCCATAATTACGGCTGGAAATGTGATTGTCCGCCATAAGCTGGGCAATGTCATTGATGGGGTGCGTCCCATAATTCAATTTTTTACAGAGGAAGCGGTAAAGCTCCTCTTTTTGTTCTGTTGTTAACATAAATTAAGTCCTTTCTGAAAAGGAGAATGTGTCTACTATGATGCCGCCGCCAAGGACGCAGTCGCCATCATATAGGACAACGCTTTGTCCAGGTGTGATGGCGCGAACAGGTGTGTCGAAATGAACGAGAAGCTGGTCGCCGTTCATCCGCCAGGAACCTGATGTGCCACGGTCGCGGGAGCGAATTTTGATTTGTCCGCTGCCGGAGACGGCCTGATCTGTCAAAAAATTGACCTGATGTGCAATGAGGCCGCTGTGAAACAGGTCGTCGTTTCTGCCGACAGAAACGGTATTGGCTTGGCAGTCTGTGGCAGTGACGTAAGCTGGGTAACCGAGCGCGAGACCAAGGCCGCGTCTTTGGCCGATGGTGTAGCGCCAAGCCCCTTGATGTGTGCCAAGGACCTGGCCGTCGGCATCAATGAAATGACCGCTGCCAGGCAAACGTTCTGGACAATAATTTTGCAGAAAGGCGGCATAGTCGTCGTCAGGAATAAAGCAGATTTCCTGTGATTCTTTTTTGTGGGCAGTGATCAGACCGCACTTTTCGGCAAGCGCCCTTGTTTCCTCTTTGTGATAATCGCCAAGTGGGCAGAGAATATGAGGCAGAACATCACGTGAGATGCCCCATAAAAAGTAGGATTGATCTTTGACAGGGTCCATGGCCCGCGCCAATTTTGTTTCATTGCTGTTGTGGATAATGCGCACGTAGTGGCCAGTGGCTAATGCATCACAGCCTAGGCGCTGTGCCTCTTGCCAGAGCAGTCCAAATTTGATGGTGGCATTGCAGCGCACACAGGGATTTGGTGTTTGCCCTTGAAGATAGGCGTCGGCAAAAGGCTGCACGACTTTACGTGCAAAAGCGTCCTGGGCATCAAGTATATGAAAGTCGATGCCAAAATGCTCTGCCACAGCGCGTGCATCGTTGGCACTTTGCTGATCGCGGCTGCTTTCTGGTGTCAAACGCATATGGATGCCGACCACCTCGTGGCCGGCTTGTTGAAGGAGATGCACAGTGACGGAGCTGTCGACGCCGCCGCTGAGCCCTAGGGCAACTTTACTCATGAGAGGATCCTTTCTTACGGGCGATAACTGTATCGTCTTCAATATAGTATTGGGTGCCAACCATGGTGTCCGGTAAATATTGCTGTTCAACCTGATGCATAGGGAAGTTGTGAGGATATTTATAGCCAATGCCATGGCCAAGTTCCTTGGCGCCGGCATAATGGCTGTCGCGCAAATGGTTTGGCACTGGGCCGTTTTTGCCGTGGCGCACGTCAGCAAGGGCGCGCTCAATGCCCATGTAAGAACAGTTGCTTTTTGGCGCGGTGGCCATGTAAACGACTGCCTGACCGAGGATGATGCGTCCTTCCGGCATGCCGACAAATTGCAGGGCGTTGGCAGCGCTTTGGGCGATGACCAGTGCTTGCGGATCGGCCATGCCGATGTCTTCACAGGAAAGGATAACAATGCGCCGAGCGATAAAGAGCGGATCTTCACCTGCATCGAGCATGCGTGCCAAATAATAGAGGGCGGCATCCGGATCGCTGCCGCGCATGCTTTTTATAAAAGCTGAAATAATATCATAATGTTCATCGCCGGTACCATCATAGCTGACAGCTGGTCGCTGGATGGATTCCTCGGCAACCGCAAGGTCTACATGAATGGTTCCAGCGTCGTCTGCCGGACTGGATAATACCGACAGTTCCAGGGCATTTAATGCCATGCGGGCGTCGCCTTGGGAAAAATTGGCGAAATGTTCCAAGGCTTCATCAGAAATATCGACATGATAGGTGCCCAGGCCGCGTTCGCGGTCAGTCAAAGCGCGTTTAAGCAGTGTAATGATATCAGACTTTGTCAGCGGCTGCAGTTGAAAAATCAACGAACGTGATAATAGAGCACGATTGATGCTGAAATAGGGGTTCTGCGTGGTTGCACCGATCAGAATGATGGTACCGTTTTCAACAGAAGGCAAAAGTCCATCCTGTTGTGCCTTGTTAAAACGATGGACTTCATCGATGAATAAAATGGTTTGACGGCCATAAAGCTGCTGTTCATCTTCTGCCTTCTTAATAAGTTTGCGCAACTCTGGCAGACCTTCTGTCACCGCGTTGAGACGGGCAAAAGGACGCTTGGTAACTTTGGCGATGACAGAAGCGAGGGTTGTCTTGCCGCAGCCCGCACTGCCCCATAGAATGATGGAGGACAGCCGGTTTGTTTCAATGGCTCGCCGCAGCAATTTCCCTTTTCCAATGAGCGCATCCTGGCCGACAATTTCATCCAGATTTTGAGGGCGCATACGATCAGCCAAAGGTGCATGGGTATGGCTGGATGAACTGGCAGCAGAGAATAAATTCATTTGATCAGACATGAAGAGCACTTCCCTGTGAAATAATCATGAGATGGCGCAATTAAAGACGCGCAGCGAGGTCTTTCAGATAGGCAGCAAGGGCAGGGCCTATATCTTGTCGTTTCAAGCCAAATTCAATGTTGGCTTCAATGAATCCAAGCTGATCGCCAACATCGTAGCGGCGGCCACTGAAGACGCAGGCGGTCATTGTTTCTTGCGCAGCTAAGGTGTTGAGGGCATCGGTGAGTTGGATTTCATTGCCTTTGCCGGGCTCGGTGGCATCAAGAATGTCAAAAAGCGCAGGTGTGATGATGTAACGGCCGAGGATGGCAAGATTGCTTGGCGCTTCTTTTGCGGCTGGCTTTTCAACCAAGCTGGCGATTGGGCAGCAGTCTTGTTTCAGATCCTGAGCAGGTGCAACGATGCCGTATTTGTGGATGGCTTCTTCGGCCACAGGCTGAACGCCAATGACAGACGTGCCGGTGTGTTCGTATACATCGATCAGTTGTGCCAACGCTGGTGGTTCAGCAGCGACAACATCGTCACCAAGCAGGACAGCGATGGCGTCCCCATCGGCGAAATCTCTGGCGAGTGACACAGCGTGGCCGAGGCCGCGGGGTTCTTCTTGAACAATATAATGGAGATTCACAATCTCTGGGATCTTGGCGATGCGAGCCTGTAATGCTTCTTTGCCGTGGTCAAAGAGAAACGCGTCAAGTTCAGGCGCTGGTGAAAAATGTGTGCGAATGGCCTGCTTTTGATCGCTAACGACAAGCAGCACATCCTCAATGCCGCTGGCAGCAGCTTCTTCCAAGATTACTTGTAAAGTCGGAACGTCGACGATTGGCAGCAATTCTTTCGGAACAGCTTTGGTGACAGGCAAAAAACGTGTGCCAAGTCCTGCGGCAGGAATGACAGCTTTCTTAATTTTGTTCATGATGGCCTCCGATGAAAACGTAATAATGATGCTATTATATCACTAGGTTTTCGGTGGTGTAAAGCCGCGGGTGTGCTTGCCGGAGCTGGAATACCATGATAGAATGAGAACAGTTTGAGTAGGAGGTGGTTGTGTGAGGCGTTTCAGCAATTGGCAGCGCGATTTTTTTCGGCGTATGCGTGCCTGGAAGCGAAAATCGGCACGCTCGGTCAATGCTTTAGAACCTTTTCATTGGCAGGCATTGGTAGATACGCTGCGTAAATTTTTTATCTATGCGATTCTCTCTGTGATCATTGGTGTTTGCGTCGGTGTTGTGACAGCCATTTTTGGCCGCGGCCTGCTGCTGATCAATGAATGGCGGGCATCCTATTTGCTGTGGGTTGTTCCGTTTTTAGGCGTGGCAGGGTTAATCATTATGACCGTAAACATGCGCTGGGGTGGACGTGCACAGCGTGGTATGGGTCTTGTGTTTGATGTCGGTCACGGCCGAGAGTCATCCATTCCGCTGCGTATGGTGCCGATGACGATTTTTTCTACTTGGATGACGCATCTTTTTGGCGGCAGTGCTGGCCGAGAAGGGGTGGCTGTTCAGATTGGTGCGACGTTATCCATGCAGTTTGCGCGGCTTGCGCCGTCTGATTTTCGACGGCAAATTATTCTTGCCAGCGGGATGGCAGCCGGTTTTGCTGGGCTTTTTGGTACGCCAATTGCGGCCACGTTCTTTGCGTTGGAAGTTCTGGTTGTAGGGTCGATTTATTATGAAGCACTTGCGCCGGCATTGATTGCTGCTTATTGTGCTTCTTTTACAGCGCGAGCAATGGGGCTGTCAGCAATGGCCATGCCGATTGGCTATGTGCCGGAATTGAATGGACGCCTTATGATCATCACCATTTTGACTGGAATTGTTTTTGGTGCCGTTGGCTGGGCGTTTTCATGGCTGCTCAATCATTTGCGCATTTATCTCGCGCTTCTCATCGATGATCCACGCTTGCGTATTTTCCTTGTTGGGTGTGTCCTAGCGGTGGTATTCTTGTTGGCTTGGGACGGGCGTTATTCCGGTCTAAGCGATGAGCTGTTCAACAATGCATTTGTTGGCGGGGACATTCATTGGTATGATTGGCTGCTAAAATTGTTGCTGACGGTGATGACTCTTGCGGCAGGCTTTCAAGGCGGGGAATTGACGCCTCTTTTTGTCATCGGTGCAACGCTTGGATCTTTTTTGGCGCTTTCGCTTGGTTTGCCGGTCGCGCTTTTTGCTGCTATGGGGAGCGTGGCGGTTTTTGGTGCAGCAACGAAGACGTTGTTTGCGCCGCTGTTTATTGGCGTGGAAGTTTTTGGTGCGCAAGGGATGCCGTTTTTTATGTTGGTTGCTATTGTCGCTTTTTTGGTTAGTGGTCACTATGGCATCTACACGAAACAGAAATTTCTTGGTGAAGCATCACGCATGGATGAACCTGTGCAGAAATAATCCTAGGCAACAGCGAGAAAATTTGCTACTATAATTATTGGTATGAAAGCCATCAAGCGACGTTGTCGCTGTCAATATTACTGTAAAGAGGAAAGAGGAATATCAATCATGAGTAAAGTTCTTGTATTTGGGCATGCCAATCCGGATACGGATTCCATCGCCAGCGCTATTAGCTATGCGTACTTGTTGAATCAAACGGGTCATGAAGCCACTGCTTATGCATTGGGTGCGCCATCCGAAGAAACACAGTTTGCGTTGGATCATTTTGGTGTAGCTGCACCAAAGGTTATTGAAAAGGCTGCTGAAGTGGCCGATGCCGATACGATCTTGGCACTGGTTGACCATAATGAAGCACAGCAGTCTCTGCCAGACCGCGGCGACTATCGCATCTGGAGCGTTGTTGATCATCATCGCATTGCGAATATTGAAACTGTTGAGCCGCTCAACTATCGCGCTGAAACCGTTGGCTGCACCAGCACCATTCTTTATAAGATGTACAATGAACAAGGTGTTGACATTCCAAAAGATATGGCTGGTATGATGCTTTCAGCTGTCATCAGTGATACGCTTTTGATGAAGTCTCCAACCTGCACACCAGAAGACGAAGCGGCCATTATTGCGTTGGCAGCTTTGGCTGGCGTAGATTATAATACTTATGGATTGGATCTGTTAAAAGCTGGCACCAATCTCTCTGCAAAATCTTGCGAAGAACTTTTAGATCTTGATGCTAAGAGCTTCCCAATGGGCAATGCAACCGTTCGTATCGCTCAGGTTAATACCGTTGATGTTAACGATGTGCTTACCCGCAAAGCAGAATTGACCGAACTCATGCAGAAGAATAGTGAAAAAGAAGGCTATGATCTTTTCGTGCTGCTCATTACCAATATTCTCGACAGCAACTCTACTGCGTTGATTACAGGCACCGAGACTGCAAAGGTTGAAAGTGCTTTTGGCGTGACTGTGACAGATGGCCTTGCAGAACTGGCTGGTGTCGTATCCAGAAAGAAACAGGTTGTGCCACCACTCACCAAAGCTTTTGAAGGTTAATGAATAAAAGAGAAAAAGAGACTGCCGTGCAGTCTCTTTTTTCAAAAGGAGCTTTTTCAATGAAAACTTTAAATGTAAAAAAAATCACAGAAGCCATTCGGCATTTTGCTGTGGAAGTTAATACAGACCTGCCAAAAGATGTAGAGCAGGCACTTGTTGATGGCCGGGAGAAGGAAGAATCTCCTTTTGGCATTTATTGCTTTGATCAAATTTTGGCCAATGCGCGCCTGGCGCGTGAAGAACATCAGGCCATGTGTCAGGACACTGGCACACTTGTTGTATATTTAAATGTTGGTCAAGACCTGCACCTTGTTGGCGGTGATGTGACGGAAGCTGTCAATGAAGGCGTGCGGCTTGGTTATGATGAAGGCTATTTGCGCCGCAGCATGGTTGAGGAGCCTGTGTTTGATCGCGTCAATACTGGCGATAATACGCCAGCAGTCATTCACTATAACATTGTGCCTGGTGATCAGTGCGAAATTATCCTTATGCCTAAAGGTGGTGGCGCCGAAAATATGGGAGCACTTGGTATGCTGAAGCCAACAGCTGGTAAACAGGGCGTGGTGGACTTTGTTGTAGAAGCCGTGTCTAAGGCAGGCGGCAATCCTTGCCCTCCGATTATTGTTGGTGTTGGTATTGGCGGCACCATGGAAAAAGCAACAGCGATTGCCAAAGAAGCATTGATGCGTCCGATCGGTTCAAAGCATGCTGATGCTCGTTATGCAGAGATGGAGGCGGAGATTCTCGATCGCGTCAATGCGTTGGGAATCGGTCCTCAGGGACTTGGCGGACGTGTGACGGCGCTGGCTGTGCATATCAATACTTATCCATGCCACATTGCATCGCTGCCAGTGGCTGTGAACATTAACTGCCATGCAGCACGTCATACCCGCATTGTTTTAGAAGGAGAGGAGGCATAACCATGGAAAAACATATTCAGGTGCCATTTCAAGCAGAAGAATTGGCTGGCTTGCGTGCAGGCGATACTGTCATGCTGTCTGGTGTCATTTATACTTCTCGTGATAAGGCGCATAAACGCATGATAGAAACTTTAGATAAAGGAGAATCCTTGCCCGTCGATTGGCAGGGACAGCTCATTTATTATGCAGGCCCAACCCCAGCAAAACCTGGTCAAGCGATTGGGTCAATCGGACCAACAACGTCCAGTCGCATGGATGCTTTTGCACCACGTTTAATGGACGAAGCTGGTTTAAAAGGCATGCTGGGAAAAGGGCCTCGCAGCCAGGAAGTGATTGATGCCATTGCACGCAATGGTGCGGTTTATATGGTGGCAATTGGTGGAACTGGTGCGGCCATTTCTAAAAGTGTGAAGAAGGCAGAAGTTGTCGCTTATGACGATCTGGGCACAGAAGCCATTCGACGTTTAGAAATCGAAAATTTGGCAGCAATTGTGGCCATTGACGCTCAGGGAGGCAATTTGTTCGAAACGGGACGTGCGCAATATGCCAAATAAAAGCATTTGACACAATAGCTTTGATAGTATAATATAAATAACGGATAAGATAACGCGAAGAAAATGTTATCGTTTTATGATGAAAAGGACAAGGGTGTTCTGTGAAGAGCACCCTTGTTTTTTTATTTGGTAAAATAATTTTCGCTGTAGATCAATCGTTCAACAAGCTTTTTTAGAGACATTTTTTGTTAAAAATAATATAGAATTATTAAAAAATGCAAAAAAACAAGAATAGCACTTGACAAATGGATTGGCACGAAAAGTAAAAAATCCTTTTTAGATATGTTTTCTTCAGAAAGAGGTGAGGGTAAAAAAGAAAAAATCTATATCATATTTTGGGATATTTGTCTAGTAAAAATAACGTGATATCACAAAAAAAGATTGTGATTACTATATATATTCCTATATGAAATGGAAAAATATTAGGATTTTATTGACAGTTGACCATAATAAGATATAATTAAAACAAAGAATAACGATAAGCAAAGTTAATGCAAACAATTTCTTAATTTGTTTTGCGATGTTCATTTATCGATTAAATAAAACGGACTTATTTATTAAAGCTTGCTTATCGTCATTCACTGTAATTCGTAGCACTCATTATTCTAACACTATTAAAAGAATGGAAGTGGACGTATGGGAGAAGACACGAGACAAGATAAAGTTGTTGTCAATCATTTAACCAAACGCTTCGGCGATTTGTTAGTATTAAATGACATCAACTTCACCGTAAAAAAAGGTGAATTCCTCGTTATCGTAGGCCCGACAGGCTGCGGGAAGACAACGTTCTTAAACCTGTTGTCAACATTGTATGTGCCTAGTGAAGGGGAAGTCCTCATTGACGGTGAACCGGCTGATCCAAGGAAACACAGTATTTCATTCGTGTTTCAGGAGCCATCCTGCCTGCCTTGGCGAACGGTAAAAGAAAACATTGCTTACGGTATGGAAATTAAAAAATGGCCAAAGGATAAAATTGAAAAGAAGGTTCAAGAGGTTATGGAATTGGTCGGTTTGACTCAAACTCAGGACCTCTATCCTGCTCAGATTTCATCCAGTATGGAGCAACGCGTGGCAATAGCAAGAGCGTTTGCAACTGATCCGGACTTGCTTCTCATGGATGAACCTTATGGTCAGCTGGATGTTAAGCTCCGTTTCTATTTGGAAGATGAGCTGGTTCGCATCTGGCAGGAACTGCACAACACAGTTATCTTTATCACGCATAACGTTGAAGAAGCGGTTTATATTGCGGAACGTATTTTGGTATTAACCAATAAGCCTACGACGATTAAGGAATCTATTCCAATTAATTTGCCAAGACCTCGGGACGCTTTGGCAGATGATTTCGTTGAATTGCGTAACTATGTTACCGATGCCATCAAGTGGTGGTAAGCAAACACTTGGGCATAAAAAATAAAAGGTAAAAAATTGAAGGGAGTGTGTTTCTTATGAAACGTCACAAAAAAACATGGAAAGTCGCAACAGCTGTCGTTTTATCAGTCGCATTGCTTGGGACGCTTGCCGGTTGCGGCGGCGGTGACGGTGGCGGCTCCGGAAGCGGTGGGGATGTCCTTGCTGTGTCTGGTGGTTTTCAGGGTCAGATTGATGCTTGGCCAGCGTATTATGCAACCACGACGGATCCATCCATCCAAGAAAAATATGGCATCAATATGACCATGGAATACTTTGATTCTGGGATGCCGATGGTTCAAACGGTTCCTGCAAATCAGTTGGCCATTATGAGTAACGGGTCCGTACCTACTCTGATGTCTGCATTGCGTTATGATACGCCGATCGTTGGTGTATCTTCTAACGAATCTCGTGCAAACGCTGTATTGGCACGTGAAGGCGATGCGATCTTTAATACGAAGAACGAAAATGGTACCTATGGTACTGCTGAAGATGTAAAGGGCAAAACCTTCCTGACTACGACCGTTTCTACTGGTACCTACACGTTGTCTGGTTACCTTGCTCAGTTTGGCTTGACTGAAGATGACGTTACTGTACGTAACTTGGAACAGGCTCAGGCTATTGCAGCATTTGAATCTGGCGAAGGTGACTACCTCGTTCTCTGGGCACCATTCCTTTACACTGGTCTTGAAAAGGGCTGGCAGGAAGTTGCTACTGCTGAACAGGTTGGTTCTACTTGCTTGATGCTGTGGGTTGCTGATCCTAAGATGGCAGAAGAAAATCCTGATGCAATCGCTAGCATGCTTGCTATGATGAGCGAAGGTACTGATCGTTTCAATAAAGAAGGCACCGATATGGCTGGTGACATCTCTAGCTTCTTCACTGATTGGGCCGCAATGGAAGTAACTGAAGAAAATGCGGCGTTGGATATTAAATCCCATGATATTCCAAGTCTCGAAGACCAGCTTGAAATGCTGCAGAGCGGTACTTTGCTCGCCGATCTCCAGAAGACTGCGGACTACTTCGTATCCCAGGGTCAGTACACTGCTGATGAAAAGCAGCAGCTTGAAGACAAGGGATATTGCATCGATTCTTCCTTCCTTGAAAGAGCCATTGAAATTAAAGATGAAAAGAAATAATGTAAAATAAGAATGGTGGAGGGGAGTCTGTTGTAGTTGATAGACTCCCCGTCTTTCTTAAGAGACGTGACATGAGACACTCCTGCTTTCTTACAAGGAAAGCGAAAATAACATTGAGTGGAGGTGTAGATATGGCGAGCAATAAAAAGTTGAAACGTACAGAACGAAAACAAAGTTTCTATACGATTATTTCTGTTATTTCTATTTGCGTGTTCCTTTGCGCCTGGGAAGGTATTGTGCGCGCGGGGTTGATTTCTCCGCATCTTTTGGCATCACCAACACAGGTTATCTCGCTATTTATCGATAAATTATCCAATCCAAATCCGGACGGTACGATTATTTGGGGACACATAGGTTTGAGCTTGGAAGAAGCGTTGATTGGTTATATCTTAGCGCTGGTCATCGGGATTCCTCTTGGTTTGGCCATGGGCTGGTTCACCACTTTTGATGGTCTGGTTCGACCAATTTTTGAAATCGTTCGTCCTATTCCATCTGTTGCATGGATTCCTCTTTGCATCATTTGGTTTGGTACTGGGCTGTTCAGTAAGGTTTTTATCATTTTCGTTGGGGCGTTGGTGCCATGTGTTATTAACTCGTGCTCTGGTGTAAAGATGACAAATCCAACTTATATTCGAATGGCTAAAACCTATGGTGCAGGCAGTTGGGAAATCTTCAAGAATGTTTGCGTACCATCTGCATTACCAATGGTGTTTGGTGGCTTGCAAGTGGCTTTAGCTACTGCATGGACCTGCCTTGTTGCTGCTGAAATGGTTGGCGCAAATGCTGGCTTGGGTTTCTTCATCGAAATGGGCCGCCGTCTTTTGATGCCAGATATGATCATTCTTGGGATGGTTTTGACGGCATTGACTGGGGTTGTTATTACTATTATTGTTGGCTTTATTGAAAAACAGCTCGTTAAGGGCAGCAGAAAAGGTCAGTAAGGAGGTGCCTGGTTATGAGTGAAACAATTTCCGAACGCAGAGGCGGTAATGTATTGCAAAAAGCCCTGCGCAATAAACGCGTGTTGAACGTGATCTCTATTGTCCTCTTCTTGGGCATCTGGGACTTGATCGTCGTTGCTGGTAATGCCACAATGATGCCTCGCCCTTGGGAGGTTGTTGTTGAATGGGTTGACATGTTCCAGTCAAAACTGGCTGGTTATACGTTGATCATGCATACTTGGATCAGTTTCCGTCGTGTAATGATCGCGTTCATATTGGCAGCGGTTATCGGTATTCCGGTTGGGGTGCTGATGGGCTTTAATAAAACTGCCAATGCCATTATTCGTCCGATCTTCGAATTCTTTAAGCCAATGCCACCTATTGCATGGATTTCTATCTCCATTTTATGGTTTGGGATTGGTGAAACTTCCAAGATTTTCATCATTTTCATTGGTGCGTTGGTACCATTGATTCTGAACTCTTACAATGGGATTCGTCTCGTTGACCCTGAATTGTATGATTGCATCCGTAATTTGGGCGCTAGTTATTGGCAAGAACATCTTCAAGTTACGGCACCATCTTGTATTCCTGCTATTTTTGCTGGTTTGCAGATTGCGCTGTCTACTTCTTGGACTTGCGTGGTAGCTGCGGAATTGGTTGGTGCAAGAAGCGGCCTGGGCTTCGTTATTAACCAGGGCATGAGAATTGATAACACTGCGATGTGTATTGCCGGGATGTTGACCATTTGTATCGTCTCCTTCCTGACCTCTCTCGCATTGACCTTGATTGAAAGGGGGCTTTGTCCATGGACGAGAAACACACAAATATAATCGAGTGCGTGGATATCTCCAAAGAATTTGGCGACAAAAAAGTATTGTCAAAGATGAACTTCCATGCAAAAGAGAACGAATTTGTCGTTATTCTTGGGCCGGGGCAGTCTGGTAAGAGTACATTGATGCGTTTGATTGCCGGCTTTGAAGCACCTACCACTGGTCATGTCTATGTTAATGGTGAAGAAGTGGATGGTCCGAGTGATAAAGTTGGTTTTGTATTCCAGCGTTACACTTTGTTCTTCTGGCGTACGGTTATGGGCAACGTTGAAATGGGGCCAAAATTAAAAGGTATTCCTAAAGAAGAACGTCGTAAAATGGCGCAGAAGTACATTGACCTTGTTGGTTTGACAGGATTTGAAAACAGTTATCCAAATCAGCTGTCAGGTGGGATGAAACAGCGTGTAGGTATTGCGCGTGCGTATGTCAATGAACCTACCTTGCTGATTCTTGATGAACCGTTTGGTCAGTTGGATGCGCAGACGCGTATTCTCATGGAAATTGAGATTGAACGTGTTTGGCAGGAAGAAAAACGTACGATTTTGTTTGTAACGTCTAACATCGATGAAGCTATTTATCTGGCTGACCGCATTATCATCCTTGATGGTAAGCTGCCTAGCCATCTCGCCGGTGAATATGTTGTCGATCTTCCTCGTCCACGTAACTTAACAGGTCACGATTTCTTGGAACTGCGTAAGAAAATTACTGATTCGATGAGTCTTGTACTTTAATGAAAGGAGGCGCTTCTGATGATACTTGGCGCGTGGATTCCGATGGAGTGGGCTGTTTTCTTCACCGAAGTGGTTGGGCTGTTGGTTCTCTTCATTGTCATTCGAAAACTGGTCTTTTATCTATCGGAACGCTTCTTAGGTAAAGATGATAAATAATAAAAAATCTCGAGCTTTCATGCTCGAGATTTTTTTATGGAATTGGCAGTGGCGGTGCCCTGTGTTATGATGGAGATGGAGTATTGAAAGGAGGGCGAAACATGCCTGCGATTTTTGCTCACTATATTTTTGGTATTGAAACAATGGAACGGTTTGATGATTCGGTTATGAGAATTATTAAATCGCATCAAGATTTATATAACGTAGGTCTGCAAGGGCCGGATTTTTATTTTTTTGATCAACTGCTGCGTTTGCGAGGAAAAAAGTATTCGCAGATTGGCTCACAGCTTCATCAGGGTTCCTGTGAGAGCTTATTGTTGGCGCTGGAAGGAAAGGGGGGGAAAAGACCAGAAAGCGATGCGCTCGCGTATATCCTTGGCTTAATTGGTCACTTTGCATTGGATTCGACTTGCCACCCTCTGATTGATCAATGGGTGAAAGAATTGCCGTATAATCACCACCGTATGGAAACGGAGTTTGATCGTTATTTGTTGGGGGATTATGGCATCACTGAACCGCGTTGCTTTCCGTTGGGAAGCTGCATTGCCGCAGATCGGCGCGTACGTATGAGAATTGGTTCTCTTTATGAAGCGGCAAATTTGGGTAAAGCTGAAGATGTTTGTGAGTTGATTGCAGATTTTGGACGCATAAAAAATTGGCTGAAGACGCCGGGGGATGGCCGATATCATTTTTATCAAGGAATGCTGCGCGTATTTGGCGCTAAAGATGCGCTTGGTGGTATATTTATGGGGCCGAAAGATGCGATGTCGGATGTTACCAATCCGCGGCTGGTGGCTCTTTTTGAGCAGGCGAAAGGTCGGTATGTGGCATTGGTAAAAAATTATATGGCGCATGTTTTCAGTGATGCGCCTTTGGATGCGTATTTCTTGCGCAATTTTGAGACAGAACCGGAGGAATGTTCATGAATATTGAAGAGCAAATTCGCGCTCAATTGATCGCAAATATAGATGAGGCGTATAAGGCGTTTCATGAAAAGCTTATTCCAACCGTTTCCCCGGATAGAATTTTGGGTGTGCGTGTACCGGTCCAGAGAAAAATTGCTAAAGCATACAAAAATGATCCGGATGCCTTTAAATATATGGCGTTAACCAGTCATAAATATATGGAAGAGGTTAATATCCATGGGCTGCTTGTTGCGCAGATGAAAGATTTTGATGCGTGTGTTGCTGAAACAAGCCGCTTTTTGTCGATGATCGATAATTGGGCGACGTGTGACATTTTCTCGCCGCAGGTTTTTAAGAAAAATTTGGATGAAATGCGCAAAATGGTGCCGGTATGGCTGGATGACCGTTCACATCCGTACACGGTGCGGTTTGGGATCAATATGTTGATGCAGCACTGTCTTGAGACGGCTTTTGTAGAAGGCGATCTTGCGGCGGTGGCGGCATGTGCTTGCGATGAATATTATGTGAACATGGGTGTAGCATGGTATTTTAGTATGGCGCTTGTCAAACAATGGGACGCAGCGCTGCCGTGGATCACAGAACATCGCATGCCGGATTGGGTGCACCGAAAGAGCATCCAAAAAGCGGTTGAAAGCCGCAGGGTATCCGACGAAAGAAAAGCGCTCTTAAAATCGTATCGTTAAAAAGCGAGCCCTTTCGAGAAAATCTTCTCGAAAGGGCTCGCTTTGCTTTTTAGCCATAAAAATCCTGCAGCATGGCGGGGAGAGTACTGGCAGCTGTTTGAACATTGTACTTCATGCGGTCGTAAACGGCTCGGGTATCGTCGTCTAAATGGCCGGCGTAAGGTGTGCCGTTTTCGTCGAGATTGTATTCTGGTAAAAGGATGGGCGTAAAAGTACCATCGCTGTTTTCTTTGTATCCTTGGTCGAGTGTAAGCGTGATCAATGCTTCATTGAAAGTGATGTCATCTTGTTGGGATTCGCGGGTGTATGAAGGGGAGCAACGCAGACGAAGCGTGCTGTTTTCATCGGAGCAATCGGCGGCGACGAACTTGGCGTCGTCGGGAATTTTGGTATCGAATGACAAAAGATCAGGAAAATCTGGTGCCAGAATAGAGTACTGAATGTTGCCGTCTTGAGCGATGTAATAGCCTGAAGCGTAACTGTCGCCATTTTCTTTGGTGAGGATTTCCGGTGAGAAGTTGTATTTGTGGATGGCGTTTTCGAACTGCTGTTCAAATTGGTTTTTCTGATAATACCAATAGCCACAGTAAGAAATGCAAACAAGGGCGATGATGCTAATGGCTGTGATGATGCCTTTGGCGAGACGCTTGCCAAAATGGCGTTCTTTGTCGATGGTTTGAATCATATGCGTGTCCTCCTTAAGCAGCATGTCCAGAGAAATGCCGAAATGGTTGCTCATATCGATGAGAGTTTGTAAATCGGGGTAACTTTTCTCGTTTTCCCAATTTGACACCGTTTGCCGTGTGACGTGAAAGAGCTGACCGAAGGCTTCCTGGGTCAGGTCGTGTTCTTTTCTGATGGATGAAATTTCTTTTCCGAGTTTCATGGTTTTGTCCTTTCTTTTGGAGAACAACGCGCATTGTTTTTCCTGGCTTTATTATCTCAGGTGTGTTCCGAAAAATAAAGCAATCTGCTTTTTGCGAGAGGATTTTCGTGCGCAAAGATTCTTTGACAAGGCTCTGAGCGCGAAAAAAGGCCAACCGTTGCTGATAGCGATTGGCCTTTTTAAGGGGTGTGTGATTGAATGCGCGAATGGTTATTTTGTCATCAGTGCAGAAATGCTGCGTGCAAAATTGGTTGGATCTTCAACAGGCAGCCCTGCAATCAAACGTGCCTGCTGGTAAAGCAGATTGGTGTAGTTTTTCAAAGCGTCTTCGTCGTTGTCCTTATAGAGCGCTTCGAGCTTTGCATAAACTGGGTGGTTTTTGTTGATTTCGAGCACTTTTTGTGCTTTGATGCTTTGTCCATTAGGCATAGCGGCGTAGAGTTTTTCCATGTCGACAGAAATCTGACCTTCGGTGGAGAGGTAGACGGCATCATCATCTGCAAGACGATCGGTGGATTTTACGCGGACCACTTCATCAGAGAGCAACCCGGCGAGCTTGTCGAAGAATGCGTTTTGTTCTTCGTCGTCATTTTCGTCATTGGTGTTCTCGTCGTCTAAGCCCAAGTCATCACCAGAAACAGAACGGAACTCTTTCCCACTGTATGCGGCGATGACTTTGAGTACAAATTCGTCAAAAGCATCGGTTAAGTAGAGCATTTCAAAGTTTTTCTTTTTGATGATGCCGACCTGTGGCAATTTATCGATTTGATCTGCGCTGGCACCGGTTGCATAATAAATGTATTTTTGTTCTTCAGGCATGCGTTCTACGTATTCTTTCAAGGTAATAAGTTTGTTTTCTGTTGAAGAATAGAAGAGCAGAAAGTCCTGAAGTTTATCTTTGTGTGCACCATAGCTGTCGTAGATGCTGATTTTGATGTGACGTCCAAATGCTTTGTAGAATTTTTCGTAGTTTTCGCGGTCGTTGTCGCGCATTTGAGACAGTTCGCGGGTGATGCGTTCGTCAATTTTGTGGCGAATGGTCATGAGCTGACGATCGTGCTGCAGCAATTCGCGGGAGATGTTGAGGGAGAGGTCTTCGCTGTCGACAACACCTTTGACGAAATTGTAGTATTCAGGCAGCAAATCTTCGCAGTTATCCATAATGAGAACACCGTTGGAATAAAGAGCGAGGCCGCGCTTGTAATCGTTGGTGTAGTAATCAAATGGTGGCTGGCTTGGAATGTAAAGGATGGCACGATAGCTCAGCGCAGCGCCTTCAGCGTTGAGGTGGATGTGACGCAAAGGTTTGTCAAAGCCGAAGCGGCGTTCGTGATAGAAGTTTTCGTAATCTTCGTCTTTGAGTTCGTTTTTGTTCTTGCGCCAGATTGGAACCATGGAATTAAGGGTGTCGTCTTCGTAGTAGGTTTCGTATTCTGGGTGCTCCTCGGTGCCTTCTTTTATGCGCTGTTTTTCGCAAAGCATCACGATTGGGTAACGGATGTAATTGGAATAGCGGGTAACGAGGGAGCGCAACAGATGAGGATCAAGAAATTCATCGTAGTTTTCTTCTTCAGTGTTGTCGCGCAATGTCAGCGTGATTTTTGTGCCTGGGGTGGTACGTCCGCATTCGGAGATGGTGTAACCGTCGGTGCCGTCAGAATGCCACATAGCGGCTGGTTCATCGGGGTTCCAGGTCTTTGATTCAACGGTTACTTCTTTAGCAACCATGAAGGCGGAATAAAAACCGACGCCGAATTGACCAATGATATTATGGTCGTCGTCTTGATCTTGGTTAGATTTAAAATCGAAGCTGCCGCTCTTTGCGATGGTGCCGAGGTTGTTTTCAAGTTCTTCAGCGGTCATGCCGACACCGGTATCTTCGATGGTCAGTGTGCGTGCTTCCTTGTTAGGTGTCAGGCGGATGTAAAAATCATCTTTGTTGAATGTGCGGTTTTCGTCTGTCAGGGTTTCGTAATAGACCTTGTCGATGGCGTCAGACGCATTGGAAATCAGTTCGCGTAAAAAGATTTCGCGATTGGTGTAAATAGAATGGATCATCAAATCCATGAGTCGTTGAGATTCTGCTTTAAAGGCTTTCTTAGCCATAGAATGGTCACCTCTCTGAGATATTAGCACTCATCATATCTGAGTGCTAATATTATTTTAGCACGTCTAGGACGATTGTCAAGCGATGAAGATTAAGAAATCTTTAGCTGTGCGGGAATGGATGAGCGATATAATAAAAATGGGACAAAAAATGGGAGGCGAGACGGATGATATCATCTGTGGCGTATCGTTCATCGCTGGCAGGCTATGATGCCCGTGACAGTGTTCGGGCGATTGCTTTATATATGGCTTTTGTGTTGCTGCTAATCGTACAGGGGCGCCTATATACAACGACACTGCCGCTGTCAATCATTGTCAGTTTGAATGTGGTGATGCCGCTGCTGGCGCTTGGCTTGATGCTTGGATGTCTTGCGGTCAAAGGAGAGCGGTGGGCAAGCATTGGCGTAACGTGGAAAAATTTTGGTTGGAGCTGCGCTTGTGGTGTGATTTTGGCTGTCGTGTTGGTCGTTGGCGTGGCGGTGTATGAGCTGATTGTAGAGCGGCGGGTTGCAGGCTTTGGTGCGCTGAAGAGCACAACGGCCGCTGTCTGCTTGCTTGGTGCTGCCAACGAAGAATTGGGATTTCGCGGTTATATTGAAACGCGGCTGTCAGGTGTGATTGGTCGTGCGTGGGTATGTTCACTGATAACTGCTATATTGTTTTTACTGATCCATTATCCGATTTATTGGGGTGTCAGCGGTGTCTTATCGTTTTCGGGCTTGACCATGGTGCGAGGCATTTGCATTCTGATTCTGCATTTTTTGTGCGACGGTGTGTACCGCAGCACGAATTGCATTTGGGGTGCGGTGACATTGCACTGGCTTTATAATCTTGGCAGTGGTTTGCTGGCTGTTCAATAAACAAATGACCGTTCTCAATTATGAGAACGGTCATTTCAGACTGGTGCGCCCGGCATGGGTAACAACTAGGTGGTGCAAGTCCGCCGCGCGCTCGGTAGCAGGAAGCGCTAGCCAAAGGCAAGGGTGTCTGTCGCGAGGCAGAATCTGAAGGAAGCCAGAGGCAAAATTCCGGGCCGACGAACAGAAATCGCATATAAGGCTGTAAACGGCGGACGACTCTGCCAGCTAAGAAGAAGTCCAATTCTACCCGGACCGTTTGCAGTAGATGCGGCGGCTACACGGAGTGAAAGTGGTTACCCTTACCCGGGGAGGTCTTGCGGACGAGAAGTAGGGGGAAAAAAAATCCGAACCTCGGAGTAAAGCTTGCCGCAAGAAGTCAGCAGAGGTCATAGTACCAGCAGAACGTTGGGAAGGACCGAACAATTGTAAGTTTCAGTACAACTTGAAAGGAGGACTCACGTCATGACAGCAAAATACTGTAGCAATACAGGCTGCCCACAAAGGGATAGCACGGAATGCAAAGAGTATGTGGGAGCGCCGAATGTGAATCCTCGGGACAGGAAGGAAAGAACTGGTGCCCATCTGTTAGAGCGAATACTCCAAAGAGACAACCTCAACAGAGCCTATCTACAGGTGGAAAGAAACCATGGCGCACCAGGCATCGATGGCATGAGAGTCGAAGAAGCCCTGCCATGGTTGAAGGAACACAAAGTAGAACTCTTGGAAAGCCTACGGAACGGAAGCTATAAGCCCTCCCCCGTACGCAGGAAAGACATTCCAAAACCGGATGGAGGAACAAGGCAGCTAGGGATCCCCACCGTCATAGACAGAGTCATCCAACAAGCAATCGCCCAAATCCTCATTCCCATCTATGAACCACAATTCTCAGATGCAAGCTATGGCTACAGACCGAGACGAAGTGCCAAACAAGCCATAGGCAAAGTGAAGAAGTACGCAGAAGAAGGCTACACCCATGCCGTGCAAGTCGATCTCAGCAAATACTTCGACACCATCAACTACGACCTGCTCTTAAACCTCCTGAGACGAACCATCAAAGATGAGAGAGTCATAAAACTCATCAAGAAATATCTCAAAAGCGGCATCATGGAAAACGGCGTCATCGTGAGAACAGAAGAAGGGACCCCACAAGGCGGCCCCCTCTCACCACTGCTGGCAAATATCTATCTTAATGAGTTTGATCAGAAATGGGAAAAGCGTGGCGTGAAACACATCCGCTACGCAGATGACATCATAATCCTCGCGAAAAGCAAACGCGCGGCAGAGCACCAGCTGGAGAGCAGTAAGAAATATCTGGAAAGAAAGCTCAAGCTCACTATGAACACAGAGAAGAGCAAAGTCGTTAGCGTATTTGCCATAAAGCGTTTCAAGTTTCTAGGGTTCTGCCTCGGAAAGAATGGGAAGGGCATCTACATAAGAGCCCACAAGAAAAGCCTTGCGAAAGCAAAGCAAAAGCTCAGAGCCATCACCAAAAGAAACCGAGGGAGAAACGTCAGAGCCATCATGGCAGAAATAGCCCAGTACATGAAAGGATGGCTCGGCTATTATTATATAGCCGAGATGAAACGTGTCCTACAGAGCTGTAACGAGTGGTTGAGAAGAAGACTCAGGATGTACATCTGGAAACAATGGAAGAAACCAAAGACCAGAGTTAAGAACTTAAGAAAACTCGGCATCTCAAAAGATCAGGCCTATCAATGGGGAAACACCCAGCTAGGTTA
Source organism: uncultured Peptococcaceae bacterium (assembly GCA_937976375.1). Taxonomy (GTDB): domain Bacteria; phylum Bacillota; class Peptococcia; order Peptococcales; family Peptococcaceae; genus UMGS1590. Next base: position 248 of record CALJRU010000007.1, on the reverse strand, counting down.
TTGGCGAATAGCAGGAAGCCCAGTACTAAAATGTTCCATAACAAACGAAAAGCTCGCACGTGCAGGATACATGAGTATCCTGGAAATGTACGAGCAAATTCGAAGAAAGCACTCAAACAATTGAACCGCCGTGTACCGAACGGTACGCACGGTGGTGTGAGAGGACGGCCCCTAATGGGGCCTCCTACTCAATTAGATAAACCCTATTTTGGCATTTTTGCCAAAATAGGGTTTTCTCATCTATTCTG
>CALJRU010000006.1 GCA_937976375.1 uncultured Peptococcaceae bacterium | reverse complement strand
CATGAGAACAGCGATTTTTATATTTCACTGTCTCTCATAAAGGGAGCATACCACATAGGCATGGGGCACTTTTGCGTGATTGACGCCTTTTTTGCCATCCAGTACAATGAAAGCAAGGCTGGGAAGAAAGGGGAGAGGCACGATGCGTTTTGCGATTTGTGATGATGATGCTGCTTTTGCGCATACGTTGGAGGCGCATTTTGTGGCGTGCGCGCTGGCGATTGATACGGAAGTGTACGCCAGCGGCGAAGAGCTGTTGCGTGACTATGCAGAGAACGGCCGCCGCTATGACGCGCTGTTTCTGGATATGGAGATGGGCGGCATGAATGGCATTGCTACGGCCAACGCCATTCGTGCGCTGGACCGGCGGGTGATCATCGTTTTTGTCACCAGCCACACAAAATACATGCGGGAAAGCTTTCAGTGTCAGCCACTGGATTTTTTGGTCAAGCCGGTGGAGCCGGGCGCGCTGGATCAGGTGCTTGCTGCTATCGTCCGCAAAGTGGAAGAGGAGCGGCTGAGCATCACCTTTACCGACAATAAAAAGATGGTGCGCCTGTATTGCGACGAGATCGTCTATTGCGAAAGCGATGGCCACTGGGTCGAGCTTCACACCGCCACAGAAGTGTTCCGCACGCGCATGACGCTGACCGCCCTTGAAGGCAGGCTGACACCGGGCCTGTTTGCCCGAGCAAGCAAGAGCTATCTTGTCAACCTCGATCAGGTGCGCACCATCGAGGGCTACGCCCTTCATCTTCGGGACAGCAGCACGGTGCTGTCCCTTGGCCGCGCTTATACCAAATCGTTCAAGCAGGCACTCTTGGTGCGCCACGCAAGGAGGCTGTGCCTATGACGGTGTTTGATTTTGCCGATGCGCTCACGCCATTCATTGAAGCCTTGATGTTTTTCATGCTCTTTGAAGCGTTTCTAAAACGACGGGAAGAATGGCCGGGCTGGTGTTATGGCGTCGGTGGTCTGATATTGGCTGCATTGATTGCATTAAGCAATTACATTTTGCTATTTAGTTTTTCTAATGCAGTGTTTATTACATGTTCGTCTATTATCGTTTCAAGGATATTGTACCGTGGCCTTTGGAAACGGTTGATTTTCCTCTCCATTCTTGGTTCATTGATTGTTGGCATTACAGAAATTATTGTATTGCAATTGATTACGTTCATTTTTTCAATTACCGTTGATGAAGCGATTGAGATTGCAGAATATCGCTTTCTTGGGATTGTTGTATCAAAACTTTTGGGGTTGGCAGTTTGCAATGGAATTCGAATCAAAAATATTTCTGCGCATAAACAATATCAGGAAAAAAAGAGTTACTGGATATTATTTATTTTGTTATTTACGGGATCCTTGGTTGCCGTCTTTTTAATTTTCAAGCTGACCTATGAAATTGGCACCACTGCCTACAATGGCTTGGCGGTTTTCTCAGCGTTTGCCTTGTTTTTTGGGACGATTTTTGCGCTGTATCTGTATGAACGTTTAGGCCGACAGAGTGTTCTGTTGCGAGAGCAGGAACAGTATGAGCAGCACTTAAAATCACAGCTCAAGCATCTCGATGAGCTGCTTATTAAGCAGAAAGCACTGCGCGGCTTTAAGCACGATGTGTCCAACCAGCTGGTTGCCCTGAAAGGCTACTTTGCCAGTGGAGATGCTGCTGGCGGCATGCGCCATGTGGACAGCCTGCTCCAGCGAGTCAGCGACATTGAAGCGGTGATCGACACTGGCAACATTGCTTTGGATGCGGTTCTTAGTACCAAGCAAACAATTGCTGAGCATAAAGGCATCGTTTTTGAGCACCATATTCGCATTGCAGAAAATCTGACGATTGATCCCGTCGATCTCTGTGTGATTTTTGGCAACGCGCTGGACAACGCCATCGAAGCCTGCGAGCGGCTTGAGACGGCGGACAAACGCATCGTTTTGGACCTGCGTCAGGAAGACAGCACACTGTTTTGCCAGCTGGCCAATACAGCACCACCAAGCGATGCCGGTTCCCTTGCCACCTCCAAGACGGATAAGGACAACCACGGATTTGGCTTTGCCAATCTTACAGCGTCGTTGGAAAAATACGGCGGAGCACCGCTGGTTGTCTGGGAAAAGGGCTGGTTTACATTGAGCTTCATGCTGTTTATGAGCGACGCCAGTCAGTAAATTGCCGTTTATGGTCACTTTATTGCGGCTTGTGCCACTTTTCGGCACAAGCCGATTTTTTATGCTAAGATTCAGCTACAGCGCAGGCCAATTTTTATGCTAAGATTCAGCTACAGCAAAGGAGAGTGTAATTTTTTATGAGAAAATATTACATTAGATTATTACTCGTCATATGTCTCATTCTGTCATTAAGCGCGTGTGGTGCTAATTCTCAGGAAAAACTATCAGTTGCTGATGATACTGATTATACAAGAATTACAACCAATAATGGTGAGGACTTTTATGTTGATGATAAAGTTGTTCAAGTGGATGATACACAAGCTGTTGATGCGAAAAAGATTACTGATGCTGTAGAAAATTATGTGCTCACAGTGCTCGATGCCCCATACCGTGGTCGAATCGGAGTAGTGGATGGTGATTTTATAAGCGCTCCTGGCTTAGAACAAGAATTGGACGCACGCATTAAATATATTGCTGCGACAGAAAAAAATCAAAATATTTCAGAGTGTGATCCATATTTACGCTTTGAAACCTTTGATATCCAAGATGATTGTGCAAAAGTCATTGTATCGTTTGAATTGAGAAATTCAAGCAACGACGAAGTCATGGCAGAAAACCATGAAGGATATATTTTTGTGAAAGATGGTAAATACTGGAAATTAGAAAATAATATTGTTGATACAGGAAAAGGTGGGGCTGATATATTGCGTCAGTTAGCAGACAATAAGGATGCTCAGGCGTGGCGTACAGAGTACTCATATACTCAACTGAAACGAAGCGACTCTGAAGATGCATACGACTATAGCTATTACGTCAACGAAAATGGGGAGGTTGACATTGAAAAGGGTTAATATAATAAAGATGAAAGAGTACGCTTTATGCGTTGGTTAGAAAAGATTCGGCGTATTTTTGCCAGCGATAAAACGTACAGCAAGCGCGATAAGGCTGGGCTGGCACGAAATTCTCTCTGGGATGTTGTCTATGACCGTTCTAAAACGCCAAAAGATGGATGGGGTGCCATTCCTAAAGATTACAATGAAAAGAATCAAAAATAACGGCGCTTGCGCATGTTCGGAGAAATGTGCGCAGGCGCTGCTGCTTGTATGTCAGTGCTTTGGGAGGGATTGGCCATGCTAATAAGCGTTGTTAAAGCAGGAAATGTCATGAATCATGGCATTGTGCGGCCGCGTAATGTTTATTTTGGCTCGCAGGAGCAGTGGCTGCTTTTGGGTGGATTGGTGTTGGTCTGCTTCGGTGTCATGTTTCTGATGAGAAAAAAGCCACCAGTCAAGGGCGATTGGCTCAAAATTGCTTTGATTTGGCTGGCGGTGTGGCAGATTGACTGGCTGTGTTTCTATGTGTTGTATGTGGGTAAGGGTTGGGACTATATTCAGGTCTGGATGGTGGTGTGTGTGTTCACTGGGGCTGTCTGGACGGCATGTGCGCGGATGGTTAAGCGAGTGATTGATCCGAAAAAAGATTTTTTCAATATGACGGGCAAACGCAAACATGATGATGAAGATTGGCCATGGTAAACTATTCGATTTGTCTGCACCACTACTGCTGCTATGGTATAATACAGAAAAGCCGTCTGTTGTTTGTGTGGAGGGAACCAAGGGAGGGTTCACGGATGAATGACATGCGAAAATGGCGACGATTCTGGATTGTATCGAATGTGGTGCTTTTTGCAGCGGTGTTCCTTTTGGGACAGATGGTTGAGAGTTGGCAGGATGGGTTGACCAAGCTGATACAGTTTTACAATCTTGTGATCTGCGGTGTAACGCTGGTGTTCTTTTTACGCAGCGATCGCTATGGCCGCGAGATCAAGGTGATGCTGTCTGCCTGGGTGGTGTTGGGATTGATCCTGACGGTTGCTATGCTGTTGGGACATTGGCTGATGGGCTGGGCGCTGCTCTATGTGCTTGGCTGCTTTATCTTGGCTGTGCTGATGGCAATTTATACGCTGGATTAGTTTTTTATAGGAATGGAACACGCGCTGGAGGTTTCCGGCGCGTGTTTTTTATTGCGCTTGTGGAGGTCTTTTCATATAATAGGAACGTTGTCATGATTGATGATAGAAAGGGGAAATAGTATGTTTTATTTGCTTGGCATTTTAGCGGGATGCTGTCTGCCGCTGCAGACGAGTGTGAACGCACGTTTGCGCGGGCGCACAGGATCGCCATACAGTGCCGCGCTGATTTCATTTATTGTTGGTCTTGTTTTTTTGGCACTGCTGCTGGTGGTTACTGGCGAAGGGGTGGCGCTGCCATGGGGAACGCTCTTTGATCTGCCAGCCTGGATTTGGCTGGGCGGGGTGTGCGGCGTGATCTTTTTGACGCTGAACATTCTGCTCTTTCCGCGCATCGGCAGTGTGCAGACGGTGATTCTGCCAACGCTGGGACAAATCCTGATGGGGCTGATCGTGGATAACTTCGGCTTGTTCCGCGGTGTACAGGTGCCACTGTCGGTGCTGCGTTTGGCAGGGGCTGTGCTGGTCATTGCCGGGGTGGTTATTGTCACGCTGGCAAAGGCGCGTCACAGTGAAGGTGCTTCGGCAGCGCGTGCACGCGGGCTCATCTTCTGGCAGATCGCCGGTGTCGCTGGCGGCATGCTCAGCGCGACGCAAACGGCGGTCAATGGTTATCTTGGCAAGGCGATTGATTCGTCCTTGAAGGCGTCGCTGGTGTCTTTTTTGGTGGGCACCTTGTTATTGATCATCGTTTGCCTGTTCACACGCGGCGTGAAGGAAGCGGTCATTCCTGGCAATCGTCCATGGTGGATGTGGATTGGCGGGGCGCTGGGGAGCCTCTATGTGCTCGCCAATGTGGTCATTTCTGGTGCCATTGGCACGGGCATGAGCGTCATCATTCTTCTCGTGGGTGCCACGGCTGGCGGCCTGGTGGTGGATCATTTTGGCATTCTCGGTGCGCAGCGTGCACCAGTGAATGTGCGCAAGATTTTGGGGGTTGTGATCATGGTGGTTGGTGCAGCCATGATCAAACTGTTATAGTATAGATTTTGAAAAGTGGATTTTTTGTGAAAAATCACGCGAATCAAAATATTTTTTGTCGTTCACAAGGCTAAAAAAGATAATAAAAAAGTTTTATTTCCATGCGTTATAAAAAAGTTGTATTATAACAGATGAACAAAACACGAAAGTGTTCGAAAGAAAGAGAGGAATCATCTATGACCACATTTATTATTGGTCTCGTGATCCTTTTCGTGGGTGCTGCCATCTACGGAAAGTTTTGCGAGCATGTTTTCGGTCCGGATGATCGACAAACCCCTGCTTACACCAAGCAGGACGGCGTCGACTACGTACCGATGAAAGGCTGGAAGAACAGCCTCATCAATTTGCTGAACATCGCTGGCACAGGTCCTATTTTGGGGCCAATCCAGGGGATTTTGTTCGGGCCAATCGCCTTCATCACTATTCCTATTGGGAACATCATCGGCGGGGCCATGCACGACTATTTCTCCGGCATGATCTGCCTGCGCGACGGCGGCACACAGATGCCGGACATGATCCGCAAGTACAGCAACAAGGGCGTGTACACTGTTTATCAGATCTTCTGCAGTTTGCTGCTGCTGTTGGTTGGTGCTGTGTTCATTTACACCCCTGGCGACATTGCCGCTACACAGGTCTTTGGGTTTGATGGCGCAGCAACGTCTGTGTCCACTTGGGTGATTTATGGGGTTATCTTCGTTTATTATCTGATCGCCACCCTGTTCCCAATTGATAAGATCATCGGCCGCATTTATCCAGTGTTTGGTGCGATTCTGTTGTTCTCTGCCATCGGGATTTTTATTGGGATCTTTGTCAAAGACTTCCCACTGCTCAACCTTTGGGACAACTGGAACGGTGCTGTATTTGCTTATGGCGACTATTTTGACGCCAACCATTTCATCCCAATTTTCTTCATCACGGTTGCCTGCGGTATTCTCTCTGGCTTCCACTCCACGCAGACGGCGATTATTTCCCGTACCATGAAGAGCGAACGTCAGGGCCGCATGACTTTCTATAACATGATGATCCTTGAAGGGTTCATCGCCATGGTTTGGGCTGCTGGCGCTATGGGCGTGTACAACCTCGGCCTGCAGGAAGGCAACGCTTCCCTCGCTACCGGCACCATTGGTGTTGTCTGCAAATATGTGCTCGGCAACGTCGGCGGGATCATCGCCCTCATTGGTGTTATTGTGCTGCCAATCACTTCCGGTGACACGGCGCTGCGCGCTCTGCGTATGTCTGTTGCTGATGCGCTGCACCTGGATCAGAAATCCGCCGTTAAGCGTGTAGGCCTGGCTGCAATTATCTTTGCGCTCGTTGCTGTCATTCTTGTCTTTGCGAAGAGCAATGCCGATGGCTTCAACATTCTCTGGCGCTACTTTGCATGGTCCAACCAGACCCTGTCGCTCTTTGCCTTCCTGGCCATCACCATCTGGATGTTCGAAACGGGCCGCGGCAAGTTTGCCTGGATGCCGCTCATTCCTGGCACTTGGTACACCTTCGTGACGGTGACCTACATTGTTAATGCTAAGATCGGCTTCAACGTGCCATGGACCGCTGCCTACATCATCGGCGTTGTCGTTGCTGCTGCGTACCTGTTCATTTTGATCTGGTACGGCAAAAAGCGCGAAGCCATCAAGGCACAGAAGAAATAATTCTGGATGTTATCAGCTCCACACCGTGTTGTGTGGGGCTGTTTTTTTGTGTGCGAAATCTCACTGAATGAAAACTGAGAATCTGTCTGAATGAAAATCGAGAATCTCACTGAATGAAAACTGGAAATCTGTCTGAATGAAATTGCGAAATTTGATGGCGTGGGGCGTTTGTGTGAAGAAACGACGCGTCTGTCCGGCGGTGGGCAGGCGCGATTTTTTGCGTTGCGGCGCTTGTGGATTTTCTGTATAGAATATATGAGAAGCATTGTCACAAATTTACAAATGGCGTATACTATAGAGATGGAAAAATACAGACGATCAACGAAAATGAGGTGAATGACATGGCAGATTTTGAATTGGTGGCGCCGTTTGCGCCGACGGGCGATCAGCCGCAGGCGATTGATGCGCTCTTTGAAGGGCTGAATCTGGGCTACCATCGGCAGACGCTCTTGGGGGTCACCGGCAGCGGCAAGACCTACACCATGGCGAACATCATCGCCAAGGCCAACCGCCCGGCGCTCATTTTTGAGCCGAACAAGACGCTGGCTGCCCAGCTTTACAGCGAGTTTAAGGCGTTTTTCCCGAACAATGCCGTGGAATACTTTGTCTCTTACTACGATTACTATCAACCAGAGGCATACGTGGCCTCAACGGATACCTATATTGAAAAAGATGCGCAGATCAACGAGACCATCGAAAAACTGCGTCACTCAGCGACGGCTTCGCTGCTGGAGCGCCGCGATGTCATCATCATCGCTTCTGTCAGCTGCATCTATGGCTTGGGCTCGCCGGAATTCTACCGCAACGAGGTGCTGAACCTGCGCCCAGGGCAGGAGATCGAGCGCGACGATGTGCTGCGCAAGCTCATCGAAATCCAATACGAGCGTAACGACATGGACTTTAAGCGCGGCACCTTCCGCGTGCGCGGCGACTGTGTCGAAGTCATGCCGGCGTCGAGCAGTGAGCGCGGCATCCGCATCGAATTTTTCGGCGACGAAGTCGACCGCATTGCCGAGTTTGATTACCTCACAGGCAAGGTTGCTGGTGAGCGTGAGCATGTGAGCATTTATCCAAACACCCACTATGTCACCGACCCGGAATACCTCGACACCGCCATTGCCAACATCGAAAGTGAGCTTGAGGAGCGCCTAGCCGAATTTAAGAGCGAAGGAAAGCTCTTGGAAGCGCAGCGCCTGGAACAGCGCACCCGCTACGACCTGGAAATGCTGCGTGAAGTGGGCTATTGCTCCGGCGTTGAAAACTATGCTCGCCCTTTGTCGGGACGTGAACCAGGAAGCACGCCAGACACGCTTTTGGACTTCTTCCCGCCGGACTTTATCACCTTCATCGATGAAAGTCACGTGGCTGTGCCGCAGATTGGCGGTATGTTTGCAGGCGACCGCTCACGCAAGGAAAACCTTGTCGAGCATGGCTTCCGCCTGCCATCGGCTTTGGACAACCGTCCGCTGCATTTTGAAGAGTTTGAAGAAAAGGTGCATCAAACCATCTATGTGTCTGCCACACCAGGTGACTATGAATTGGCACACAGCCAGCAAGTGGTGGAACAGATCATTCGCCCAACGGGGCTTTTGGACCCAACCATCGAGGTGCGCCCAATCGCTGGGCAGATCGATGACCTCATCGACCGCGTACGTGGCCGCATTGCTCGTGATGAGCGTGTGCTGGTCACCACGCTGACCAAGCGCATGGCCGAGGACCTCACCGACTATCTCGTCAATGCCAGCATCGCAGCGCGGTATTTGCATTCGGAGATCAAGGCATTGGAGCGCATGGAAATTTTGCGCGATCTGCGCTTGGGCGAGTTTGACGTGCTCGTCGGCATCAACTTGCTGCGTGAAGGGCTGGACCTGCCGGAAGTGTCGCTGGTGGCCATCATCGATGCCGACAAAGAAGGCTTCTTGCGCAGTGAGCGCTCAATGATTCAGACCGTTGGCCGTGCTGCCCGCAACGCCCACGGCGAGGTCATCATGTATGCCGATGTCATCACTGGCTCCATGCAGCGCACCATCGACGAAACAGCACGCCGTCGTTCGCTGCAGATGGCCTACAACGAAGAGCACGGCATCGTGCCGCAGACGGTGCGCAAAGATGTGCGCGCCGACATTTCGCCGCTCAAGGCGGTGGCCGAAGAAACGCCGCAATACCTCAGCCGCGAAGTGCCTGCCGATGCCAAAGGCCGCAAACAGCACCTCATGCTGCTTGAAAAGGCCATGAAGGATGCTGCCAAGAACCTCGAATTTGAAATCGCTGCTGAACTGCGCGACGAAATCCGCCGCATTGAAGCAATGGACAAAAAGTAAAGGAGCATTATGGCTGAAAATATCATTCGGATTCGCGGCGCGCGGGTCCATAATTTGAAAAACATCGATCTTGAAATCCCTCGCGACAAACTTGTCGTCATGACAGGCTTGTCTGGCTCAGGGAAATCGTCGTTGGCTTTTGACACCATCTACGCCGAAGGCCAGCGCCGCTATGTGGAATCGCTGTCCTCTTACGCGCGCCAATTCTTGGGACAGATGGACAAACCAGACGTGGACGAAATCTCCGGCCTGTCGCCGGCCATTTCCATCGATCAGAAAACCACCAGCCGCAACCCGCGTTCCACTGTGGGTACGGTCACCGAAATTTACGATTACCTGCGTTTGCTCTATGCTCGCATCGGTGTGCCGCACTGCCCAAAATGCGGCAAAGAGATCCATCAGCAGAGCATCGACCAAATGGTGGACCAGGTTATGGCCCTGGAACCGGGCACGCGCCTGCACATTCTGGCGCCTGTGGTACAAAACCGCAAGGGCGAGTTCAAGCAATACTTTGAACAACTGCGCAAGAGTGGTTATGTGCGCGTGCGCGTCGATGGCGAGGTGCGCGATCTTTCTGAGGACATCGTCCTGAAGAAGAACAACAAGCACTACATCGAAGTGGTCGTCGACCGCATCAAGATCAAAGAAGGCATCGAAAGCCGCCTCACAGGCTCCATGCAGGCTGCCCTTGAGCTGGCCGAAGGTCAGGTGTGGGTCGATGCCGACGGCGAAATGCTGCGTTTCAGTGAACATTTTGCCTGCCTCGACTGCGGCATTTCCATGCCGGAACTGACGCCGCAGCTCTTTTCCTTCAACAACCCGCTGGGCGCCTGCGAAACCTGCAGCGGCCTTGGCTCGGTGATGAGTTTTGACCTTGATCTCATCATTCCTGATAAGACCAAAAGCCTCAATGATGGTGCACTGGCACCATGGCGCCGCGGGGCCATCTCAAACTATTATGAACAGCTCCTGTTCAGTCTCACCGATAAAGTCGGCATCGATCGCGACACTCCATGGAAAGACCTGCCCAAAGAACAGCAGGATCTGATTCTCTATGGCGGTAATCATCCGCAGGTGTCCTTCAACTACGTGAACATGTTTGGTGAAGAAAAAACCTATCGCAAACCATACGAAGGCCTGATTCCAAACCTGGAACGCCGCCGCGTGGAAACCCACAGCGAAGCCAGCATGGAAATGCTCGAAGGCTTCATGCGCACCGACCGCTGCCCAGCCTGCAAAGGGCGCCGCCTGCGTCCGGAAGCGCTGGCCGTCGAAGTGGGCGGCAAAGCCATCTGGGAAGTCTGCGACATGACCATCGTCGAAGCCCTCGACTTTTTTGAACACATCGAACTCAGCGAGCGCCAGCTGTTCATTGGGCGCCTCATCCTGAAAGAAATTGCCGACCGCCTGCGCTTTTTGGTCAACGTCGGTCTCACCTATCTGACCCTGAGCCGTGCCGCAGGCACCCTCTCCGGCGGCGAAGCCCAGCGCATTCGCCTTGCCACCCAGATCGGCAGCGGCCTGGTTGGCGTGCTCTACATTCTCGACGAACCATCCATCGGGCTGCACCAGCGCGATAATGAAAAACTCATTGCCACCCTGAAACACATGCGCGACCTCGGCAACACCGTCATCGTGGTTGAACACGATGAAGACACCATGCGCGCCGCCGACTTCATCGTCGACATTGGCCCTCGCGCTGGCGCTGGTGGTGGTGAAGTGGTGGCCGCTGGCACACCGGAAGAAGTTGCCGCCAATGAACAGTCCATCACCGGGGACTATCTCTCCGGGCGCAAGCGCATTGCTGTACCAACCGAACGCCGACCTATCGACAAAAAACGCATGCTCAAAGTCGTCGGCGCCCGCGAAAACAACCTTAAAAACCTCACCGTCAGCTTCCCGCTGGGCGTGCTCACCTGTGTCACCGGTGTTTCCGGCTCGGGCAAGAGTACCCTCGTCAATGAGATCCTTTACAAGAGCCTGGCGCAGAAAATTTATCCGCAGTACAAAGGCGTGCCTGGCAAACATCGCGCCATCGAAGGCTACGACCAAATTGACAAAATCATCAACATCGACCAAAGTCCGATCGGCCGCACGCCGCGTTCCAATCCAGCCACTTACACCGGTGCCTTTGACCAAATCCGCACCCTCTTTGCCAAGACTAAAGAAGCCCAGATTCGCGGCTACAAAGCCGGCCGCTTCTCCTTCAACGTCAAAGGCGGGCGCTGCGAAGCCTGCAAAGGCGATGGCATCATCAAAATCGAGATGCACTTCCTGCCCGACGTTTACGCGCCATGCGAAGTCTGCAAAGGCAAGCGCTACAACCGCGAAACCCTGGAAGTCACCTATCATGGCAAAAACATCTCCGAGGTGCTCGATATGACCGTCGATGAGGCGGTCGAATTCTTCGAAAACATTCCAAGCATCTACAATAAAATCAAAACCATTCAGGATGTCGGTCTTGGCTACATCAAGCTCGGCCAGCCTGCCACCACCCTTTCCGGCGGTGAAGCGCAGCGTGTCAAACTGGCTACCGAGCTTGCCAAACGTCCGACAGGCAAAACCCTTTATATTCTTGATGAACCAACCACAGGCCTGCACACCGCCGACATCGACAGTCTGCTCAAAGTGCTTGGCCGCCTTGTTGACAACGGCGAAAGCATGATCATCATCGAGCACAACCTCGACGTCATCAAATGCGCCGACTACATCATCGACCTTGGTCCGGAAGGCGGTGCTGGTGGTGGACGCGTCGTCGTCAGCGGCACACCGGAACAAGTGGCCGCCTGCGCCGATTCTTACACAGGACGCTTCCTGAAACCACTACTCGAACAGGGAAAGAATGTTGAGAAATAATGAAAGATGAAGAATTATCCTCTAAAACGGTCGGATAATTACTACATGATAGAGATTTATAGTTTATAATAAAATTACTCATACAATACTTTCCTACTATAAATAATATTGCAGTAGAAAGGAGGCCTATGTGATGGCTATTCGCGCTGCGTTGTTAGAGCCTGCGAGAAGCTGCTCTAACCATCTTGATGAATTGATCAAGAAGCTTCGTGAGATCAAAGTGAGTGGCTGCCTGAATATTTTTTCCTATACAAGCGGTCAGAACGAGATCAATCGTGAAGCGGTTGCTGAAGTACGTGGTTTGCTTGAACAAGCAATCAGTGATTTTGACGAATTTCAGCAAGGACTTCAGGATGACAAAGACTGGCATGAATGTTTTGCCAATCCAGCATTCTATGAACGCTCTATTGCGATCATCGGGGAACGTCTGCACGCTGTAGATCTCAGCAAGCACATTCTGACGATCATCACCCAGCTGGAAAATATCAGCAACAATATGAATGGCACATTGGAGACCTTCGTGGAATTTTCCTGTGTCGATGGTCCGATCGCACCGATCGGAAAATAATTAAAACATACACTGCCTGACGATTTTTGTTGACAGGCTGAGAAAACACCTTTATAATTAGGGTTGTTTTCTGGAGGGGTGTCCGAGCGGTTTAAGGAGGCGGTCTTGAAAACCGTTGAATCTTCACGGGTTCCGTGGGTTCGAATCCCACCTCCTCCGTTAGAAAAAAAGTTGAAAAAAACGCTTGACAGAATCGAAACGACGATCTATAATAGGTTCTGTTATGGCGAGGAGAGATGACCGAGAGGCCGAAGGTGCTCCCCTGCTAAGGGAGTATACGGGTGACCGTATCGAGGGTTCGAATCCCTCTCTCTCCGTGTGCGCTGTTAGCTCAGCTGGATAGAGCGTTTGGCTACGGACCAAAAGGCCAGGGGTTCGAATCCCTTACAGCGCGGAATAAGACTTGAGACATGCGCTCAAGTCTTTTTTATTTCATTTAAAAAGGGGAATGAAAATGGGATATTACAAAAGTGCCCACTGCGTGGTGGAAGGCGATGTGCGCATCGGCAACGATGCCAGCATTTGGCATTATGCGGTGGTTCGCGCTGATGAAGACAGCATTCGCATTGGTGATCGCACCAATGTGCAGGACGGCGCAGTGCTGCATGTGGATGAAGGCTGGCCGCTCGTCATTGGTGACGGTGTCACCATTGGCCATCGTGCTGTGGTTCATGGCTGCACCATCGACAATGATGTGCTCATCGGTATGGGTGCCATTGTTATGAATGGTGCTCACATCGGAGAAGGCAGCATCATCGCTGCTGGCGCCGTTGTCACTGGTGGTGTTGATATCCCGCCAAATTCCATGGTCATGGGCGTGCCCGCTAAAGTGCGCGGCAGCGTCCGCCCCGAACAACGTGCCGCCAGCCAGGAAAATGCTGAGCGCTATGTGGCATTGGCGGAGAAACGCCTCACCGCTGTGGAAAACTGATTGGATCGTTAAAAGACCAGAAACACCTTTCTAAAAGTGTGTTTCTGGTCTTTTTTGCTGCCAGGGGATTTTTCAAAAATGCCCCCTGTGGAAAAATATTTTTTGAATATTGGCCATTTTAGGCGAAGAAGGGCGTTTTGTCTATGAGCTGTGGAAGATGATGCGCCGTTGGTAAAATGTTATCAGTGTGTAAAATCTGTGGAAAACGCACAACCCGCGAAATTCTGGGGAAAATGATGGTTTTCCACGAGAACTGTGGAAAAATCTTCGGAAAAGTCGACAGTTTTCCACAGAAATTGGGGGAAAACATGGGGATTGCAGTGGAAAACTCACATGTTAAGTGGAAAAAACCGCTTGGTTGAGCGATGGAAAATGTGGAAATGAAGATTGTGAAGGACTTTGGAAAAGTTATTGTTACGCCAAATAAAAAATAATAATCAAATTTTCCGACAGTTTTGGTTATTTTTCCGCGATAATGCTTGCAATATATGTGTACGGGGTATATCATAGACGTACATCCACGATTTGTGGGATCTCTCATCCGAGAATTGTAGAATTTGTAGAACGGAGGAATGTAGGATGAAGATGAAAAAATGGATCGCCGGGATCGCTCTCGGCAGTATGATGTTGTTAGCAGGCTGTGGCGGGGGCAACAGCAGTAGTTCGGCAGGAGACAGTAGTGCTGCCGCAGAAGCCGATGCAGATGCATTGCAGATCGGTATCATTCAAACAACCGCACACACCGCGCTCGATCGTGCACGCGAAGGTTTTGAAGACGGCCTTGAAGAAGCAGGGTACACCATTGGCAAAGATGTCGTCATCGATTACCAGAATGCACAGGGCGATCAGTCAAACTTGAACACCATCACCAGCCAGTTTGCCAGCGACAAGAAAGACCTTGTCTGCGCCATTGCAACACAGGCTGCTGTACAGATGAAGAGCGCAAGCTCTGATATTCCTATCGTCGGCACCGCCATCACCGATTACGAAAGTGTTGGCCTTGTTGACAGCAACGATGCCCCTGGCGGCAACGTCACCGGTACCAGCGACATGAACCCAATCGAAGATCAGGTCGCATTGATGCAGAAAATGATGCCAGACCTCAAGTCTGTCGGCGTTATGTACTGCTCTGCGGAAGAAAACTCCCGCATCCAGGTTGAGCTGTTCAAAGAACAGTGCGAAGCAGCAGGCATTTCTGTTAAGGAAATGACCGTTTCTAACGTTAATGAAATCCAGCAGGCAGCAACCAGCCTCATCGGCGAAGACATTCAAGCCATCTATGTCCCAACCGATAATACCTTGGCATCTGCTATGACGACTTTGACAGGTGTTACCAATGAATCCAAGATCCCAGTTTTCACTGGTGAAGTCGGCATGCTCTCCGGCGGCGGTCTTGCCACTGTCAGCGTAGACTACTACGAACTCGGCAAGCAGACTGGTGCCATGGCTGCAAAGATCCTCAAAGGCGAAGCACAGCCAGCTGATATGCCAATCGAAATGGCTCAGACCACGACCACCGAAATCAATCAGGAAGAAGTTGATCTGCTCGGCATCACCGTGCCAGATGATCTGACTGAATACGTCGGTGAATACGCTGCTGAAGAATAATGAACCCATTGCTGGCATTCTGCCGGCATGACGAAGGGTCACCCCTGTGGCGACCCTTCGTTTTGTTTGTTTATTCCGACTATTACTTTTTGCCGGGAAAGTTATTGGGCGAAGGGCCTGCACTATGCTATAATGCAAGGGTGGGGGACTTCATAACCCCGGCGTGGAGATATTATGGAGGATCATTATGGAACTCGTACTCTCAACCGTTGCGCAAGGGCTCCTCTGGGCCGTGCTTGCCATTGGCTTGTTTATCACATTCCGTATCTTAGATATTGCTGACCTGTCCATTGAAGGTACCTACCCACTTGGTGGTGCCATCGCCGTTATGACCATCACTGGCGGCGGCTCGCCAATCCTAGCGATACTCTTCGCTTTTCTCGGCGGCTGTGTTGCCGGCGCTGTGACAGGTTTTCTGCACACCAAACTTAAAATTCCTGCGCTGCTCGCCGGGATTCTTACCATGATCGGGCTCTATTCGATCAACTTGCGCATCATGGGCCGCGCCACCACATCCATTCTTGGTGAAGAAACGGTCTACACTTTTTTTGAAAGCAGCATGAGCAAAGTCAGTGCGACGTTGGTTGTTGGCCTTTTGGCCACCCTCGTTGTCTGGTTCTTCTGCTATATTTTCTTTGGCACCGAACTCGGCGCCGCCATTCGTGCCACTGGTGACAATCCACAGATGATTCGTGCTCAAGGTGTCAACACCGACATCACCATCATCCTCGGACTTATCATCTCCAACGGCTTCGTTGGCATCACCGGTGCGCTGCTCAGCCAATCCAATGGCTATGCCGACGTCAACATGGGGACTGGGGTGCTCGTTACCGGGCTTGCTTCCATCATCATCGGTGAAGTGCTTTTTGGCACCCGCAGCTTTAAAAACTGGCTCATCAGTGTTGTCTTGGGCTCCATCGTTTATCGTGCCGTCGTCGCCTTTGTACTGTGGCTCGGCATGAACCCTAACGACCTCAAGCTGCTCACCGCTGTCATCGTTGCAGTTGCGCTTGCTCTGCCGCTCATCAAGAGCAAAATGCAGAAACTGCGCTCTCGCGTATGAGGAGGTCCTGACCATGTCTATGTTAGATCTGAATGGCATTGAAAAAACCTTTAACCCTGGCAGCGTCAATCAGAAAAAAGCCCTTCGCGGCCTTGACCTGCACCTTGAAGAAGGCGACTTCGTCACCGTCATCGGTGGCAACGGCGCCGGAAAATCCACCATGCTTAATGCCATTGCCGGCGTGTATCCCGTCGACAAAGGTGAAATCTATATCAATAATGTCAATGTAACAAAACTGCCGGAGCACAAACGTGCTGCCTACATCGGCCGCGTTTTCCAAGATCCTATGATGGGCACCTGCGCCCACATGCAGATCGAAGAAAACCTCGCCATGGCTTCCCGCCGTGGTCAGCGCCCAGGCCTGCGTTGGAGCTCCCGCTCAAAAGACAGAGCCTTCTTCCAGGAACGGCTGGCCATGCTTGGCCTCGGCCTTGAAGAACGACTCACCGCGCGCGTCGGCCTTTTGTCCGGCGGACAGCGCCAGGCCCTGACACTGCTCATGGCCACCCTCAAGCGGCCGGATATCCTCCTGCTTGATGAACACACCGCAGCCCTCGACCCAAAGACGGCTGCCAAAGTTCTTGAGATCACCGATCAGATCGTCGCCGAATATGGGCTGACCACCATCATGATCACCCACAACATGCGCGACGCCATCGCCCACGGCAACCGCCTTGTCATGCTCGACAGCGGCAAAGTTGCCGTCGACATCCGCAAAGCGGACTACCCACATCTCTCGGTGCAAGATCTCTTACAAATGTTTGAGAAGGCAAGCGGCGACGCCATCTTAAGTGACGCCCTGCTCCTTTCTTAATAAAATTTTCAAATTTTCTATGAGGTGAACAAAAGAAATGATCGTATTAGTTATGAACAGTGGGAGCTCTTCCCTGAAGTTCCAGCTTATCAACATGGACAACGGTGAAGTCATGTCCAAAGGCCTTGTCGAACGTATCGGCATGGGCGGGGACGCCGGCTTCGAAGTCAAAGCGAAAGGCGAAAAGATCAAGAAAGACGTTAAAGCAGACAACCACAAAGAAGCAGTTGCTCTCGTTGTTGACGCCCTCACCAAAGGTGATCTCGCTGTCGTTGAAGACCTCAGCCAGATCGACGCCATCGGTCATCGCATTGTGCAGGGGGGTGACTCCTTCCCTAAGGCAGCAGTTGTTGATCAGCGCGTCAAAGACCTCGTACATTCTTACGGCGCTATGGCTCCGCTTCATAACTACGCTGCCCTCGCCGGTATCGAAGCCTGCGAAGAAAACATGCCTGGCATTCCATCCGTCTGCGTATTCGATACTTCCTACCACATGACCATGGATCCAGCACACTACATGTATGCTATTCCATACGAAGACTACAAGACCCTCAAAGTTCGTCGTTACGGCGCACACGGCACCAGCCACAAATACGTTGCTCGTGAAGCAGCTAAGGCTCTTGGCCGTCCAATCGAAGAACTCAAGCTCATCACCTGCCACCTCGGCAATGGTGCCAGCATCTCTGCCATCAAAGGCGGCAAGATCATCGACACCTCCATGGGCTTCACTCCACTCGAAGGTCTCGTAATGGGTACCCGTACCGGTGACATCGACCCAGCTGCAGTCCTTTACATCATGAAGCACAAAGGCCTCAGCCCAGACGAAATGGACACCTATGTCAACAAGAAATCCGGTCTCCTTGGCGTCAGCGGCATCTCCAACGACTTCCGTGACATCGAAGAAGCTATGGACAACGGTAACGAACGCGCACAGCTCGCTTATGATATGTTCGTCCTCCGTGCTAAAAAATACATCGGTGCTTACTATGCAGAACTCGACGGCTGCGACGCCATCGTCTTCACTGCCGGCATCGGTGAAAACGACGACCGCGTTCGTGCATCCATCTGCGAAAACTTCGACGCTCTGGGCATCGCTGTTGACCCAGCCAAGAACGACGGCTGCCGCGAAATGCGCGACATCAGCGCTGACGGTGCAAAAGTACGTGCCTTCGTTATCCCTACCAACGAAGAATACGCCATCGCAACCGAAACTCTGGAAGCAGTTCAGGAAGCTGGCCTCGTGAAGTAAGTTCACACCACACAACCCTCCCCGACGCACTCGCGCCGGGGATTTTTTATGCGCCAGTGCCACCCTCAATATTGCGAAAACCGCACCTATTTTGTATCATAGAAGCATATCCCATCCGGCACCGCAGCCGGTCAATAACGAAAGGTGATCAAACAATGAAAAGAAACGAATGGTACTGGGTTATTTGGTGGCTCGTGGCCTTCATCGTTGCCGCGCTCAGCCTCTGGGCACCGCAGATACTGCCCATTCGCGTTGAAAAACTGCCCATCATCATGGCAGCCATCGTCTGCGCCCGCAATCTCGCCACTGCCCTCGGCAACCCCGATGAAGAAAAAGAAGAACCCCGATGGAACAAATTCTGGATCTACTGGGGTATCCTCGGCCTCGTCACCGTCTTCTTCAGTTTCGTCTACAACCTCCAGGCCAACCTGCCCCTCACACTCTGGCTCTTCGCCACAACCATCATCACCGCAGGCGGTTACATCTCCTATCGGCGTGACATCCAGGAACTATAACAAACAGCCCTCCTGCCACCGTGCCCCAGGCACCCTCAGCAGGAGGGCTGTTCTATTTCCAACCACAACACCACACCAAAAGGAGGAACCCACCATGCCCGCCCATCCACACATCCTCACCACAGCCAGCATCCAGCAATACATCGACACCCTCGAAAACAAAGAACGCAGCGCCAGCACCATCGCCCAATATCGCCACGCCCTGCAAATCCTCTCGAAAACCACCGCCGACCGCCCCCTCGACAAACCCCTGCTCATCGCCTGGAAAAACCAGCTCATGCAGCACTACGCCCCCACCACCGTCAACGCCCTCCTCGCCGCCGTCAACGGCTACCTCAAACACCACCAGCGCAGAGACCTCCTCATCCAACCCCTGAAAATCCAACGCCCCCACTTCAGCGACGAACACAAAGAACTCACCCGCACAGAATACCAGCGCCTCGTCCAAACCGCAGAACACACCAGCCAGCACCGCCTTGCCCTGATCCTGCAAACCATCGCCGCCACCGGCATCCGCGTCAGCGAACTCCGCTTCATCACCGCTGACGCCGTGCGCAGCGGTCGTGCTCATGTTCGCAACAAAGGAAAGCACCGTCTCGTGCTTCTGCCCATAAAACTCTGCACCCTGCTCAAACGCTACCTCCGCCAGCAAAAAAAGAGCGCCGGCCCTGTCTTTACAACAAGAACCGGCCGCCCCATTGACCGCTCAAACATCTGGCGCGCCATGAAAGCCCTCTGCGGCCAAGCCCGCGTTGCACCGGAAAAAGTCTTTCCTCACAACCTGCGCCATCTTTTTGCCCGCACCTTCTATGCCGCCGAAAAAGACCTCCTGCGCCTCGCCGACCTGCTCGGCCACGCCAGCATCAACACCACCCGCATCTACACCCTCGAAAGCGGCGCCGAACACCTGCGCCAGCTCAACCGCATGCACATGGTCATCACATAATTTTCGTTATGTTGTTACCAGATGAAAAGAAATTCTTTTATGGTATTCATTATATAGTATCCTGTTATTATTCGCAATAACCTTAAAACTATTATCCCATGGCAAACAAGCGAGTTTATTATACTCGCTTGTTTGCTGTGCGTTTCTTTAGAGAGACAGGCAACAGTGGCGGCTGACGAGAGGCCGTTTTACAACATAACGAAAACAAAGTTGTTATAATAATGATGAATAACTCAGCGTTTAAAAGGAGGGATGCTAGAATCAGCAATTTTTTATTATCATGGTAATGCGCAAAGATATTGTATTAGCAAAGAGTCCTTAAAGAGCAAACGCAAATCGATGCGCAGTTGCCACATGCTTTTGTTGATGATGAAGAAAAGAATGGGAGGTAATTTTTATGAAACGCAAATTGATTGCAATCTTTATGACCATCGCCATGCTGACAACCATGGTGCCAGCAGCCTTTGCGGCGGATGAGTCGGACCCAATTATCGCGGATTATAGTTGGTATGAAGGTGTAAGTGGATCAAGTTATACTATATCAGATGTGGCAGATCTTGTTGGCCTGGCAAATATTGTAAATGGCAATTACAGTACCGAGGATAATTTTCAAGGAGATACAATTACTTTAGCGGGTGATATTGATTGTCAAGGCGCTGTTTTGGAACCTATTGGCAATTGGGATCATCCATTTAAGGGGATTTTTGATGGAGATCAGAACACAATAAGCAATGCATCTATCAATGGTGATAACAATACTATTCGTGCTGGTTTGTTTGGAATGATCCAGGGAAATAAAACATCAAGTTCTGGAACGGCGAGCTATGGTATCGTAAAGAACATTACATTTGATAGTGTCATCCTCAATAATACAAGTACGACAAGCAACGGAGATGCTTATGAAGCAGCTTCCGGTATTGCTGTAGCAACAATGAAATCAGCAATGGTTTCAAATATCACAGTTAATAATAATTGTTCGGTTCATGGTGTTTATAGAACTGGCGGTATTGTTGGTGATAGCAGAGAATATAACGATATTACTGGATGTACTAATAATGCCCCTGTCTATGGAACTTCTAATTATACAGGTGGTATTTTAGGAGCGGCACATGATATTCTTTCCTGGCTTGCAACAACTACAACCACAATTAAACAATGCACCAATAATGCATTAGTTGAAGGAACTAATGAAGTAGGCGGTATTGTTGGGTATTCGGATCGGGCAAAGATTGATTCCTGCAATAATGCTGGAACTGTTTCAGGAACTGGAAACTACGGTACAGGCGGCATTCTTGGCTGTGATATTTATAATTATAAAATATCTATTTTTAAGCCAAGCTGTGGTTCTACAATTTTGAACTGTGGCAACACGGGCGACATCAGTGCGCCACGAGCTGGAGGAATTTTAGGTAGTTTTGTTGTTGCACCAAGCAAAAACCAACCTTCTTCCACGATTTATAGTACCATCACTGGCTGCACGAGCTCCGGTGCGATTAGCTGCATGAATAATAATGGGATCTGTGGTGCTGTTTATGGGGCGCCTATTACCTATAAATCAGGAGATGCCGGTACATATGTTGATAAAATGATTGTTAAGATTGAAAATTGTAAAGTAGGAGGCAGTGTAAATGGTGTAGATGTTCCTTCCGATGAAAGCGCACTAAATACATTTATCTCCCCTAGTCCTTATGTCTCTCTTAGTGGAAATACAAAGCTTTAAGGAGGCTGCATAAATAATGAAGCTTAGATTACGGCAATCTTTAAGCCTAATAATATGTTTTTTATTACTCCTGTTTCCTATATTGCCTAGCCGGCAAGCTTTTGCTGATACAGAACCAATTGCTTGTTTATATGATGGAGATACGGTTACAGAAGAATTTAATACTGTAGAAGAGCTTGTCGAGTATACACAAAGTGGAGCTACAGTAATAGGGCGGCTGGAATTGAATCAAGATATTACTATAACGATGCAAGAATCTGGAGCAGGCTCTTACATAGGATTAATGGGAAGAGGTTATACCATCGATCTTAATGGTCATACACTAACATTTACTCTTCCTAATGGCGCGAATTTGACCGCTTCGTCTGCTGTTTATGGTATATTTGGCTATTCTGGGGCTATTGATATCACAGATGGTTCTATTATAATGGACTGTGATACTTCTGGCATTTCAGAAGGGACTTCAGTAGATTATTTAGGAGTATTTGCCTATATGCAAATGGCATCATCCGGGGATGAAGCAAAGCTAGATAATGTTATTATTCTTACTCCGCCTAACAAATCCATCACTGCAGCGGTTTACTCTGGACCACAAGGTAATCCGTCGTATGAAAATGATGAGCCAAAGATAAATATGACAAATTGTGTGATTAATGTGGGTGAGGGAAAGGCTGTTAAGGTCGATAATTCAAGTAAAGCAACTGCTACAATCGTCTCGGGCAGCTATAAGAATTTGGATTCTAACAACAACGGTAAAATTAATGTTACAGGAACCACTTTATCTAATGTGACCGGTGTAGACACGGGCGTAACGGTGTATACTTCGGAGAACACCACAGCAATGGTTGTCGAAGGTGGCAATGCGTATCTTTATGACACACTGCAAGATGCGGTGGATGCAAAAGGTCAAAGTAAACCAGATTCTCTTGCTACGATTCGGTTGATGAAATCAACAAATGAGAAACTAACTGTCGATGAAAACAGTTCGTTTAAATTGGTAGGTTATAGTGCTGACAATACCTTTACCGGCACGATTGTAGACCAACTCGGCAATACTATCGGAGCAGCAGAGGACCAGTCTTGGACGCCTATAGTAACCAACGGCATTGCCACGGTGCCTGCAGGCGGCAGCATTACCACAGAAGAGGGCACGAAGATTATTGCTGGTCAGCAAGATGGTCAAGTACCGATTATAAAATCAGATGGCACAATTACCGTGCCTGCTGGTGCAACAGTGCAGGAGAGTGGAGGTCCTGTTGTTACCGCGCCTGAAGGGGGGGTAGTTGTCGGGTCGGATGGGAAAATTATTGTTTCTGCCACTGGCATCACTCTGGATCGCGATACGCTGAATCTGTATAGCAACACAACGCCAAATACAGCGACATTGGTTGCTACGGTGACACCTGAAAACACAACTGATGCTGTTGAATGGTCTTCAGATAATGAAGATGTTGCAACAGTTACCCAAAACGGCGTTGTCACTGCGCATAAGGATGGCACGGCGATCATTACAGCAAAAGCCGGAGACAAAACAGACACCTGTACAGTCAATGTATCGACCTATCATTACACCGGCAAGTACAGCTATGAAATCAGCGTGGCTCAGCCGGACAATGGCAGTGTCGCTGTGGACAAGTATGCCACTGAAGGTGAAACAGTGACCATCACTGCGACACCGGACGCTGGCTATATGCTGGATACGCTGAGCGTGACTGCTGGCGGCAAAGAGCTGGAAGTCACCGACAATGGCGATGGCACCTACAGCTTCACCATGCCAAGCGGCAAAGTCAGCATCACCGCTGCCTTTGCAGAAGAGCCATCTACCACGGTGGCCGACATCTTCAGCGATGTGGTTCCAGGGGCATGGTACACCGACGCGGTGCAGTATGCGTACGACAATGGCCTGATGACCGGCACCAGCGCCACCACCTTTGAACCAAACACCACCACCACCCGCGGCATGATCGTTTCCATGCTGCACCGCCTGGAAGGCAGCCCTGCAGTTGGCAGTGCCGAGTTCAGCGACGTGGCCGGTGGTGACTGGTACGCCGACCCAGTGGCCTGGGCAGCCAGCGAAGGCATCGTCGGCGGCTATGGCGACGGCACCTTTGGGCCAAACGACCCAATCACCCGCGAACAGATGGCGTCGATCCTCTATCGCTACGCCGACTACAAAGGCCTCGATGTGAGCGC
Organism: uncultured Peptococcaceae bacterium; assembly: GCA_937976375.1. Classification (GTDB taxonomy): domain Bacteria; phylum Bacillota; class Peptococcia; order Peptococcales; family Peptococcaceae; genus UMGS1590. Next base: position 17,289 of record CALJRU010000006.1, on the reverse strand, counting down.
CCGCGCAAGCCTCGACGCCTACAGTGATGCAGACAGCGTCAGCCCATGGGCAAGCGACGTCATGAGCTGGGCCGTATCGGAAGGGATCATCAGCGGCATGAGTGAAGATACCCTCGCGCCACAAGGCACGGCAACCCGCGCCCAAGTGGCAGCCATGTTCCAGCGCTTTCTGGAAAATGTCATGGCATAACGCCCAGTAAACAACACACAAAAAACCGACCGTTCCTCACGGAACAGTCGGTTTTTTTATTTGCACAAGAAAAGCTGCCTGGCGGTTGGTTGGGGCCGCGGGGCAGCTTGTTTGTTTATTGTTGGCTGAGCATGGCGGTGAGCCAGGCGTCGGCCTGGGCGTAGTTTTCGAATACGGTTTCGGCTTCTTCGCGCACGGCGGCGATTTCGGCGGCATCGTGGTATTGGTCGAGCATGGCGGCGGTGTGAATGCCGATGCTTTTGGCGGTGCGAATAGGGCCGAGGCTGTCTTCAAACATCCAGGTGTCGCAGGCGTCGCTGCCGACGGCTTTGCGGGCAAGCTCGATGAGGGTTGGCTCGGTTTTGCCTAGGCCCAGGTTGAAGCCGCAGTAGAGGTCTTTGAAGCAGTCGCGGATGCCGGTGCGCGTGAGCAGGGCGTCGGCGAGGGCTTTGTCGTTGTTGGTCACGAGCACCATGGGTAGGCCGAGGTCGTGCAGGCGGTGCACAAAGTCGTAGGCGCCGGGCTTGAGTGGGGCCACGTCGGTGTAGATGCGGTTGGCTTCGCGGTACCAGGCGTCGGTGACTTCTTTCGGGGTCATGTCGAGGTGATAGAAGTCGCAGATCATGGCGGCCGACTGGCTCAGGCTCATGGCGTGGATTTTATCGGATGAGAGGGCGTCGGTGTCGGGCTCGTAGCCGCACTGGCGCACAAAATTAGGGATGATTTCTGTCCAGTATTGGATGGTATCGGCGAGGGTGCCATCCATGTCGAATAATAAACCTTTGATCATTACTGTCTCCTTCTTCGTTGTTTGTAATGGTTTATAAGCGTTCCAGGCGCAGGCTGGCGGCGAGTTCCTGCGGGGTGATGGCCGAAAGGGCGTCGAACATGGCGGTGTGGAAGCTGGCGGTGGCGTGGTAGCCAGCTTTTGCCAGGGCGCGGTCACCGGCGCGGCACATCAGGGCGATGGCAGCGGTGGCGGCGCGCAGCGGGTCGGCCGGGGCGACGGCGGCAAAGGCGGCGACAAGGCCGGTGAGGGTGCAGCCGCTGCCGGTGACGCGGGTCATCATGGCGTTGCCGCCGTTGACCACGTAGGTGGTGCGGCCGTCGGAGACGATGTCGCGGGGACCGCTGATGGCGATGACGGTATGATGCGCAGCGGCCAGATTTTTCGCCATGTCGGCGGCCAGGGTGAAGGCGCGTGGGTCTTCGAGGTCGGCTTCGGAGGCATCCACGCCGCCAGCGTCGGTGGAGAGGCCGGCAAGGGCCTTGATTTCGCTGATGTTGCCGCGGATGCAGGCGATCTGGCATTCTGCCAGAAGCTGGGCCAAGGTGTCGCGGCGCAGAGGCGAGGTGCCGACGCCGACAGGATCGATGACCACTGGCTTGCCGAGGCGGTTGGCTTCGGCGGCACCGCGCAGCATGGCTTCGCGCTGTTCGCTGCCAGTGGCGCCCAGATTGAGCAGCAGGGCGTCGGCGCGCGCGACAAAATAGGTGATTTCTTCCGGTGCGCTGGCCATGACAGGGCGCGCATCGATGGCCAGAAGTCCGTTGGCCATGTCGTTTACAGTTACGATGTTGGTGATGCAGTCAACAAGCGGGTGTTGGTGCTGCACCGCCTGAAAAATATTTGCAAATGGCGCCGTTTCGCTTGGCGCAAGAAAGGTTTGCTCCACCGTTCTGCCTCCTTTAAAGGTGATCGTTAAGTCGTCAATCTCTATTGTAAGGGAAGGGCGATGCCATTGCAAGCGGCGGCAGGGCATAAAAAAACTGCACCTTCGCCACGAGGCGTTGGTGCAGGAAATGGGTTATTTTTGCATCAGGGTGCCAAACAAGGCGATGGCTTCCTGCTTGCGTTGGTAGTAGGTGCTGCGTTCGATGTGCAGTTCTGGCCAGAGGGCGCTGTCGCCGCCAGGGTTGGCGCGGAAGTAGGCGCCTTCGAGGATGGCATGGTAGAGCGCGCCGTTGTGCGGGTAGTGGGCCACGGCGGCCAGCGTGCGGCGCATGAGCGCTGCAGCGGCGGCATAGCCTTCGCGCGGGCTTGTGCCCAACGGGGCCAGCTCCAGCAGGCTGGCGATGAGAGCACGGCCACTGGCGAGTTCGTTGGCGTCGTTGGCGCGTTTTTCTTCCAGCGCTGCGCGCCAGGCAAGTTCCTGGTAGCTGCGCAGGAGCTGGCGCACTTGTTTCATCACAACACGCGGGTCTTGACCAGCGGCACGCCATTCTTGTTCAAAGTGGTGCATGAGTCTCGATTTTGACGGCATGATTATCATTCCTCCCTTTACAGTACAGACGTCGTCGTGCTTTGTGGCAAAGGTCGTGTCGTGAGCTGCTTCTATTATAATAGAATTTATATTCGATTTAAAGTGGAACTTGCATAGAAAAACGAAAAAATATTTCCGTCACTATCGTCCACTGACAATCATGTTCGCAGCAAGGATAATAGAAGCACATCGATGAATTGATTTTCTGTCCCGGGACAGTCCAAAGGAGACTGTCACAATGACGACATCTATTGATACTGTATGCAGCAATGAACGTGTGCTGAAGCTGCGTGATGAGCACAGCCGCCGTGTGGTGGCTGAAGTGGTGGTAAGTGAGGCGGTGTATCGTGCCTATTATCAGGAGCGGGAACATGCCAGTTATTTGGCGGCGAAAGCACGGCGCCATGAACTGTCGTGGAATCAGCTGGCGGAGGAATGCGGCATGCCGGTGGAGGTGCATCTGGCAGCTGGCGCAGGCAGATTGGATGCTGATCGGCACCAGGCGCTGGAGGAGGCGTTGGCACTTTTGACGCCGGAGATGCGCGAAGCGCTTTGGCAGCTGGTGTGCGGCGAAACCACGGAGCGTGCCTTGGCACAGCGCTGGGGCATTTCTCAGCCGGCGGTGCATCGGCGCAAACAGCGCGCGCTGCAGAAGCTGCGCCATTATTTGGAGGCGTCAGACTGTCATGACTAAAATGTGAAACCAACAGGACGCTGACAATTTGTTACTGGTTTGTCGAATACTGGTGAAAGATTGGTGAAAATTGATGGCTGACGAGTGGGATAATGTTGACTATCATGCCCAGATTGGATAAAATGAACGCATAGACATATATGTAATTCGTATTCAAATATGTTTTGGCTTGGAGAGGGGGAGTTTTGTATGCGCTTTGCGATTTGCGACGATAACCGCGACCACATCAACAGACTGCAGGCACGCTTCGACGCACGCAAGGAGTTGCATATTGAAACAGAACCTTACGAGAGCGGGGAAGAGCTGGTGGCCGATTATGAGAAAAACGGCCGCCGTTTTGATGCGTTGTTTATTGACATTGAAATGGATGGGATGAATGGCATTGAGACGGCCAACGCTATTCGCCGCATGGATGACAAGGTGTTGATTATTTTTGTCACGAGTCACACACAGTATATGCAGGCGTGCTTTCAGTGTGCGCCGTTTCGCTTCCTCAGCAAACCTGTGGAGGAAGACGCCTTTGCCGAGATGCTGTGTGCCGTGGTGCGGCGTTTGTCAGAGAAGCGCGTGGCGATCAATTTCACGGTGAACAAGACACAGGTGCGGCTGTACTGTGATGAGATTCTTTATTGCGAGTGCCACGACCATCGGCTGACGATTCACACCTGCGAGCGAACGTATCAACTTAGCAAGACCATTGCAGAGATGGAGGCGCTTCTTGATCCGGAGTTGTTTGCGCGGTCCCATAAAGCTTTTCTTGTGAATCTGCGTTACACGCGGGCCATCGACGGCAGCCGCATTCTGCTGCGGCATTGTGATGCGGAGATTCCTCTGGGCAGAACGTATAAAGAACAATTTTTGCAGGCGTTCACGGTGCAAAAAGCACGTGAGTTGTGCCTGTGAATGATGTGCCACTTCCAACCCCCTTTGATGCTGTATGCGCAGCATCGGAAGGGGATTTTTTATGCGCGGCCTGTTGTTCACGTCGTGCAGCGTGTCGTTTACGTCGCTTCAGATTTTGGTAACATTTTTTCTGTTACAATGCTGGGTGGAAAACCCTCTTCATAAGAGGGGATCTTTCATCATCAAGGTTTCGCCGGTGGCGATCGCTGTGGCCGATGGCCGCCGTGCGGAACAGATGAGCGTGATTGAATGTCGGTAGTGCACAGGAGGCGGCAGCTATTGTGCACACTGGGAGATTTTTCGTGACGGTTGGACCTGCGGCGCGGTATGCGCCTGGTCAAGGCTGGCGTTGCGTGCTTTGGCATAAAGCGGGCTCGCGGCTTTGTGGCTGCGTCTATAAAAGGAAGTGATGAAAATGGCAAAGGATGTTCTGGAATACAAAGGCTATGTGGCAAAGGTGACGTTTGACGTGCAGGCGCATCTCTTGCGCGGCAAGGTGCAGGGCATTGTCGACTCGGTAGATTTTGAGAGCGACAGCCTGGATGGTGTGGAAGCGGCATTTCAGGATGCTGTGGACCGGTATTTGGCGTTTTGCGCCGCGGTTGGGCGTCGGCCGGCAAGAGCGTTCAAGGGCAATTTCAACGTGCGCCTTGGGCCCGATCTGCATAAGCAGATGGCCGTTTGGGCGATGGCCAATGATATGACATTGAACGCCGCTGTAGAAAAGGCGGTGCGTGAATTTATCGAGCGTCAAGAATGACGATAGGCAGCGAATGGATCGCTGCCTATTTTTTTGCCTTTTTTTAATCATGCAGGGTATCAAAGGGGTGTTTTTTTCCTTATAGATATGAGGGGGCAAAAAGCCGCCGACAAAAATGAAAGGAGGTGTTGACCATGGCTGTGATTGAAGCCAATCAGGTGACAAAAGCGAAGCTGGTGTTTCAGGTGCAGACGGAAGAAGGCGACATGCGACAGACCAGCCGCACGTTTTCCAACCTTGCAGCAGCTGCTGGCAATGATGCACTGCATGCTGGGCTGTTAGCAGTAGCAGGGCTTTTGGACATCAGCGGTGCCAGCGTGGTGCGTGTGGATGAGCGTGAGCTGGTGAGTGAGTAAAGGATGAGCGCCTTGGATGAAAGGAGGTGAAACCATGGCTGAAAAGAAATTGGTAATGAAATTTGCCACTGCTGGTGGTGGTCAGACGAGCATGACCCTGTCGGATGCGAAGCAGGATCTCGACGAGGTCACCGTGAAGACAGCAATGCAGTCTATGTGTGACAGCGCAGCTTTTGCCACCACAAAGGGTGCAGCGTATACTGCTCCTTTGGCGGCTTCTTATGTGGAAGAAGTCGAAACGACGCTGTTCGATGAGAGCAGTGAAACTGTGTGATGAGGAGAGGGGCACTGCCCCTCTTTTCTGTTAAAACGAGGATGAAAGGAGGACTGCAGCATGCAGTTATTGACAATAGAAAACGGATTGATCATGGATGAGGCGATTGACGGCATTCCTGTGGAGCGGCGCATTGTGCAGACAGGCACCGACAACCACTGTGTGCGTACGCTTCTGGCCTTGGCTGGGCCGATTGGCGTGACGGTGCACAACACCGCCAATGCCACGCCAACGGCGGACGCGCGTGCCCATGCCAGTTACCTGCAGAATGTGGAAAACGACGGCAGTTACTATGTGGGGGCGCATCTTTTTGTGGATGCCGAGCGTATTGTGCAGACGCTGCCGCTCAATGAGATGAGTTGGCATGCTGGGGATGGCTACGGCCAGGGCAACCGCGCCACGATCAGCGTGGAAATTTGCGAGACAGCGCCCTATGAACAGTGTGAGGCCAACGCCATGACCTTGTGCGCGGCGCTCATGGAAACTTATGGCTTGAACGATCTCTACACCCATCAGATGTGGAGTGGCAAATATTGTCCGCATCTGATTTTAGACCGCGACAATGGCTGGGCGTCGTTTGTCGATGGCGTGGCACGTGTGCGTGCGGCCCTGACGGCACCTGCCATGGCGGCACCGGTGCTGGACAATGCGGCATCGATCTGGGCACAGGAGGCGGTGGACTGGGCACTGGCAAACAAATTTCTCGTGGGTGATGAAGCAGGCGATCTGCGTCTCCACGCCGCAGCAACGCGCGAAGAAGTGCTGGTCTTTTTGCACCGCATCTGGTCGCAAGGAGCGTGAGGCCATGACTATGGAAATGGGACAGGTGCATACTGCCAGCAGTGACAACAATGGCGGCACCAGCGAAGCTGTGGCAACGGCAGTGGCTCAGGTGAGTGCACAGGCGGCACCGACTCAGGCTGCAGCGGCCGAGCCGGTGAAAGCTGGCAGCTTGAATTTGCCAGATTTGGATGCTCTGGCGAAGTTGGAGACGGTGGCGCCCGGTTATGCCAAGGCTTGGCTGGAAGCAGAACTGGCGCGTGACAAACAGCGCAGGCTGTTTCGCCTGCTGGGGCTTTTGGTGACCATGGTGCTGGCGGTGTTTGCCATTGGGTTCGGCCAGTGGACCCTCATGCAGGGCGCCACAAATGAGGCACTTTTTCTGTCGGGCACAGGGCTGTTGGGGCTTGTGGGAACGTTTTTGAGTGCCACGCGCGGCAATTAGCTTTATTCCTACAAGTCCGCAATGAAATAAGGACGTTCGTCATAATTTAGAAATTTGCGAAAATATTGGCTGACAACGAGCGCATTTTAGGGTATCATGGTAGTAACAACGAAAGGAGGCGAAGGATGGGCGTCCATGGAGGTTGCTGACGCTCGTCTGCTGCATATGTTGAAAGGTTTAACATCTTTAAAAGACTCTGCCATTGATCTCGGCCTGGGCCTGTTGTTGGCAGTAGGTGCTGTAACGCTGTTGGTTCGTATGGTTAGAAAGTGAGGGATTCTCATGAAAAAGTTACTGAAACGCGCCCTGCGTGCGGTAGTGAAAGTGGCAGTGGTGTTGACGGCTGCGCGTTACGTGGTGCCACGTGTAAAAGAACGTTTTTTTGGTTGAACAATGGAAACAAAAGACCGAAGTGCTGAACGCTGCTTCGGTCTTTTTGCATGAAAAATGCTCGACAGCAATGGCTGTCGAGCATTTTTTTATGCGTTTGTGTCTTCCACGGTGTAGGTTTCGCGGCGTGGGCGTGGTGCCGGTGCAAGGTTTGGCATGTCGGTATAATCGAGGGCAAAGAGGTTGTGCAGGTCGTCCATGGTAAGACGAGAGATGACGCCTTCTTCGGAGGTGATGATGGCGTCGGAGAGCGCCTGCTTTTTCTCTTTGAGTTCGAGAATTTTTTCCTCGATGGTATCTTTTGTGATGAGGCGAATAACATGCACGCTTTTCTTCTGGCCGATGCGGTGGGTGCGGTCGGTGGCCTGGTTTTCCACGCTTTGGTTCCACCATGGGTCAAAGTGGATGACGGTGTCGGCGCTGGTGAGGTTGAGGCCGATGCCGCCGGCTTTCAGCGAGATGAGGAAGACAGGGATTTTTTCTTTGTTGAAGCGGTTGACGAGCTCCATGCGGTCCTGGCTCTTGGTTTTGCCGGTGAGGGTGACATAGGCGATGCCGCGCTTGTCAAGCTCTGGCGCGATCATGTCGAGAACGCTGGTGAACTGGCTGAAAACGAGCATCTGGTGGCCCGCTGTGGCGCGGTCCTCGATGACCGAGAGGCAGAGGGAGAGCTTGGCCGATGGCTTGTCGAAGCCGTTCAGGAAGAGGGCTGGTGAGCAGCACACCTGGCGCAGGCGCATGAGCAGCGTGAGCACACGCACGCGGGACTGGGCCAGGGAGTGACCGGCGATTTCTTCGATGAAGGCTTTGTGGCTGAGGGCCAGCTGGGTGTGGTAGATGCGGCGTTCTTCTTCGCTGAGTTCGGCATAGAGAACGGTATCAATTTTATCTGGCAGCTCGGTGAGAACGTCGTTTTTCATGCGGCGCAGGATGAACGGCGCAATCTGGCGCTTGAGCTGGTTCAGGCGGGCGGTGTCCTCGTAGCGGGTGATTGGAATCTCGTAGAGGTGGCGGAATTCACGCCAGCTGTGGAGATAGCCTGGCAGGCAGAAATCCATGATGCTCCAGAGATCGGCGAGGGAGTTTTCAATTGGGGTGCCGGTCAGTGAGAAATGGTGCAGGCCGTTGAGGCTTTTGAGGCTGCGCGTGTTTTGGGTGTAGCTGTTTTTGATGTACTGGCCTTCGTCGGAGATGATCGAGTCGAAGGTCATGTCGTCATAGAGCGACGCATCACGGCGCAGGGTGGCGTAGCTGGTGAGCAGCAAGGTGCCTGGCGGTACATCGGTGAGCAGCGCGGTGCGTTCCTTTTTGCTGCCGACGATGATGCGGTAAGACAGGCTTGGCGCAAAGCGTTTAAGCTCGGCTTCCCAGTTATAGATGAGCGAGGTCGGCATAACGATGATGGAGCGTGCCTCTGGATTTTCTTCGTGCTGATGCAGCAGGTAGGCGATGGTCTGCAGGGTTTTGCCGAGCCCCATGTCATCGGCGAGGATGCCGCCAAAGCCAAGGCGCGCCAGCCGCACAAGCCATTGATACCCTGCGTATTGGTAGCTGCGCAAGGTGGCCTGCAGGCCTTCTGGCACCGGCGTATCAACTGCAGCACTGCCGCCGGTGATTTCTTCGGCAAGGGTGCGGAACGCTTCGCGGCGGTCGAAATGAACACCGCTGTCGGCATCGTTGAAGGCATCAAGGGTGAGGGCGCGGTAAAGCGGCAGGGTTACCGTGTCGTCTTCACTGAGCTGCTTTGGCGTAATGCCGCAGTCAGCAAGCAAGTCACTGACGGCACGCACCTGTGGGTTGATGATATCGATATAGGTGTCGTCGGTGAGACGGATGTATTTTTTTCCAGCGCGATAGGCAGCCAACACCTGGAGAAAGACTTCCATGCCGTAAACTTTTTCATCAAATTTCAGTTCCAGCACGCCGTGGGTGACGTTGGCTTCCATGTTTGGCGCCATGGCCTGGCGTGGACGTACGCGAGAAAGGGTGTCTTCAATGTCGATTTCCGCCAAAGGCATCATTTCCGGCAGCCCTTCGTGGAGAAAATCGTAGATGGCTTCTTCGCCGACGAGCAGCCACTCGTCTTCATTGACCGAGAAACGGTACTTGTCGAGCAGTGCAGCGAAGTTGTTTTCGGCATCGATGTCGCGCAGCAGCTGTGGTGGAATTTCTTCCGGTGTCAGCGGATTGAACACGGCCTTGCCATAGCGGAAGCGCAGGCGGCCGCGGATGGTGTTGCGCTGTGGATAGTCGAGTGTGAGCTGAATGGTGAGCCCATCGGGCATGTGTTCATGCTGTACGGTTGGGTCAATTTCGAGCTTTACATAAGGATGGATTTGCGGCACCACCAGCGCCATGAAACGGGTGAGCTGCTCGCCGTTGAGGACGAAGTCGTTGCCCATCTGCTTGGCAGCGCGGATCAACGGCAGTACATGGAGCTGATAGCCGTCGCTTGGCCGCAGTACGAAGCGTTCGTTGTAGAGATAGCTGGTTTGTGCATTGGAAAGGATGTTGAATTCGTCCATGACAATGCCCAGCTGATAAGCATCTTCAGAGCGGGCCACCACCTGCACGGCGGTTTCTGGCGTGTGGCAGCTCATGTGCAGGCGAATGGTCTCGCCGCCGGCGCGGCGGGCATTGATTTCGCCGCCGTGTTTAACGATGTGGTCAAACAACTGGTCGAACTGATTATGAGACAGACGCAGATAGCGGCCAATTTTTGGCAGATCGCCGATGTATTTGTTGGTGCTGTAACACATCCACTCAAAGGCGTTATCAATGAGATCCAGATAGAACTGGCTTGGCTGGTCAAAATTCTCGCGTTTGTGTTCAAGCACGAGCTGCTTGCCGTAGGTGACGGTTTCGCCGCGGCGCAGATGCATATAGAAATCGGAAATGTTTTTGAGCACGTAGGCTTTGCGCGGTGTCGCGATATGAAATTCCAGGCTGAAATATTGCTTGTAAGGGTCAAAATCCAGCTGTGGGATCAGTGTCACCAATGATGTGGTGGCTTTGCCGCTGCCGGTGGGTGAGAAGGTGACCTTTGGCTCGTATTGATCGAGCAGCGCTGTCACGGCACGCTGGTCCACCTGGGTGCGCGGCGGCATGAGAATGTCCGAAAGGGCGCGCACCAGTGCCACCAAATGTTTGCAGAAGGTGGTGCTGCCGGCGTCGCCGCCGCAGGAACAGTGGAAATTGAGCAAGTCTTCACCGCGGATGACGACGAAAGGATTCTCCCCCCCCACTTCGGCGTCGGCAAGAATGCTTTTGGAATAGGACAGCGTACATTGGCCGCCTGGAATATGATCCATGTTATCGATCTTAATGTGTTGGACTTTGCCCAGCTGGTAAAGCGCCAGCCCCTGACTGATGATCGATTTGTCTTGTGTATATGCGTGAATCAGATCGCGAATCGACATGACTATGAATGGCCTCCTTTTTTGTGCATTCTTTTATTATATCACAAACGCACGCAGACTCAGCGGTTGAAAAAAATTTTTTTTCATTGTGTGGGACTGGTGGTGGCTGGCGCTTGTGAAGGTGTCGATAAACAGGTATAATATTTTGTTGTGTGTGGTAAAATCTTAATACTTTCTCGATAAACCGTAACTGGACCCACATCACTTTTGATCGATAACGACGTATAATATGAACGAATTGAAGGAGGAACAACGGTGCAATTTGTGAGTTTAGCAAGTGGCAGCAAAGGAAACTGTTATGTGCTCGCCAGCGACGAAGGCGCCTTTCTCATTGACTGCGGCATCAGCCTGAAGCGGCTGGTGGCTGGCGTCAACGAGCAAGAGATTGGCGGCATGGAGGCGCTGCGAGGCATCTTTATCACCCATGAACACCGCGACCATGTGGCGGGGCTTGGGCCGCTTTTGCGCCGCTATCACCTGCCTGTTTATGGCACTGCCGGCACGCTCGAAGCGCTCGAAGAACGTGTCATCGGCAAGGTGGACAGGAGCCTGTTTCATCCGCTGGAAGGCGATGGCATGGCGCTGGCCGATTTTGACATCGGCTGGACACGTGTCAGTCACGATGCGGCAGACCCTGTAAGCTATCAAATTCACTGGCGTGAAAAAAAGATCGGCATGCTGACCGACGCCGGCTGCCTCTCAGAGGATAATCTGGAGGCGCTGAACGACAGCGACGTGCTGCTATTGGAGGCCAACCATGATCGTGAGATGTTGCGCACCGGTCCTTATCCAGCGATGCTGAAACGGCGCATCGCATCGGATCACGGCCATCTCTCCAACGACACCTGCGCGCAGGCGCTGAGTGATCTCATTGGCGGCCGCACCCAACATGTGGTGCTGGCGCATTTGAGTGAAAAAAACAATCTGCCACAGCGTGCCTTCCACACCGTTTACGACCAGCTGCATGCCACCCCTCCGCGGGCAGCCCATTTCAGGCTTTGGGTGGCGCAGCAAAAGCTGCCGCTGGCGCTCTCTCTTTAAGATAAACCACGTTCATATACTAGCGAAGGAGCTGTTTTAATATGGAAAACGATCAAAAACCAACCAATAATGCTTCCCAGGGAGAAGAACAAGAACGGTCTGCATCCAGTTATGTACGCGCAGATGCGGCACAAGCTGGTGATGCCACCCGTTTGGCACAGCCTGTCGGTGATGCCTACGAAGGCAGCACCTATGTGCGTGCTGATGAAGCTGCGCAGCAGACATCCGCACAGGCAGCCCCAGAGGCCGGCGCTGCACAGTCAGACGCTGCATCATCAACAGCAACGGATGCTGCACAGTCAGCGACCGCATCCGCAGACGGCGAAGCTGAGCACGTTGAAGCGGAACAGGTGGGACTGGTACAGCCGATTCCCCATCAAGGAGATAAGAAACCTGGCGGTAAGACACGTCGCGTGAAGAACAGTGGCATGGTGAAAGTGATCGCTGCGCTCATCATTGGGGCCATCATTGGCGGGGCAGCCGGTGGCTTTGTGGGTGCAAAGACAAGCTCCGGCGGCACCATTCAGGCTGTATCGACGCCGCACAATACCGATAAAATTACCTATGACTCCGATGGCAACATGACGGTTTCCAGCATTGCAGCTGAAGCCATGCCAGCCGTCGTCAGCGTTTATAATATGACTTCCAGCCAGTCCACCAACATCTTTGGCTTTGCACAGAATCAGCAGCAAAGCAGTGGTGAAGACACTGCACAGGGCTATGGTTCTGGTGTCATCATCAGTGAAGATGGCATGATCGTTACAAACTATCACGTTATTGAAGGGGCTGACAGTGTCGTTGTCACCACCGAAGACGGCACCCAGTATGATGCCGAGGTGCTTGGCGCCGATTCCAGCCTTGACCTGGCTGTGCTCAAGATCGATGGCTCGAACCTGCCTTATCTGAGCTTCGCTGACAGCGATCAGGTACAGGTTGGTGACTTAGCTGTCGCTATCGGGAACCCTCTCGGCAGCGAATTTGCCAACACCGTCACCGATGGGATCGTCAGCGGCATTGACCGTCAGATTTCCAGCGAAAGCGGCAACATTGGCTACATCCAGACCAACGCCGCCATCAACAACGGCAACAGCGGCGGTGCCCTGCTCAACGGCCAGGCTCAGCTCATCGGCATCAACTCTTTGAAGGTGTCTTCCAACAGCATGTATGATGTTGAAGGCATGGGCTTTGCCATCCCAAGCAACACCGTGCTTGATTTCGTCAACAGCGTCAAGGACGGCAGCAACACCAACACCTCCACAAAGAAAGCCTGGGTCGGCATCACCGGCTACAGCCTTGACGAAGACCTGGCCCATCAGGTCGGCATTGATCAGACCAGCGGCATCCTTGTCGCCGGCGTCACCGAAGGTGGTCCAGCCTATACCGCAGGCATCCGCATGGGCGATGTCATCACCGGCGTGGATGGCACCACAGTCTCCAGCTTTGAAGATCTCTCAAAATACCTGGGCAGCAAACAGCCTGGTGACAGTGTTACACTGACGGTGGACCGCAGCGGACAGAGCAGCGAGGTGAAAGTTACCCTCGGCGAACAAAGCTAACAACGTCTTTTTGCAGGCGCAGTCAAACAATGGTTGACCGCGCCTGCTTTTTTTCGTACACTGAAGAAGTAAAATGAACGTAAAGGGGATACCATTTATGATAATTTTGTATCAAATTCCAGAAGAAGACAGCCGCGCCAAACGTTTGAGCGAAATCCTCGCTGAAGAAGGGCTGGAACATCGTTATGTCGGCAAAGACGCTGCTGGTCAGACGTTGGGCGATCTTTTTGCAGGTGTTGCAGACGCCAAGGCGCATCCAGCAGAAGACCTGCCGGAAGATCCTGGCATCATCTTCAATGCTGCCGACATTGAACACGACGCTGCTGCCAAGTTCCTCGACAAGCTTGTCGACAATGGCATCGTCTTTGGCTATCAGGTGCTGGCTGATGACAGCATGATGGGCCTCACCCTGGGGGATGTACTCATCGGTCACCGTGATTATCAGCAGTTTTTGGCCAAGCTGGGCTTCCTGCAGCAGATGATCGATGGCTGCTCTGCACTTAAAGAAGAACGCTACGATCAAGACCGCTGGAGCACGCTGAAAATCGCCATTGCCAACGCCAACGATTTTCTGGATGCGGTGGTCAGTGATACCGACAGCCAGTTTGATCAGATCGATCCAAAGGACATCGACAAACATATCGTCAATCTGCAGAATGCCATGAAGGCACTGCTGGCCTAAAGGCCGGCCAGCGGCACGCGATAGTCGGCACACAACATTAAATATTATTTGCAGGCGCAGTCAATCAATGGTTGACCGCGCCTGCTTTTTTTCGTATACTGAGAACGCAAAATGAACGTGAAATAGAAATGTTCATTACGAGCAGCCCTGTCTGCCGTACTGCCGAGGGCGTTCAGCGTTTGGCGATCGGCACTGCTGCATGGAGAACAGCAGGCACAGGGCGCATGAGTTTGGAAGGTATTGATTGTCAAGAGATTGGATATGAAAGGGAAATTATGCTTAGTCTAACAAAATTATTGACCGGCGACGCCTATTATGGGGATGATCTGCGTTATACGCCGGAAAGTTGCCATGCCCCAAATGGGGTCGCTGTAGGGCGCGGTCCCGTCGTGAGCTGGAACTGCACCCGCACCTGCAATTTGAAATGCCGCCATTGTTACGCCAATTCTGAAGGCAAGCGCTACGCTGGTGAACTGACCACCGCTGAAGCGCTGGCTTTTATTGACGCGCTGGCGGCTTTTCGTGTGCCTGTGATTCTGTTTACTGGCGGCGAACCGCTGATGCGCGAGGATCTGTTCACCTTAACAGCCTATGCGCGGGAAAAAGGCATTCGTGCCACGCTGTCGACCAATGGCACTTTGATCACACCGGAAATGGCACGCACCATCAAGGACCACGGCATCGGCTATGTGGGCATCTCCATCGACGGCGATCCTGCCGTCAACGATGCTTTCCGCGGTGTGGAAGGCGCCTATGCACGTGCTCTCGAAGGCATTCGCAACTGCCGTGCGGTGGGCCAGCGTGTGGGGCTGCGGTTCACGATCAATCGCAGCAACATGGCGTCGGTGCCGGCGGTGCTCGATTTGCTTGAGCAGGAGGACATCGACCGCATTTGCTTCTATCATTTGGTCTACTCCGGCCGCGGTGCCGCCATTCGTGCTGAAGACCTGAGCGCCGAAGAAACCCGCGCCGTGGTGGATGTGATTGTCGATCGCGTGCTGGATTTTGACCGTCGCGGCTTGAAAAAAGAGGTACTCCTCGTCGACAACCACGCCGATGGGCCGTATCTTTACCTCAAGTATCGTGACAAAGACCCGGAACGCGCCGCGGCCATCTATCGCCTGCTGTCAATGAGCGGCGGCAACCGTTCCGGCATGGCCTTTGCCAACGTCGACAACGAAGGCAACGTGCATCCCGATCAATTCACCCAGCATCACACCTTGGGGAACGTGCGCGAACGCGCCTTTGGCGAGATTTGGAGCGATACCAGCCTGCCGCTTTTGGCCGGGCTCAAGGATCGCAAGCCGCTGTTGGATGCACGCTGTCGTGCCTGCAGCTGGCTTTCTATCTGCAACGGCAATTTCCGCGCCCGCGGCGAAGCGGTGACAGGGGATTTCTGGGGCTTTGATCCAGCCTGCTATCTGACGGACGATGAGTGCGCCATGCCGGCGCCGGAGGTGCAGCTATGAAAATTGTCAGTTGGAACACCACCAATGCCTGCAACCTGTACTGTGCCCACTGCTACCGCGGTTCCGGCCAAGAAGCCGCCGGCGAGCTGAGCACTGCTGAAGGCATGAAGCTCATTGACGACATCGCCCGTGCTGGCTTTCAGATTATGATTTTTTCCGGCGGTGAACCGCTCCTGCGCGAGGACATCTTTGATCTCATCAGCCACGCCCGTGAAGTGGGGCTGCGGCCAGTGCTCGGCACCAATGGCACCCTGCTGACCCTGGAAGTGGTGGAACGTCTCAAAGCTTGCGGCCTTATGGCGGCGGGTATCAGCCTGGACAGCCTCAGCGCTGAAGCCCACGACCGTTTGCGCGGGCAGCGCGGCGCCTGGCAGGATGCGTTCAATGGCATGATCCACTGCCGTGCGGCGGGGCTGCCGTTCCAGATTCACACCACCGTCATGGACTGGAACGAGGCGGAAGTGACCCACATCACCGATTTTGCTGCCGAGATTGGCGCCCGCGGCCACCACATTTTCTTTCTCGTGCCGACAGGCCGCGGCGAAGACATCGAAGATCAAGCCCTGGAGCGCCGCGCCTATGAAAACGTGCTGACACGCATCATGAGCAAGGCCAAGACCGTGCCGATTGAAGTGAAGCCAACCTGCGCGCCGCAATTCATCCGTGTGGCCGATCAGGTTGGCCATAAGCAGCGCTTTTCCAAAGGCTGCCTGGCGGGCATCACCTATTGCATCATTTCGCCGCGCGGCGATGTGCAGCCATGCGCTTATCTGGATGTGCCTGTTGGCAATGTGCGTGAGGTGTCTTTTGACCGCATCTGGCAGGAAAGTGCGATGTTTCAGCAATTGCGCACCAGCGACTACAGCGGCAGCTGTGGCACCTGCGGTTATCGCACTTCCTGCGGCGGTTGCCGCGCCCGCGCGGCCTATTACCACCGTGGTGACTATATGAGCGCCGATCCGCTTTGTGTGCTGAACCGAGAGGGGGCCACCAGCGATGTTTGAGATGGACCGTATCGACCGCGAAATTCTCATGATTCTGCAGCGCGGCATTGCCATTGAGCGCCGCCCTTACCAGGCCATGGCCGAAGAAATTGGCGGCGTCAGCGAGGACGAAGTGATTGCGCGCATTGCACGTATGAAGGAGGAGAACATCATCCGCCGCATGTCGGGCTTTTTTGATTCGCGCCGCCTGGGCTATGATTCTATGCTTGTGGCGGTCAAGCCTGAGCCAGGCGCTTTTGACGAGGCTGTGGCCTTCATCAACCAATTTCCTGGCATCACCCACAATTATGAGCGCAGCCACGATTACAGCATTTGGTTCACGCTCATTGCCATCAACCGTCCGACCCGCGATTGGATTCTCGACCGCATCGAGGCCTGCGATGCCGTGCAGCGCATGATGCGTTTTGAAATGAGCCAGCGCTTCAAGATCGACGTCACCTTTGACGTTGCCGCCCAGGAAGGAGGCCGCCATGTCAGCACCGCTCAGTGAACAGGAAAAGGCCATTGTGCGCGCCCTGCAGCAGGAGCTGCCACTGGTACCGGAACCGTATCGCGTGATTGCTGCGGACCTCGGCATCAGTGAAGCGGCACTTTTGGAAGGCATCCGTGGTTTGCAGGAGAAAGGCTGCCTCAAGCGCATCTCCATCGCGTTGCGCCATAAAAACGTGGGCTACAAGGTCAACGTGATGCTCGTCTGGGACATTCCCGAGGCGCAGATTGCTGCCGTTGGCGCAGCGGTCAGCGCGCATCCTGCCGTCACCCATTGTTACAAACGCAATCCGCGTCCGGATTTTCCTTATAATTTTTATACCATGGTTCACGCCCAAAGCGACGATGCCTACGCGTGCATCCTCGACGAACTCTGCGCCCTCGTGCGCAGTGTGACCGGCAGTGATGTGCCTCACGCGGGGCTGCGCAGCCTGCGCGAACTGAAAAAAATCGGCATGAAATACTTCCTGGAAACGCCGGAAGAAATGATTGCTGAATAACGATCAACGCCTCACCGCTTGGTGCGCATCCCGTCAATAGGACAGTGAAATATTATAAGATTTTCTCAGGCAG
>CALJRU010000005.1 GCA_937976375.1 uncultured Peptococcaceae bacterium | reverse complement strand
TGTATTACATTTAAGCTTATTTAAAAATCACAGTTGTTAAAAACGAACACATAATACCAATATGATTAAGTTGGAAGGTTCCACCCCCTAGTATATTTAACTAGAAAACAAAATCAGAAATAGGAGAAAGAACGATGAATTACAATATAGAAACAAAATGCATACATGGAGATAATGAAACCAATAAGGACTGGGAACCAAGTATCGCCAGCGTGCAAACCGAGATATGGTGGAAAGATCAGGTTGCCTGCGCCCAGAAACATGGAGAACAGCGCGAACCCGACGATGATCAAGTCTTTGACTCTTCGATTCATTTACAGTAATCCCCCTTTGATGTTATGATACGTGAATAGGCCGTATATAACACCTATTTTACGGGGTAGCTGGGAAATGTGCAACCTAAAACCGAAGTGTTATGCATAATTGATTGTAATAGAAAGGCTTGCATCGTTTAGATGCCTCGGGTATACTGGGGAAACTGGAATGAATGAGAAAGAAGGCGTTTCATGATACAGATTCAGGAAGCTATTTTGCATGTTTTTGACGCCATCGGCGTCCAAGAGGTGCTCTCGGAGCGATCGCTTAATCCGCACAATGCGGTAATGATTGAATACATCACTCACCATATTGAGCGCGGTCTGGAAGACCCGGCGGCAAGCCATGCTCAGTTTGTCGAAAACAGTCCAGTACCGCGGCGCACGCGGGAATATGTGCAGGGTGGTGAAAGCCTTGTTGACTATTCGAAATGGCTGGCAAGCCTGTTCTTCGGTGAATTGCGTGAAATGGCAGTGGAAGACAACTATCATTTGATTTTGGCACGATTTGTCACAGAGTTGGGTGTTCCTTATTTGGCTATTTTGGCGCTGGCCGATAAGCTGGCCTATACCCATCAGGTGGAGGCAGATGAAGAGGGAAAACTTTCGGCGTCCATCGCTGTGCATCACTCGATCATGCCGCAGCCCACGCAGCGTGTGAAAGGCTATGCGTTTATCAATTTGGAAGACTTCGGCATTCGTTTGTGTGACATCAAACTGAAGCATGAGAAGGAAACGGTGCGCATTTTCGAAGAGGTGGTGCTTGGCTGCATCACCGAACCGTCGAGTCGTGACAGCTATCGTCACATTCGCCAGATGACGCTGGCGGTCGCTGACGATTATTCACAGGACCCTGTGGAAGCGCTGGCGCGTGCGAAGCATTTTTTGGCGGATAACGCTCGTGAAAGCGACATTGTTGAAACGCGCACGCTGGCTGAAAAAACGTTCCCAGATTCCATCCAGATGCAGAGTGCTTTCATGGGTGAGGTGAGCTACGCCAACTTACCAGAAAATCTGGTGCTTGAACGCGGTTTTGCACAGAAGCAGACTGAGACCTATAAGTTGGTCGCCGACGGCGAAATCACACTAACCATTCCAGCAGAGTGGTACGACGATCCAGAGCGTGTGGAGATTCGCATGGAGCAGGATGGTACCACCACCATCAGCATTCGTGGCATTGAACATTTGACGAGCAAATAAAATTAAAAAATAAGAGCACTTGCAGTCATCGTTTGAGATGACTGCAAGTGCTCTTATTTTTGTTTAGAAGAGGCCGAGCCAGTCGAACAGGGCCATGCTGCCGTAGATGATGGCGCCGCCGATAAGGGCGGCTGCGATGATCATGGCGATGGTTCGTGGCCAACGGTGTTTTGGACGCTGGGTGCGGATGACGGCAAGATCGTCCAAGCTGGCGCCTTGATCAAAGGCAAGTATTTCTTTGTAAGTTTGGATGTCGTACATTTTTTTGTAGAGCTCCACGCGTCCGCAGTAGTAAGTGCAGAGGCTGAAAATAAACGCCCAGATGATGATTCCCCAGGTATCCGCGAGAACGAAAAGTGGTACCGCCGTGAGCACGGTCGCAGCCATGCCGATGGTAAAAAGCATCGAGTCGCGTTGAAAACCTACGCGTTCTTGTTCAACAATTTCATGTTTCATTTCTTCTACATCTCCTTTAATAAGTTCGTCCAGAGATACAGAAAAGACGTCGCTCAACAACAACAGAGTATGAATGTCGGGATAGGTTTTGTTGTTTTCCCAGTTCGAAATGGATTGCCGCGATACAAAGATGCGTTCTGCCAATTCGTCTTGAGAGATGTCAAGTTCCTTACGATATTGTTTGATCTGTGTTCCAAGTTCCATGCTTTCTGAACCTCCTTTGTTTGTGAACTCATTGTTGCAGAAAATGTAAAAACGCGCCATCAAAAGGGCTGGACAAACGGTGTTTTGGCCTCGTCAAAGTGCTTTGACAGGCGATGAAACGCTGTCAGGGAGCGGCTTCTGGCAATTAGCCTTTGACGAATGCGGAAATAATGTCCTGGCTGCTTGTGATCGTGACGCCGATGTTTTTTAGTTCATCGATTCCCTGCTGGTAGAGACCGGACATGGCATCCTGCGCCAAAACGAGTCGAAAATCGCGTTCGCTGGCTTCGTATATTGAGGTGCGCGGGCAATTTGGAAAATTGCAGCCAGCGAAAATCAGCGTGTCGATGCCCAGCGTGCGCAGAGAATTTTCAAGCGAGGTTTGATAAAAAGCGCCCCAGCGTGGTTTATAAAGAACGTAGTCCTGGCTGCCGATGCGCTGTACCTGGCCAGTCAGCAGATGATCCCAGTTGAGAGGCGGAGCATCGGTGGGTTTCAGCACATCGGGAAAATCCGCACCGCGGCTAAAAGGGGTGAGCAACGCCGTCCCTGCTTCCACTGCGCTGCGACGGCAGAGATCGACGTTGCTGCCATCTGGCAAATAGGCGCGGACAATGTGGAAAATCGGCCGATCAGCTTCGCGCATATGTTGGCAGAGCGCTGTCAAGGAAGGCAGCACATCCATGCTTCCGGGAATTTCCATGGCAGCGCCAGGCAGCACGCAGTCGTTTTGGAAATCGATGATGACGAGCGCGCTCTGCGCATAGTGCGGGGAGAGATAATCGCTCATGCCTGCCACCAGTGGATGCGGCTTTCGTCAAAGCGATCCTGCTGTTGTTTTTCTTCGGCAGGATGTCCGAGCGGGAAGAGGGCAAAGGCGCGCAGGTTGTCTGGAATGTCGAGAATTTTTTCCACAGCCTGCATGCGATCTTCCAGAGGAGCAATGCCGATCCAGGTGCCGCCCAGCCCAAGGCTGTCGGTGGCAAGCCAGATGTTTTCCATGCAGATGGACAGATCGATTTCGGCGAATTGTGGCACACGGCAGTCTTTGCGATAACAGGAGACAATGGCGGCCGCGGCGTTTTCCGTGAATGCGCCGTATGGCGAAGCGCCAGCCAGGGCCTTCAATGTGGCTTTGTCGGTGACCACATAGAATTCCCAAGGCTGTTGGTTAGTGGCTGATGGGGCCTGCATGCCAGCACGCAGTATGTTGAGGATGTCCTCACGGCTGACGGGTTCGTCGGTAAATGTACGGATGCTTGTGCGATGAAATAATGCGTTCATAATGATCGCTCCTTTCTCCACATAGTATATAGAAGTTTTCCACAGTTGTGCAAATGTTTTTGTTGCGAGGATTGAGGTGCGCATGGTAAAATGGTGATATCAAAATGATATCACATTGATGTAACCAGAAAGGATGAAGGACAATGACAAAAGATCTGCAAAATGCCGGCATGGATGAACGTAAGATGGCAACAGTCAATGGCTTTCTTATGTTGTTTGTGTTGTTGGCTGTAATTGTTGTGGCAGCGTTTTCGTTATTATTTGTCGGTGGAGCGCTGGGAATTGTAATCTGTGTGTTATTGGTTATTGTGGCATTGTTTTTATTGGGTGGCTTTGCGGTGATTCGTCCAAATGAAGCCATGGTGCTGACGCTGTTTGGGAAATATTCCGGCACCATCAAGGGTGAAGGATTTTATTGGTACAACCCATTCTGCAGTCCTGTGCGTTATGGCAAATCGAGCAAAATCAGTCTCAAAGCGATGACACTGGAAAGCGGCCAGCAGAAAATCAACGACGAACTCGGAAATCCGGTCATGATCGGCATTGTTGTAATTTGGCGTGTGACGAACACCGCCAAAGCCGTGTTCGATGTGGACGACTACGAAGATTATCTCTCTACTCAGAGCGATGCCGCACTGCGCAGCATTGTGCGCCAGTATCCATACGATGGGTTTAACAACGATGCAGAAAAATCCTTGCAGGGCTCCAGCCAGGAAGTGGCCGATCGTCTCAAGGAAGAAATCCAGTCCAAGGTGCACATTGCCGGTCTGGAAATTCTCGAAGCACGCATTACGCATCTGGCCTATGCACCTGAAATTGCTTCGGCGATGCTGCAGCGTCAGCAGGCAGCGGCGATTATTGATGCACGTTCCATGATCGTTGATGGGGCGGTTGGCATGGTAGAAATGGCGCTGCAAGAGTTGGATAAGAGCGATATGGTGCAGCTGGACGACGAACGCAAGGCGGCCATGATTTCCAATTTGCTCGTGGTGCTCTGTGCCAATCACGATCCTCAGCCAGTGGTCAACAGCGGCAGCCTGTACTAAAGGTGGTGGCTGCTATGAAATCCGATTACAAACGCAGCAACCGCATCATTGTCGAGTGGCCGGAAGAAATGCCGCTTGCTTTGTGGGATAAAGTGTTCATTGTGCTGATTGTAGCGTTTGCGCTGGTGCCTATTGGGCGGGCATATGGCGTTTGCCTACGGCAGCTTGCCAGCAGAGATTTCATTGGCTGGCGAAGCCGCAACCAAATGGCTGTTGATTGTTGTTGCTGGCGCCGATCTGCTTTGTGCTGCTTCAGCAATCGCGCAGATTGTTTTTTCGCGGCCAATTTTTGTGGCGGATGAACTGATCTGTCGTCCAGCAGAAGAGATCATTCATGGCATGCGCCTGTTTTCTGGCCTTACAGGGTGCATTTTAGTATTGTTTTTTGCCTACATACTGGAAATAAGTTTGTTAGGAAAAGTCTTTCATACAGGGGCGCTTATTGCAGCAATCGTTCTGATTGCAGTCATGGGAATTGTGTATATGACTTGGCTGAAACGTGGTAAATATACGGAAAGAGAATAGGCAAATAGGAGGCGCTGGTGATGAAAAGGTATACAGAAAAGCGCGGCGCTCGGGTCATTGAAGAATGGCCGAAACGGTTGTCGTTTAATAAAGTGGATGTCTTGCTGATCGTGGTGATAGCGATTTGCCTCATTATTCCTTTGGTGCGCCTGATCATGACCTATGGCTCACTGCCGGAAATCATTCCTACCCATTTCGGCGCATCTGGCGAAGTGGACGGTTATGGCAGCAAGTGGTCTCTGTGGCTCCTTTGGGGCGTGGATTTGCTTTGCTGCGCGCTGATTGTCATATCTGAGTGGTTTCCGCGCTGGATCAATGTGCCGGTGTTTCTGATCAAGCGCCCAGCGGAAGACATCATTCGCGGCAGCCGTTTAATGATGAATGTCATGGGTGTGCTCATAGCGGCTTTCTTTTGGTATCTCACAGAAGTAACCATTGCTATTGCATGCGGTGCAGCTACAGCCATGAGCGGTGCAGTGGCCATTGGCTTTGTGGCAGTATTGCTTTTGATTACAGTGATTTATTTTTTCTGGCTCTGGCGCGCGTAATTGCGTATAATGAATCGTGAGAGGAGGCGCGGCGATGACGCAAAGCAACAAGAAAGACCGCAAACAAATCGTGCTGCGTCTATCCCCGGAGTTGTATGATGCATTGGCTCATTGGGCAGAGAATGAATTTCGCTCGATCAATGGGCAGATTGAATTTTTATTGACAGATGCGGTACGGAAAGCGGGCCGCGAGAAAAAGAACAACGAATGATGAAAGGGTTGTGACTATGTTAATAACAACTTTATCCGCGATTAATGAAGAAGACTGTAAGATCATTGGGCTGGTGCGCGGCAGTGCTGCATTCAGCAAGAATGCTGTCAAAGATTTGGGCCAAGCATTCAAGTCAGTGGTCGGTGGTGAGCTCAAGAGCTACTCAGACTTGCTGGAAATGGCGGCAGATGCAGCCACCCAGAAAATGGAGCAGCAGGCTGACGAAATGGATGCGGATGCCATTGTAGGCGTGAACTACAGCAGCATGAGCATGGCTGACGGCGCAGCGGCTGTGATGGTGAGCGGCACAGCAGTAAAGTTTGTATAATAAAAAGGACGTTTTATCGAGTGATAGAACGTCCTTTTTTGTTGGTTTATTTTTCTGGCGGCCAGTCAAGCTGGATCAGCGGAATGCCTGCTTCTTTGAAAAGCTCCTTTGAAAGACCGTCAGGGTATTCGCCACTGTAGACAACGCGCTCGATGCCAGCGCCAATGAGAATGCGCGCACAGAGGCTGCAAGGGGAATGGGTGCAGTAGAGGATAGCGCCGGAAATGGAGACACCCATGATGGCGGCTTGGATGACAGCATTTTGTTCAGCGTGCAGAGCGCGGCAGTATTCATGGCCTTCGCCGGAAGCGAAGCCCATGCGTTCGCGGGTGCAGCCGCCGAGGTCATCGCAGTGAGCCATGCCGGGAGGCGCACCGTTGTAGCCGGTGGTGATGATGCGGTGATCTTTGACGAGAATGGCGCCGACGTGACGGCGTAGGCAGTTGGAGCGCTTGGCAATGATGTGTGTGATCTCCATAAAATAAGTATCCCAATCTGGACGCTTGAGCATGAAAAAACCTCCTTTGATATTATGGATGATATTGACATAAATTAAAAAATTTTAATGGTTTATTATATATATTCATAAGTGTTTGTACCAAAAGCGGCTTATGGGGCCATGGTAGCATGTGTAGGGCGGAGATGCAAGCGTGACGAAAGTTCTGGCGAATGTTGGAGCGTACAAGCGGGTTGTGTTATAATGAAAGCGTTGTTGATATAAAATAATTTATATGGTAATTAATATGTATCATTTTATTAAGAGAGGTGTATCCATGAAAAAGATCATGTTTGTATTCGGGACGCGTCCTGAAGCCATCAAAATAGCGCCGCTGGTCAAGGCGATGGAACAAGCGGAAGACCTTGAGCCGCTGGTTGTCGTCACGGCGCAGCATCGTGAGATGCTGGACCAGGTGCTGGAACTCTTTGATGTGCATCCAAGCTACGACTTGAATCTGATGAAGCCGCAGCAGACGCTGACCGATATTACAGCCGGTGTGCTGCGCGGCATCGAGCGCATTGTTATCAAAGAAAAACCGGACATCGTGCTTGTGCACGGTGACACGACGACCACCTTTGCTGGTGCTTTGGCAAGTTTCTATCAGCAGGTGCCGGTGGGGCATGTGGAAGCAGGTCTGCGCAGCGGCAACATGTATTCTCCGTTTCCAGAAGAAGCCAACCGCAAGCTGACCGGCGCCATGGCGACCGTACACTTTGCGCCAACGCCGCAGGCACGTGCCAATTTGCTGCATGAAGGCGTGAATCCGGATGCCATCTATACCACGGGCAACACCGTCATTGATGCTTTGATGATGACGGTCAAGCAGGATTATGTATTCGACGATGAATTGTCCCGCATGCTTGCAGCACCAGGGCGTAAAGTGCTTTTGACCACGCACCGCCGCGAAAACCTTGGCCAGCCTATGGTGCAGATCTTCCGTGCCATTCGTCAGCTGCACGAACGCTTTACAGATGTGAATTTCTACTTCCCAATGCATAAGAACCCTCGCGTGCGTGCCTTGGCTAAGGAAGCACTGGAAGAACTGGAACGCGTGCATCTGTTTGAACCATTGGATTATGCGCCATTTGCCAATTTGGTTGGCCGCATGGACCTGGTGCTCACCGACAGCGGCGGACTGCAGGAAGAAGCGCCAGCCCTCGGCAAACCGGTGCTCGTGCTGCGCGATACCACTGAACGTCCAGAGGCTGTGGATGCAGGCACTGTGAAGTTGGTGGGCAGCGACACGCAATTGATTGTGGATACCGTATCCACCTTGTTTACTGATGCGGACGCTTATGCAGAGATGGAACATGCAGTCAATCCTTATGGCGACGGGCATGCTTGTGCGCGCATCATTGCAGCTTTGCGTTATTATTTTGGGCTTGATGCACAGCGTCCGGAAGATTGGCGTTGAGTGGCTGTTGACAGCATTTCTGGAAAATGACATATATTTCACAAAATTGCATCTATTCTATGAAATAAACAAATCTTATGTGTAAATGGTAACATATAGATGGTGTTAAAATTTTCTTTTTGTTATACTAATCTTGTCAGATTGAGAAATGTCTCACAAGGAGGCGGTCGAATGTCGATGCATTACCGGCGTCGGTCAAAAAAAGACCCTGAGGGCCAGGAAAAGTCCCAGAGCCCGATGTACCGTGCGTTCAACATCGCTCTCAGCTTTGGGATCACTCTGGCTGTTTCACTGTTTATCATGATCAAAGTCGGTGCATGGTTTGATCAGCGTTTTCAGATCGGTCCATATGGCACGTTCATATGCGTCTTGATCGCAATCGTTGCAGGTTTTCGAACCCTCTACAGAGAGGTGCTACGCTTAGAGGAAGAAGACACGCAAAGGATGGAGAAAAAATGATGGATCAGGCTGTGATTGAGTTTGTGATTGGTTTTGTAATTGGCGCTGTTGTTTGCCTGGGGAAAGAATTCCTTTTTCAGCGCTTTATCCTTACAGGCAACAAGCTATTATCGACACTGCTCTTTTGGGCGCGTCTGGTTATCGATTTTGCGGTGATGGTGGCAATGTATTTTGTTTCCATTCCGGCATTGATCGGTTGTGCACTGGGATTATCCGTGTATATGGTGATTCTGGTGGTGCAGGCGCTGAGAAAGGGACAGTGATCACAAAGAGAAAGAGGTGATATTTTTGTTCCCACAAGCCATGCTTGCCAGTGAAGAGGTCTCCAATATCGTTTATCAAAACGGCAATTTTATTTTGACCAATGAGATCACCACAATGTGGGGGGTCATGATCGTTCTCATCCTGCTGGCGTATTTTGCTACGCGAAATTTGCAGATGAAACCAAAAACATGGAGTCTGCAAAACATTTTCGGCTTCATCATTGACTTTTTGATGGACACCATTGAAGGCATCATGGGGAAGGAAAACGGGCGCAAGTACGCTCCATTCCTGTTGACCATCTTCTTCCTGATCATCTGCTCGAACTACGTGGGGCTGTTGCCACTGGCTGGCCATGTTGAATATGGTTATAAGGCTCCAACGAGCAGCTTGAGCGTCACCGCAGCTTTAGCGCTGATTACGATCGTGGCGTTTTTCGTCTTTGGGATCAAAAACAGCCCGAAGAAGTTCTTCAAGTTCTTCTTCTCGCCGATGCTGCCGCTGAATCTGCTTGATATGATCACCCGCCCACTGTCGTTGGCAGTCCGTCTTTACGGTAACATTTACGGGGAAGAAATGGTTATTGGATTCCTGTTTGGGATGATTCCGCTCTTCCTGCCTCTGCCAATGTATGCGTTGAGTATTTTGTTCGGGGCGATTCAGGCGTATGTGTTCATGATGCTGGCGACGATTTATATCGAGGAAGGTGTTTCCGGACACTAATGTCTCTGTCACTGAAAAAGTAGCACACAAAAGCTTTTTAAGGAGGATTTTTCTTTATGGATGCAACTGGATTGATCGCACTCGCTATGGCAATCGCCATTGGTTTATCTGCTATTGGTTCTGGTATTGGTCAGGGTATTGCAACCGGCCGCGCTACCGAATCTATGGCTCGTCAGCCAGAAATGGCCGGCGGGATTCGTACGACTCTGATTCTTGGTCTCGCATTTATGGAAACGCTGACCATCTATGGTTTGCTCATCGCTCTGATGCTGTATTCCCAGCTTTAATAAAAGCGTATCGATTTTAAATTATTGAAAATTAGAACCGCCGTGGTTAAAACGGCGTAAGGAGGACACACAAATGGATGCAACTGGATTGATCGCACTTGCTATGGCAATCGCCATTGGTTTATCAGCTATTGGCTCTGGTATTGGTCAGGGTATTGCAACAGGCCGTGCCACCGAATCTATGGCTCGTCAGCCAGAAATGGCCGGCGGGATTCGTACCACTCTGATCCTCGGTCTCGCATTTATGGAAACGCTGACCATCTATGGTCTGCTCATCGCTCTTATGCTGTATTCCCAGCTTTAATGAAGTGATTCGCATAGAAGCAAGACGCAATCATTCATATAAAAGTAAGGAGATGGTTTTATGAGCATTGAGCCATCCACACTCATATTTGCGCTTATCAACTTCTTTATCCTTCTCTTCTGCTTGAAGAAGTTCCTGTACAAGCCGCTGTTTAACATGCTTGACGAACGTGCTTCCACGATCGCAAAGAACGTGGACGATGCGGAACAGGCTCGTAATGAAGCCAACGCTCTCAAGGCAGAATATGAAGCCAGCCTGAAAGAAGCGCAGACAAAGGCTCAAGAAATTATTCAGAATGCCAATAAACTTGGTGAAGAAACCCGTGCTGAAATCATCGCTAAAGCGCGTGAAGAAGCTGCGCGTGCCAGCGAAAAGGCAAGAGAAGAAATCAATCGCGAAAAAGAACAGGCACTCAAAGATTTGCGTGCCGAAGTTGCGGATCTCGCTGTTGATGCTGCTTCTAAGATCATTGGCCGCAATGTAACCATCGCGGACCATGAAAATCTTGTCAACGAATTTATTAAAGAGGTAGGGGACGCTAAATGAACGATGCAGGAGTAGCCAAACGCTATGCACAGGCACTGTTCATGCTCGCGGACGAATCCCAAAACGTCGATAAGATCGGCCAAGATCTCGCTTTTGCCTGCGAAACCATTTATGGCAACGCAGAGCTGGAGCAGGCATACACTGGTGTTCAGTTTTCAATGAGAGGCAAGAAAAATGCTATTGCGAAGGTTTTCCAGGGTCAAATTGATCAGATCGTGGCCAACTTCCTGCAAGTGCTCATTGAAAAGGGACGTACTGGTTACCTGGCGGATATCCAAAAGGCCTACGGCAAACTTTTGGATGAACGAAACGGCATCGCTGATGCGACGGTAACGTCGGCTTATCCGCTGAAAGAAGAAGACGCCAAAAATATCGCCCTGGCCCTCGGCAAGGCCGTTGGCAAGACGATTCGACTGGAAGTCGTCGTCGACCCATCGCTCGTTGCCGGCGTGAAGCTCAAATACGGCGATAAGATCATCGACGGCTCCGTAGAAGCTCGGTTAGCGAGCATGCGAAAGCGCCTCATGACACAGGACATTGTAGGAGGTGAAGGTCCCCAATGAGCATTAGACCAGATGAAATAAGCTCTATTTTAAAAGAAGAAATCCAGAACTTTGACCAGACCGTCGAAACCAGCGAGATTGGTACTGTTATCGAGGTCGGTGACGGTATCGCTCGTGTACACGGACTGCAGAACGCCATGGTTAACGAACTTCTTGAGTTCCCTGGCGGCGTTAAAGGGATGGCCCAGAACCTTGAAGAAGACAACATTGGTTGCATTCTTCTCGGGGAATTTGAACATATCAAAGATGGCGACCCAGTAAAACGTACTGGCCGCATCATCGAAGTACCGGTTGGTGAAGCACTGATCGGTCGTGTTGTCAATGCCATCGGTGAACCAATCGACGGCAAAGGACCATTTGAAACAACCAAAACCCGTCCGGTAGAAAACGTTGCTCCGGGGGTTATCACCCGTGAAGCGGTTCATGAACCACTTCAGACTGGGTTAAAGGCTATCGATGCCCTTGTACCAATCGGCCGTGGCCAGCGTGAGTTGATCATCGGTGACCGTCAGACTGGTAAAACTGCAATCGCAATCGATACCATTATTAACCAGAATGACCAGGATGTTATCTGCATCTATGTTGCTATCGGTCAGAAAGCATCGACCGTTGCAAACGTTGTAAGCACCCTCGAAGAACACGGGGCTATGGATTACACCATCGTTGTTGCAGCAACAGCATCCGAACCATCCCCAATGCTTTACATTGCACCATATGCTGGTGCAGCAATGGGTGAAGAATTCATGTTCAACGGCAAAGATGTTCTCATTGTTTACGATGATCTTTCCAAACAGGCCGTTGCTTATCGTGAACTTTCCTTGCTTTTGCATCGACCACCAGGCCGTGAAGCATATCCTGGGGACGTATTCTATCTTCACAGCCGTCTGCTCGAACGTGCAGCGAAGCTGGAAGATAAGTATGGCGGCGGTTCCATGACGGCTCTGCCAATTATTGAAACCCAGGCATCCGACGTATCCGCATACATTCCAACCAACGTTATTTCCATTACCGATGGTCAGATCTTCCTTGAAACCGACCTCTTCCACTCTGGGATTCGTCCTGCTATCAACGCAGGTATTTCCGTATCCCGTGTTGGTGGGTCCGCTCAGATCAAGGCTATGAAGAAGATCGCCGGTAACATGCGTATTGATTTGGCGCAGTATAATGAATTGAAGGCATTCTCTCAGTTTGGTAGTGACCTTGATGAAGGCACCAAAGCAACACTCGCTCGTGGTGAACGCCTCACCGAGATCCTCAAACAGAAGCAGTATTCGCCAATGCCTGTTCAGGAACAGGTTGTCAGCATTTACGCCGTCGTTAAAGGTTATTGCGACAGCATTCAGACCGCAAACGTCGGCCGCTTCGAAAAAGAATTCCTTGATTTTATGCGTGCGTCCAACTACAAAGAAAGCGTCTTAGATGTCATCGCTTCTACTGGTAAGATGGAAGCTGACACTGAAGAAGCGCTCAAGAAAGCACTCGTTGAATTTAAGGAAGGCTTCCAAGGCTAAGAGAGGAAGGTGAGACGTCTTGGCTAATGCTAAAGAGATCAAACGAAGAATGCAGAGTATTGCCAATACGAAGCAGATCACAAACGCCATGAAGATGGTCTCCGCCTCTAAGCTGCGTCGTGCACAAAAACAAATCGGCGCGGGGCGCCCTTATCAGGAAAAGCTGCGTCAGGTTTTGGCGCAAGTGTCCGCCTCGGTGTCCGGTGAAGTCACAGACCCACTGCTCGAAGTGCGTCCTATTAAACATGAAGCGTTTTTGGTCATCGCGTCCAATAAAGGGCTCGCTGGTGGCTTTAACGCACACGTTATGAAGGAAGCACATCGCGTCATCAAGGAAGCTCAAGCAGCTGGACACGAAGTCAGCGTCATTGCTGTGGGCCGCAAAGCGAATGAATATTTCACCAAGCACGGTATTCCAGTGGATGTTGCGTACCTCAATACCAACGACATTCCAGATCCATACGACAGTGAAATCATTGCTAAGGAGATTCGCTCAGCCTACGAAGCAGGAAAATATGATAAAGTCAGCATTGTATATCCGGCATTCCGTTCTGTCATGAGTCAGAAGCCAACAACCATTCCTTTGCTCCCGATTGCCAGCGATAACCTCGGTGGTGAAGGGGAAGAAGAAAGTTCCAAGTACACCGTCGATTATCTCTTCGAACCGGACGCTGCGTCCATTCTCAGCCAGCTCCTGCCAATGTATCTGTCCAATCAGATTCATGGCTGCATGGCCGATGCGAAGACCGGTGAACATGGGGCACGTATGACTGCCATGACCGCTGCGACGGATAATGCCACCGAGCTCTTGAGCAAGCTGGAGATCAGCTACAACCGTGCACGTCAGGCTGCGATTACCAACGAAATTACGGAAATCGTTGCCGGTGCCAACGCGTTGAGCTAATGCACGCATAAGGAGGAAGATCCGTCTTGAATAATCAAGGTAAAATTATAAAAGTCGTTGGTCCTGTCGTCGACGTCGAATTCCCGGCAGACCAACTTCCTGAAATTAACTACGCCCTCCATGTTTCTGACGAAGGGCAGGAAATCCAAGTAGAAAACAAACTCGACGTCACACTGGAAGTTGCAGAACACCTTGGTGGCAACATTGTGCGTACCGTTGCAATGAGCTCCACCGACGGTCTTGTGCGCGGGCTCGTTGTTGAAAACACTGGCAGCCCAATCACAGTGCCAGTTGGTGACTGCACCCTGGGCCGTCTTTTCAACGTTGTTGGTCAGCCAATCGATGAAGCAGGCCCAGTCAACGAAGAAGAACGTTGGTCCATCCACCGCGAAGCACCTTCTTTCGCTGAACAGTCCCCTGAAAAGGAAATTCTTGAAACTGGGATCAAGGTCATCGACCTGCTCTGCCCATACGTTAAGGGTGGTAAGATCGGTCTCTTCGGTGGTGCCGGTGTAGGTAAAACCGTATTGATCCAGGAATTGATTCGTAACATCGCATACGAACACGGTGGTTACTCCGTATTCGCAGGCGTTGGCGAACGTACCCGTGAAGGGAAAGACCTTCTCGTAGAAATGAAGGAAAGCGGCGTTATCGACAAGACCAGCCTTGTGTTTGGTCAGATGAACGAACCACCTGGTGCACGTATGCGTATTGCGCTGACTGGTCTGACCATCGCTGAATACTTCCGTGATGTACAGCATCAGGACGTGTTGCTCTTCATTGATAACATCTTCCGTTTCACCCAGGCTGGTTCCGAAGTATCCGCACTGCTTGGCCGTATGCCATCTGCCGTAGGGTATCAGCCAACACTGGCTACTGAAATGGGTCAGATGCAGGAACGTATCACATCCACCGACAAGGGGTCCATCACCTCGGTACAGGCCGTTTATGTGCCTGCCGATGACTTGACTGACCCAGCGCCAGCTACGACCTTCGCACACTTGGATGCAACGACCGTATTGGATCGTGGTATTTCTGAAAAAGGTATTTACCCAGCCGTGGACCCACTGGCATCTACTTCTCGTATTCTTGACCCACTCGTTGTTGGTGAAGAACACTACACCATCGCGCGTCAGGTGCAGGAAGTGCTGCAGCGTTATAAAGACCTGCAGGATATCATCTCCATCCTTGGTATGGATGAATTGTCTGATGAAGAAAAACTCATCGTTGCCCGCGCTCGTAAGATCGAACGTTTCTTGAGTCAGTGCTTCTTCGTTGCTGAGCAGTTCACTGGCAACCCTGGTCAGTACATTCCGCTCAAGGAAACTCTGCGTGGGTTCAAAGAAATCCTCGAAGGGAAGCACGATGACCTTCCGGAACAGGCATTCCTTATGGTAGGTACCATCGACGATGCTGTTGCCAAAGCAGAGGCAATGAAGAAAAGTGGCAGCGTAATGTAAGGAGGTGCTCACCATGGCAGAAAAACTGCTGCAGTTGGAAGTGGTCGCTCCAGACCATCAAGCACTGTCCGTTGAAGCAAAAAGCGTTGTCGTACGCACGCCAGAAGGTGAGATCGGCTTCCTGCCGAACCACGCCGCTTTGATTGCGGCATTGACGCCTGAAATCGTGCGCTACGTCGATAAAGACAATAAAAATGGTTACATCTTCATTGGCGGCGGTTTTGTCGAAGTTGACAACAACCACGTCATTGTACTCACGCCAAGTGCTGAGACTGCCGATCAGATTGACTTTGATCGTGCGGAACGTGCAAAACAGCGTGCAGAAGAACGCCTTGCTAAAAAGCGTGAAGGCAACGTCGACGTTGCACGCGCAGAAGCAGCGCTCTATCGTTCTATCGAACGTTTGAAGATGAAACAATATCTTTAATTGCTATGAGCCGTCCGTGATGGACGGCTCTTTTTTGTGCTCAAGATAAACGTGAGAAAAAAATAGATAGATCTGTTAATCGCAAAGAGAAATGATGCGAAAAATATGATGATTTACTGTGTCAACATCAAGAAAAAGGGCACAATGTATAGAGAGATAGTTATGGAAAATGGCATGTTTGTTGTTGTAATTTTTCGACAGTTCTAAATCTGCAGAGGCTGAAAGTCGCTGTTTTTTCCTGTTTTTGGAGAAATAGAAAGCAGATCATTTTTAAGAAAATTAAGCGATTGTATAATTCGAATCTGAATATTTAGTGTTTAAAGATGTCGTAATATGAGTGACAGTGGTTGGTTATGAAAAGGTGAGAGAGGCTTAACATAGCCCCTCAATAGACTTTTCTAAATGAGATCTCGGTGCCGATGATTGATAAAAATTTATCATGGTTCTGTAAATTGTTACAATGAGAATTGTATTTAATTAAAAAATGTTGCATAATATAGTAGATATAAAAGGCATTCTTATGCCCAAAATTCTGTCTGTGCATTTTTTCGCAGATAGGAGAGATTTTTATAGGGGAGGTTTTAAGGTGAATGATGGATTATGGATTGTCCTGTTATTCGTCGCGTTGGCCTTGGTCCTGACCTGTGCTGGTATCGGCGTGAGTCTTTTGCTCAGCCCTCACTACTATCACAGTAAGGAACAGCGTGAAACGTTTGAATGCGGGATCGACACCGAAGGGACCGCTTGGGTCAACTTCCGTGTTGGGTACTACATGTATGCACTTGTATTTCTATTGTTTGACATTGAAACTGTATTCTTCTTTCCTCTGGCCCTTGCCTTCAAGAGTGTGGGATTGTTCCCGGTTGTTGCCGGCACAGTCTTCTTAGTGCTCTTGTGCATCGGTCTGTGGTATGAATGGAAGGAGGGCGCGCTAGAATGGAAATAGATAAGGTGCGTTTTGACGAGGAGCACATGCCTACCTCTGAAGGGTGGAGCCCTTCGACAAGAATTTCGCCGGTTACGGACTACCTGCGTAATACCGAACCAACACAGGCGGAACTTGATCGCTGCGTGGTTTTAACGACGATTGACAAGGTGTTGAACCAGGGACGCAGCCGTTCATTCTGGCCAGTTACTTTTGGTCTTGCTTGCTGCGCAATCGAAATGATGTGTTCCGGTGGTGCACGTTTTGACCTGGCGCGTTTCGGGTACGAAGTATTCCGTCCATCGCCACGTCATGCTGACTTGATGATCGTCGCTGGTACAGTGACGAAGAAGATGGCGCCGCTCATTAAACGTATTTACGAAGAAATGGCGGAACCTAAGTATGTCATTGCCATGGGCAACTGCGCTGTCAGTGGTGGACCGTTTGCTGGTGGTTATTCGATGGTCAGCGGCGTGAAGGAGTTTTTGCCGGTGGATGTATTCCTGCCTGGCTGCCCTCCACGTCCAGAGGCGCTTTTTGATGCCTGCCTGAAGTTGAAGGATCGTGTCAACGACCCAACAATCGTTGAGAGAGAGAGGTGAAAGGCGTGCTCAAGGAACAAATCATGAATGTGATTCCTGCTCTGCAGGAAGAAGAAGATCCACGTGTAACGGCTTTCACTGTAGAACGTGACGATTTTGTTCAAGCCATTATGGATCTTGCTAATAAGTGTAAATATGATGCGTTGCTCGATCTTTGCGCGGTTGAATATCCAGATGATATGGTTGGCGTGTACAATCTGATGAATCTGGAAGATATGGATATGATTCGGGTGTCGGTGCACATTCCGAAAGACGATCTGTGGCTGCCATCTTTGGACAGCGTGTTCAAAGCAGCTTATATTCTGGAACGCGAGAGTTATGACCTCATGGGCGTGGAATATAAAGGCCACCCAGACCTGCGCCGTATTTTCCTGGCGGATGACTTTGTTGGTCACCCACTCCGCAAGGATTATGAGAACCATGTGAGAAAGTAAGGGAAGGGGGAAAACGATGAGTATTTACGAAAAACAAGGTCGCTATGCAAGCTCTGAAGAGCAGGCGATCGAAGAACTGATGCAAAAGCAGCAGGAGCTGCAAAACCTGCAGAAGGATCATGACCCATCCCAGACCTATATCATGAATATGGGCCCTCAGCACCCTTCCACCCACGGGGTATTCCGGGCAAAGCTGACGATGAATGGCGAAAAAGTGGTTGGCTGCCAGAATATGTGTGGCTACCTCCATCGCGGTATTGAAAAGCTTTGCGAAGATCGCACCTGGGCACAGGTTGTACCGTATACGGATCGCCTTGATTATCTTTCCTGCATCCTCAATGAATGGGGCTACTGCATGGCAGTGGAACAGCTCATGGGTGTGGAAGTGCCTGAGCGCGGCGAATATGTGCGTGTCATCATTGGTGAATTGCAGCGTATTGCGCATCACTTGGTATACCTCGCCTGCATGGCGCTGGACTTCAATGGTTATACCGTTTGGATGTACATGTTCCGTGAACGTGAAAAAGTTTTCGATTTGCTGGAAGCTTACAGCGGCAGCCGCATGAACAACCATGCTTTCCGCATTGGCGGTGCGCCAACACCGCTGCCAACGGGCTTTAAAGAAAAGCTCACAAAGTGGCTGGATGAGTTCCCAGATGCTTTGAAGGACTTCGATAATGTCCTCAATGGTAACGAAATCTTCTTGGCTCGTACGAAAAACGTTGGTGTGATCGACGCTGAAATGTGCCGCAATTACGGTGTATATGGCGCAAACCTGCGTGCTGCTGGCGCTAAGATTGATTTGCGTAAGGACAAACCATACAGTGTGTATGACCGCTTTGACTTTGATGTACCTACTGGTGAGATTGGTGACTGCTATGATCGCTATATGGTGCGTTATTGGGAAATGGCGGAATCAGCTAAGATCATTCGCCAGGCACTGGAACAGATGCCTGATGAAGGCCCTACCATGGGGAAGGTGCCAAAGATGATCAAGGTCCCTGCGGGCAGTGCCTATGCTCAGCTCGAAGGCGGCATGGGCTGGCTTGGTTTCTATGTTGTCAGCGATGGCGGCACCAAGCCTTATCGCGTGCGCATTCATGCACCAAGTATGATGAGCGTATTTGCGCTGCAGGATATTGTCGGCGTTGAAGACATGTTCATGCAGGATTACGTCGCAGCCCTGGCATCGGTCGATATCGTTCTCGGTGAAGTGGACCGCTAAAGGGGGTAGTGAATCGTGCTTAATAATTTGTTTATTAACATAGGCAATTGGATCGTCGACATCACGATGCGCCTGGGCGGTTCTCAGGCACTGGGCCTGTGGATTGAACGCATCGTTGCTGCTGTTGCCATCCTGATTTTCCTGTTGTGCAACGTTATTATTCTGGTTTATTTAGAGCGTAAAATTTCTGGTTTCATTCAGGAACGTTTGGGGCCAAACCGCTGCGGGCCATTCGGGATTTTCCAGCTCTTTATGGATATTCTGAAGCTCGTTAGTAAGAACACTGTAACACCAGACAGAGCAGACAAGTTCCTCTACAATCTTGTGCCAATCGTGGTCTTTATTCCTACGATGATGGTGTTCGCTGTGATGCCTTTGGGCGAAGGCATGACTGTGTATGATTCTCCAGTCAGCTTGATTTATTATTTCGCTGTCAGCGCATTTACGACGATTGTGCTCTTGCTTTCAGGCTGGGCTGCAAACAACAAATACAACCTTATGGGTGGTATGCGTGCAGCAGCGCAGATGGTCAGCTATGAAATTCCGTTGTTGTTCTCTCTGTTGGGTATTGTCATGCTTACCGGCAGTTTGAACCTCAACGATATCGTTTATGATCAGGTTGAAAATGGCTGGTTCATCTGGCGTCAGCCACTGGCCTTCATCATTTTCTCGATTGCTGCAACGGCTGAAATCAACCGTTCACCATTCGACTTGGCTGAAGGTGAACAGGAACTGATCGCTGGTTATCAGACCGAATACAGCGGCATGCGTTTTGCATTTATGTATCTCGGTGAATATGTTGCAATGTTGGCTATGTGCTGGCTGGCAGCAGTCCTCTTCCTTGGTGGTTGGGACGGCCCATTCCTGCCTGGTTGGCTCTGGCTCTTCATTAAGACCTATATCTTTGTATTGCTCAACATGTGGGTGCGTTGGACCTATCCTCGTATCCGTATCGACCACATGTTTAAATTGAATTGGAAAGTTTTGATTCCGCTGGCGGTTGTTAACCTCGCTATTACCGGCATCGTGATCAAAGCCATTCAGTTCATGGCATAGGAGGTGGATGTATGTACGGAATCGGTTTATTAAAAGGCCTCGGCGTTACAGGGAAACATTGGTTCAAGCGAGAGATCACTGAACAGTATCCGGAACAACGTCCAGACCTCCCACCTGCCAGCCAAGGCTTCTTTGACTATGAGTTGTCAAAGTGTATTGCTTGCGGGTTGTGTGAACGGGCTTGCCCAAATCATGTCATTACTGTGGAAACTGAGAAGAACGAGGAAGGAAAAAAGGTTGTTACTGCCTACAAAATGCAGGTGGAATACTGCCTCTTCTGCGGAATGTGCATTGAAGCTTGCCCAACCAAAGCGCTTAGAAACGCAAACAACTTTGAAATTGCTTGCTATAGTTACGACAATACGGAATATAATTTCCTGAGTGGGATTCCTCAGGCAATGAATGAGAAATTCAACAAAGTGCAAGCAGATTATTGGAACAAGAAACGTCCAGAAGGCAATCCAATGGGCATGCCTGAACCGGTGAAGCCACCGAAACCAGCAGCGAAGCCTGCTGCAAAACCAGCGGCTAAACCGGCCGACGCTGCGGCTGCAAAACCTCAAGCACCAGCGGCCAAGCCTGAGGCTGCTGCGGCCGAAAAGCCACAGGAAGTAGAAAAGCCTCAAGCCGCACCTTCTGAAGACGGAAAGGGGGCAGCTGAATGATCTCGCCAGTTTTATTCTACTTGATGGCTTTCGTTGTCATCTTTGGGGCGCTCATGATGGTTGCTCATAAGAACATCCTTTACAGTGCATTGAGCATGGTACTGTGCTTTATTGGGGTTGCCGGCATTTATGCGACCTTGCAGTTATCATTCTTTGCTGTTGTTCAGATTATGGTTTATGTCGGCGCTATCACGATCTTGACCGTGTTTGCTATTATGCTGACACGTCATGCTAATCAGGAAAACTTTGATGGCACCAACCCATTTTCCAGCACTGTAGTGGGCGCTGGTGTGGTTGCTGTAGGGATTGCGGTTGTTATGGCAATCGTTATTCGCAGCTTGAACCTTATCACACCACAGGCTCTGCCAGAAGATTGGATCCAGCAAATTGGGATCGAACTCTTTGGCACCTATGTATTGCCAGTTGAATTGGTTGCACTGCTTTTGCTCGTTGGCATGATTGGTGCAATTGTTATCGGGAAGGAGGATGATGGCCAATGATCGGACTCACACATTATCTGTTATTGGGCGCGTTCCTCTTTGCCATCGGCCTCTTCAATGCCTTGGCAAAACGCAATGTCATTGCAGTTTTGATGGGTATTGAATTGATGCTGAACGCTGTCAATATCAATCTTTTGGCGTTTAACCGTTTTGTCGGCATCAACGGTGTCAACGGCTATGCGTTTGTCTTGATTATTCTCGTTGTTGCGGCAACGGAAGTTGCCGTCGGTCTGGCGCTCATCATCAAGCATTTCCGTGAAAGCGGAAACAGCGATGTTGCGAAGATCGATTGGTTGAAATGGTAAGGGGGGTATAAATAATGATACAGTATGCTTGGCTATTGCCATTACTGCCGCTCCTTGCTTTTGCGATTACCGGACTCTTTACCGGACGCAGTAAAAACCTGACGGTGGGTATTGTTATTGGTGTATTTGTCATCGATTTGATCATCGCCAGTGGCATCGGCATCGAAGTTCTTGGCGGCGCTGCTACCATGAACAATCCGATCGAGTATGGTGTCGAATGGCTCGCTATCGGTAATTTCTCCATCGAGCTCGGCTTCCTCATCGATCCATTGACAGCAATGATGCTTTTCGTTGTTATGGTCGTTGCAACACTGGTTGCGATTTATTCCACCGGTTATATGCACGGAGATCCTGGAACACCTCGATTCTTCAGCTATTTGAGTTTGTTCGTATTCTCCATGCTGCTGTTGGTCGTTGCCAACAACTATTTCTTCATCTTCTTCGGTTGGGAAATGGTTGGTCTGTGCTCCTATCTGCTCATCGGTTACTACTATGATACCGACAGTGCAGCACGTGCGAGCCAAAAGGCTTTCCTCTTCAACCGTCTCGCCGACTTCGGCTTTATGCTCGGTTTCTTCTTGATTTTCGCCACCTTTGGCACCTTCAATTTCACCGAGCTCTCTGAATTGATTCCTAACTATGGCAATGAAGCTCTGGTTGCCCTGATGGGTATTCTGGTCTTCATCGGGCCTATCGGTAAGTCCGCGCAGTTCCCTCTGCATGTTTGGCTGCCAGATGCCATGGAAGGTCCTACACCTGTCAGTGCCTTGATCCATGCAGCGACCATGGTTGCTGCCGGTGTTTATCTCTTGGCACGTCAGTTTGCACTTTTCTCCAGTGCAACTCTGACCATGGAAGTGATCACCTTCATTGGCGGCTTCACAGCTATTTTCGCAGCCTGCATGGCACTCGTGAACAACGATATCAAGCGCGTACTTGCTTTCTCTACGATGAGTCAGCTTGGCTACATGGTTATGGCAATTGGTCTTGGCACCATCACCGCAGCAACCTTCCATCTGGGCACGCACGCATTCTTCAAAGCGCTGCTCTTCCTTGGTGCAGGTTCTGTCATTCACTGTGTTGGTTCCAATGACATGGCAGTGATGGGCGGCCTGCGTAAGTACATGCCTGTCACCACCTGGACCTTCATCATTGGTTCGCTGGCATTGGCAGGGATCTTCCCGTTCGCCGGCTTCTGGTCCAAGGATGAAATCATCACCACGGCGTATACCACTGGCCACTATGGCTATTTCATCGTTGCCGAATTGGTTGCCTTCATGACGGCGTTCTATATGTTCCGTTTGATCTTCCGCACCTTCTTCGGTGAAAACCGTACGCCACATGGTCACCTTCATGAATCTCCAAAGGTTATGACGGTGCCACTCGTTATTCTTTCGGTATTTGCGATCTTCGCCGGTTTTGTTGGTGCGCCATTCATGCACAATGGCTATGCATCTTATGTATTCTATGGCGAACCACATCATCCGGAAGCCAATTAC
The DNA here is from genome assembly GCA_937976375.1 of uncultured Peptococcaceae bacterium. Classification (GTDB taxonomy): domain Bacteria; phylum Bacillota; class Peptococcia; order Peptococcales; family Peptococcaceae; genus UMGS1590. The sequence continues at coordinate 18,236 of CALJRU010000005.1, read as the reverse complement.
TTTGTCATGCTTCTTTCTACTGTACTGGCATTGGCTGGGATTGGCCTGGCTTATCTCATGTACCATAAGAAGAGCATTGACCCAGCCAAGATCGCTAAAGCAAGCGGTCCTATCTATGGCATCCTCTCCAACCGCTTCTACATCGACCAGATCTATCAGTGGATCTTTGATGTAATTGTCATGGGCTTCTCATATGTCTGCAAATGGTTCGATACTTACATTATCGATGGGTTCCTAGACTGCGTGGCCAACGTCACCAAATGGCTTGGTGCGAAGCTGCGTAAGACAGAAACTGGTAACATGCAGACCTATGCAGTGGTCATGTTCTTTGCGGTGATCGTGATTGTGCTCTGGAAAGCCATGCCGATGTTAGGAGGGATGTAGTCAATGAATAGTCTAGGATTTCCAATTCTGTCGCTGATTACATTGATGCCAATCCTTTGTGCCATAGTCATCTTCTTTATCCCTGGTGACAAAGTGGATACGATCAAGAAAACGGCCATCGGATTCATGGGCGTGAACCTTCTGCTCACACTCTTCATGTTTGCGCAGTACAATGTCAGCGAAGGCGGCATGCAGTTTGTCGAAAACATTTCCTGCTCTGATTATCTCGGGATCAACTACATCATGGCAGTGGATGGGATCAGCGCGCCGCTGATGCTTTTGACCAGTTTGATCATCTTTGCCGGGGCGTGCATTTCTTATGACATGAACACCCGTACCAAAGAATTCTTCATCTTCTTGATGATCTTGGTTTGTGGGGTATATGGCGTATTTGCTTCACAAAACCTCTTGTTCTTCTACATTTTCTTCGAATTGGCTCTCGTACCAATGTACACTCTCGTTGGGGTTTGGGGTTCTGTTCGTAAGGATTACGCCGCTATGAAACTTGTGCTGTATCTGCTCATCGGTTCTGTATTCGTGCTCGTGGGGATCATTTCCATGTATCTCTACGGTGGCAGCAGCGCCGGCCTTGGTTATCTCACTCTTAATATGGATGAGCTTTCCGCTGTGGCTTATGGCACCGACTTCCAGATCTTTGCCTATGCCTTCCTGGCATTCGGCTTTGGGTTCCTCGTTAAGATGTTCCCATTCCACACCTGGTCTCCTCTTGGTTATGCTGCAGCGCCTACGGCTGTTTCCATGCTCCATGCCGGCGTTATCGTCAAGCTTGGTGCTTACGGGCTCATCCGCTGTGCTGTTAGCTTCTTCCCAGAAGGGGCACAGTATTGGGCACCGGTGATTGGTCTGCTCTGCATGATCAACATCATCTACGGTGCATTTATCGCAATGGTTCAAAAAGACATGAAGCTCTTCGTTGGTTACGCCTGCGTGAGCCACATGGGTTACATCCTCTTAGGTGTATCCACTTTGAACCTCATGAGCCTTTCTGGTGCAGTCAGCCAGATGGTTGCTCACGGTCTCATGATGGGGCTCTTCTTCAGCGTGATCGGTTACATCTACCACGAAGCTGGCACCCGCGACATCACCGCATTTGGCGGTCTTGCTAAGCAGATGCCACGCGCAGCAGTGCTGTTTTCTTTGGCAGCATTGGCCTGCCTCGGTCTTCCAGGGATGTTCAACTTTGTTGCTGAATTCCTTATCTTCATGGGCAGCTTCACCTGCGATAAAGTCATCCTTGGCTTCATCAGCTATCGCATGATGGCCGTTGTCGCCATTTCCGGTATCGTTATCACCGCAACCTACTGCCTGCGTGCTGTGCGCATTGCCTTCATGGGTCCTCGCAATCCAAAATGGGATCATCTCCATGACATTCATGGGATCTATCTCGTTGGTCCTTGCGTGCTGGTTATCGCACTCTTCGTGTTCGGTATCTACCCACACGGCATCGGCGCGATGATCGAATCCGGCGTTGCACCTATCGTCCAAGCAATTGAATCCAGTGTGATTGGAGGGATCTTCTAATGCTGACTTTTCAAGCGATTACAATGGAATTGTTGGTATTCGTCCTTGGTTTGATCCTTCTTTTGGCTAAGCTCATTGCGAAAAAAGGGGCAGCCCTTCCATATGGCTGGATCACTGTTCTCGGCCTCGTGATTATTGGCGTGGTCGGTGTGATCTATCCGCCGGAAGTTGGCATCGTATTCAATGGCATGTACTATACCGATAGTTACAGTCTGTTTTTCAAAGAATTGATTCTCGTCTGCGCAGTGCTCGTATCGCTCTGCTCTTGCGACTATGTGAAGAAAAAAGGCCTCCGCGAAGCGGAATACTACATCCTGCTTGTTTTTGCAACGCTTGGGATGATGGTGTTCACCGCTGCTGGCGACCTGATCACTCTGTATGTTGGCCTCGAACTGATGACCATGAGTTTCATCGTGCTTATTGGTATCGCTCGCCACAATGCTCTTTCCACTGAAGCAGGGATCAAGTACCTGGTGCTGTCGGCACTCAGCTCGGCTGTTATGCTCTATGGTATCTCTTTGATCTATGGTTTCATGGGCACCACGGTGTTCCTGGAAATGGCAATGAACATCTACGCTTTCTCACACACCGCATTCATGGTTGTCGGCGTGCTGTTCTTCCTGGCTGGCTTTGCTTACAAGCTCAGTGCCGTGCCATTCCACATGTGGGCACCTGATATTTATCAGGGCGCGCCAACACCTGTGGCCGGCTTCCTTGCTGTTGGTGCAAAGGTTGCAACACTTGGCGTTCTTTGCCGCCTACTGTTCAACTATTTCACCTACTTTGCAGATTCCTGGCTGTATGTGGTCATTGCTTTGGCAATGCTCTCCATCATCTTCGGGAACCTCGTTGCCATCCCACAGCGTGATGTAAAACGTATGCTTGCATACTCTTCCATTGCGCAGGTTGGTTATCTGCTGCTCGCAGTGGCAGCGGCCAACACCCTTGGCATTGTGGCCATCTGCTTCTATGTAGCTGCTTACGCATTCGCCAACATTGGCGCCTTCATTGCTGCATCCAATGTTGAAATTGCTGCAGGCACCACAGACATGAAGAAATATGTTGGCATGAGCAAACGTTCGCCGCTTCTTGCTGCAGGGCTGTTCATCTTCATGATCTCCCTCGGTGGTCTGCCTCCTACTGGTGGGTTTATTGGGAAGTTCATCATCTTCACATCTACCATCCAGAGCGGCTATCTGATCTTCTCGATCATTGCCCTCTTGTTCAGCATGGTATCCGTTTACTACTATCTGCGTCTCGTGCGTGAATGCTATTTCGCACCAGTGCCAGAAGATGCGGATATGACGAAGATCAAGACGCCAATTGGCATGAAGATTGCGCTCATCATCTGCATGGTCATGAGCATTGCAATGGGTCTGTTCTTCGACCCAATGATCGAAGCAGGGGCCAATGCATTAAGCACGATGCTGCTGTTCTGATCACAGTGTCAACATCCGTTGTCATTTCAACACGCCTGTCACGTACGACAGGCGTGTTTTTTATGGAAAGATCACACAAATGCGGGATGACAAGCGAAGGCTTTCGTGGCACAATAGAACACAAAGGATGTGAAGGAACATGGTTCATTTTTTGCAGAACGACTGGGCAGAAGTTTTGGATGATGAGTTTGCCAAGCCCTACTATAAAGAACTGCGGGAATTTCTCAAACAGGCATATCGCACCGAGCGTGTTTTCCCGCCGATGGAAGACATCTACAACGCGCTGCGCGTAACGAGCTATGCGGATACCAAGGTGGTTATCTTGGGACAGGACCCCTATCATGGACCAGGACAGGCGCATGGCCTGAGTTTTTCGGTGCGGCCTGGCGTGCAGCCGCCGCCATCGCTGATCAATATTTTTAAAGAGATGGAAGCGGATGTGGGCTGTGCACGTCCAAACCATGGCTGTCTGCTGGGCTGGGCGGAGCAAGGGGTGCTGCTTTTGAACACCACACTCACCGTTGCTCAGGGACGTCCGAAAAGCCATGCTGGTCATGGCTGGGAAACATTGACCGACGCCATCATTCAGCGCTTGAGCGAACGTCAGACACCGCTGGTGTTCATTCTCTGGGGGGCACACGCACAAAGTAAGATGCCGCTCATCGATACAAGCCGTCACCATATCATCAAGAGTCCGCATCCAAGTCCATTGTCAGCCAGCCGCGGTTTTTTTGGCAGCCGTCCATTCTCGCGTGCCAATGCCTATCTCATTCAGGATGGGTTAGAGCCCATCGACTGGTGCAAACTTTGAGCATAAAAAATAAAACCATGCGTGGAATTGTGACATGCGCCCAATAATGATTGGGCGCAGTACAAAACGCATGGTTTTGCTGCTTAATGAGTGGATTCAAGCAAGGCGTTCAGCCAATCGAGAATGTCTCTGATCACCTGATCGCGGTTCGTTTCATTGAGCAATTCATGGCGTGCACCTGGGTAGAGGATGACGCGCACGTCATCACAGCCAAGATCGAGGAAATCATCACGAAGGCGGATCACGCCTTTCCCATATTCACCGATCGGGTCAGCATCGCCGGAAAGAATGAGCAGCGGCACGCTGGTGTCAATGGCGGCGGTGCGCCGTGTGTCGTAGTTGGTCAACATACCGCTGAGCATGTCGTTATACGCCTGGGCAGTGAAGTTGTCACAGTTGCGGGCGTCGGCGGCAAAGGCATCGGTGCGTGCCGGATCGCGGCTGAGCCAGTCGTAGCTGTTGCGGCGGGGATGGCAGCGGCGATTGTTGCCGCCAAGAATGAGCCTGAAAAGCAGGGGGCTTTTGCGGGTGGCGCCGGAAAATCTGGCGATCATGCCCGTAAAGGCTTGGGCAAATTTCACTGCTAGGCGCGGCTGCTTGCCACTGCCCATGAGAATCACACCAGAGAGTGCTGGCAAGCTGAATTGATGGCGCAGCTGGCGCACCAAGAAGGAGCCCATGCTGTGGCCCATCAGGAAAAGCAGTGCATTAGGGTGTGCGGCGTGGGCAATGGCTAACATGCGCAGACAGTCGCTGATCACATAGCGATTGCCAGCAGTATCGGCGAAGTGACCATGCAGGCTGGCCGGATGCACGCTTTCACCATGGCCAAGGTGGTCCTGTGCATAGACGGCAATGCCCTGCGCGTTCAAGGCCTCAGCAAATGGTGCGTAGCGCCCGCTGTATTCAAGCATGCCGTGAAAAAGCACGAGCACAGCCCGTGGCTCGCTGTCCGGCAGCCAAGCATGATAATGGATCGCAGTACGGCGATCCGCAGAAGGGAAGGTTGGCATGGAATCAAGACCTTTCTGTGTAATGGAATGATTCAATTATAGCGCATATGGAAAGTATTATGGAGAGAAATGAATATCATTATAAATAGTTTTAATGGTGCACGGACAATTTAATGCTTCTTAATATGGAAACCGTGTCCGCTTTTCATTATAATAAATTACAGACGGAATAGTCAGAATCTTAAAAAAGGGGCGATGAGTGTGAGTCAAGGATACAATACACCAGTAGAGGTGGTAGACATTCTCACCCAGAACAGCATCAATAAGGTAACCTATCCTTTTATGAAAACGCTGCTTTTGGGCATTATGGCAGGATTGATGATTTCATTTGGGGCCAATGCGGCATTGATTGCCGGTCACGCCATTGATAATATGAGTGTGGCACGCGTGGTCAGCGGTGCGATCTTCCCTGTGGGGCTGATTTCGATCGTGCTCACTGGCTCAGAGCTTCTTACCGGAAGCTGCCTCAATGTGCTGGGGATTCCAACAGGAAAAATCGGCTTCGGGGGCGTGGTGAAAAACCTCGTTTATGTTGCCATTGCCAATGCCATCGGTGCAGTGCTTTTGGCAGCGACGGTATATGCCATGGGGCAGCTGGATTTGTCTGGTGCGCGCATGGGCGCTTACGCTATTAAAACGGCAGTTGGTAAAGTTGGACTTGGATTTGGCCCAGCCTTCTTGAGTGGTATTTGGTGTAACTTCCTGGTCTGCCTGGCCGTCTTTTTGGCAGCGACAGCCAAAGACACCGTCGGCAAAGTTGCTGGTATTTTCTTCCCGATCTGGGTCTTCGTCAGCTGCGGCTTCGAGCATAGCGTGGCCAACATGTTTTACCTGCCATTAGGATTTTTCGCCAAAGGCAACGCCGATTACGCGCAGGCCGCCACAGACCTTTTCGGCATCACTGCTGCACAGATGGACAGTCTGAACTGGACCAGCATTCTTATTGATAATCTTTTGCCAGTCACGTTGGGCAACGTTGTTGGCGGCAGCATTATGCTTGCAGGTTTCTATTATCTGGCACTGAAAAAAACAAAATAACACAGACATGCCGCCGAGCGGCAAAGGCTGATGATATAGTCCTCTCCTTTGGACCGTTTCTGTGATACAGAGACGGTCTTTTTTGATGCCGGTGGTTTTCTATAGAAGCAAAAAACGCATCGGTCGTAGCCGATGCGTTTTTGGGTGTTTAATTGTCATCGTCGTCGGAGGTAAAACCGCCGCTGGAAAAAGAATAATTGTCGTCGTTGTCGCTGTCGCGGTCACGGGTTGGCACTAAATTGAAGACAAGGTTCTTTTTATGACGATCACGGTGTACCAATCCGAAATAGCCGAGGATGCTGAAGGTCAGCGCGCCAAGGAAGTTGACGAACAGGTCGCCCATGGTGTCGCGCAGCCCAACGTCCAGGTAGCCTGGCACAGTGTAGACATCGCCGTTGGCGGTGAAGATCTGTGTTTCCGTGATGTTCGGAATATGGATGACTTCCTGACTGCCGCTCGGGTCAAAGTACACCGATTGAATGGCTGTGATCACGGAGTCTTTCTGCATGTCGGTGTGCAGCAGCGCATCAGCACTGAATTCGAGAAATTCCCACAGGACGCCGATGGTCATGGAGAAACAGAAAGCCATTAAACACAGATAGAAGGGCGACAGTGTCAAATGACGGCTGTTGCGATTCAAGAGATCAATCATTGAAAAACCAACTGCAGCTGCTAAGAAACCATTCAGTGTATGCAGGATCGTATCCCAGTAAGGGATGGCGGCGTAAAAATGATTGAGCTCGCCGAGAATTTCTGCAGAAAATATGAACAGATAGATGATGCCTTCTAAGAGCGGTGGAATGTTGATGTTAAAGCCGTTTTCCATCAACGATGGCACAAGAAACAGTGCTAGAGAAAGCAGACAGATGAAGGCGCCATTGTAGTTGGCATTGAAAATAGCGCGCACCATGGCAATGATCACAAGCACACGCAGTACGGAATACAAGATGAACACGCGCCGATTGCTGCGAATGTTTTCATGGATGTTGTGATTGAGATTTTTGATAAGACGTAGCATGGCTCCTCCTTGTAAAAGAATGAATTATTAAACTAATGATACACTTTAAAAATCCCGATTGCAAGGCCGTTCCCTTGCTGATATTCGAGATTGTCGAACCGATGTGAATAGAGTATAATAGGATAGAGCATGTATGCCAATCGACATGTAAAAGGAGCACAGATAATTTGAGCGATTACAAAGAACGTATCGTCCTGGAAGATATGGTTGCGCCGCGCATCTTTGGCCCGGCAGACCACTGGCTGCGTCTGATCACCTCGAATCTGTTATGCAATGTCGTAGCGCGTGGGAACGTGCTGACACTCATTGGTACGGAGGAGAGCGTCAATGCCGGCAGGACGCTGTTTGAGCATTTGATTACCCTGGCGCGGGAACGGGAGCTGGAGGAAAACGACATCCACTATGCGCTCACAAATGCTGCACGTCAGATGGCCAATGCCGAGGTGGAAGGGCTTAACGAAGTCCTCATGATCACCTCTCATGGCAAACAGATTCGCCCAAAGACGAAGGGCCAAAAAGACTATCTGGCGATGATTCGCAAAAAGACCATTACCTTTGGCATTGGGCCTGCCGGCACTGGTAAGACCTATTTGGCGGTGGTGATGGCCGTGCTGGCATTGAAACGCCGCGAGGTGGAACGCATTGTTCTTACCCGCCCAGCAGTAGAAGCTGGGGAGAAACTGGGCTTTTTGCCAGGCGATCTGCAGGAAAAAATAGATCCTTACTTGAGACCGCTGTACGACGGTCTTTATGACACGCTGGGCCAGGAAACGGCACAGCGACATTTGGAAAAGGGCATCATTGAGATTGCCCCCCTTGCCTACATGCGCGGACGCACTCTGGACGATGCCTTCATCATTTTGGATGAAGCGCAGAACACCACGCCGGAGCAGATGAAGATGTTCCTCACTCGCATCGGTTTTGGGTCCAAGGCGGTGGTGACAGGCGACCTTACTCAGATTGACCTGCCCAACGCCAATCAGTCCGGTCTGCGCCAGGCCTACCGGATATTGCAGAATATCGAAGAAATCGGTTTTTACACCCTGAAAGCGGAGGATGTCGTGCGGCATCCGGTCGTTGCCAAGATCATTCGGGCCTACGACCGCTATCAGGCGAGGGAGATGAGTCACCATGAGCTCAGAAAAAAATCAGACACCACGTCATCCACATCGCAAGAAGACGCCTCACTGGAGACCGTTTAGCAGGTTTTTGGAACAACGCACCTTTTCTTACAAGGTGGTTGTCGTCGTCAGTTTCCTTATCATGACCATTGTCATGATGCAGGGAATGGTGTCCACACAGCTTTTCTGGAAGGTGGGCGATATTGCGACGCGCACCATCACGGCAGACCGTTCTGTCATCTATGAAGATGAAGCTGCGACGGAAGAAAAGCAGAAAGAACTATTGGAGAACTTTGAGGATATTTATGAGATCAATCTCGATCAGTTCAACAATCTTACACTGGTGTCTATTGATCGCATTTTTGACAAATTGCAGGACATTCTTGTCGTTGACGATGAAACGCGTGAAGCTGGCTCAAAAGATGCGAACTATACCAAGCGCCACGATGAATTGAATGAACTTTTATCCACCGAGTTCAGCGACAGCGAATGGGAAAGCCTCAGTGCATACACCGCCGATCATGTGGAGCTGCTGCATCAGCAGGCTGTGGCTATTTCCTCCAATGTCATGGGCAAAGGCGTCAAAGAAGCCGATTTGCCACAAGCCAAGGAAGATCTCTTAGAGGAAGTCGAAAATTCCAAGGCATTCAGTGTGCTGGACCGCAAGCTGGTCAGCAGCATTTTCAAAAATACGGAATTTTATCCAACCAGTGTGATCAACCAACAGGACAGCGAAGCCAAACGCCGTGAATTGATGGAAAGTGTGGACCCCGTGGTCAAGACCGTGCAAAAAGACCAGGTCATTGTGAACAAAGGCGATGTCATCAGTGAAGATGATTATGCTGCCATTCAGGCGCTGTCCAACAACAACGACCGCTCGCCATACAAGATCACCCTTGGTGTGATTTTGGCGATCATATTGGTGATCATTGCCGTCTCAAAATTCTCCGAATGGCGCGCCAAAAAGAAGCCGCGTGAGGAGTGGCAGCGCAATGCCTCGATCATCCTTGTGACCATTTCCATCATCATGATCCTGTTTCCGATCATTTCGGCCATACAGATCGGTCCTGTGCAGTCGGCCGATGAACTGGTCAATTTCCTGATTCCTCTGCCGGCGGTCGCCATCATGCTGGCGATTCTCTTGGACAACGAAGAGGCCATCTTTGTGACCTTGATTATGGGGCTGTTGGTTGCCCTCTATACCAATGATGTGTATGTGGCCTTTGCAGGCATTGCCGGGTCGCTGACAGCGCTGGGACAGGTCAAGGTGCTGCATCGCCGCATTGACTTAACAATGTCGGCGGTCCATTCGACCATTGCCATGGCCTTGGTTGGGGTGATTTACTATTTGATTGCAGGGCTGGAGTTGAGCGAACTGCTTTCATTGCTGCTCTTCTGTGTCGGCAATGGATTCCTGACGCTGGTTCTGACCATCGGCCTTCTGCCATATATTGAAAGCGCCTTCAACGTGACCACGTCGCTGACACTGATGGAGCTGTGCGATCCAAATACACCACTGCAGCGCAGTCTCATGCAGAAAGCGACGGGGACCTATCAGCACTCGCTGATGGTGGCGAACCTTGCCGAAGCGGCGGCTTTGCGCATTGGCGCCGATGCACAGTTGGTGCGTACTGCCGCTTACTATCATGATATTGGCAAGATCAAACGGCCGGAATTCTTCTCAGAAAATCAGATGACGGATTTCAACCCGCATGATAAGATTTCGCCAAACTTGTCTTATCTCATTATTACCACCCACGTCAAGGATGGCGTGGCACTCGCGAAAGAAGCGCGCCTGCCGCAGACCATCATTGACATCATCAGCCAGCACCATGGCAACACCATGGTCAGCTATTTTTACTACAAAGCAAAAAAACTCGATCCGGATGTAAAAGAAGACGATTTCCGCTATATGGGCAAGCGCCCGCAGACGCGTGAAGCGGCCATTCTCATGATCGCGGACACTGTTGAGGCGGCGGTGCGTTCAAGCATCAGTCATCTTAACCATGCCCAGGTGGCAGGCTTCATTCGCAATCTCATCAACGATAAGATGAACGATAAACAGTTCATCGAATGCAACCTGACCTATCGCGATCTTAATGAAATCACCGATGAAATGATTCGCATGATTAACAGCATGTATCATAAACGTGTCGCTTATCCGGATAAAAAGAGCTTGCTGAAATAAAGGAGGCACACCATGCAATTTGATATTGTCAACGATTGGGGCGACCTGGATCCAGTCTGGCTGGAACGGCTCAACGCCATTCTGCCGCTGTATGCCGAGCAGGAAGGACTGCCGGATGAGCTGGTCATCGGCCTCACTTTCTGTGATGATGACGCCATTCGTGCCATCAACAAAGAATACCGCGGCATCGACCGTGCCACCGACGTGCTGAGTTTCCCGCTTTATGAGCGCGACGATGAAATCGAGCTTTTGGAAGGGGAACTGGCGCCATTTGGCGACATTGTGCTTTCAGTGCCGCATGCACAGGCGCAGGCAGCCGAATACGGGCACAGCGTTGAACGAGAAGTGTGCTATCTGGTGGTGCATGGTCTCATGCACTTGGCTGGCTATGACCACATCGAACCGGATGACAAAGTCGAGATGCGTGCCGAGGAAGAGGCACTATTAAACGCCGTCGGCGTAACACGTGATTGAGTGTGCTGTTTTCAGGCACACTGTTGATAGATCGTCAGTGTGCAGGCTTTTTGCCTGCACCATTTTCGTTGGAAAAGGAGGAAGCATCATGAAAACCGGTTTTATTTCCCTGATCGGCCGGCCAAATGCCGGAAAAAGCACCTTGCTCAATCAGATTCTTGAGCGCAAGATCGCTATTGTATCATCAAAACCGCAAACCACACGCACCCGTATCACCGGTATTTTTACCACGCCGGATGCTCAGATGGTGTTTGTGGATACGCCGGGCATTCATAAACCAAAACACCGTCTTGATCAGTATATGGTCGAGGCGGCACGTTCATCCATCTATGATGGTGACGTTATTTTCTATGTGGTGGACGCTTCGGTGCCTTTTGGTGCCGGTGAACAGTTCATCCTCGACAGCCTGGAAAAAATTGAGGCGCCAGTGTTTCTGCTCTTGAACAAGATCGATATGATGACACCGGAAGAAATCATGCGCGCCATTGTGAAGTGGCAGAGCCGCCGTGATTTTGCAGAAATCTTCCCGCTGTCTGCCGAGCGCGGCGACAATGTGGACCGTCTTCTGGAAACCACAAAAGGCTATCTGTTTGACGGGCCAAGTTTCTATCCAGAGGATGCTGTCACCGACCAGCCAGAGCGCGTTGTCATGGCAGAACTCATTCGTGAAAAGATTCTGCGCTTCACAGAAGAAGAAGTGCCCCACAGTGTGGCGGTTGTTATTGAACATATGGAACGCGACGAGGACGACGACAAGCTCATTGTGCACGCGGCCATTTATGTGGAACGTGCCGGGCAAAAGGCCATCATCATTGGCAAACAAGGCGCCATGATCAAACGCATCGGCACTGCTGCCCGCCGCGATATTGAAGAATTGCTCGGCGAAAAAGTGTATCTCAAGCTTTGGGTGCGCGTCAAAGAAAACTGGCGTAACCGCGAAGGGGTGCTTCATGACCTGGGCTTTGATATGGAGGATTTTAGCTAACAGCGTGTCATAACAGAAAGGGTGTGGGAGGATGATCGAAGCGCTCAAAGTGCCAACGACCGAAGAGGAAGAAGAAGCCCTCAAAGAGTATTTGGAAGAACAACACGCTGAAGACATCGCCGAATACCTTGAAACCCTCGAGGACCGTGAAGAACAAGCGGCTCTGATCAAGGTGATGGAGCCGGAAGATGCCGCCGATGTGCTCTTTTCGATGAGTGATCGAGAGCTCATGGTTTCGATTTTTCTCGAACTTCCGCGCAATATGGCCACCGCCATCGCCAATGAGATCCCTAGTGACGAAGCGGCGGACATGCTCGAAGACCTCGATGAAAATGAACGTGCCCGCATTCTCTCACTGTTTGAAGATGAAGCGGTTGACGACATCACCGACCTGCTGACCTACGAAAGCGATACTGCCGGTGGTTTGATGACCACCGAGTTCGTTGTCGTGCCAGTTTTTGTCAATGCTGAAAAAGCCATTGAAATCATTCGCATGTACGCACCCGACGCAGAAACGATTTACTATGTGTATGTCATCGATGGGCTGAACCATCTCGTCGGCATTCTCTCCCTGCGTGAACTCATTATTGCTGGGCCTGAGACCACCGTTGGCGACATCATGCGTCAAAACGTCACCAGTGTGAATGTGCGCGATGACCAGGAAGAAGTTGCCGATATCATGTCCAAATACGGCCTGTTGGCACTGCCGGTTGTTGACGACGAAGACCACATCCTTGGGATCATCACCGTCGACGATATCGTCGATGTCATCCAGGATGAGGCCAGCGAAGACATTTATCGTATGGCTGGTACCACCGAAGCCGAAATGGATGAAGGCGCCAGCGTTGTGACTGCGTACACGTCGCGCCTGCCGTGGCTGTTGATTACCATTTTTGGCGGCATTTGTTCCGGCACGGTGCTGGATTATTTTGAGCTGACGTTGCAGCAAGTTGCTGCTCTGATCATTTTTATTCCGATGATGACAGGGATTGCTGGGAACGTGGGAACGCAGTCCTGCACGGTTACTGTGCGTGGGCTGGCCACTGGCAACATCACCACCAAGGCGGCTTTAGGCACCATTTTGCGTGAAGCGCTGCTTGGGTTTGCCTTGGGGCTTACGGTTGGCTGCATCGTTTGCCTGGTGGCTTCTTTCTGGCAGCACAGTGTGTCCCTTGGCATCACCGTTGGCTTGACGCTGATCCTCAACAATTTTATGGCGGCACTCCTTGGCACAGTGGTGCCCCTGGCACTGGAACGGCTCCATGTTGACCCAGCGGTGGCGTCGTCTGCGTTTATTACCACAACCACCGACGTGCTGGGGCTGTTCAATTATTCTATGATCGCCATATTGGTCTTTCACATTTGATACAGAGGCAAAACGATGACCAAACAATCCAACAACATTCAACCTGTAGATTTTATTTTTATTTATATTGGCGGTGCCTTCATCGCTGGCTGGCTGCAGCAGATCCTGCGCGGTCTGTTTCCTTCTCTGGGAAGCACCACGGCAGGCAGTCTGCTCAGTGGGCTTTGGCTGCAGGATGTGCTCATGCTGGCGGTGCTGGCCTGCTTTCTGGCAGCGCGCAAAACCAGCTGGCGCATGATTGGCGTGCGTGCGCCGCAGGGGCGCCATCCTTATCTTGGGGCAGCCATTGGCGGCATTTTGCTGTATGTGCTCATGACCCTGCTGGTGCAGCTGATCAATGCCCTGCTGCCCAACGGCCTTGCCGCACAGAACGTGCAAAGCTATATGCAGGCCGACGATGCGCTGTGGGTAAAAATTTTCGTCGTTCTTACCATGGGCGTGTTCGTGCCCATTGCTGAAGAACTGATCTTTCGCGGCTATTTGTTCAATAGCCTGTGCCGCTACCTCACCCCTCAGATGGCCATGCTCTTCACCGCCGTCATCTTTGGCTGCGCGCATATGGATGCGCAGCGCGCGATTCCGCTTGCCGTTGGCGGTTATCTGCTGAACGTCATCGCAGTGCGCTATCAGTCGGTGTTTGCCAGCGCCATCGCTCATGGCCTTTGGAATGCAGTCATGATCGTAGCCTATTATTCCGTACTATAACCATTGGAGGAATCCCATAATGACTCAGCTTCATATCACCGGCCTTTCTCACGACGGCTGCGGCGTTGGCCGCACCGCGGAAGGAAAGGTCGTTTTTGTACCCGGCGCTTTGCCAGACGAAACCATTACCGCCACCCTCGGTGACAGCCATAAAGGCATCATTCAAGGTACCTTGGAAGACGTGCTCACGCCAAGTCCGCATCGCGTGACGCCGCCTTGCCCTTTGGCAGAAGCCTGTGGTGGCTGCGCCCTGCAAGTGGCCGATGCAGCGCTGCAGGCCGAGATTAAGCGCCGCCAGGTGGAAGATGCCCTGCAGCGCATTGGCAAGCTCGATTGTCAGGTGCTGCCTGTTAAAACCATGGCCGAACCTTGGCGTTATCGCAACAAAGGCATCTTTCATGCCGATTATTCCAGCGGCGTGACCCGCCTCGGCTTCTATGAGAAAGGCAGCCACGATCTTGTGCCAGCTGCAGGCTGCCTGCTCTTCAGCGAACAGATCAATCGTCTCACAGCCTGGCTGGAAGAGGCCATCACCACCACCGGCATTGCCGACATCGACAAAGTCATGATTCGCGAAAGCCATGCCACTGGCGACATGATGGTTGTTTTTGTTACTGCTGTTCAGAAATTCCGCCAGCAGCGTCTCGTTGAGCGCTTGCAAGAAGAATGGCCGCAGATCACAAGCATCTGGCACAATGTCAACACCAACCCACGCCTCATGCTTGGCCGCGCCTACACCCACCTGCATGGCAAGGAAACCATTCCGGAGCGTCTCGGCAGCCTGCACTATGACCTCTCACCGGCGTCTTTCTTCCAGGTCAACACTGCTCAGGCCGAAGTGCTTTATCAGACCGGCAAAGACCTGCTCGGTGCCTTGGCGGCTGATGCCACCATCCTCGATCTCTACTGCGGCATTGGCACCATCGGCAGCTTTATCGCCGACAAGCACCAAGCCCTTTACGGCGTCGACAGCGTCGGCCAAGCCATCGATGATGCCAAAAAAGCCGCCAAAACAAACGGCTTTACCAATGCCCATTTCACCACCGCGAAAGCCGAAGTCTGGCTGCCAAAATGGCTCAGCAAGGGCAACCATGCCGATATCGCCATCATCGATCCTCCGCGCAAAGGCTGCGACGGCAAGCTCCTCGACGCTCTCGTGAGCGCCCAGCTTCCACGCATCCTCTACATCAGCTGCAACCCAGCCACCCTCGCCCGAGACCTCGCCAAACTCAGCAAACACTATCATATCGGCGCCGTCCAGCCCGTGGACCTCTTCCCGCAAACCAGCCACGTTGAAAACGTCGTCGTGCTGACACGAAAGTGAGTGCCGGCTGTTTTTGGTCAGCGATTGATTCTTAGATAAGCAGAAATAAAAAACAAGGAGGAATGCCCATGTTGAAGAAACTCTATATTGAACCTACCACGAAGTGCAATCTCAATTGCAAGATGTGTTTTCGCAATACGTGGTTTGATGAGTCGATTGGAGAACTGAGTTTGGCTGAGGTGAAACATGTTTTAGCCACGATGCCAAGTTCGGTGGAGACGGTGTTCTTCGGTGGTCAGGGAGAGCCTTTGTTTCATCCTGATATTGTTGAGATGGTGGCGCTTTCTGCGGCGACGGGTGCGCAGGTGCAGCTTTTGACCAACGGCACCTTGTTGGATGAGCAGATGATTCGTGCGCTCATTGATGCGGGGCTGAGCCAGCTTTGGGTGTCAATAGACGATTTGGACGTGTCTGCTGCGGCAGCATCGCCAGCGCATTCTGGACATGCGCGGTCAAAGCAGGTTTTGGAGAACATTCGGCGCTTTAACCGCATGCGTCAGGATCAGAAAAGCACGATCCGTCTGGGTATTACCTTTGTGGCGATGAAAAGTAACGTGCATCAATTGGCGAAGCTGCCGGTTTTCATTGCTCAGTACCGTGTAGATGAGGTCAATCTTTCTAATATTTATCCGACCGATGCCTCGTCGCGCGAGGAGATGCTCTATAATCGCATCACCTATGCTTACGCGCCGGCGCAGGGTAATGACCTGCCCAAGGTTGACATGCCGTTTTTTGATATGAACATTCCAGAGGTTTCGACTGCTGTGTCGAAAATGCTGGCGAAACAAAATTTCATCTTGTCGTTCAACGGTGAGCCGGTCGTACGCAAAAGCAATTACTGCAAATTCATCCGTGAGGGCATGTGCTTTGTGAGCAGCGATGGCGAAGTCTGCCCATGCATGGCGCTACTGCACAATGGGCGAACCTACATGGACAACGTTGAGCGAAAGATTTATCGCTGCAGTTTTGGCAATATCAAGCAGCAAGACCTGGAGGCCATTTGGAACAGCGAGGCGTACACAACGTTTCGCCGTAAATTTGATGATTTCGATTTTTCACCATGCCTTTACTGTGGTCACTGCGATTCTTTTGCAGAAAATCGTGAAGACTGCACCGGCAATCAGCATCCGACCTGCGGCGGCTGTTTGTGGGCGGAAGGCGTCTTTAGTTGTCCGTGATGATAAGAGAAAAATAAAGTAATTTTAATTAAATTGTTTATTGTAAAATAATCAGGATGCTTTAATGCAAATGGATATTTGCACAGAAAAGATTCATAGAGGGTGATAGAATGGCTGAACTAAAACAAGATCAACTCGCTTTCTTTTGTTCGGAGCCCGAAAATCAGTATTTTGATAGAAAAAGTGCACGAATAAAACCGTTGGATATTCTTAAACATTTAGTTGCATTTTCAAATGCCGAAGGTGGGCAGTTGATTATTGGGATTGAAGATGATGGACAAATTACGGGTTTCAACTATAAAGGTGCGCATAAAATTGATGAATATAGAAACATATGTATCACCGAATTAAAGGAAACCCCATTAAATGTAAGATTCGATATTTATGATGTCAAAAATGTAAACGACCAAGACGATCAAATAATTATTATTTCCGTAGAGGTTTCAATAGACAGAGTCATTAAATCCTATGATGGGAAAGTGTATTTGAGACAAAATGACAAGTCAAAAGAACTAAACTATGAACAGATTCTCCAGTTACAATATGATAGGGGCCAAAGGTCTTTTGAAGATGAAATTGTGGAGAGCGCTGATTTAAGTGATATTGATGATGCTGTGATGAGCGAATATAAGTCAATCATGAATATCACTGACTTAACGAATGAAGAAGTGCTTAGAGAGAGATATTTTTTGGTCGATGGCAAATTAACAAATGCTGGGATCTTGCTTTTTGGGAAAAATCCATGCAAGTTTTTACCTCAAGCGCGATTAAGATTTGTAAGATATGACGGAATGAAGGCAAAAGTTGGAACAGAAATCAATATTGTTAAAGAAAAAACTTTTGAGGGTGCGATTCCAATTATCATCAAAGAGGCAAGAGAATTTATTAATACTCAGATGAGAGAATTTCAATATCTGGATCAAGATGGAAGGTTTAAAATTATGCCGGAGTATCCTGAATTCGCATGGTTTGAAGGAATCGTGAACGCATTGACTCATAGAAATTATTCTATGAGAGGCGAGCATATAAAAGTCGTGATGTTTGATGATCGTATGGAAATATTAAGCCCAGGCTTATTGCCAAATATTGTAACGATAGAAAATATCCTCAATCAAAGGTACTCAAGAAATCCTCGCATTGCTAGAGTGTTATGTGAATTTGGCTGGGTGAAAGAAATGAATGAGGGTGTTAAGCGTATTTACTCAGAAATGGAGAAGCTGTTTTTAAAGCAACCAACGTATCATGAACCAAATAATAATGTCCTTTTGGTTTTAGAGAATAATGTTCTTAATAGAACCATGAGAACTGAAGATCATATAAAAAATGTTATTTCAGAAGAAAAATTTAAAACGTTGAGCATCGAAGCGATGATCGTGTTGCATTACATGTATAATAGTGGCGAAGTCATGACTACCAAAAAAGCATCGGAGCTTACAGAAAGAGGGACAACTTTTTGTAGAAAAATGCTTAGGAAACTTGAAGATGAAGGTCTGCTAGAATGGCATGGAACATCAAAAACTGATCGAAATCAATATTACGTATTAAACTTTTGAAGCAGACGGTCGCGTTGAGAAACAGACGGTCGCGTTGAGAAGCAGACGGTCGCGTTGAGAAGCAGACGGTCGCGTTGAGAAGCAGACGGTCGCGTTG
>CALJRU010000004.1 GCA_937976375.1 uncultured Peptococcaceae bacterium | reverse complement strand
GCGGGCGGCGAGTCCCGAGCCAGCCAGCCTGAGTTGGGCAGGGAACCCCAACGCCTGATTGCAGACAGGCTTCTCTCTGCAAACCTCTGTGGAAACCTCCACAGCCCTGACTACAGCAGGGAAAGACTGTAGAAATTTAATTGGGAGGGAAATATATTGAATAAGATCTCTAAAAAGATTGTAGCGCTGGTTACCATGGCAGCCTTCGTTCTGACTTTGGTTCCTGCTGCTGCTTTCGCGGCTAATGGAGAAGTTTCTGTTAATGCAAGTAAGATCTCCGTTAATGGCAGTACAGAAATCGAAGTCGTTGCTAATGACGATACAGAAACCATTAGTTTTTCTGTTAATGATGCAACTGGCGTAGGTACCAACAAGCCACTTGGAAGTGCTCAAGATGTGAAACTTTGGGTAACTGATAGTGCAGGCAATTATGCCGCAGATGCTGTAACATTTAGCAACAATGTACAATCCTGTGATGTTAATAACAACATGTTCAAGATTGATGAAGTAGTTACCAATGACACCGAAGTTACCGTAACCTTTAACCGTGAAGGTACTTTCTACATCTATGCTGGTGTTGGTGATATTAAAGCTTCCGCAACTGTAGATGGCAGCTTTGAATCTAATTTCCAATTCTTGAATGGAAAAGCGCCTATTAAGGTTAATGTGGCACCTGCAGACTTTGAAGTTGCAGAAGTTGTTCTCAATCATGGTAATGATAAAATTGCAACCTTTGACGATGACAACACCATTGATAGCGTAGATTTGACTGGTAGCGATTTTGATCAGAATGGCACCGATGAGTACGAAGTCACTGGTTATGCTTATCGCGATGACAGCAACACCCCAGTTCCAGAAGGCACTGAAGTTGTGCTGACTTCTGGCGACGGTGAAAACCTTCAGTTCGTTGCTACTGAAAGCGGCAGCATGACCACCACCACTGACAACCTTGGTAAATTCACCTTCAGCTTCACCATGAACGACAAGAGAGATGTACCGATCTACATCAGCATTGCTGGTGAAGAATACACTCTGCGTGTTCTGACCGAAACAGTCAGCGCTTACGACATTGATACCACCAAAGATGGCGGCTATGTCCTCGCTGGTACCGACAGCCGTTGGAATGATTTTGCAAACCGCAACCTTTCCGATGCTGTACAGTTCACCATCACTGATGTAGCAGGCAACATCATCTCTGGCGATCTCTCTGACAGCGAACCTGCTGCTGACCTTGATGCCGACAATCATGCTAAAAATCTTCGTGTAACCAAGCAGCCAGAAGATTTGCTTGATGAAAGTGATTTTGTACTGATTCCAGATGGCGACAACTACACCTTGTTCTACACAGGCGTCAAAGAAGACCTCATTCCTGGGGCTTACACCGTACGCGTTGCCCTCGAAAGTGGTGACTATGCTTCTGCAAGCTTCAATGTTGCAAAATATGGCACCACCCAGAGCCTGGAAATCGATCTCTATGGCCATGAATACATGACCAACCCAGACGTTACCCCAGCTGAAGAATGGACCAAGCTTGATGGCAAAGTCACCCTTGGCCAGACTGTTATGGCTGTAGGCACCTATGTTGACGAAAACGGCATCAAAGTAAAAGCTGACAACGTAGAATTTGGCTTCAATGGCGATGCAAAACGTCAGGATACTCATTATAGCAACAGATTCTTCGCAACCGAAGAAGACATCGAAGCAAATGAAACCCTGCTTGGTTCCAGCATCACTGTAACTGGTTTTGATCGCAAGACCGGCATTGGTGCTACTGTTGAACTGACTGTTGTGGATTCCTACTATTCCAAGGATCTCGCATTTGATCCAACCGAAGGCCCTGTCAATACTGACAACGAAGTGACCGTAAGCGTTGTTGACGCTGACGGCAACGTTGCAAAAGTTGAAGGCGAAATTTATGCATACCTCGTTGACCAGAGCAACGAAGATGCAAAAGTAACTGTGACTGCCAACAAGAAGTGGGGTCATGATGTAGCAAATGGCAAGGGTTCCCTGACCATTTATGCTACCGCAGACACTGAAGTTGAAGTGGCTGTGTATGTAAAAGCTGGTACTGAAATCTATGCTGGTAATCTCAAGTACACCGTAGGCGATGGCGATATTGTTGCACATCACAACGTAACCATGACTATCGGCTCTTCCCAGTATGTTGTTGACAAGCAGCTCTTCACCATGGACGCTGCACCATACGTTGACAGCAACTGGAGAACCATGGTTCCTATCCGTGCACTCGCTGAAGGTTTTGATGCTGACGTAGAATGGGATAACGATAACCGTACTGTTACCATTAAATACAATGAACAGACCATCGTTATGACTATTGGTGAAGCTACTTACACCATCAATGGTGAAGAAGCCACCATGGACACCGAAGCAGTGATTCAGGGCGATCGTACTTATGTACCAATCCGTTTTGCTGCTGAAGCAATGGGCTTCGAAGTGACCCCACTCTATGATGATAACAACCTGACCGCAAGCGTTGTATTCCAGAGCTAATCGGTGACGAAGTTACCATATAGTTGCTAACGGCATGCTGTTGGCAATATCATAACTGAGTAGTGCTCTCTAATGGCATCTTCATAGACTGCCCATCTGAGGGCACTACTTTTTAATTAACATAGGATTGAATTTTCAGTGAATTGGAGATGACAGGCATGAGAGAAAGCCTGGCCGATTTTTGTCATCGCACAGGGCGAGAAGATCTGCTCGCTGAATGGGACACGAAACGCAATCTCCCGCTGACCCCGGAAACGACCAGTTATGGAAGCAAAAGAGAGGTGTGGTGGCGATGTGTGGATGGTCATCGCTGGCAAGCGGCTGTGCACACGCGCACTGGCAGTGGGACGGGCTGTCCCTATTGCAGCGGACGTAATCCGATCAAGGGAAAAACAGACCTTGGCACATGTTATCCACTTTTGGCAGCAGAGTGGCATCCGGATAAAAATGGCGATTTGACACCGAGCGATGTGTTGCCTGGCAGCCACAGACATGTGTGGTGGCGCTGCGCACAGGGGCATGAGTGGAATGCTCAAATCAAGGCGCGTGTCAGTGGCGTAGGCTGCCCAATTTGTGCCAATAAACAGGTGCTGCAGGGCGACAATGATCTCGCAGCCAATTATCCTGAGCTGGCGCAACAATGGCATCCCACTAAAAACGGCGTGCTGACGCCCAAAGATGTTGTCCCTGGCACTAAACGCAAGGTGTGGTGGTGCTGTTCGCATGGTCACGAATGGCAGGCATCTGTTGCTTCGCGTGTGGCGGGAAGCGGCTGTCCTGTATGCGCTGGAAAGAAAATCATTCCCGGTGAAAATGACCTTGCAAGCCAATTTCCTGAGATCGCGCGGCAATGGCACCCAACAAAAAATGGCCCTTTGAGGCCGGAGCATATTGCACCAGCGAGCAATCGCAAGGTGTGGTGGATCTGTGACCAGGGCCATGCTTATCAGGCGATCGTGTCCAGTCGAACACAGCGTGGCGGCGGATGCCCCTATTGCGCCAATAAGAAAGTGCTGCCTGGCTTTAATGATCTTGCCACCGTTTATCCAGAGGTTGCCCGTCAGTGGCATCCAACATTGAGCAGAACATTTACCAACATTCGCTGGAACGATGAAACAACACCGGGCACCATCGATGAAGAAACCCCAGACCTGAACACCCAGGATCATTATTCTTACATCGTTGGTTATCCAGAAGATTATCGTACCGGTGAAGCCACCGACAACGAAGATCTCTGGCCGGTGAAACCACAGGGCAACATCACCCGTGCCGAAGTGGCCACGATTTTCTACCGCCTGCTTACCGACGAAGCACGCGCTGAAAACTGGACCCAAAGCAATGATTTTACCGATGTAAGCAGTGACGATTGGTTTAACACGCCAGTTTCCACGCTGAGTGCCATGGGCATTTTGACTGGCTACGAAGATGGCTCCTTCCAGCCAAATGCACCAATCACCCGCGCTGAATTTGCAGCTATTGCTGTACGTTTCTATGAAAACGACAGCGTGGATTACACCGATGGCACGTTTAGCGATATCACCGGCAGCGAATGGTTTGCCGATGCTGTTCAGGCAGCAAAAGAACAGGGCATTATCGGCGGTTATCCAGATGGCAGCTTCCAGCCGAATAAAGCCATTACCCGCGCTGAAGCATGCTCCATCGTCAACCGTACCCTCGATCGCGTTCCTCATGAAGACTACCTGCTCCCTGACACCATTATGCGCACCTGGCCAGACAACCAGAAGGGTGCTTGGTATTATGCTGACATTCAGGAAGCAACCAATGGTCATGAATATGAATGGGTCACAAGCGATGGCACCAACCATGAAAATTGGACCGGTGACCGCGATGAGATCGATTGGGATGAAGTTGAACGCGAACTTGAAGCGCTGCATGGTGTAAACTAAGTAAACAGGTTTATGCCTGAGTGATTTTTAGCAAACCCTCGTCTCCTTTGGGAGGCGAGGGTTTTTGCATTGTGGGGCGGGCAAAAATTTCGGTCGGTTTCTTTCCATTGCAAAAGTGTAGGGATAAATAACGCGTGTATTTGTTCCATCAAATGGGAGGGTATTTCTTCCATTAAATAGAACTTATACGAATTGTTAAACGATTATTGCGAATTGATCAGAAAACAGTTATAATGATACTACAGAATACGAGTGATAGCATTTTTAACTAAGGAGTGAAAGATTATGACTCAGCGTGTTGATTTACGTGATTTTGTTGAAGACGAATACTGCGAAGACGTAAAGGAAGTTGCTTCTAAGGTTGGCGTTCAGGTTGTTTGCAACGACGAAGACGACAAGGCCGAAGCTGATAAGAACGCAATCCACGTTCAGGATTTCGATGGCTGCGACAATGTTGTAGAAACTGCTTCTAAGTTCGGTGTGCAGGTTGTCTGCGACGACGAAGACGAAAAGTAATGTTTGAGGTACTATGAAAGGGGTCCCGAGGGTTCGGGGCCTTTTTTTGTTAAGGAGGAATGGGCGATGTTGACGACGCGTTTATTGATGGATGGGTTGTACGCGCTGGAGGACGAGCGTGTGCGGCAGTTTTTGGTGATCGGCGCCGAGCGTGCGCTGTTGTTTGATACGGGCTTTGCGGACAGTGGCGTGCTGGAGACGGTGCTGTCGCTGACCGACAAGCCGGTGGATGTGGTGATGACGCATGCTGATCGCGATCACAGCGGCGGGCTGCCTGATTTTGGCTCGTGCCGTCTGCATCCTGGTGACTGGCCAATGGTGGAGGGCATGAATGTGATGCTGCTGCCGCTGTATGATGGCGATATTTGCCGCTGCGGCGATTATCGTTTTGAGGTGATTGAGATTCCTGGGCATACGCCGGGAAGTGTGGCGTTTTATGATGCGTCGAAGAAGCTGCTGTTGCCGGGGGATTCGGTGCAGCATGGCGGGCCGATTTACATGTTTGGTGAGAAGCGCAATTTGCAGAATTATATTGCGAGTCTACGCAAGCTGAAGCTGATGATTCCAGCGGATGCGACGGTGCTGCCGTGCCATAGCGAATGTCCGATTGATGGCAGCTTTATTGGGCGTGATTTGGAGGATGCGCTGGCGCTGCGCGATGGCAAGCTGGCGAGCGAGCCGCACCCAACGATGCCTTGCCGCGTGTATCATGGGGCGGCGACGGACTATCTCTATGACGGTGAGATGGGCGATTGATTTCGCGTGGCGCAGGTTTTATGAACGTGATATACTGATACTATGACTAATTTTTTGGAGGATGCGCCATGCTGCAACTGAGAAATATTCGCAAAACATACACCACCGGGGATTTTACCCAGGTTGCGCTGAACGGGGTGTCGCTGGATCTGCGCGATAATGAGTTCGTGGCGATTCTGGGGCCGTCGGGCTCTGGGAAGACGACGCTGCTGAACATTATTGGCGGGCTGGACCGTTACGAAGACGGCGACCTGATCATCAACGGGGTGTCGACGAAGGAGTACCGCGACCGCGATTGGGATGCTTACCGCAATCATACGATCGGGTTTGTGTTTCAAAGTTACAATCTGATTCCGCACCAGAGTGTGCTGGCGAATGTGGAGCTGGCGCTGACGATCAGCGGCGTGTCGCGCAGAGAGCGGCGCAAGCGCGCGCGTGAGGCGTTGGAAAAGGTGGGGCTGGCGGAGCATATCCACAAGCGTCCGAACCAGCTTTCCGGCGGGCAGATGCAGCGTGTGGCGATTGCCCGCGCGCTGGTGAACGATCCGCACATTGTGCTGGCGGATGAGCCGACTGGCGCGTTGGACAGCGAGACGAGCGTGCAGATTATGGAGCTCTTGAAAGAGGTGGCGCGGGATCGTTTGGTGGTCATGGTCACCCACAACCCAGAGTTGGCCGAGCAGTACGCAACGCGCATTGTGCGCCTGAAAGATGGCGTGATCATCGACGATACGCGCCCTGTTGCGCCGGACGAGGTGGACACGGAAACACCGGTGCACCGCAGCATGGGCAAGGCGTCGATGTCGTTTTGGACGTCGCTGTCGCTGTCGTTTAAGAATCTGTGGACGAAGAAGGCGCGCACGCTGCTGACGGCCTTTGCCGGTTCGATTGGGATTATTGGGATTGCGCTGATTTTGGCGCTGTCGACCGGGGTCAATACGTATATCAGCAACATTCAGCAGGACGCGATGAACGCTTATCCGATCATTATCAATGCGGAGACGGTGGATATGTCGAGCCTGATGTCGAGTGCCGGGCTGATGGCCAGCAAAGCGGCGGAGGTGGATGAGAGCCGCGACAAGGTGTATGCTGACAACAGTCTGCTGGAAATGGACGCCAACATGAACGCCAGCATTACGGAAAACGATTTGACGGCGTTTAAGAAATACCTGGATGATCCAGACAGCGACATTCACCAGTATTTGGGCACCAATGGCGTGGTGTACACGTACAATGTGGATTTTGATGTGCTGACGACGGATGCTGCAGGCGGTGTGATTAACACCGATCGCGACACCAACACGACCATGGAAGAAATGGAAGAAAGCCAGGAAAACATGAAAAACGGCGATATCGCCATCAACATGAATCCGATGACGGCTGGTTCGACGGTGGGTGCGAAAAATTTCGACGAGATCATCCCTGGCAGCGATGAGGACGAACTCATCAGCCCAGTGGTGAGCGACAGCTACGATGTGGTCAGCGGCAGATGGCCGGAAGCCTATAATGAAGTGGTGCTGGTGCTCGATGATAAGAACAGCATTCCAACGTCGGTGCTCTATCAGCTGGGTGTGATCGATGACGATACGTACAAGTCCATTCAGGATGCGCTTGATGCTGGCGAAGAGGCCGACACGCCATCCTGGAGCTATGAGGATTTGATGAATAAGAGCTTCCGTTTGGTGCCGGCGTGCGATTATTACATCGACAATGGCGATGGCACCTTTAAGGATGTACACGACGATTTGTCTTATCAGCAGCAGATGTACGACAACGGCCTGCAGCTGGTGGTGAGCGGGATTGTGCGTCCGAAGGACGGCAGCGAAAATGCGTCGATTCAGTCGAATGTGGCCTATACGCGCGCGCTCACCGATTACCTCATCGATTACACCGATAAGAGCGCAGTGGTGCAGGCGCAGGAAGCCAACCCAACGGTCAATGTGCTCAATGGTGTGGAATTTGAAGCGGCCGACGATGCAGCGAAGGCTGCCGATGCAACGGCCTACATGCAGGGCCTTGGCATCAGCGAAAAGGCGTCGCTGTACACGATGATGATGTACTCGGCAGCCCAGGAGAGCGGCACCGCTGCTGAAGGCGGTGACATGAGCGCCATGGCGGCAATGAGCGGCATGGGCGGCGACGAGGCGACGATGGCGGCGGCGCTGGATGCGTGGCTGGCATCGGGACCAGATCAGGCGCTGCTGGTGGATTTCTACGACCAGTACATGGGCGATGTGACCTATGAGGACAATCTCACGAGCTTTGGCAAGGTGAGCCTGGATGCGCCGTATTCGATCAGCATTTACACCGACTCGTTCGAAGACAAGGAAGGCGTCACGGCGTGCATTGAGAACTACAATGCCGATAAGCCGGAAGAGGAACAGATCACCTACACCGACTACATTTCGCTTCTGACCAATTCGCTGACGTCGATGGTCAATGTGGTGACATATGTGCTGATTGCCTTTGTGGCGGTGTCGCTGATTGTCAGCTGCATCATGATCGGCATTATTACCCATATTTCTGTACTGGAGCGCACCAAGGAAATCGGCATTCTGCGTGCGATTGGCGCGTCGAAGCGCAACATTTCGCAGGTGTTCAACGCTGAAACGCTCATCATCGGGCTGTGCTCGGGCGCTTTGGGCGTGGGCATTTCGGTGGCGCTGACGTATCCGATCAACGCGATTTTGAAGCAGCTCATTGAAAGCACCAGCGTGACGGTGTATCTGCCTGCTCAGGCAGGGGCCGTGCTCGTTGTGATCAGCGTTTTCATTACGATGATTGGCGGCATGATTCCGGCGCGCAAAGCGGCGAAGAAAGATCCTGTCATTGCACTGCGCACGGAATAAGAAGCACAAGCGTGTCTCCAGCAGGAGGCGCGCTTTTTTGTGCGCAGCGATGGTGACTGTGGTATAATGGTGCTCTATGAGAAAAAGGGGAGCGATGGAAGAATGGTAACACTGGTGCTGTATGGTGCGGTGATGCTTTTGGCGATGACGATGGCGGGGCTGATTGGCTTTGCGGCGAATGTGATTGCGCTGCCGCTGTTGAGCATGTTCATGCCGTTGGAGCTGACGGTGTCGATGCTGGTGCTGTTTGCGGCGCTGCAGTCGGGCGTGCAGGCATTTCGTGTGCGGCGCGAGATTCATTGGCGTGAGCTGGCACATATTTTGCTGTTTATCATCATTGGCATGCCGATTGGTTTTTTTTCGCTGCAATATCTGCCGGAGCTGGCGTTGAAAGGCGTGCTGGGCATTTTTGTTGCGTTTACTGCCATCAAGGGGCTTATTGAAAACCATCGCGGCAAGGCAAAAACAACGTTTCACGAGCGGCCTTGGCACAAGCTGCTCTTGGTGTGTTCCGGCATTATTTCCGGCGCGTTTGGCTGCGGCGGTCCGCTGACGGTCATCTACACGCGCAACCGCTATCGCGACAAGCAGATGTTTCGCGTGATGCAGTTTGGCTGCGGCACGTTTTCGATGGGGTTCACCTGCCTGGCGCATGTGTTCGCCGGTTCCTACACGATGGCGCGGCTGCCTTATATGATCGTTGGGCTGGCGGCGGTGCTTGTGGCGCTGCGTCTCAGCACCTGGCTGGTGCAGCGCATGAACACCAGCTTTTTCCAGCAGCTGGTCAATGTGGTGCTGCTCTTTTCGGCGGCTTCGCTGCTTTGGCAGGTGGTGGAAGGCATTATGGCATAAAATCAACGCGCGCTGTGTGCGGCGCGCGTTTTTATGTGCGACAAATCTTGATTATTTTGCGATTTGTTGCAGGTTATGACGGCGGGAGAGAAACAGAACACCCCCGCGCTGGGCTTGGGCCTGGCGCGGGGGTGTTCTGCATAAGAAGGAAAAAGTATAAAGGAATTAAGCGTTGATCAAGGCACCATTCCGGTCGATGGTGAGGACGCGGTCCTGGTAGCCGTCGACGTGGATGGTGACGGTGGTGTTGCCGTTTGTGGTGAAGCTGCTGTCGTGCAGCATCAGGGTGTTGTCGCTGGTGTCGATGTGGAACTCATCGTTGTTGAGGAAATCGACATCGGATTTTTCGTATTTCGTACCATTGACGGTGAGGGTGAAGCTGTCGTCCGAGAGATAAGCAGCGGTATGGTCACCGTTGGCAAATTTCAGGGTGTAGAACCATGCGCCATACTCTTTCTGCACAGTTGGTCCTTCCGGCATGGTTGGTGCTTCTGTGGTTTCGACGGTGGCTGCGGATGCAGTATCGTCAAAAGAAATTTGACCATCTTTGCTCACGGTGAAGGTCAGGTCTTTGTAGCCGTCGGCTTTGATGACGACTTTGGCATTTTTGCCGCTGAAGACGCTGCCATTGAAAAAGAGGTATTTATATTGGCCGCTGCTGCTTGCCATGTATTCTGTTGTGCCCAGATGGTAATAGGACACTTTTTCAAAGTCGACGTCGTTGATGGATACGCTGGTCACGGCATTGACATATGCCTGGGCGGCTTCTGGTTTTTGACCGTCGCGGTCAAAGTAGAAGTAGCTGGAGCCGCTGCTGCTGCCGTAGCTGACGGTTGGCACATCCTTTGTTTCAGGCGCTGGCGTTGCTGGCACAGGCGTCGTTGATGTTTCCGGCGTTGCCTCTTCTGTGATGCTGGTTGATGGGTCTTCCGGTGCGGCTTTAGGCGCAGAGGCGGTGTCGTTGAGGGTGAGTTCGCCGTCTTTGTCCACGGTGAGGCTCAGGTCCTTGTAGCCTTTGGCCTTGATGACGACGGTGGTGTCTTTGCCTTTGAAGGTGCTGTCTTTGAAAGCGATGTACTTCGTTCCGCTGGTGCTGACGACGTATTCTTTTGGATCTGGGTAGTAGTAGCCGACTTTTTCAAAGTCGGTGTCATTGACCGACACGCTGGTCACAGCTTTTGCATAGGCTTCTGCTTCTTTCGAATGGTGCCCATCCTTGTCGAAGTAGATATAGCTGTAGCCGCCGCCAACGCCATAGCTGACAACTGGCACACCTTTTGCTTCCGTCGTTACTGGCGGAGCAGGCGGCGCTGGTGGTTCCGGCGTGGCTTCTTTGGCGATGCTGACGCTGACAATCATGTCTTTGTAGCCATCGGCCGAGAGGGTGACGATGTTGTCGCCGGTCTTGAAGGCACTCTTGTTGAGGTAGAGGGCGTTTTTGCCGGTGCCGTTGTCCTGCCACTGATACTGGTTGTCACCTGGGGTGCCGAGGAGGGCGTCAAAGAGGCTGTAGGTGGTGCCGTTGACACTGATGGCAGTGAGCTTGTCCTGCCAGGTGCTGTTTACCTCATTGAAGGTCAGCAGCACGGTGCCGTTGTCTGGGAAGGATGGCGCTGGTGCTGCTGGCGCTTCGGCGACGGTTGGTGTGCTGGCGGCGCTGTCGCTGGTTTTGGCGTCCTTGGCGACATGGAAGGTGGCGTCGTTGTAGCCGGTGGCGGAGAGTGTGACGCTGTTGTCTTCCTTGTTGAAGTCCTTGTCCTGGAGAGTGAGGTCGTAGCCGCCGGTGGCATTGACGCTCCAGCGGTATTCGCGCTTGTTCAGCTCGGAAAGATCAGCAGCTGGGCCGTAGGCTTTGCTGTTGACGCTGACGGCGCTGAGATTGTTGCCCCAGTCGGCGGCTGCGCTGTCAAAGGTGAGCACATAGTTGCCGTCGCTATTTTTGGTGGTGGCGGTTGGCTGTGGTGTCGCCTTCTTTTCGCCGCTGACCACAAATGGCTGGGTGGTGAGGCGGTTGTAATACTGGGCGTCGAGGCTGATGGTGTAGCGGCCGTCTTCGTTGAAGAGGGTGCCGTCGTTGTCGACAATGGTCAGCACGTTGTTTTTGCTGATGGTGTAGTAGTTGTCGTCGTAGCTGCCAGCGCCGCGCGGATAGACGCCGCGGGTTTCGCCGCTTGGTTTGTAGACGGTGACGGTGGTGAGGTGGTTGAGGAAGTCGCCTTTTGACCCTTCCACCGTCATGCGCACTTGATTGCCGCGGGTGACGTCGCCGGGGCCGGAGAGGCCCGTTTCCAGATTACGGGTGTAGCGCACGCTCAGCTGTTTGGCGCGGAAGCCGTCGGCATAGAGGGTGATGGTGTTTTCATCCGCAGGCAGAAGGCCGAGCGCTTCGTGGTCGATGGTGAGGGTGTCACCGTCGATGTGGTAATATTTGTTGTCGAGGTCCATCGGCCATTTGTTGATGTTGATGCTGTTCAGCTTTTTGAAATAGCCGGCATCGCTGGCTTTGAGATGGATGTCCTCACCTTTTGGCACGGCGGTGATGGCCTTGCCGTCAGCATCTACCAGCATGACTTCCGGTGTCTGCTGGCCGACCCAGGTGCCGTTGCTTTGAACATCACCGAGGAGGTTGTCTTCGAGCACCGATTTCACCGTGGACGGTTTGTTGCGGGTTTCCCAGCGGGCGTCTTCGGTGTAGTCGGCGAAGGAGAGGTAGCTGCCAGCGGCGCGGGCGGTGCTTACAGCGGTGATGTAGTCGCGCCAGTTGTAGGCAGTGCCGTCGCTGGTCCAGGCGGTGTCGTAGCCGGACATGTCGTTGTGCCAGCGGCCGACGATGCCTTTGGCGGCGTCGTTGGCGAGGCCGAGCTTGTCGAGCAGTTCGGCGTTGATGAGCAGATCGGCGTCAAATTTCAGATTTGCGGAAATGCCCAATCCGCCGCCACCGCCGCTGCTGCCAGTGCCGCCGCCAGGCACTACAGAAGTGGCGCTGGAGCGTGCATCCAGACTGCGGATGGCGCGGCTTGTTCTTGCCACTGGCGCTTCTTCGCCGCCAGTGACGGTGAAGGTGGTGCTCATGTCTTTGAAGCCGTTGGCATGAACGGTGAGGGTGTAGGTGCCGTTGTTCGGCAGGTTGTTGCGTCCGTTTTCGGCCTTGACATCGTTATAGAGCACGAAGGAGTCGCCGATTTGGTACCAGTCGCGGATCATTTCCAGTTCCACGGTGCTGCCGTCCGGGCGGGTGAGCTCGGCGGCGTAGGCTGGGTTGGTGACGCCGTAGGTCAT
This sequence comes from uncultured Peptococcaceae bacterium, assembly GCA_937976375.1. Lineage (GTDB taxonomy): Bacteria > Bacillota > Peptococcia > Peptococcales > Peptococcaceae > UMGS1590. The sequence continues at coordinate 47,580 of CALJRU010000004.1, read as the reverse complement.
GTTGAGAATCTTGAAATGGGCGTTGACACCGGAGGTATAGGTGCCGCTGCCATCCAGCTGCAGCACCGGCGCCAGGGCGTTGACCACGTGAATTGGCACCAGCGCCGGGTCGTGGCCGTCGGCATTGACGCGCACATAGTAGCGCCCGTTTTCGGTGAAGTTCTTCTGGCCCAGGGCGATGTTGATGGTGCTGTCGCCGTTTTTCGTGTAGGCCAGGTTGTCGTTGAGGGTGTTTTTGTTTTCATTGAAGGCAACCAGCTGCACGGTGCCGCTGGTGTTTTCCGGCACAGCTGCAAACCAGGCGCGGTCGGCGTCGCTTCTCTGGGAGAATTCCAGCAGCACGCTGCCGCTGCCATTGTCGCTGCGTTCCGCTGCCGGACTGAAGAAGGCTGGGGCATCGCTTTTGGCCTTGCCGCTGATGCTGAAGGTGGTTTTCGCCGGGTCCACGCGCACCTGGCCTTTGTCGTCATAGTTGGTCAGGTGATAGTCCCAGGTAGAGAGGGTGCCGTGGGCGATGATGTAGTCTGGCGCTGTGATGCCGTGCACTGCCGGTGCGGTTGGGCTGGCGTTGTCAGAAAGGGCTACGGTTTGTGCAGCGTCGCCGCTTTTGACGGTGAGCTGGGCTGGGTTCAGCGCGGTGATTTCCCATTTCACGAGGCTGCCATCGTCGCTGATCGGGGTGAAGGCCTTGCTCACGTCGGTGCCGTCGATGGTCAAGGTGCAGTCTTTGAGGCTGTGACCGTCAGTGAATTGCACCGTCACATACTGGCACCAGCCGAGATCTACGAGCTTGGTGGCTTCGGTGTTGACCAGCGTGGCGGAGACGGGGGCTTCCGTGGTGGCTGTTGTGGCGGTGTTGTCGGTGCCAGGTGTGGTGGTGCTTGTGCTGGTACCGCTTTGACCGCCAGCTTTTTCGTTTTCGCCTGTGTTGTCTTTAGCATGCGTTTCATGGTGCTTTTTGGTGGCACTGGAGGTGCCGTCTGGCTTAGCGGCAGGCTTTTTGCCGTTGTCGCTGGCAAGGGTTCTGTCCTGTGTTTTATCAGCGTCCGCCTTGGTTTTTTCTTTTTCCTTGGCGGTCTTTTTGGTGGCGCCGGAAGTGCCATCTGGATCTTTGGCAGGCAGTTTATCCACGGTGGCTGATTCACCAGCAGCCACAGCGCTGTCACCGGCCATGATACCGCTGGTGCCTTTGGCGGCTGTGACGGTGCTGCCTTTCGTTAAAACGGTGACGTTGTTGGCGTTGGCGGCGACTTTTTCAACGCTGCCGTCGCCGTCGATGGTGACGCGCTCAGCGGAGGCGGTCAGCTGCTTGATGGCGGCTTCTTTGTCGACTTTGACATGGGCGGTTTTATCCACCTGCACGGTGTCTAGGCTGCCTGCAGCCAATGTGACATCGCTCTGCACGGTGACGGTGCCCAGATCACCGTTCGTGGCGCTGAGTACAGCGGCACGGTTTGGGTTGTTGACGACCACGCCTTTGGCGTTGACGTTGTCCAATGTCAGTTTCTTTGAGGCGCCGCGTACGACGATGCGCCCTTCCGCAGTGACTTTATCCAGCTGCACGGTGTCGGCGGTGTCAGCGACGATGACATCGCCTTTGATGGTCAGGCCGGAGAGGTTGGCGTCACTTTGGCGCACAATGACGTTCCCGTCAATGACGCCGCCGTCCTTTGGCACCGTCGCGGCATCGATGTACTGTGCCACAAGGTTGCTCATGACGGCGGCAAACTCGGCGCGGGTGATGGAGGCTTTCGGATTCAGGCGCGCGCCGTCGCTGCCGTTGACGTAACCGCCGCCGACCATGGCAGCGACGGTGCCTTTTGCCCAGCTGGAGACGCTGTCGCTGTCACTGAAGGCAGTCAGCGCCTTGGCGTCGCCGTCTTTTAAGGCAAAGGCGCGTGCCAGCACGGAGAAGGCTTCTTCACGGGTGATGGCGCGCTCAGGTTCCAGCATGCCGCTGCCGGCGCCGGCAAAGGTGCCCATCTGCACGGCTTTGGCCATGTCGTCACGGTACCAGGCATCGCTGCTTACGTCGCTGTAACCATCGAGGGCAGCTTTGGCGCTGCTTGCAAAGGCGCGGTTGATGATGGCGGCCATCTGGGCGCGGGTGAGCAGGCCCTGCGGTGCAATGCGGCCCTCGCCTACGCCGCCGAGCAGGCCGTTGTCGATGGCGCGGGTCAGCGCTGCCGACGACCAATCGTTGGGAAAATCTGCGTAATCTGCTGCTGAAGCGCCCAGGGCGCCGGTCGGGCTCATCAGGATCGCCGCTGCGCAGACCGCAGCAATGGCTTTCTTAGGTTTGTACATAATCATCCTCCTTGTTTTGGACGCAGCCGATGGCTGCGAAAAGTTTAAGCTCAATTTAAGCTAAGGTTAGCTATACAATACTGGACCGCTAAAGATTGCGTAAGGCGGAAATGGGTCAAAAAAACTGCCGAATCGGACGAAGTTGCTCGAGAATAACTTTGCGCTCGCACCATGGGAGCGCTTTTTTATGGCGGCTTTGATGCCTGAGTTTGCAGGAGGTTTTCGGCATTGGGTAAAAATAGGCGGCAAAAGTGGCGAGGCACAGCGTTTTTATGGTAGAATAAAGTGCTAGATCATTTTGCGGTCTTGGCCGCTCATCATAAAAACGAAGGAGGAATTGTATGGAAGTATCGTTGCCTATTCTCATGCTGTTCATTGCACTGGTGCTTTTGGTGTGTACGATTTTGAAAAAAGTAACGGTGCGCATTGGTATTCCCTCGCTGCTGGCGTTTATTGTTTTGGGGATGGTCTTTGGTTCGGACGGGCTTTTGAACATTCCTTTTGATGATTATCGCTTTGCCGAGGAACTGAGCACGGTGGCACTGGCCATCATCATGTTTTACGGCGGCTTTGGGACAAGCTGGAAGGCGGCAAAGCCGGTGGCTGGCATGGCGATCCTCTTGTCGAGCCTGGGCACTGTGGCCACCGCTGGCTTGGTGGGATTGTTTTGCTACTATGTGCTGGGCATGCCGATGCTGGAAGGGCTGCTCTGCGGGGCGCTGCTGTCGTCCACCGATGCAGCATCGGTGTTCTCGGTATTGCGTTCCCGCAATCTGGCGCTGAAAGAAAACACGGCGTCGCTCTTGGAAGTGGAAAGCGGTTCCAATGACCCTTTTGCCTACATGCTGACGATCATTCTCTTAACGGCTATGGGCGGCGGCATTACTGCTGGTGAAATCGGTACCATGTTTGCCACACAGCTGATTTTGGGGCTGGTGTTCGGTTTTGGCATTGGTTTTCTGGCACATTGGGCATTGTCGCGCGACATGTTTCATTATGCTGAAGCACAGACAATTTTCATTGTGGCAGTGGCGCTGTTTGGCTACGCATTGCCGCAGGCGCTGGGCGGCACAGGCTTTTTGAGTGTGTACATTGTAGGGCTCTTATTGGGCAACAGTGTGCTGCCGGAACGCCGCACGCTGGTGCCGTTCTTTGACGGGGTGACGGGCATTCTCGATTCGATGCTGTTCTTCCTGTTGGGGCTCTTGTCGTTTCCGTCCCGTCTGTTGGCGGTGCTGCCGCAGGCACTGGCGATTGCGCTGTTTTTGACGTTTGTGGCGCGCCCATTGGTGACACACGTGCTGATGCGGCCGTTCGGCGGCAGTTTGGCACGGCGAGTGCTGGTGTCCTTCGCAGGCTTGCGCGGGGCAGCATCTGTGGTGTTTGCGATCATCGCGGTGATTTATCCGGTGGAGATGGAGAACGATATGTTCCACATTGTTTTTGGCGTGGTGCTGTTCTCAATCGCTTTTCAGGGCTCGCTGCTGCCGCTGGTGGCGAAGAAACTGAATATGATCGACGAAGGCGGCAACGTTTTCAAAACCTTCACCGACTATGTGGACGAAACACCGGTCAACTTTATCCAGTTTGAGATCACGCCGGATCATGATTGGGTCAATAAGCGTGTTATGGACATTACTTTGCCGCCGGGCTCCATTTTGATCAGCCTCAATCGTGACGAGACGGAGATGGTGCCGAAGGGCAACACCGTGCTCAAGGCGGGCGATGTGCTGATTCTCTGTGCGCTCATTGAGGGCGACGCGCCGCCAGATATCACGCTGGTGGAGAAGGTCATCGAGGAAGAGGACTATGTGCCGAACATGACCATTGCGACGATGCCGCATCGGCCAAATGCGTTGATTGTGCTGATTCAGCGCGACGGCGAGTACATCATCCCTGATGGCAGCACGACCATTGAGCTGGGCGACAGGCTGTTGATCAATTACACTGATGAGACCGTACACGCAGCAGCTGCGCGGTGAGGAAAGGAGTCGTTCAGATGAAAACCATCGAGGAAAAAAACGAACAGTCGCCGGCAGAGGATAATGAGAGCGATCAAACGGAACAGCGTCTGGCTACATGGCTGTGCATCGGTCTGGCGATTGGCGCCGGGATCGGCTCGCTTTTTGACAATCTGGCGACTGGCGTGGGCCTGGGAATGGCACTGGGCGTTTGCGTGGGTGCATTTCCACAGGTGAAAAAGAAACGGAAGAAATAGTTGGGCGTGCCGGCGCTGCCGTTTCTTTATCTGCTTGGCGCGGAGACGGCAGTGCATCGCGGGAGACCGTGAGCGGCGGGTGATGGTGAAAAACCTGGCGAAAATTATTGACAGCGAGCGGCTGCTGTGGTATGATAACAAACGATGCAGAAAGCAGAAACCATCCGTTTCTCACCCTCCGCCGCAAGTGGCTGTTGGTCGCAGTGATAGAAAGATAGCGCCTTTGTGGCTGCTGTCGTTATTTTGATCTGTCAACGGGTGGCTCACACCCGTTTTTTTATTGGGAAAAATTGATGGAGGTGATAACAATCAGCAAGGAATTGCGCGTGAACGAACAGATTCGTTGCCGTGAGATCCGTGTCATCGACGAACAGGGAACTCAGGTTGGCGTCATGAATCCACGTGATGCGATGAAGCTGGCTGACGAAAGAGGGCTGGACCTCGTTGAGGTATCCCCTGGCGCAAAGCCACCAGTATGCCGCATTATGGACTATGGCAAGTACAGATACGAACAGAACAAGAAAGAACGCGAGACCCGCAAGAACCAGAAAGTGATCTCGATCAAGGAAGTGAAACTGCGTCCAAACATCGAAGATCACGACTTCAACACCAAGGTGCGCAACGCTGCCAAGTTCCTGGCTGCTGGCGACAAGGTGAAGGTTACGATCATGTTCCGTGGTCGTGAAGTCACCCGTCCAGAAGCAGGGAAGGAATTGTGCGACCGCGTTGCTGCCGAAGTTGCCGATGTGGCAAAGGTGGAGAAGGAAGCGAAGGTCGAAGGCCGCAACATGACAATGATGCTCGTGCCTTTGCGCGAAAAAGATAAAGAAAAGAAATAAGCGATTTGAGAGGAGAACATTCTAATGCCTAAGATGAAAACCCATAGAGGTGCCGCAAAGCGTTTTTCTAAGACCGGTACCGGTAAAATCAAAAGATTCCATGGCTACACCAGCCATATTCTCGAAAAGAAATCCCCTAAGCGTAAACGCAATCTGCGCAAGGGTGCAATTATGGCCAAGGGCGATTCCAAGCGTCTCAACAAAATGATCTAAGGATATCGGAGGTACAAGATAAATGGCAAGAGTTAAACGCGGTGTCAACACCCACAAAAGACATAAAAGAGTATTAAAGCAAGCTAAGGGTTACTACGGCGACCGTTCCAAGGTTTTCCGTGTAGCTCATGAAGCCGTTATGAAATCCGGCCAGTATGCATACGAACACAGAAGACTGCGCAAGCGCGACTTCCGCAAGCTCTGGATCGCTCGTATCAATGCTGGTGCTCGTCAGAACGGTCTCAGCTACAGCACTTTGATCCACGGCCTCAAGGTTGCTGGTATCGACATCAACAGAAAGATGCTGTCTGAACTGGCTACCAACGATGCTGCCGCTTTCGCAGATCTTTGCAAGATCGCAAAGGAAAACGCGTAAATGATTTATGAAGGTCTTCTATACATATAGAAGACCTTTTTTGCTTTTTTTCGGAAAGGAGCCGCTTATGGGTGTCAAGGAAGAAGTGCTGCGCACACTGCGCGCAGAATCGGACGCATACATTTCAGGCCAGGCATTGGCGGATCGTCTGTCGGTGTCGCGGCACGCGGTTTGGAAGGCGATTGACAAGCTGCGCAGCGAGGGGTACGATATCGATGCACGAACCAATTGCGGCTATCGCCTGGTGGCCGCAGACGATTCGCTGAGTGCCGAAGGCGTGGCAGCATTCCTGCCGCAGGCATCGCCGTTTAAGCTGGAATATCATGCGGTGATTGATTCGACGAACATTCGTGCCCGCACGTTGGCAGAAGCCGGTGCGCCGGAGTGGACGGTGGTGTTGGCGGACAGCCAGACCGCCGGACGCGGACGATTGGGACGTGCATTTTATTCGCCGCAGGCCAGCGGCATTTACATGAGTGCTATTGTGCGGCCGGACTGCGATGTGCGCGAGGCGAACCTTTTGACCATCGCTGCAGCGACAGCGGTTGCTGAAAGCATCGAGGCTGTCTGCGGAAAGACGGTCGGCATTAAGTGGGTGAACGACTGCTTTGTGGAACAGCGCAAGGTCAGCGGCATCCTTACAGAAGCGGCGGTCGGCGTGGAAGAACAGCGGCTGCGCTATGCGGTGGTCGGCATTGGCATCAATGTGGCACCACCGGCAGGCGGTTTTCCAGAGGGATTGGAAAACATTGCTGCCAGCATTTATACCGAGCCGCTCACAAGCGAAGTGCGCAATCGATTGGCGGCAGAGGTTCTGCAGCGGTTCCGTCCGTTTGCAGAAGATCTGCCGGCACGGGCGTATTTTGACAGCTACCGTTCCCATCTTTTCGTGCTTGACCGCGATGTGACGCTGGAGCGCGGCAAGGAACGGGAACAGGTGCATGTGTGCGGGCTGGATGACAGCGGCGCACTGATTGTAGAAACGGCAGACGGCCGCATGAAGACGGTGGCCTCGGGCGAGGTCAGTCTGCGGTTTTGAGTGGAAGGAGACGAGGGTATGACGGAGAATACCGAACGCGTGAAGGCGTATCTGGCGCCATTTGGCTTTGCGGAACGCGTTCATGAATTTGCAGACGGCGCCACCGCAACGGTGCCGCTGGCTGCAGCGGCGATTGGCTGCCAAGAGGCGCAGATCGCAAAAAGTATGAGCTTTAAAACACCGGAAGGCGGTGCCCTCATTGTTGTCACAGCCGGAGATGGCAAGATCAACAGCGGCATGTTCAAGCGCTGCTTTGGCTTTAAGGCCAGCATGCTCAAGGGCGACGATGTACGCACGCTGACAGGGCATCCTATTGGCGGGGTGTGCCCTTTTGCTCTGCCAGACAACGTGCCGGTGTATTTGGATGTATCGATGCAGCGCTTTGATCACATTTATCCAGCATGCGGCAGTCCGGCAAGCATGGCAACAATGACGCCAAGTGAACTGGAAACGGCTTCGCAGGCAAAAGGCTGGGTGGATGTGTGCAAAGGCTGGCGGGAGGAGGAAGAGGCATGAAAACAGGCCTGATCATCGAAGGCGGCGCTTTGCGCAGTGCCTTTAGCTTCGGCGTGCTCAAGACCTGGGCTGACGCTGGCATCACATTTCCTTACACAGCGGCTGTTTCTTTGGGCAGTGTGGCAGCGGTGTATTTTCGCGCCAATCAGAGCGATGCCTTGGAAGCAGCATATGGTGAATATTTTGAAGCCCACGGCGAAATTGGCCGTTTGGGTGTGTTCAAAGGCGAGCGTGTCATCGATGGGCCTGCGTTTTTGGACACCGTGCTGAATGCACAGCCAATCGATATGGCGGCTTTTGCGGCAGCGTCAGGAACGCTGCGCATGGCGGCAACCCGTTCTGATAACGGTGATGCGGTGTTCTGGCCGCTGGAAGGCGTGGAAAAAGAAAAACACCTGCGCCAGTTCCTGCGTGCTGGGGTGACGTTCCCAGGCATGGGCGAGCCGGTGCAGCTGGTGGAACGCAGCTATTACGATGGCAGCATTGCTGATCCGCTGCCAGTGAGCCAGGCGTTGGCCGATGGCTGCGAGCGGATTGTTGTGATTCAGACTCATACGATTGCCTACAACATGGCACGTCCGCATTTGACGCCGAGTGTGGCGCTGGCTTTGTCGGATGCCCCAATGACACGCAACGCGTATCTGTTGAGTCATCTGCAGTACAACCGTGAGTTGACACGGCTGCATGCGCTGGAACGCAGCGGCCGCGCAATGATTGTGGCACCGATGGTGGAAAGCACCAACTTGCGCCGCTATGGCGTGAGCATGTCGGCAGCATCGGAATTTTATGCTGAAGGGCTGCGCCTGGGCGGCGCGGCGCTCGATCATTTGCAGCGATTCTTGGAGGTGGGTGCAGATGAGTAAGGAAAAAGAAAAAAAGACCAATGCCATGCGCATTGTGGAGCGTGCAAAGGTGCCATACAATGTGTATCATTACGCGTGGCGCGAGGATGCGCTCGACGCGGTGCATGTGGCTGATGAATTGGAGCGGCCAGTGGACCAAGTGTTTAAGACGCTGGTGGCTGTTGGCGACAAGACTGGCCCTGTCGTTGGTGTGATTCCCTCCGATCAGGAGCTGGATCTGAAGAAATTTGCGCGTGCCAGCGGCAACAAGCGCGTGGAGATGCTGCATCTCAAGGATTTGGAGAAAACCACCGGCTATATTCGCGGCGGCTGTTCGCCAATTGGCATGAAAAAAGCCTACCCAACTTATGTGGGGCAGGAGATCAACAATATTGAAGAAATTTTAGTTTCCGCTGGTCATCGCGGCATCCAGATGGGCTTTGCTGTTGATGATTTTCTCAAGGTGAGTGGCGCCACCGTGGCTGATATTACAAAAGATCACGCTTAAAAAAGGGAGAGCGAAGGAGATGGCAAATATTCTCATTACTGGCGGTTCCCGCGGCATCGGCGCTGCCACAGTGCGGCGCTTGGCTCGTGATGGTCACCGCGTCTGCTTTTTGTATAAGGAAAGCATTGAAACGGCACACAGTCTGAGCCGCCTCTTGCAGGCGGAAGGCTGTGATGTGGTGGGGGTACAATGTGACATTCGGCAGGGAGGACAGGTGCAGATGACGCTTGACACCCTGCGTGAGAGCTGGGGATCAGTGGAGGTGCTGATCAACGGTGCCGGCATCAGTTGGAACGGTCTCTTGCAGGATATGCTTGATGCGGAATGGCAGGATATTTTTGACACCAACGTGCATGGCACCTTCTATTGCACACGCGCTGTGCTGCCAGATATGATTGCCCGCCAGAAAGGGGTCATTATCAATTTGAGCTCTATCTGGGGCAGTCATCCGGCTTCTTGTGAGGTGGCATACAGCGCCAGCAAGGGCGCCATTGATGCCTTTACGCGTTCGCTGGCGGAGGAAGTGGCGTACAGCGGCATTCGGGTCAACGCCATTGCACCAGGCGTGGTGCACACCGATATGGTGGAGCAGCTCGGCGAGGAGACGAACGCCGTGCTGCATGAAGAGATTCCAATGGGGCGCTATGCCAATCCTGATGAGATTGCTGGTTTGATCCGCTATCTGATCAGCGATGAAGCCAGTTACATCACCGGCCAGGTGATCACTATGGCGGGTGGCTTTGTCATATAATGAGAACGAAGAACCTGTGTTCAGAGGAAGAACATAGGTTCTTTTTTTATACAATTTCTCTTGCATCTGAGAAGAGGGGGTGGTATAGTGTGGGCGAGGTCATTGTGGGTGCTGCGCCAGCGCATCGGAAAAGAGGTTGATGACATAGAGGCGCCGCTGAAGCATGCAGACATTCAGCGCCGTGATGATTGGCGGACAGGCACAATGATGGATGAATATGGAAAGGAATGATTGACATGAAAAAGAAACTCCTCAGTTTGTGTTTGATGGCTGCGCTTGTGCTCAGCCTGTTTCCAACGGCAAGCTTGGCAGCTGACGAAAACAGTCAGTCGACACCGCTGCCGTTTAATGATGTCAGTGTCAGCGATTGGTTTTATGATCCGGTGTGCTATGCTTACCAGCAGGGATTGATGACGGGCACGGGTGATGCGGTGTTCTCGCCAAATATGGCCATGACCCGCGGTATGATCGTGAGCGTGCTTTATCGCCTGGAAGGCAGTCCAACCCTTTCGGACGGCAACCTGGGCTATCCTTACGAGGACGTGCACGGTGACGATTGGTATGCGATGCCGGTGTACTGGGCACGTGAAAATGGCATCGTCAGCGGCTACAGCGATACCCAGTTCGGACCAAACGATCCGATCACCCGCGAGCAGATGGCCGCCATTCTCCACAACTACAGCGCCTACAAAGGCCAGGATGTCAGCGCCCGTGCTGATTTAAGCAAATACAGCGACGCCGATCAGGTTTCCAGCTGGGCAGAAACGGTGCTGAGCTGGGCCAATGCGGAAGGGCTTATCAACGGCATGACAGAAACGACCATTGCACCACAGGGCCTGGCCACCCGTGCGCAGGTGGCAGCGATCTTCCAGCGCTATCTTGAAGGGAAAACGCCTGCGCCAGATACCAAAACGGTGACCTTGGCCATCGGCCGTCCCGATGCCATGAAACAGGTCAGCGTTGCTTTGGATGCTGACACCGATGTGACACCGGATGTGCTTCTTGAAGCGCTTGCCAAAGAAACAGGATGGAACCTCAGCGTGGCAATGCCTGTAACCATGGATGCTGACGGCAACGCCGTGGTTGCTCTGGCAGAAGATGGCAGCATTTATGGCAAGCCACCGGCCAATCAGAAAGACGACTACCATGTCTACGATGTGGATGATTGGATTTACACTGTGCTCAACAGCATTGATGCAACCTTCAAAGCCAACGGCATCGCCGGTGTGCGTTTTACAGCGCCAGACGGCGGTGACATCAGTCTGACCAACGGCGATGTGCATTTCGCCTTGAAGAACGACTTTGTTTGGGATTATGATGCTGCTTATGCATTGAACCACGACGAAGCATCGACGGAAGCTTGACCACGCATTTGAAAACCCGCAGTCTGAATCAACAGGCTGCGGTTTTTTTATTGAGCGCTGCAAATTCGCCTGTTTTTGGCAAAAAAGGGCCCCGCAACCAATGGTTGCAGGGCAATTGATGGCGGCAGGGCAGAGGATATGGTAGAATGAAGCCATCAAAAACGACAAAAGGAGGCGACCGTGATGACTTTAGGCGAAAAAATGAAAGAGATGCGGCTGGCGCGTGGCCTGTCGCAGGAAAAATTGGCCGAGCAGCTCTATGTGACCCGTCAGGCTGTGGCGAAATGGGAGAAGGATCAGACCATGCCCTCGGCGGAAAATCTGCTGCTTTTTGCGGAGCTGTTCGACTGCTCACTGGACGAGCTCATGCGCGATAAATGTGCGCCGCCGAAGCGGCCGACCATGCAGCAGCTGAATCTGACGCGCCTGGCGGTCATTATGCAGGCGTCTGCGCTCAGCGTGCTCATTCAGCCGATTGCCGACGGCTTCAGTCCGCGCGGTGAGACGGTGATCTTTCTGATCAAATGCGCCGCTGTTTTTTTGATGTCCATCTGGATGGTGAGCAACCTGCGCTTTGAAAAGAACCTGGCTCAGCGTCGAAAAAATGCACGCATCGAATGCCTCTACTGCTGCATCATGGCTGCCATCGCCATTCCTGCTTGGCAGGGTCAGTGGGGCTTTGGCGGCACGCTTTTGCTGGTTGTGTGCTGTCTGGTCTACCTTCTCATCGTCCAGCCACGCTATATGAATCGCCCTTTTGAAAAGAAAATGAAGAAGCAGTAACTTGCAGATAAGAGTGGCTTGCGGTATGATGGCGACAAAAGGAGGCGGATGCTATGCCATTCTGTAATCTTCCAGGCGTTACAACGTGCCGTTTTGCCCCCAGGGATTATTTGCTGCGCCGCGGGGAGCCCATGCCGTATGTGTATTATTTGAAAAAGGGCGAAGTGAAACGAGAAGTGGTAACGCCTTATGGGTCCGAATTGATAAATACGATTAAGGTTGAAGGGCAGATTACGGGGTCCATTGTTGGATTGCTGGAGATTTATGATAAACACTTTGATGGCACGTGCAGCGATGACTTTATAGCCGTGACAGAATGCATTTGTTGCCGTGTGCCGGTGGAGGTATGCATGCGCTATCTGGGAACACACCCGGAATTATTGGCGGAAGCGTTGACGATGAGCATTGCGTTGTTTGATGAATTGGAAGCATTGGTAACTCGTCGACGCGATTTGCGTGCGCCACAATTGGTGAGTGAGTTTTTATTGACGCATTTTGTACAGACAGAGAGCGGTTTATTACTGCCGAAAAAATTTAGTAATGTAGAGATCGCTAAACATTTGAGCATGCACAGTGTGACCGTGTCGCGGATCATGAGTGTGTGGCGGCGTGAAGCGGTGGTGGAACGTGTGCCGGAAGGCTGGATTTTGGCGGATGTGGACGCGTTGCGTGCGTATTTAAACGGCGAACGCACCATGAAATACGATTGATTGAAAAGAGCGTATCGGAAACGATGCGCTCTTTTTTTATTTTTTAGAAAACCTTAACGGCCGTTATGGTTACAGAAGTATAGAATGGATAAAATGAACTTATCAAAAAGATCTGCTAGGAGGCAAAAACATGGGGAGACCAACAGTATTTCCAACAGGAACAACGATTTATGATCCAGAAAAAGCGTGGAGCGGCTATACACTTTTTCCAATGGACGACATTGGGGCGGTTCTGATTGATATGAACGGCCGTGTGGTAAAGGTGTGGAAAGATTTTCAGGGATTTCCAAATAAGCTTTTACCAGGTGGGTATGTTCTTGGATCATTAGGCGCGCGAGACAGTGCCTTTTCTTATCAGGACCAAACGGATTTGACGCAGCTGGATTGGAACGGCAACGTTGTGTGGAAATTTGATCACAAAGAATACATTGAAGACGAAGGCAAGGACCCAATGTGGATGGCGCGTCAACATCACGATTATCAGCGTGAAGGCAATCCGGTGGGTTACTACGTGCCAGGCATGGAGGCGACGACAGATCGTGGTCATACATTGATTCTTTGCCATGAAACGATTCACGATCATAAGATTAGTGATAAGCAGTTGCTGGATGACGTGTTCATTGAAGTGGACTGGGAAGGAAACATTGTTTGGGAATGGCGTGCGAGCGAGCATTTCCGTGAATTGGGCTTTTCTCAAGCAGCGAAAAACGTGTTGTTCCGCAATCCAAACCAACATTTTACCAACAATGGAGAACTTGGCGACTGGATGCATATCAACTCCATGAGCGTGCTTGGTCCCAACAAGTGGTACGATGCTGGCGACGAACGCTTTAAACCAGAAAACATCATCTGGGATGCGCGTGAAGCCAATATTTTAGCCATTATCGATAAGGAAAGTGGCAAGATTGTTTGGAAGTTAGGCCCAGACTTTACGGAATCAAAGGAAACCAGAAAGATTGGTCAGATTATTGGGCAGCATCATGTGCATATGATTCCAAAAGGGCTGCCTGGCGAAGGCAATATTTTGATTTTTGACAATGGCGGTTGGGCTGGTTATGGTCTGCCGGATCGCATGAGTGTGGATGGCACGAAGGTAGACATCCGTGATCATTCTCGTGTGCTGGAACTGGATCCAACGACGTTGAAAGTTGTTTGGAGCTACGTGGGCAGTGACACCGATCAAGGAATGATGGGCCTCACCAATAACACCACATTTTATAGTCAGTTGATCAGTTCTGCACAGCGCTTGCCAAATGGCAATACGTTAATCACTGAAGGCTGCTTCTGCCGTCTGTTTGAAGTGACTCCAGACAAAGAAATTGTTTGGGAATACCGTGCTCCATTTGATCACCTGTCTCGCAGTCCATACATCTATCGTGCGTATCGTTATCCATACGACTATGTGCCTCAGTTGGAGCAACCGGTTGAAGTGCCAGTAGAACGTATTGACAATATGACATTCCGTATGCCAGGTGCCGCCGAAGGCATGCTTGACAACATTACAGAAGTGCCAGAAGCGATGGGGTATACGTCTGAGATGGCTGCTTGCGTAACGGAAGATGATGATGAACAGGCAGGAGACTTGTTCTAAAAAGGTCGCGTTGTATGATTGTGTTTGATGAGGATTTTATAAAAAGGAGAGACGATCATGTCCAATAATGCTGTATTTTTAGGACGCAGCCGGAATGAAGTGATCAAGCTGGTGATCACGGCGCTGCCGCTGTTGCTCTTTCTGGCTCCAACAAATGACTTTTTCACCGCAGATTTACGCCTGTTTTTAATTCTTACGTTGATTGCCATCGTTTCGTTTGCGACGGATTCGTTGCCTCAAACGGGCGTCGCCATTGCTTTGCCGGTGTCTTATGTAATTACAGGCATTGCACCGGGTGATGTGGTTTTTGCAGCTTGGCTGAATTATGTGCCATGGATGATGATCGGGGCATTGATTTTGGCGTTGATTCTTGAAAAAACCAAGCTCATGAAGCGCATTGCGTACCATTGCATTCTGGTGACAGGTGCGAGTTACCGTGGTATCATCATTGGCTTGATTTTAGCTGGTGTCATCATGAACCTGTTCATCATGGACAATTCCATTGTTCCAATGGCGGCTTTGGCGTATGGTATTTGCAGAGCGTTGGAACTCAAGCCTGGTAAAGCATCGGCAGGGATCATGTTGAGCGCGGCATTCAGTGCGTTGACACCGATGAACTGGCTGTACAGCTCCAACCTGGCCATTCTTATCGGTCTTGGTCAAGCATCTGGCGGTCCTGCCAGCGTTGGTTGGTTTGAGGTTATTCAACATCAGCTGCCAATGGTGCTTTATACACTTGGTCTTGGCATGCTGTGCTTGCTGTTGTTCCGTCCAAAAGATCACATCAATGGGAAAGACTATTTCAAAGGCGAACTGGATAAGATGGGTAAGATGAGCAAGGAAGAAAAGAAGGCAATGGCCATCTTATTGCTGTTGTTTGCCCTTCTTGTTACCTCGAGTTTAACGCATTTAGAACCAGGTTGGTTGTTTGCGCTTGTTCCATGTCTCAGCTTCCTGCCAGGAATGGATTTGATGAACGACCAGGATATTTACAAACTTAACTGGGGCTTTATTTTCTTCATTGCGGGTTGCTTGTCCATTGGGAATGTGGCGTCCAGTCTTGGTGTTGGGGCAGCCGTATCGGAATACGCACTTCCAGTGTTGGAAGGCCGCAGCTACTATGTCTTCTTCCTGTTTGTCTGGTTGTTGTTCTTCCTCTGCAATTTCTTGTTAACACCGCTTGCTATGATGGCGGCCTTTACGCAGCCGTTGACGGAAATTGCCATCAATCTGGGAATTGATCCATTAACGGTGTATTTCATTATTACCAGTGGTCTTGATCAGATTGTATTCCCATATGAATATGCGCTTTATTTGCTTGTGTTTGCATTTGGCATGATCAAAATGGGCGATTTTGTGAAAGCGATGATCTTTAAGATCCTTTTGAATTTCGTGATTGTCTTTGCTCTTCTGATTCCTTATTGGGGCATCATGAACATGATTTATCTGCATTGACGTCTGATGGTTATCGGCAACCTTCTATCTGTGATAGAAGGTTGCTGTTTGTATGGAGGTGAATGTATGAAGCCTTATCCTTATCAATGGCGCGTGTTGCTTTTGATGATGCTGGCCTGGGCGGTGATTGGTCTTGTTCACAATGGAATCGCCTTTCTATTTCCGTATTTCTCTGAGACCTTTGGGTTAAGTACGGCGCATAATGGTTATCTTACGGGCACATTGGCCTTCTTTTGGACGCTTTCAATCATCATTAACGGACCGTTGGCCAATCGTTTGGGTCAGGTGCGTTTGATGGTGCCAGGGCTTTTAGTAGGTGCTCTTGCGTTTGGATTGTCCGCAGCCGTTGATTCCGTTGTTCTTCTTTATTTATTGACGGCGTTGGCTGGTTTTTTCTGTGGTTCGGTGGTGCCAGCAAGCTTTTCGTTTTTGGCAGAACAATGTGCGCCTCAGAAACGCGGACTGTTTTATGGTGCGGCACAGTCGAGTTATACGTTGATTGGATCGGCCATTGGTGCGGTTGTTTTTACACGTTTGTCGGCTTCCGTTGTCGGTTGGCGTGGCAGTTATTTGATCATTGCTGGGTTGATCGTTTTTGCGGCACTGTTGATTTTTGCTTTTGGGAGTAAGATTCCACGAAACAAAGAGGAAGAGCCGCAGGAAACAGCGCAAAGCTTTCGCGCGTTGTTTCGCTATCGCAACGTCATATTGACGACAGTGTTAGGGTGTCTATTGATGATGTGGTATTTTACCGTTGCTGCTTACACCATTCTATATTTGATGGAGGCTCAATCGTTGTCGGCGGTTGAAGCGGGGGCTATTTTTGTAGGATTTGGCAGCGGTGGGTTCATTGGTGAATTTGCCGCTCCGGTTGTTTCCGATCGCTTGGGTCGTAAAACGACGGCTTTTGTTGCAACGGCATTGGGCAGTGCCTGCTATGCGGTATTTGTGTTGCTGCCGCTATCGGATGGTGGCATGACACTGGCATTGGCAGGCGCCTCGTGCTTCATGAGTGGTGCCATGGCCATCTGCAATTCCGTGATTCCGAGCGAGTCAGTGCCAAAAGAACTGATCGCGAATGCAACGTCGTTTACGCCTGCTTGTGGCGAATGCATGGGTGGTGTGGTTGCACCAGTGATTGCAGGAGTGATTTCTGGCGCCGTGGGCACCAGCCAGGTCATGCATATCCTGTTAATCTTGCCGCTTATTGTGCTTTTGGGAACATTGCTTTTAAAAGAAACAGCGCCGTTAGTGATCGCGCGTCGTCAATAATAAAATATTTATTTAGAAACCTGTGTTGGCCCTGGAATGGGAAGATGCAGGTTTTTTTGTACTATTGAGACGGAGAAAATGTTCCGTTTTTCGAACGAATTGCAAATTGTGTTCGCTGTTCTTGATGGAAGTCGAACAAAAATCGAACAAATATCCTTGAAAAACGAACGTGTTTTGTGATAGGATGAAGGAAACGAATGTTCGTATTTGAAGGGAGGGAGCGAGATGGAACGCTGGTACGTGGCGATTGATTTGAAGTCGTTTTATGCCTCTGTGGAGTGTGTGGCGCGGGATCTGGACCCGCTGAACACGCATTTGGTGGTAGCGGATGCGTCGCGTACGAACAAGACGATTTGCCTGGCGGTGACGCCGAGTCTGAAGGCGCTGGGGGTAAGCGGGCGGCCACGTTTGTTCGAGATGATGCGTGATGTCGAACGAATCAACGCTTGGCGGCAGACAAAGGCAGGTGCGCCGCTGGTGGGGACGTCGGTGGATGCGCGGGAGCTGGCAGCCCAGCCGCAGATGGCGTTGGACTATATTGTGGCGCCGCCTCGGATGGCGCTGTATATGCAGGTGAGCACACAGATTTACAGCATTTACTTACGCTATATTGCGCCAGAAGACATCGTACCTTATTCGGTGGATGAGGTGTTCATTGATGTGACGCCGTATCTGCGTACCTATAATAGGACACCGCAGGAGCTGGCGCGTTTTTTGATTCGCAAGGTGCTGGAAGAGACGGGCATCACCGCGACGGCTGGCGTAGGGTCGAACCTTTATTTGGCGAAGGTGGCGATGGATATTTTGGCGAAGCGGATGCCAGCGGATGAGTACGGAGTGCGGCTGGCGATGCTGGATGAGCGTCAGTATCGGGAATTGCTTTGGGAGCATCGGCCAATTACGGATTTCTGGCGGGTGGGCCGTGGCACGGCGAAGCGGTTGGAAAAAATGGGACTTTATACGATGGGTGATGTGGCGCTTTGCTCTGTCGGAAAAGACAGCGATTTTTACAATGAAGAGCGCTTGTATAAGATGTTTGGCATCAATGCGGAGCTGCTCATCGATCATGCCTGGGGCTGGGAGCCGGTAACGTTGGCGGAGATCAAGCAGTATCGGCCGCAAAACAACAGTTTTAGCTCTGGTCAGGTGCTGCAGGAGCCGTACAGCGCTGAGAAAGCGCGTCTAGTGACCTTGGAGATGGCTGAGGCGATGGCGTTGGATCTGGTGCGTAAGGGATTGGTGACGAATCAGTTGGTGCTGACAGTGGGCTATGATGTGGACAATCTCAAACCCGGGCATCGGTATCAGGGGGAGATTCACATTGATCATTATGGGCGGGCGGTGCCGAAGCATGCTCATGGCACGGCAAATTTGGACGGTCGGCATACGTCCTCCTCGCACGCCATTATTCAGGCGACAGCGGCGTTGTATGATCGCATTGTGGACCCATCGCTGTTGGTGCGGCGCATCACTTTGAACGCCAATCATGTTTTGCGAGAGGAAGACGCCCGCGCAGGGCAGCGACAGCAGACGCTGTTTGACATAGTGCCGCAGGAGGTAACGCTGGCGCGCCGTCGCGAACGCATCATTCAGGAGACGATTTTGACACTGAAGGCTCGCTTTGGCAAGAACGCCGTTTTGCGTGCCACCAGTTTGGAAGAAGGCGCTACCGCAAGATTGCGCAATGCGCAGATAGGAGGCCATAAAGCATGAACCCAAAATATGAAGCCATTTTGCACAAGCCACACCATGTTTCCAAGCGGCATCCGCCGATGTCGCGCGCTCAGCGAGCGGCACAGTTTGCAGCGTTTTCAGCCCTTAGCGGCTACGACGAGTGCATTCGTGCGCTGGAGCAGAAAGTGGCAGCCGGTGAAGCGCCGGAGCTGCCTTATCAATGAAAAACAGTCCGCTGTGGGGACCAGATCGGTCGCCGCAGCGGACTGTTTGCATGTTGTGATTATTCGCCTTTGTTGAGTACGTCTTCCATGTAGATGGTGCCGTCTTCGAGGTGTTTCCAATAGATTTTGCCATCGTCAATGAGCATGTAGCTTTTTGGGCTGTTCTGCTTAGGCAGGGTGGTGGACCCTGGATTCATATAGCGGTGGGTTGGGAAGGTGTCATTGGCAGGCACGTGGGTGTGTCCGTGAAGCAGAATGGTGCGTGGTGTAGCGATCGGCGGCAGATGGGTGTTGTTGTAGCGATGACCGTGGGTGACGAAGATGGGTGTGTTGTCGAGCCAAAGATAGGTGTAATCGGCCATGCATGGGAATTCCAGCATCATCTGATCCACTTCTGCTTCGCAGTTGCCGCGCACAGCGATGATGTGCTCTTTGTGTTCATTAAGCAGCGCAGCGACGATTTTAGGGTCGTATTCGCCAGGCAGATTGTTGCGCGGACCATGATAGAGCAGGTCGCCGAGAAGAACGAGCATGTCGGCTTGTTCAGCGGCGAAGCGCTCGAGCAGCAGGCGCGTGCAGCTGCCGCTGCCGTGAAGATCGGAAGCAATGAGGTATTTCATTGGTAAAGTCCTTTCTATAGGGGATTAGTTGTTTGAAAGTTTATGTGGACGGAACTTGGCAACCAGCACGATGGCGATGACGATGAAAACCATCAGCATTAAGTACATGGCACGGAAACCGAGATGGTCGCTGAGGGTGCCGGCGAGCAGAGCGCCAAATCCAATGCCCAGGTCAAAACCGATGAAAAAGGTGCCATTGGCGGCGCCAAAACGGTCGATCGGTGCATTCATGACAGAGAGGCTCTGCATGGTGGTTTGCGCGCCGCCAAAGCCGGAGCCGTAGAGAAAACCGCTGATTAAGAGCATCGGCAGGTCTTGCGCCAATCCCAAAAGAAGCATGGCAATGAGCATGCAGACAAAGGATGGCAAGGTGGCAGCAACGATGCCGAAGCGGTCAATGACGCGGCCAATGCAGCCACGTACCAATAAGAGCCCGATGGCATAAATCGAAAAGAAATATCCGGTGTTGCCAAGGCCGAGCGTGGTGCCGTACAGCGGCACATAGGTGGTGACGGCGCTCATGGTCAGCGTGATGCAGCCCATGATGATGGCCGGGAGAATCGCGCTGTGTTCAATGATGGTGCGCTTTTCTTTTGGCATGTTTGATTTGACCGGCGTTGCATGCTGCAAGGTCTTTTCGAATGGGAAGAAAAAGCCCAGCAGCAAGGCACAGACCAGAAAGGCGCTGCTGACATCGATCATGGTAGAAAAGCTGTATCGCTCCATAAGGTCCACTGCCAGTGCTGGCGCTACAGCGAGTGCCAGGGACATTGACATGCCAAAAATGCCGATGCCGGTGCCGGTGATCTGGCGCGGAATGATGTCGGTGGCGATGGTTGATGTGGATGTGGAGGCAAAGCTCCAATCAATGCCGTGGATGACACGCAGCACCAAAAGCAGGGCGATGGCAGAGGTGAACGAGTAGCAGAACACGAGAATCGCCAAGAGAATCATGCTGATGAAGAAGACACTGCGGCGTCCGAAATGGTCCAGCACATCACCGGCAATTGGGCGAATGAGCATGGAGCCGACGGTGAAAATACTGATGCAGACGCCAGTCATCGTTTCGCTGATGCCAAGGTCTTGCAAATACAGCGGCAGCGAGGGGTTGATCATGTTGAAACTGAGAAAAATCAGGAAATTGATGCCCATGATCATTATGAATGGACGCGTCCAGAGTTTTTGTGTCATGTGTTGTCGGCCTCCTCATCAGTGTCGGATGCTGCGGTATTTTTTTCACCAGGAATGCCCATTGGGTCAAAGCGGGTCAGGTTGTATTCATTGATGACAGAAATGACCTTGCTGGCATAGTTTGGATCGGTGGCATAGCCACCATCCTGCAAGGCGCGGGCAGCCAGCGCCGGTGATTTGGCGCCAACGGCGTCGCTGTAGTTTTTGTTGTTTGTGATGAGATCGGCGTAATCTTCGAAGCAATCGGCAGGGCTGCTGTAAAAGCAGAAATAGTCACGAATGGTCGTTGCTTCGCCATCGTAGTATTCTGTTGTAGACAGGCGCACGCTGCGATGGTGGCCGTGTGATTTAATGCCAAAGTAATTATTATAATCGAATGAGAGCTGCGACTCGCCAAAATTGCTTTCCAAGGCGGCCTGTGCCAGCATGACCGATGGATAGAGTCCGGTATCGGAATAATCCTCGGCGATCGGGCCGAGCGCATCGAAGAAACTGCTTGGGTCGCCAACTTGATAGGTGACGGTGGTGTTTTTGGTTTCTTCCACATAGTCAGTGAGACCTATGAGATTGATGGCGCAGAGGGCCAAAAAAACTGCAATGCCGAACACGAAAGTATTCATGATGGTGTCAGCGGTCTGCCGCTTTCTTTTAGCTGGCGGGCGCCGTTTGCCGTGGGCAGGCTGGCGGCGTGCCGATGCAGTTTTTGCAGGCCTTTTGGCGGACGCGTGGTGCTTTTGCGTCTTTTTCTTGCGCGGGCTCATTCATTCACACTCCTTCTTTTCAAGACATCCATTTATTATAACATGATAGGAAATAGAGCGCAAATAACTTCTGATGCATCAGCAAGGCAAACAAAAAAACGCGGCGGATGATCCGCCGCGCTGCGCGCGTTCAGGCATTTTCTGTGTTGTTATACGTCAATGTGCCGAAGACAAATGAGCCATCGTCATAGTACGTGACATAAAGTTCCGAACCGTTCTTTTGTGCGTGGGAGGCCATGGTTTGAGCACGATAGACGGTCACAGTCTGCAATTCCTGGGGTGCATGGGTCGTGTCACAGGAGAGATCAGCATACTGTGGGTGTTCGGCGAAAAAGTCCTGAATCAGTTGAGCACGCCATTCAGGATCGTAGACGGCTCTTTCAGTGAGATTGTCTGACAGATAAGTAGTCAATGCCTGGTTGCGTTCTGTCAGTAGCGATGCTGTCGCATCTTCGGTGGGAGAATCGGCGAATGCTTTGATCGGCACGATCAAAAGACAAACGACCAATACCGTTGCTAGTATCCTTTTCATAATACAATCATCCTTTCCCACTCTGGTTACTTGTTGACAATAACACTTGCCTGGCGCGCGTTCATCTCCCCCTGTCTTGTGATGACACCCTTATCATAGCAGAAAATAAGGGCGCGTCAATGCTTCTGGCCATGTTGCTTGCGAATGGACACAAGACTCTGAGAAAAAGACACGGCGAGGACGCCTTTTCTGATAAAAAGGCGCATGGTGTTGTCGATTAGACACGTTGTTCATGCCATAGTATGCTATAATGAAAGCAATGTATTCACCATAGAAGAGAGGGGCATTATGATGCATAACCATGAAGATCATATCATTGCCCAAATCCTGTCAACGGTGGCACCAGGCGATTTGGTGCTGACGCGCTATGAACAGCCGCAAGGGCCGACGCTGCCGAAGATGGTGTTCGCTCCGGCTCTTTCGCCAGAAGGCCGGGGCAGAATTGATTTTTATGCAGTCTTTCCTGGCGTACACGCAGCGCTGGGATGGTTTAAGTCTGACATGCTGCGTTACGCGTTGGCAGAGCCGGAAGAAGCGGTGGAGATTTTTTATTGTCATCGCGGCATGATGCGCTGGCGCATGGATGATGGCGCGGAAATTGTGCTCGGCGCTGGTGAAATGATGGTGCAGACGATGCGCAATGGTGCCGCCGCCACGGTGTTGTTTCCGACAGGCTGTGCCGAATTGTTTGCGCTTTCCATGGCGCCAAAGCAGATCGCCCAGGAGATGCCGGACTTTTTGCGAAAGATCGGGTTTTCAGCAGAGGATTTCTATGATGAAGTGGCAGCACGGCCACGATTGGTGATGGCTGCGCATTCTTTGCGCACGAGCTTTTTTACGCCAATTTTTGGCACACCGCCAGCACAGCTCCAGATTTATTTGGAATGGAAGGTGCAGGAAATTCTTTGGCAGACAGAGCGCTTTATGTCGGCACCGATTTCGCTGCCGGCACATTATACACATCATGTTGACATCGTGAGGGAAATTCATTCCTCTTTGGTCAGCGATTGGAGCAGACGCTTGACCATTCCTCAGCTTATCAAGGATCATCCTATTGATGCAACCACTTTTCAAGATGTGTTCAAAGCGCTTTATGGTGCGCCGGTGGGCAGTTACATGCGGCGCCGACGGATGGAAGAAGCATGTCTGCTTTTGCAAACCACCGATAAGACGGTGGAAGAAGTGGCTGGTCTATTAGGGTATCAGTCGCGCAGCAAATTCAGCCAAGCGTTCAAAGCTGCCATTGGCGAATCGCCTGGCGATTATCGCAAGCGGCTGCATCAGGGTACACGGATTTTAGCGGAAGATTGAAACGTTATTGGGCGTCAATGGAAGACGTGCCGATGATTTGTGATCATCGGCACGTCTTTTTGTAATTTTTTTGCAGTGAAGAGCATGGTTCAAAAATTCCCTTGAGGCTGTCGGTGACGCGATTTCCCTCTTGGATAAAAATCCGTGTCTGGTGTTTCATAATATGCATTGAATAAACCGTTTTTACATCATATAATAGAAAAAATAAAATGGATCTTTCGGTTAGGTGTCATAAGAAAGGATTCAATATGAAAATTTATTTTTGGGGCGACAGCTTGACGCGCGGGCAATTGGGCTATTCCCTTGCGCCTGATTGCAGCGGCGGTGCTGAGCGCAGAAATTTTGGCGAAAATGGTGATACCACCTATGGCATTTTTAAGCGGCTGTTCGCCTTCCTTGAAACAGCGGGGGATCGGGAAGGCATTTATGTGGTGGCTGCTGGCACCAACGACTTGCTTTTGCAATACAAACGAAAGGCATCGTTCCTCTGGCGGCTGCGAGCGCTGGGGGCTATGCCGCGAAAACGTCCGGCAAAAGATGTTCATGCGTTTGAGCAGCTCTATCGGAACGGCATCAAGCAGTTGACAGCTCGTGTGCCGCATGTTGTCTTGGTAGGCATTCCCTATTTTGAGATCGAAGATTTTCCTCAGGAAACCATTCGGCGTTACAATGCTGTGATTGCACAGATTGCTGCCGATTATGGGCTGCCGTTTGTCGACTGCTATGGCATTCAAACCCAGCTGATGGGGCAGGGTGTGCGCCGTTTCTGCAAACACAGTTTTACCGGCGTTGCGCTCACAACAGCGGCCATGAAGCTGTGTCCAGGCATCAAAGAGCGCCTTTCATCGTGGCAGCATTTGTCGGTGACGGTAGATGGGGTTCATCTCAATAAGAAATCAGCCATGGCGATTGGCAAGGCGGTGGAACAAAAACTCTGCGATATGATAGGGGCTGATTGATGTGGCGTTTGAAGAGCGTAATCATCAGATCGACAATCTGAAAGGCATGCTGATTTTTTTGGTTGTGCTGGGGCATGGGCTGGAGCTGGTGCGCCAGGACATCTTTGCAGCCAAGCTGCTGTATGTGTTTATCTATCAATTCCATATGCCGGTTTTTGTGTTCCTTTCTGGCTGCACGTCAAAAAATCTGGAGAAAGGTCGCAGAAATGCAGTGGAAAATTTCCTGGTTCCGTTTCTGGCCTTGAACATTGCCTGGAACGTGCTGCACTTCGCAATCACCTATCTTTACGGCGGCTTGGACAGCATTGAGAAAATGGTGGATCATCCGTGGCATTCCCTGCTGACGCCAGCATGGACGCTGTGGTATATTTTGGCGCTGTTCATTTGGAAAATTCTCTTGCCGGATTTATGCCGTGTCAAACACGTCGTATTTTTCAGCTTATGCGCAGGCGTTTTTGCCGGATTCTTTTATGAATTCAACAGCTTTCTGGCGCTTTCGCGTGTGATCAAGCTGATGCCGTTTTTTCTGTTTGGCTATTTTTATGACACGGAGAAACCGCGGATTTTTTCCTGGCGGAAAAAGCTGGCGGCCGTGGCGATGCTGCCGATCACCGCTGTTTATACCTACGTCGTCATTCATTGCGGTGTTCCAGAGTCGTTCTTTTGGTGGGACCGTTCTTTTGCAGCCAGTGGCATTTCAAAACCGGGCATTGGCGTTCTCCTCAGCATCGTCGGCTATCTCATCGGTTTTGGCTGGATCTTTGCCGGTAATGTCATGATGACATCGAAGCGGATTTTTCTGAGCCGCATCGGCAGACACACCCTGCCGGTGTATTATCTGCACACGTACTGCATCGCTGTTTTATTTGGCGTATTGACGTTTATCCCACAGCCTGCGCTGAAAATGGCGGCGATCATCGTCTTTAGCGCCATCATCACCTGGAATCTCTCGCGGGAGAGTGTCAGCGAATGGGTGCGGTATGGCATCCGCTCACTGAATACCTTTATTTTCCGAGCAAAATCAGAATAGCATAGAAAAAGCAGTAAGCCGTTGCAAGGGCTTACTGCTTTTGTTTTGTCTGATGAAATTGATGCCGCTGTGCGGTGAACCGCTAATGAGCGTCATTCTCCAAAATGGCGCGGGCTTTCGCATATTTTTCGCGGCGACGGCTCAGGGCGTCGGCGCTGATGGCTGAGCAGCCGGCAAAGCGCGTTTCGTCGGAATTGTGGGCAAGATCGGCCAGCTTGACCTGTCTGGCGACGGGATTGCTGCTGATGGCGCGCACATAGTCGAAATAGTCCACTTCCGGGGCGTGGGTCAAAAGGCGCAGGGCGTCGATGACCGCTGGTGGAAAATCCTGCGCCAGCTCGTCGAGGGTGATGGGGGTGTCTTCCACAACGTCGTGAAGCAGGGCCACGCAGGTGCTGACCTCATCGGTCATCTGCTCTGCCAGATGATAGGGGTGGAAGATGTAGGGCAGGCCGCTTTTGTCGGTTTGCCCATGGTGGGCGGCGTAGGCGATTTTCATGGCCTTGTTTGTCAGGTTGGTGTAAATCATGGTGTCCTCCTGGTTGTCTGGAATGCCCGCAAGGGGCGGCTGTTTATAGTATAAACCGGCGGGCCTGTTTTGAACAGGAAGGGAGCGTTTTTGGGCAATAAAAAAACGAGCTGACAATCAGCTCGTTTTTATGGTCTGCGGATGGAGGGACTTGAACCCACACGCCTTGCGGCATACGCACCTGAAACGTACGCGTCTGCCTATTCCGCCACATCCGCGAAGTGCTATTGTTGAGCACTTTTATAGAATACATGATTGTAAAGAGTTTGTCAATAGTTAATTTCGGTTCTTCCTTCTATTGCGCGGGAAAGTGTCATCTGATCGGCGTATTTGATGTCGCTGCCGGCAGAGAGGCCTTGCGCAATGCGGCTGACCTTGACATCTTTGTTGTGCAGCTGGCTGATGAGATAGAGTGTGGTGGCTTCTCCTTCGACGCTGCCGTTGAGGGCGAGGATGATTTCCTCGATGCCTTCTTCATCGATGCGCTGCATCAGCTCTTTGATGTGGAGCTTGTCCGGGCCAATGCCGTCCATAGGGCTGATGACGCCGCCAAGCACATGGTAACGGCCATTGTAGGCGCCGCTGTGTTCGATGGCGATGATGTCACGGGCTTCTTCAACGACGCAGACGCGGTGGGCGTCACGCTTGCTGCTTTTGCAGATTGGGCAGTAGTCTTCGTCGGTGAGATTGAAGCAGCGCTTGCAGTAATGAATGCTGTGACGGCCATTGTGGACGGCACGCGCAAGGGTGTCGCTGACTTCTTCCGGCTGTTGGAGAAGATAGTAGGTAAGACGCTCCGCGCCGCGGCGGCTGATGCCTGGCAGACGCGCGAAGGCGTCGATCATTTCGCCAATGGCGTCCTGATAAGCTTGCATTAGAACAGACCACCCATGCCGCCAGGCAGCTTCATGCCCTTGGTGAGGGCGCCCATGCGTTCTTCAGAAAGCTTCTGTGCGTTGTTGATGGCGTCGTTGGCAGCTGCAACGATGAGGTCCTGGAGCATTTCGATGTCGTCTGGATCGACCACTTCTGGTGCCAGTTCCACAGAAAGTACCTGGTTGGCGCCGTTGACGGTGACTTTAACCACGCCGCCGCCGGCAGTGCCTTCTACTGGTGTCTGGGCGAGTTCTTCCTGAATCTTTGCCATGTTGCGCTGCATTTTCTGCATCTGTTTCATCATGTTTTGCATATTAGCCATTGTAGGGCCTCCTTAGTGATGTTTTGGTTTTTCGTCAATGATTTCTATAGGGACATCCTCTCCGAACACCTGATGAATGGCGCCGGCGAGGTCAATCGCAGGGTCTTTCTGCGGCTCTTCTTCAAGCTCGCAGTTGAATTTGATAGGGTGAGGCCAGCGGGTGGCCAGGGTGTCAGCGAGAATTTTCTGGTTGTCGGCCATGCGCATTTGCTTGCAGTTGAAAATGGCACCGCGCGGCCAGCGCAGGGTCAGGGTGCCGCTTTCGTAGCGTACGAGCTCTGCTGGCTTGACAAAGGCATGGATGCGGATGCTGACATCTTTGAGCGCTTCCACGGTCTGTGGCCAAAGGCGGCGCAGGGCGTCAAGATTGGCGGCGTCGTCACTGCTTGCAGGTGCGGCTGCTGCTGGCGCTGCCGGTGCGGCAGTCTGATCGCTGGCAGGTGTAGTGGTCATTGTTGGTGCAGCAGTGGTGGCAGTCGGTGGCTGTGGCTGTGGCGCACCGCCGGAAAGAGGCAGGTGTGCGCCTTTCGTTGGTGCTGTTGGTGCAGCAGGTGCGTCGTGCAGCAGCAGGGCCATTTCCACGAGGGTCAGTTCCAGCACCAGTTCGCCATCTGGTGCAATGCGCATGTCGCGTTCGGCTTCGGCAGCCTTGGCGAGCAGCTGTTCCAGCTGACGCAGACTGAAAGCGCTGGCTTGGCGGCGCAGGGTGTCGCTTGGTACGCTGCCTTCGGCACCGCTGCCGACGCGGGTCAGGAGCAGATCGCGCAGGTAGACGAGGATGCTCTGCATGAGCGCACGGGCGTCGCTGCCTTGTGCCAGCAATTCTTCCAATGTTTGGAAAAGTGCGCTGGTGTCGCCTTGGGTGAGCGCGTCGATCAGCTTGGCCAGGGCTTCATCGTCGAGGCCGCCGATCATTTGTGTGACGGCGTGCTTGTCGATGCTGTCGCCGGCAAAGGCGATGGTCTGATCCAAGAGGCTGATGGCATCGCGCATGCCACCAGCGGCATTCTTGGCGATCATCGTGAGAGCGTCGTCTGTGGCGTCGATGCCTTCCTGGTCGCAGATGTCGCGCAGATGTGCCGTTAACACCGCTGTTGGAATGCGGTGAAAGTCAAAGCGCTGGGTGCGCGAAAGCACCGTTTTCGGCACTTTCTGCGGATCGGTTGTGGCCAAAATGAAAAGCACATGCTCCGGCGGCTCTTCCAGCGTTTTTAAAAGCGCGTTGAAAGCCTCTGTCGTCAGCATGTGCACTTCGTCGATGATATAGACTTTGCGCTTGCCCATGCTTGGCGTGAAGCGAACCTGTTCGCGAATGTTGCGGATTTCGTCGATGCCGCGGTTGGAAGCGGCGTCAATTTCGATCACATCGAGAAAGCGGTCCTCATTGATGGCGCGGCAATTCTCGCATTCGTTGCAAGGTTCTCCATCCTGCGGGTCGAGGCAGTTGACGGCTTTGGCGAGAATTTTCGAGGTGCTCGTTTTGCCGGTGCCGCGAGGGCCGCAGAAAAGATAAGCATGCGCAAGGCGATGATGACGGAGGGCGTTCAAGAGCGTTTGGGAAATGGCGTCCTGTCCAATCAGCGCCGAGAAGGTCTGGGGACGGTACACGCGATATAATGCCTGGTAGCTCAAAAGGCACCCTCCTTTGTTTCAGTTTGATTGAAGCTTGCCGTGTTAGGCTTGCTTGGGATGGTCGGCATTGATCATGGAATCAATGCGCGCCTTGAGTTCGGTTTTGTAGTTTTCCACCCCTGGCTGGTTGAATGGGTCTACGCCAGTGAGATAGCAGCTGATGGCACAGGCTTTCTCGAAGAAATAGACGATTTCGCCAAAGGTGAAGGCCGAAAATTCGCTGATGTTAAGCAGAATGTTCGGGGTTTTGTTTTCCTGATGGGCCGTGCAGACGCTGTGACGGATGATGTCATTGAGGCAGTGCAGACTGGTGCAGCTGCCGGCAACGCCTGGTGGGATTTTGATTTTATCTTCGATGTGTTCCACAAAGAGCACCGTTTCGATAAAATCCTGACGTCCTTCCTGTAAAAACTGGCCCAAAGAATGAAGATCAGTGGTCATTTGCATGGTGGCTGGGAAGAGCCCCTTGCCATCTTTGCATTCGCTTTCAGCAAAAAGCTGGCGCAGCCATTCGGTGAAATGCAACAGGTTCCCTTCGTACACTTCGAAGACTTCCATGCGTTTGCCAGCCTGAGACTGCAGATGACGGATGGCTGCATATTGGTAGCAGTCGTTGTATTCCAGCCGCGGCTCCATGAACATGGTGGCAGACTGTCGCGCACCACGGATCATGGCTTTGATGTCGATGCCGGCGACAGCAAATGGGAAGAGCCCCACAGCTGTCAGTACCGAATAGCGCCCGCCGATGTCGACAGGGATTTCAAAGCATGGAAAATCGTTGGCGGCAGCTTCTTCGTGAAGATAGCCCCAGCGTGGATCTGTGATGATGGTCATATGCTCATTGAGTTTATTGCCATAGCGCTTTTTCAGCACTTCTTTGATGATGGCATAAATCACCTTTGGCTCGGTGGTGGTGCCGGATTTGCTGACCATGCAGGCGCAAATTTCTTCTTCTGGATCCTCAAGAATTTCCATGAGGTGGTTGTAGTATTCGCTGCTGAGATGCTGCCCGGCAAAAATAATGCGTGGATTGCCGATGGTTCCGCGTTTTTCAAATGGCGGACGCAGCAGACTGATGCCGGCAATGGTGCCAAGGTAAGAACCGCCGATCCCAATCACGATAAATACGTTGCAGCGGTTGCGCACCGCTTCTGCAGCCTGGATGATTTTATCCAGCTCCGCATCGGAGACTTGGAATGGATATTCCACCCAGCCGCACATAAGGTCTGGGTGATGATGTAAACGTTCGTGGATCTTCGCGACGCGTTCGGCCAGCGCAGGATCGGAGAGGTCGGTATGAGCGTTTGAAAAATCCGCTTGAATCAATTTGATGCATCCTCCTTCAATTGGGCAACAAAGGAATGAAATGCCTGCTCGATGCGCGCGCTCAATGCGTCGGCTTCAGCGAGGGTGGCGCCGTGGGCGCTGATGTAGCACTTCATTTTTGGTTCGGTTCCAGACGGACGGAAACATACGACGGAACCGTCGGCCAATATACATTGTAACACATTTTCTTTCGGGAGAGAATCAATACCGGTCAGATAGTCAATATTTTTATCGACGGCAACGCCAGCGAATTCTCTTGGCGGCTCATCGCGCAGCGCCTGCATGATGGCATCGCTGATGGCTGGCTGGCCTGGAATAGGATCGAACACGAGGTTGATGAGGCGGTCGCTCCAGGCGCCGGCTTTTTCGTAGATTGCAGCGAGCCGGCCCAGCAGGCTGCGGCCCTGTGCTTTGTCGGCCTGCGCCATGCAGGCGACGAGGGCGGCAGTGACGATGGCATCTTTGTCGCGGGCGTGGTCGCCGTAGAGATAGCCGTAGGATTCTTCATAGCCGAGTATGAACTGATGGGCTGGGTCATTGACCACATCGTTGACGCAGTTGCCGATGTATTTGAATCCTGTGAAGGTTTCAACAAGGTTATAGCCGTGGTAACGGGCAATGGCCTTGCCGATTTGGGACGTGACAGTTGTTGTGATGATGGTGTCGCCTTCCGCAACGCCGCGGGCTTCAGCGAGAAAGTCGATGAGCAGTGCGCCCATCTGGTTGCCGCTGATGAGGTGCCATTGACCGTCTGCATCCTTGGCAGCAGCGCCGAGGCGGTCGCTGTCCGGATCGGTGGCGATGAGAAGATCGCAGTCGGTGGTGGCGGTCAAGGCGAAAAGGCCTTCATAGGCCACAGGCAGTTCAGGATTTGGCGTTGCGATGGTTGGAAAATGGCCGTCGGGCGCAAATTGCGCTTCCACCACCTTCACATCCATGCCAAGGTGTTCGAGCAGTTGGCGCACAGGTGCGCCGCCAACACCGTGCAGCGGTGTGTAGCCAATGCGCAGCGCTGGCGCTTGGGTGTTTTGCAGTGGTGCAACGGTGGCCTCGATAAGCTCGAGATAGTCGTTGATTTCAGTGTCAAGCAGGCGAATGGCGCCGCTTTCACAGAGCGCATCAAAATCTCCCTCAACGGTCAGCGCTTTGCCTGCGAAGTAGGCGTCGGCGTGGCGAGTGACGATGGCAGCATCGTCTGCTAAGAGCTGGCAGCCGTTGGCATCGTAGGCTTTGTAGCCGTTATAATCGCGTGGATTGTGGCTGGCTGTAATCATGATGCCGGCTGCGGCTTGAAAATGGCGCACGCTCCAAGAGAGAATCGGTGTTGCCGTTGGCTCATGCCAGAGCAGCACTGGAAAGCCGTATTGCGCCAATACCAGGGCGGTCGTGTGCGCAAAAAGACGGTGATTTAGGCGGCTGTCGGTAGAAACGACCACAGGCTGTCCTGCTTTGCCGGTTTCTAAAAGCCATTCGGCAATGCCGGCAGTGGCCCAGGCGATGGTAAAGCGGTTGAGGCAGTTGGAACCCATGCCCATGATGCCGCGCAGTCCGGCGGTGCCAAAGGAAAGGTTGGCGCCGAAAGCTTTGGTGATGGCGAGATCGTCGTCAGCCATTGCCAAGAGTTCGGCTTGTTCAGTATCGTTCAAATCGGTACGGGCACACCATGCTTCATAATTCTTTCGTGCGTTCATTGGTGTCCTCCTTGTTCATAAAAAGCATCTGCCAGGGCGACAAATTCTGCCACCGATAAAGTTTCGGCACGGCGGTTGTCGTCAATGCCGCATTGCTCCAGACATGCTGCAATCAACTTCTTGTCGCAGCCCAGGCTGGACAGGGAATTGCGCAATGTTTTGCGGCGCTGGCTGAACGCAGCCTTGACCACACGGCGCATCACTGCATCGTCCTTGGCCTGCAGTGGACGTTCGGTATAGGGCACCAGATGGAGAATGGTGGAGTCCACCTCAGGTGCTGGCACAAAGGCGCGGCGGCCGACATCGAAGGAGCGTTCCGCTGTGGCGGCATACTGCACCATCACTGTCACGGCGCCGTAAGCTTTGCTGCCTGGTTTTGCGGTGAGGCGTTCGCCAACCTCTTTCTGCACCATGATGACCAATTCGCTGACGTGGGCGGTGTCTTCCAGAACATGCATAATCAGCGGGGTGGTAATATAATAAGGAAGGTTTGCGACCAGTTTGTAAGGTGCGTCCCAGTTTAATTGTTCGCGCATAAGGGCGTCCAGATCGGCTTTCAGGGCATCGGCAAACACCAGCTTGACGTTGCCGCATTCAGCCAGTGTTTCTTCCAGAAGCGGTGCCAATCGGCGGTCGATTTCGATGGCCAGCACGTCTTCTGCACGAGCCGCAATGGCACGGGTCAACGTGCCAGCACCAGGACCGATTTCCAGCGCGCGGTCGCCAGGCTGCCAATCACAGACGGCGGCGATGCGTTCCAAGAGCGCAGGGTCGCCGATAAAATTCTGTCCGTATTGCTTTTTTAATGTAATATGATGTTTTTTTAATCGCTCATTGAGATTCATGATCTGCCTCCAGTTCAGCCAGCGCTTCAAAAATCACGTCTTCTTCCAGCGCAAAGGCGTTGAGACGTTTCAGCAGTGCCTTGCCGTTGGCATGTCCCAGATGCAGCAGTTCACAAAATTGCGCGCGGCGCGCGGCGCTGTCACTTTGACCGACAAGACCCCAGCGCATAAGATCGCTCATTTGGTAAAGCTGCGCTGGTGTATCGCTTGTTGCATAGGCAGCGTCCAAAGCTGCCGCGATCACTTCTGGTGATGCGTATTCGACACCGATGCGATGGGTCACAGGATGGCGTGCATCCTTGCGCGCAATGAATGCCTGTTTGGCATCGGGCACTACCTCGGTGACACGGTTGCGGATTTTGGTGCCGGGGACATCTGGATCGGTCAGAATGATGACCCCTTGACGTTTCCCCAGGGCGGCAATTTCACGCAAACGACGTTCTTCCAGGCCCATGCCGCTGGTGGTCAGAATGGTGGCGTCGACGGCACGGCGCACAGCGCTGACATCGTCCTTGCCTTCGACGACAATGATCTCTTTAATGTGTTTCTTCATGCTTGCCTCACTTGATGTGTGATAGTCATTTGGCTTTATTATACCGTTAATATACGGTGGTGACAACGTTTGTTTATGTAAAAAAAGAGGGGCAGACTGCGTTGACACACTAAAGGGGGACTACAGTGTACAGTCTGTCCACAAAAGGTTGTTAATCGAGAACGATTGTCTGAAAAAGATGTGAGGGTAGGCGGCCCGGCACGTACTGACAACACGCCTCAATTATACACAAATGCGAATAATGTTACCCGCTTGTGCATGAATAAAAAATAGCTGATTTTTCAGAAAATAACAACTTTGTACATAGTCTTTGTTCAATAGATAATTATTATATAACAGAAAAGCGTGACATTTATCAGCGTTGGTAAAGATCTTGAAGGGAACAAAACCATGTGTTATACTGTAGAAACAATATTATTCAAGATAAGGGGGCCATTAGAATGGCTGAAGGTGTATTAGAAAAACATTTAAGTGAAATCCAGAAAGCTGCGGATCGCCTTAAAGGTGTTGCTGCTGAAACGCCGCTGATGTACAGCACCTATTTTTCGAAAGAATCCGGAAACCAGATTTGGATTAAGCCGGAAAATCTCCAGAATACCGGTAGTTTCAAACTGCGTGGTGCCTACAACAGAATTTCTCAGCTGACCGAAGAAGAACGTTCCCATGGGATTGTTACTGCATCTGCCGGCAATCATGCACAGGGCGTTGCCTATGCGGCACAGCATTACGGCTGCCCATGCACCATCGTTATGCCAGAAGTCACACCGCTGATCAAAATCAAGAGCGCGCAGGAAAAAGGTGCAAATGTGGTGATTCATGGTGAAAATTATGACCAGGCATATCGCAAAGCACTGGAAGTTGCTGTTGAAACCGGTGGCCTCTTTATTCATGCGTATGACGATTATGGCGTGCTTTGTGGTCAGGGAACCATTGCGCTGGAAATGCTCAAAGAAAATCCAGACCTTGATGAGATCCTCGTGCCAGTTGGCGGCGGCGGCCTCATCAGTGGTGTTGCACTTGCAGCCAAGGCAATGAAACCAGACATTCGCATCACCGGTGTTGAACCAGAAGGTGCCGCCAGCATGAAGTTCTCGCTGGAACGCGGCAAAGTCACGCCGCTGCCAAAAGTCAGCACCTGTGCCGAAGGTGTTGCTGTTGGCGAAGTCGGTGAAACAACGTTTGACATCGTACAGAAATACGTCGACGGCATCATCACCGTTAATGAAACAGAAATCATGGAAGCGGTGCTGCTGCTCCTTGAAAAACATAAACTCGTTGCTGAAGCCAGCGGTGCACTGCCATTGGCAGCACTGCGTCATCTCAACAGCTGCAATAAGAAAGTTGGCTGTGTCATCAGCGGCGGCAACATCGACATGGTCACCATCTCGTCGATGATTCGCTCTGGGCTTGTTACCAGCGGCCGCATCTTTGCGTTCAGCGTAGAGCTGCCGGATGCACCTGGCCAGCTGTTGCTGATTGCTAAAATTCTCGCCGATCAGCGTGCCAACATCATCGGATTGGATCACAACCAGTTCAAGGCCAAGGATCGCTTCAACCGCGTTGTTCTCGAAGTGACCGCAGAAACCAACGGCCACGAACACGTAGCCCAGATCATCAAGGCCCTCGAAGAACACGGATTTGAAATCAAACGTCAATATTAATCGATACTAATCTATCCTTTATAATGAGCAAAAAAGCTGCGCCGTGCTGCGCAGCTTTTTTTGATGGGCGAGTGCAGCCCAACATAAAATAAAGCCTGACGGTAAGAACCGTTAGGCTTTTGGAGAAGCGGATGAAGGGAATCGAACCCTCGTATGCAGCTTGGGAAGCTGCCGTTCTACCATTGAACTACACCCGCATATGCTTTTTGAAAGCATATCTATTATAGCGAAGATCACCAGCGGTGTCAAGATGAGGTGACACAATAAAGCGCCGACGTTACCAGGATCTGGCCGACGGCGCCGATGTTTATTTATGATGAAGATAAGCTGGTGGAAATGGCGAATCGTGGCGATCGCTCATTTTTACATAGTCGTGGCGAGGGGCGATGCCAAGATAAGCTGGACGAATGATCTTGCTGTTTTGGCTCAGCTCTTCGAGACGATGTGCACACCAGCCGCTGATGCGAGCGACGGCGAAAAGCGGCGTGTAGAGCTCCTCCGGCAGGTTGAGCATATCATATACAAAGCCGCTGTAATAGTCGACATTGGCGCTGACCCCTTTGTAGATCTTGCGCTTTTCGGCAATCATGCGGCCGGCGATTTCTTCAACTTTCATATAAAGATCGCATTCTGCTTCGCGTCCCTTTTCTTTGGAAAGTTCGCGTACAAATTGACGCAGCACCATGGCGCGGGGATCGCTCTTGGAGTAGACAGCGTGGCCCATGCCATAGATGAGGCCAGAACGGTCGAAGGCGCGCTTGTCCAAAATGGCTTCGAGGTATTCGGCAATGGCTTCGTCATCGGTCCAATCGGTGACGCGGCATTTGAGATCGTTGAACATATGGTGCACACGAATGTTGGCGCCGCCGTGACGCGGTCCCTTGAGCGAGCAAAGGGCGCTGGCAATGGCTGAATAAGTATCGGTACCAGTGGAGGTGACGACACGAGTAGTGAAAGCGGAGTTGTTGCCACCGCCGTGGTCTGCGTGCAGAATGAGGCAGAGATCAAGCAGGCGTGCTTCCAATTCGCTGAAATTCTTGTCTGGACGGATCAGATAAAGAATCGTTTCCGCATGGGAAAGTCCGTCGATTGGATCATGCAGCACAAGACTGTTGCCATTATGATAGTGATCATAGACACGATAAGTATGTGCGGCGATGACAGGGAAGCAGCTGATCAGCTGTAGGCACTGGCGCATGACATTTGGCAGACTGATGTCGTCAGCGCGGTTGTCGTAAGTATAGAGCGTCAGCACCGAGCGTGCAAGACCGTTCATGACGTCGTTGGCAGGTGCTTCCATGATGATGTCGCGCACAAAGCCATCCGGCAGCGCGCGGTGATTGTTCATTTCCTGTTCAAAGAGGCTGAGCTGAGTGGCGCTTGGCAATTCTCCGGTCAAAAGCAGATAGGTGACTTCTTCGAAACCGTAGCGCTTGTCTTCAATAATGCCACGCACCAGCTCTTGCATGTCGTAGCCGCGATAAAGCAGTTGCCCATCGCAAGGCACAGTGTTGCCATCGGCATCTTTTTCATATGCGTGAACGTCAGCAATATTCGTCAGCCCGGCAATGACACCGCGGCCGTTGAGATCGCGCAGGCCGCGCTTAACATCATATTTCGTATAAAGCTCAGAGTCGATATGGGAATTACGCTCGAGCTTTTTTGTGAGGGCGTTGATGCCCGGAGTAATTCGGCTGTAATCAAATTTATCCATAGCAACACTTCCTTTTCAGTGGATGGAAAATGTGTCAGATTGAAAAATTTTCTGACTGTTCAACCATTATACCATAAAACTTGTGTGAAATTCTACACAAATTCTGTCGCGCTTTTGCATAGATGCTAAAATCGGCGCGCATGCCGCAGAATACGCGGTTTTGAATTGACCTAGTTTCATGAATGGGTTACAATAAAGATAATGCAATTGAAGGAGGTGACGTCGGCTTCGTCCGAGATGAATTGGATAAAATTACTATCACCGGGGGCCGCAAACTGAGCGGAGAAGTGCGCATCAGTGGTGCGAAAAATGCGGTCCTGCCAATCATTGTCGCAACATTGTTGTCGGAAGGGCGCTGTGTGCTGGAAGATGTGCCGCGCTTGGCCGATGTTGAGATCATTAAAGATGTTTTGTTGTCGTTAGGGGCAGACATCACATTTAACGAAAATCGAATGGAAGTCGACGGCGCGCCTGTTGACAAGGTGCAGGCGCCTGTAGAATATATCAAAAAAATGCGCGCATCGGTGCTCATCATGGGGCCGCTGTTGGCGCGCTTTGGACGCGCAGTGCTGAGCCTGCCAGGCGGCTGTGCCATCGGTGCACGTCCGATTGATCTGCACTTAAAAGGATTGGAGATTCTGGGTGCCTCGATTCAGATTCGCGATGACGAAGTGGTCGCAGAAGTGCCAAATGGCGGCCGACTGAAAGGCGATCGCATCTTCCTGCGCGTGCCAAGTGTTGGTGCTACCGAAAACCTTATGATGGCAGCCAGCCTTGCCGAAGGCACCACCACCATCGAAAATGCTGCTGAAGAACCAGAAATTGTCGATCTTGCCAA
The DNA here is from genome assembly GCA_937976375.1 of uncultured Peptococcaceae bacterium. GTDB lineage: Bacteria > Bacillota > Peptococcia > Peptococcales > Peptococcaceae > UMGS1590. The sequence continues at coordinate 10,507 of CALJRU010000004.1, read as the reverse complement.
TTTCCTCAATGCCATGGGCGCCAAAGTGCGCGGCGCCGGTACAGGCGTCATCCGCATTGAAGGCGTGAACGCGCTGCATGGGGCTGAGCATACCATTATTCCTGACCGTATCGAAGCTGGCAGTTATCTTCTGGCCGGAGCCATCACTGGCAGTACCGTGCGCGTTACCAACTGCATTGCCGATCACCTGCGTCCAGTGCTTGATAAAATCGTGGAAAGCGGCGCCACCATTGAAGTGGATGAAGTGGCCAACACCGTCACCGTTCATGGTTCCGATACCATTCGCCCTGTTGATGTGAAAACTTTGCCGTACCCTGGCTTCCCAACAGACATGCAGAGCCAGTTCATGGCTTATATGACCCTTGCTGAAGGCACCAGCCAGCTTACAGAAACCATTTTTGAAAATCGTTTCATGCATGTGGACGAATTGCGTAAGCTCGGTGCAAACATCCAAACCGAAGGCCGCACCGCCTTCATCACCGGCGTACAAAAATTACACGGTGCTTCCGTGCGAGCCACCGACCTGCGCGCCGGTGCGGCACTCATCATTGCCGGTCTTGCTGCCGAAGGCGAAACCACCGTCAGCGACCTCTACCATCTCGACCGTGGCTATGAGGACCTCATCGGTAAATTCCAAAGCCTTGGTGCTGACATCCGCCGCTTTGATGACGGAGAATAATTGAATTATTGATTATTGAATGTAAAAAAGGACTGCTCCTGATCGAGCAGTCCTTTTTTGATGCAGTTTAACAGCAGTGCCTTTATGAGCGCGTCGCTGTTTTTTTCTGAGGATGGAATTTTAATACTAAAATGGCAGCCAGTATTAAAAAAGCGGTTAAACATAGATACATCGATGCATAGCCAATGTGATCGCTTAATACGCCGGCTAAAAGTGCACCGATGCCATAGCCAAAATCAAATCCGATGAAAAAGGTGCCATTGGCGGCACCATAATGTGAGCTTGGTGCATTCATAACAGCCAGACTTTGCAGCGTGCTCTGCGCACCACCATAGCCAGCACCATAAAGAAAACCGCTGAGCAATAGAAGCGGCAAAGTGTGGACCAAAGAAAGCAGCACCAAAGCAGTGATCAACAGGCAAAATGTTGGGATTGTGGCCGCGGTAACCCCAAAGTGATCGACAATATTACCAATCACCAAACGTACGCTGATCAATCCTACTGCATAGAATACGAAAAAGCTTCCTGCATTATTCAATCCCATGGAGAGCGCATAAACTGGAACATAGGTGATGACGGCCGTTAGTGTCATCGAAATGCAGCAGATAATGACCGCAGGCAAAAGTGCGGAGCGTTCAAAAAGTGCATCTTTATTAAAATGATGGTGATGAGGCGTGACCGGACGAATAGGCTTGTGATGGTGTTCGCTAAAAGGATACAGGCAAGCGATGATGAGTCCCAGAAGAACAAAGACTGCACTGATCCGCATCATCCCGGCAAATGACCAATGATCCATCAGGGCAACCGCCAGTGCAGGTGCGCCAGCTGTCGCAAAAGACATTGAAATCGAAAACAACGCAATCCCTTTCCCCATTCTATGGCGTGGGATCGTATCGGTAGCCAACGTATTTGTCGAAGTAGAGGCAAAGCCCCAATCGAAGCCATGAACCGCACGCAATAGCAACAGCATAGCGATTGAACCCGCAAACGAATAGCTGAATACCAAGCATGTTAGAATTGCTGTGCTTACAAAAAATACCGTACGCCGACCAAAACGATCAAGAATGTTGCCAGCGATTGGGCGCACTAAGATGGAACCCAATGTGAACATTCCCACACAAAATCCAGCCCAAGAACCGCTGACCCCAATCGATTCGAAATAAATTGGCAGCGATGGATTGATCATTGTATAGCTCAGATAGAGTAAGAAATTAACAATCCATATAATAATAAAAGAACGCGTGAGCAATTTAGTGGCCATCATGAAAATCTCCTTTTTGAGTAAATTCCCTTGATTATGATACCATGATCTAAAGAAGTTGAGACATAAAAAAGTTTATTCAATAGGAATTTGTTTATGGGGATGAAAACATAACACCAGCATAGTTGCGATTAACAAAAATAGGATAAGAAATAAGTACATATTAGCGTATCCGATAATTCCACTTAAAATACCAGCGAGAAGGGCGCCAATGCCATAGCCGAAGTCAAAGCCGACGAAAAATGTGCCGTTGGCAGCGCCATAGCGTGAACTTGGCGCATTCATGACAGCTAGACTTTGAAGTGTACTCTGAGAACCACCGTAACCGACACCGTAAAGAAAACCGCTTAGCAGAAGCATTGATGTGCTTTCAAGTTGACTGAGCATAAACAATGCGAGAGCCAGGCAGCAGAAAGAAGGTAATATGGCGATTGTGACGCCAAAACGATCTACAACACTGCCAATGAAAAGACGAACGGCAATCAATCCAATGGCATAGATAATAAAAAAGAAACCAGATGCTTCGAGATGAAGAGAGAGGGCATAAATTGGCACATAAGTGATAACAGCAGTACATGTCATGGCCACGCAGCAAACAATAATTGCAGGCAGCAGTGCAGAACGTTCGAAAATCGAGGCCTTATTAAATCGATAGGTTTTGATAGAGGATTTAATATGGCAAGTGTAGGTGTGAAAAGGAAAGAAAAGCGCCACGAGGAGCGCTGAAATGATGATAAGAATATTAATTCGCATCATTCCGGGAAATGACAATAGATCCATGAGCACTAAGGCCAGTGAGGGCGCAATAGCGATGGCAAAGGACATAGATGTGCTGAAAATAGCAATTCCTTGGCCCATGATGTGTCTAGGGATCGTATCAGAGGCTAACGTATTAGTCGATGTTGAAACAAAGCCCCAATCAAATCCATGCACAATACATAAAAACAGCAGAAAAATAACACTTACTGAAAGCGAATAGCCAAAGATAATGGGACATAGAAGGATCGTGCTGATAAAAAAGATTTTTCGGCGGCTCAAATGATCAATGATATTACCGGCAATGGGGCGAACAAAAATGGAACCAATCGTAAATGCAGCAACACAGAACCCTGCCATAGAACTTCCTATACCGACATTTTCAAAATAGATAGGAAGAGATGGGGTAATCATTGAGAAGCTAAGATGTAGGAGAAAGTTAATAAACATGATCATTAAAAATGATCGTGTGAAAAGTTTTGTGGCCATGGTCAAGGACTCCTTTAAACGCATATATACGAGAAGCCATGCAACAGATGATTATGTTGGCATGGCTTTTATGGATATGTATCATCAAAGCAAATGGTAGTAGCTAAGAACATAGTCGCGAAAAAGTTGATTGTATTTCGTAAAGTATCGGTGTTCGGCCCATTGTAGGTAAAATTCGTAGCGGCTTGAGGGACCAAGAATTTCCAGAGTGCAATAATTTTCTGGAGCGAACCGCATATATTGACGTTTATCGTGTGCGCAGGTAACGATTCCGCCCAATCCTGCGTGAAAGAGATCAATCATAACTTTTTGAGACCCTTCAAAGATGATGTTTGGTTCAAAATTCAGTTCACGACTGAGAATATCCACGATACGCTCATTTTCAGAAGATGGGGAGAGCGAGAGCAAAGGCTCTTCGGCGAGAAGTTCGGCATTGATCATGGTGCGATTGGCCAATGGATGATCGGCAAGCACTAAGAGTTCGTAAGGTTGGCTGGTGAGCAAGCGTCGATTTAAGGTTGGTTTGACATTAGGTCCGGAAATAATGCCGAAATCCAGTTGTCCATTGATGAGCCGTTGCTGAATTTGGGATTCTGATAGAATCATGGTATGTAATTTCATATCTGGATAGATGTCATAAATGTCAATGAGCCAATCGGCATAATATTGATTGTCAGAAATGCCTAGAAATACATTTTTTTCTTCAAAGATGCCTTTCATTTCTTGAAATTCAAAATGAATATCATCCATTTCATTCGTAATGATCGTGCAAAAATTTAAAAAGATTTTACCGTAAGGCGTAAGCATTATCTTACGTTTGTGATGTTCGATCAATGGATAGCCGAGTTCTTTTTCCAATTTTGTATGTGAAAGAGAGAGTGCTGCTTGTGAAATGCCAAGATCTTCTGCAGCACGAGAAAAAGATCCATGTTCAACGATTTTAATAAAATATTCAAGTTGCAAGAAATTCATGGGGCACCTCCTTATAAAACTTTGGGTAAAACGGATGTATAGTCGGTGTCATCAGAGTACTTGTTATAATTGTGGATGAGCGCGTCAAGCAGCTTCGTAGCCATAGTTGGCAGTTCACGATTTTTTTTCCAGCAAATGGAAAGTTTGAATTTGGCGTCAAGATCAGTAATGGGTATTAAGTATAACCCGGACTCATGGGCGATCAAGTCATTTTCTGTGGCATTGTCCAGTTGGGTATACATCAACTGGCGGGTTGAAAAAATGAGTGCATGGCCTTTGAGAAATAGCTTTAACATCATTTTTTGGCTGCCTTCGAAGATGACATTTGGTTTTGCATTTCTTTGAGCAAAGAGCGGATAGATAAAGCAATTGACGCTGTTAGCAGGTAATGCTGTGAATGATTCATTGAGAATATCATTAAAAGATAAACTGGACCTTTTTGAAAAAGGATGTGTTCCAGGCACAACAACAACATACTCATCCTCTACTAGAATGTGTTGATTGATGTCTGCAGGCAACTCTGAAAAATCTCCTAAAGCAAGGTCGATTTTTTCTTCCAATAATGCAGCAATCATCTGCTCCTCAGTCATCAATGATTGTGTGATGCGTGCCTGATCATTTGCTAATATGAATTTTGTCAGCCAACCGTCAAGAAAACTGTAGTTGTTGACAGCGATAGAAAGTCCATGGGCACGATGAAATTTTTTTTGTTGAAGATTTTTTTCTAGATGGTCAATTTGTGAAAAAATGAATTGTACATGTTCTAAAAGCTTTTTGCCTGCTTCGTTTAGATAGATGTTACGTCCTCGATGGTCGAACAATGGAGTATCTAATTCTGCTTCTAAGCGATGAATGGTGGTACTCAGAGAGGGCTGCGAAATATGGAGCTTTTCCGCGGCCCGACTGATATGCTCTTCTTCAGCAACAATCTGGAAATAATATAACTGGGAAAGGTTCATAAGATCAGCTCTTTCTATTGGTAATAATCAATACAGCATATTAAAAAAATACAATAAGATGCTATATCAGCATCTTATTGTATTTCATGAAGGATGTGAAGTGGCTTATGGAAAGTAAATTTTATTTTGCTTGATAAAGAACTTCACCTTCTTTGATGCTGGTCAAGACTTTAATGTCTTTTATGGCCATTTTATCAACAGTGAGTGGATTTTCGTCAAGGACAATCAAATCAGCCTTTTTGCCAACTTTGAGCGAGCCTTTTTCGTTCTCTTCAAAATAACTATAGGCAGCGTTGATGGTGACAGCCTTCAATGCGTTCCAAACATCTACGCATTGATCAGCGCCGAGCACTTGACCGCCGCGGGTGATACGATTCACAGCTGCCCAGACAGAATGCAGCATGTATGGCATGGTGACTGGTGTATCTGTATGGAAGTTTACAACGACGCCACGATCCATGGCAGCTTTAACAGGACTGATGTGTGGGCCGCGTACTGGTCCAAGATTTTTTAAATGTACATCGCCCCAATAATTTACATGTGCAACGAAGATGGATGCAATCATGTTCATTTTAGCCATACGGTCAAGCTGATCATCGCGTGCAGTTTGGCAGTGAATCATGACAGGACGCAGTTGATGGTGAATGTCTCCTGCAGGAAAACGCGCCAAAGATTTTTCATAAGCATTTAAGAACTGGTCGCCAGTAGCATCGCCATTGCAATGAGTCAATAACTGCAAACCATCATCTAGCGCGATATCAACATATTCTTGCATTTGTTCATCGGTAAGCCAAGGGTAGCCACAATAATCACCGTCGTTTTCATAAGGTTCTGTTAACCAAGCTGTTTTACATTGTGGTGAGCCATCGGCGACAATTTTATAACCGCCAATCTTATAGTGGTTGACATAATGGTTGAGGCAATCCGTATTTTCTTGGATGAGTGTGCGTGCAGACGCTTCGCCGATGGTGAAGCATGGGTAACTGATCACGTCCACTTTTAAATTTCCAGTTTCTGCAACAGTTCTTGTGAGCTTCATATCATCGGCAGAAGCAGCCCCTTCCTGTACAGTGAGCACACCGTTTTCAACGTATAATTGCTGCGCGTCGAGAATGCCTTTGGCTAAATCTGGAGGATAAAATGAAATGGCTTGACTCATGATTGGCATGAGTACGGCATGCATAGCGGTTTCTTCCAAGATTCCGTTCGGTTCACCATTGTTGTCTCGACCAATGACACCGCCTTGGATTTCAGGAGAGTCTTTTGTAATATTAGCCAATTCTAAAGCTTTGCTGTTAACGACCCCCATATGACCACTGGTGTGAAGCGCAACCACAGGAATCTCGGTGCTGACACGATCAAGAACATCCTTTGTAATATGGGACTGTTCTTTTAAGAAATTATGATCGTAGCCAGTGCCGAGAATAGCTTTAGTGTTTTTGTGTTCTTGTAGATAGTCGGAAAGCAGTTGAACGATGTCATCATAACATTCTGCGCTTAATAATCTACAGGTTTGAGAAAACATAGCTGCTTGGCTGAAATGCCCATGCCCATCGATAAAAGCTGGCATTAAGGTGTGCCCTTCGAGATTCACCCATTCAGCGTCATCAGGGATTGTAACGAGTGCTTTTGGACCAACATAACTGATCTTACCTTTTTCTTCAACGAGGATTTCCGCCTGAGGGACTTCATCTTCCATCGTTAAGATGGGACCGTTGTAATACACTTTCATGGTGTTTGCACCTGCTTTCTTTAAGTATGAATCAATAGTTGCGCAATTATTGATTCGAGCCTCTAGAGGCTCAGACTTTAAAATCTTTAATATTAGTTTAGAGGTGATTTTAATTGATTAAAAATACATTTTTATAAATAAAACAGGTGCTGCCTTAAGTAAGAGATTATGAATAAACGGTGAATTTTAAAGCGCATAATTACAAATAATGATAATTATTAAAATAGATTATGATGCGTGGTCTTGAAAAATATGTTAAAAAACACCTTCATAAAGCCATTCTTTTAACGTCTTGTAAAACATAAGATATGCTAACATGACAAAATCAAGTATATATAGGATTGCAGTTGAAATATATGTTAAATAGATGAATAAACATGTAATTGTTGTCGAACTTTTTCTATTGTATATTTGATGCAAGCAAAGAGCTCTTAAGAGAGCTTTAAGCAGTGGCATATTTTATTATTTTTAGAAGGGAGACGTTATTATGACACTCATGATCAGTATGTCGTGGATTGGCGTTATGCTTTTAATCGGGGTAATCTTGCGCGTAGTCATTAAACCTCTTGGCAACATTTTAATGCCGGCGTGTGTAACTGGTGGTATCATAGGTTTTATCTTAATGAACACCGGCATTCTTACCCGATTGGGCGTAGATTTTAACTTGCTCAACACTATTGTCACAAATCTCTTTACGATTACCTTCATTTCAATGGGGCTAACCGGAACTCCAAAGGAAGAAGGGGTTAGCTCAGGAAAAGAATCCGCAAAAGGTGCCATGCTTGAAGGCTTTGTTTGGAGTTCGCTGTATTCTGTTCAGGCGATTGTTGCTTTTGGCGTTCTGGCGCTTGTGGGTGGTATTTTCGGAATGTCTGCAAAATATGGCTTACAGATTCCATTTGCATTTTGCCAGGGCCCTGGCCAGTCAGCAACCTATGGTGCGATGATTGAAGCAGGTGGCTTGCAGCCAGATGCACAGCAGGTTGGGATCACATTCGCCGTACTGGGTTTTGTTTTTGCATTTCTGGTTGGGGTTCCTATTGCAAAGCGTGGTTTGAGACATAATCTGGCCACCTATCCTCGTGAAATTAGTTCTGGCATCAAACGTGGTATTTTTGAACCAGAAGAACAGACCCAGATCGCAGGTACAATGACCACTTATAGTGGCAACATTGATTCTCTGGCGTTCAGTTTTGCGTTGGTTGGCCTTGGTTATGCGATTACGCAGCCAATTTGTGCGGCACTTCGTGCCATTCCAGCAACCAATTTATTAGGGACCTTTGTTAGTACTTTTGGTTCCATGGAATTTATGATTGGTTTATTGGTAGGTTATCTGATCAAATTTATCATGAATAAGACCAATACCAAAAAATATCATGACGATAATATGCAGTCTCGTATCACTGGGTGGGGCACTGACTTTATGATTTGTGCTGCATTCATGGCTGTTCAGCTTGCTGTCGTTGGTAAATGGCTCATTCCGATTATTATCGCATGTATTGCAACTGCAGCTGTTACATTTATTTTCTGCCTCTATTTCACAGAGCATCTCAATGGTGCGTATGACTTTGAACGTTTGCTCGGCCTCTGGGGAACGTTAACAGGGACTTGCCCAAGTGGTGTGGCGCTGATTCGTATTGTCGATCCAGAACTGAAGACGACTGCTGCTGCTGAAATGGGCTTGATGAATGTCTTTATGTGGGGCGGTTATGTGGCACCGTTTGTTGTTATGTATTGCTGTGGTCAGTTGTCTGGTACAACAATGGCTCTCCTCTATGGTGCCATTGCTGTTGGCTCGCTTGCGTTAATCTTTATTTTTAGACTGTGGCATAAGAAGAAATCTTATAGTTTGCTGAAAAATGAACGTTATCTAACATTAGAAGACATCAAAGAACAGCATGCCGCATCAGTGAAAAAATAAACTTGTTTTCTTTCCCTTACATACAGCGTTTATCTTTTTTGGATAAGCGCTGTTTTTTTGTTTGGAATAAAAAGGTTTGAGATATTGATTTTCTTTTTTTCATGTTGAATATTGTGTCTTCCTGTTGGCTCGTGCATAATGAGAATTGAAAAAAGTTCATTTTTCCGCGGTGTGAAGCGATTGCAACTGGCGGTTGACAGATTTCCAAGGCGGCTTGGTGGTGTGTAACTGGTCGCTTTGGTAGGATGAGGGTGTCAAGGACACGGGTGCTTGGCGAATTTGTAAAGGAGGGATTGGTATGATCCTGGCAGATAAGATTTCCAATTTGCGCAAGAAGAATGGTTGGTCGCAGGAAGAGTTGGCGCAGCAGATGGGTGTGTCGCGGCAGAGTGTGTCGAAGTGGGAGAGCGGGCAGTCGATTCCCGATCTGGATAAGATTCTCAAGCTGAGCACGTTGTTTAATGTGAGTACGGATTATTTATTGAAGGAAGAGATGGAGGCGCTTGATAGGGAAGCACCTCTGGAGATGATTGTTGATGCACCGGTTCCGGAAGCTGAGGGGGCCTGTATCGTGGAGTTAGAGACGGCGAATAAGTACATGGATCTGGTGCGGGCGATGTCAAGCAAGATTGCACTGGGCGTGAGCCTGTGCATTTTGTCGCCGATGGTGCTGATCCTTTTAGGTGGTTTGTCAGGAAAAGCGGGCGGCTATCGTATTTCAGAAGAATTTGCTGCAGCGGTTGGTCTGCCGGTGATGTTGCTTTTTGTAGCGGCAGGGGTGGCTATGTTTCTGCTGTATGGCCGGCAGCTGGAAGCGTATGAATACCTGGAAAAGATGCCGGTGGAATTGGCTTACGGCGTGGAAGGCATTGTACGCAAGCGCCGTGATGACTATGCACAACGTCATAGCATGATGCTGGTGATGGGTGTTGGATTGTGTATTCTCGCAGGGGTGCCGTTGTTTGTGGCGGCGATATACGATGAAGACAGCATGGTTGCTGTTGTCGGATTTTTGGTGACGCTGGCCATTGTGTCGGTGGGTGTGAATATTTTGGTGCGCACTTGTTATATCAACGGCAGTTTCCAGCGGCTTTTGGAAGAAGGCGATTACACACGCCAAAAGAAATTAGAGAACAAGCGCAATGAACCTCTGGCAACGGTGTATTGGTGTTTGACAACGGCCATTTATCTGTTTTGGAGCTTTTGGACGATGGCTTGGGATCGCACCTGGATCATCTGGCCAAGCGCGGCAGTGCTATACGCGGCGGTACTGGGCATTGGAGCCATGGTGCGCAAGAAATAAGTGGAACATTGGTTTTATATGAAATGGCGGTTGGGAGAAAGGAGCGGCATGGTTATTATGGATAGATTTTGCAAAAGTCGGATCAGTTTTTGGATGATGGCCGCTGTATTGATTGTTGTGGTAGGCTGCAGCTTGGGCCAGGCAGACGATGCACCTGGGTTGGGTGGTCTGAGTATGCTTGCTGCACTGGCGATGGTGCTGCATGCGTTGGTCCTTGCTGGTTTGTTGGTGCGCCGCCGTGCCAGATTGATCGGGAGTGGTGTTGTCGGCCTCTTGTGTGTGGTTGCTCCTGTTATGCTTTATGGTGATGGAGAAATCGCTTTTCCATCGCTCTTGTGGCTGGCCTTGCCTATAGGAATTGCCATTTTGGTGATCGTTGTCAAGCAATGGCATAAATGAGAACTCAGAAAAAGATGTACTGCCCCAAATTAAACG
>CALJRU010000003.1 GCA_937976375.1 uncultured Peptococcaceae bacterium | reverse complement strand
GAGAAAACCCTATTTTGGCAAAAATGCCAAAATAGGGTTTATCTACAGTCTGAGAGGTTTAAACATAAGCCTCTTTTTATCTTTGCAAGATAATGATAAAGGCGCTGCCGATTTAGCAGGGGAGATCTATAAAAAGATAATTATTGGTTTGAAAATAAATTGACATAAGAAATGCTGTATAGTACAATAATTTCACTCTTTGCACTGCATTACATCCTTATTCGGGGTGCGAGATCACCAGTACAAACTGAGCAGGCGATGCCTTGTTAGGCATGGGGCCGGGCTGCAATAGCGGCAGCAAATGTAGATCAAGTAGACATCTGTGGGACAGTTGTATGTTCCACGGATGTCTTTTTCATTTAAGGAACAGCATATCTCAATGGGGTGTTCATAAGAGAAAACAATATCATTGTAATATGATATCAATTAGGAGGATTCTTTTATGACGACGAAAACAGAAAAAATGAGTCAAGCGGTGAATAAGAAAAAGGACGTTGATGAAACGCTTGTCATTCGGAAATTGTCCTTGGTCAGTGTGCTTGGCAACGCGGCATTGTCTGGCTTTAAATTATTTGCAGGGATTGCAGGTCATTCTAGTGCTATGATTTCAGATGCTGTTCATTCTTTTTCAGATGTTCTTACAACATTGATTGCCTGGATTGGCGTGAAGCTGTCAAAGAAAGCATCGGACTCTGACCATCCTTATGGTCATGAACGCTTAGAGTGCATCGCGTCGTTTATTTTAGGCGCAGTATTGATGGTAACAGGTCTTGGAATTGGAAAAGTTGGCATTGAAAATATAGTATCTGGCAACTATGCTTCGTTAGCGGTGCCAAGTGCCATCGCACTTGTTGCTGCGGTTATCTCAATCGTGGGTAAGGAAGCCATGTACTGGTATACACGTTATTATGCCAAGCTGATCAACTCCAGCGCGTTTCTGGCCGATGCCTGGCATCATCGATCGGATGCTTTTTCTTCGGTCGGATCGTTAATAGGTATTGCGGGTGCAATGCTGGGATACCCGGTCTTGGATTCTGTAGCAAGTGTTGTGATTTGTCTTTTCATCCTTAAAGTTGCCTATGATATTCTGAAAGATGCATCGGTAAAGTTGTTGGATACTTCTTGTGGTGCGGAGTACGAAAAACAAATCAGTGATTATGTTGCCATGCAAAATGGTGTGGTTGGCGTGGATATGCTTCGTTCCAGAATGTTTGGCAATAAAGTGTATCTTGACTTAGAAATTCAAGTTGATGGTGACAAATGCTTGAGAGAAGCACATGATGTTGCAGAAAAAGTGCATTCAAATGTTGAGGAGCAATTTTCAGATGTTAAACACGTGATGATTCATGTGAATCCGGCCAATGAACAACCACAGTCAAAAAAACATGCGTAAAACGTAAACAATCATAGATTGCTGACAGCAGCGATAGAGCAGAGAAATGAACAGTGCGTTTCATTTCTCTGCTTTTTGTTTAGCAGGGAAAAATGAATTTATAATTTAAGTGTGAAATGATATGATAAAGGAAATCCAAAGAATAATTTGTGGTAAGGAGCGTGGCATTGTATCAATAGAATGCCGCAGTGTTGAATCATGAAAAAAGAAAAAAATAAAATTCTTGTTGCCGATGATGAAAAAGATATCTTAGAATTGTTGACGATGCTGCTTACTGCAGAAGGATATGAGGTGGTTGCGGCACATGATGGAAAAGAAGCGGTAGAACTGGTGGATGCTGCCGTTGATTTATGCATTTTAGATGTGAACATGCCGGAGATGAATGGCTTTTCAGCAGCCGCTAAAATTAGAAAACAATACTACATGCCGATCATTTTCTTGACCGCGTATTCTGGTGAGTCAGAAAAAATGATGGGATATTCTGCTGGCGCAGATGATTATATGGTAAAACCTTTTTCTAATGTTGAATTGCTTCTTCGAGTGAAATCTTTGCTAAGAAGGGTGCAGCAATATTCTGCTTCTCTTGAAGAGACGGGTGAAAAAGCGTTGAATCGGTTAACGTACAAAGATCTTTTATTGGATTTCGATGCGCAATCGGTCAAAAAAGGCGAAGATGTCATAGTCTTAACGCATACCGAGTTCAAGATTCTGGAACTATTGATGACACACCAGAAAAAAATTTTTTCGTTAGACAGCATCTATCAAAGTATCTGGCAGGATGATGCAGTGGGCGACAGCGCCATTATGGTGCATATTAAAAATATCAGAAAGAAATTAGGCGATGATTCGAGAAATCCTCGTTACATTCGAACCGCTTGGGGAAAGGGGTACTATGTGGAGTAAACACAAGGAAAAAGGCTATAAGCTTGCTTTTGCCATCATTGGTTACTTGTTTTTATCACTCATTATCGCGGGCTTTTTATTCTGCGTCCTATATTTTACATCGCATTCCATCGCGGCAACGTATTTTTCTGCGAAACATATTATGGTTGACCGTGCACAGAATGCCTTGCTGGATGTCTGGATTGGGAGTGTTTGCACAATTGCTGCATCAATTGTGTTCATCGTTTTATTTTTGTTCATGCTTGGGCAGCGATTGTCTTATTTAATGACCATCATTCGAGGTATTGAATCATTGAGAGAGCATCGAATGAATGCTTCCATTCCATTAGAAGGAGAGGATGAGCTGACCGAGCTGGCAGAAAGCATCAACTTTTTGGCGGCCACGCAGCGCGAACTCTCAAACCAGGAACGGCTCCTGAAAGAAGAAAAAGACGCGTTCATCCGCTCGCTTTCTCATGATATCAGAACGCCGCTGACGTCGATTCTGTCCTACTCTGAATTCATGAAAAATAAAAAGGCATTGAGTACAGATGAAATCCTGGCATATATTACGTTGATGGAAGAAAAGGCGAAACTGATCAAAAATCTTACCGATCAATTGTTGGGGACACCGAATCAACCTTTCCAAAAAGTCGAGCATGTGAAGCTTATGCTGGAACAATTGGCTTTTGAATGGGAAGAAATATTAGAGGAACAATTTCTTTGTGAGGTGCATACCGCACAATGTGAGGATTTTTGTGGTTATCTGGACTTTTTTTCTCTTAGGCGCATCTTTGACAATTTGATTTCGAACGTTGAAAAATATGGGGAGCGTTCCGTGCCGGTGGTGTTAACATTGGCGTGTAAGGAAGGGAAAATCGAGATCGTTCAAAAAAATGGAATCTCAGCACAGAACAGCCAGAGTATAGAGAGCCATAAAATTGGATTGGATAATATCAAAAAAATTGCGGAAACATACCAAGGTGAAGCATCTGTTACCAATACAGCAGAGACATTTATGATTCGAATTGTTTTACAGGTAAATGTTGCTCTTTAGAATTCTTTAGAAATGGCTGTGATTTTTCTTTATAAATCTCTGATAATATTAAGCCATCAAATGAAAGAGAGGACAAGAAAATGGCATTAGGAATTTTATTAATCATGTTTGTATCTGTAAGTGTTATCAGTGTTTTAGGTGTTCTGATCATGTTCCTGAGTAAAAGCACAAAGGTGAAAAAAGCTGCATTTTACGCTATGTCGATTTGGGGAATGGTTTTGGCGGTTTTAAGCGCAACCAGTTTGCCGCAGAACTATATTGGCGAGCAAGTCACTGCCTGGTCGGCTGGCGTACTCAGTGTTATTGGTCTGTTGGTGCATGTGAAAGCACAAAATAAGAATCAACGGCTTATTGCATACTTGCTCGTAACAGTTTCAATTATTGTTGGGATATTAAAATTATTTTCCTTCGTATAATAAGGCTTTCTATAAAGAAAAGGCACTATTGGTCCAAAGCCAATAGTGCCTTTCTTTATTTCTCGGAAGAATTTTTTCCGTTCATGGATAAAGCAGCAAAAGTCAGGTTGATGCCCTGTGAAATGAAAACAAAAGCGATACACCAACCTAAAGAAATCAGGGAAATAATAGGATGGAAGAGTGCATAAATGCCGATCACCAACAGAACAATGCCCCATAGCAAACCAAATCCCCACCAGGGAAATTTAATTTTAACGGATGCAACAATACGCAAAATTCCAGAAAGAATAATCCATGCCCCGAAAAAAGCGATAAGCGTCATATCCGTAAATAAACGTGCTGAAAGGTTGAAGAGGACGAGCAGCCCAATAATAATAGTTAGAAGAGCGCTAAGCATATCCCAAATATTACTGGAATTTGTTTTGCGTCCTTTCCACCAGTTGCCGAAGCTGCCAAGTCCAGAAACCAAGACGATTGCCCCGATGACCCAGCCGAGATTGGCAAACGTAATAACGGGGTTGGCAAAGCAATAACAGCCGCTGATCATTAAGAGTATTCCAGTGACGATTCCAAGTAATTTCATAACAAACCTTCCTTTCTTAATGAGAATCGTTTCTGTAAAAAATAAATATTTAACACTATATTACCAAAAAAAATACCAGTGTAAATCCTTCTAGAGTATGATTGAAGAAAAAATTTAAAAATGTGTCGATCGTTTTTTGAAACTTGCTGCACTTGCCTGCAATGATGTTTGTTTCTTCGCATCTTGCTGGATGATCAAAGTGTTGACATGGTCAGGAGATGCTTTGGTATGGCTCCACATGTATTTGGCAAGATCTTTTGTGAAATAATGCTCATAATTTACGATCTTCATCGAATTTAATGTTGCAAAATTCTTGATTATGAGTCATAATAAACCCAAGGCGACAGTGAAAGGAGGAGAAGGCTTATCCAACTCAATAAAAAACAGCTTCAAATTCTCGATATCGTTAAAGCACAAAGTCCAATCACAGGGGACCATATTGCAGCCCAAATGAATACGACGCGTGCATCTTTGCGATCTGATTTAACGCTGTTGACGCAGCTGGGATTTCTGGAGGCGCGTCCTCGTGTTGGTTATTACTACAATCAGTCGCGTCAAGGCTATGACATTTATATGAAAATGATTCAAATGTCAGTAGCAGATTATCAAAGCATGCCAGTGGTGGTTAATGATAAAGCGTCAGCCTACGATGCGTTGGTGTCATTGTTTATCAATAACATAGGAACGCTGTTTATTGTCAATGAAAACGGCCTTCTGGATGGGGTGCTATCGCGTAAGGATTTATTAAAGCTGGCCATAGGCACAACAGATATGCATAAGGTGCCAGTCAGTGTGATTATGACGCGAATGCCTAATCTCATCATGACAACGCCGGACGAGAGTTTATGGCATGCTGCACAGAAATTGATCACGCATGAGATCGATGGGATGCCAGTTGTTAAGCAGGTCGGTGATGACCAGTTTGAAGTTTTAGGGCGATTCACAAAGACCAATGTGGTTCGAGCTTTCGTTGATATTGGCTATGGATATACGGGAGAAGATATGTGATGGATCAGGTTCAAAGAATTTCTGTTTATATCTTGTCGGATTCAATTGGTGAAACGGCACAATATGTTGCACGTGCTGCAGCCAATCAGTTTCCAGGCATAGAAGTATCCTATAAGCACATCCCATTCGTAGAGGATGCGACGTATATTACAGAAGTGCTGCAGCGTATCGATCCTCAAAACAGCATTTTAGTGTTTACCTTGGTGGTTGATCAGCTGCGTCAGTATGTGATTGATTTTTGTAAAAAGAATAAGATCCAGTATTTTGATATCTTGGATACACCATTTCAAGCTTTTGAAGCGCTTACCGGACAAAAACCTGTTGGTCGTCCGGGTTTGGTGCAGCGCATGGATGAGAGCTATTTTAAAAAGATTGAAGCCATGGAGTTTGCTATTAAATATGATGACGGTAAAGATGTTACTGGTATCATGAGTGCAGATCTCATTTTGATCGGCGTTTCGAGAACTTCTAAGACGCCGCTGTCCATGTATATGGCGTATCGAGGCATAAAAGTGGCGAACGTTCCGCTTGTACCTGAAGTAAAAGTAAATGAAAAATTGTTTGAAATCCCAAAGCATAAGATTATTGGTTTAACGATTCAACCCGATATTCTTGGTGAAATTCGAACAGAGCGTGTGCGTGGATTGGGTGTCGCAAGTCCGACGGACTACACCGATCTGGGGCGCATTCTTGATGAGCTTGATTATGCAGAAGGGATAATGAAGCGCATAGGGTGCCCGATTATTGATGTCACACACAAAGCAGTGGAAGAGACGGCAAGCGTCATTCTACAAATATATTATGGCAGAGGAGAGAATATCATTGGCTAAGAAATTTGTTTATTTGTTTCATGAAGGCAACAAAGACATGCGCGCTTTATTAGGCGGCAAAGGTGCCAACTTGGCAGAAATGACCAAGATTGGTTTGCCGGTTCCTCAAGGCTTTACGATTACGACGGAAGCTTGCAATGAATTTTTTACAGCTGGACATAAACTGCCAGAAGGTCTTTTAGATGAAGCATGGGTTGCACTGCATACGCTTGAAGAAACCACAGGGAAAAAATTTGGTGATACTGAAAACCCATTGCTCGTATCGGTTCGTTCTGGTGCAGCCATTTCCATGCCAGGGATGATGGATACCGTCCTGAACCTTGGTTTGAATGACGTGACTGTAAAAGGTTTTGCAGCGCTCACTGGTGATGAACGCTTTGCGCTCGACTGCTATCGTCGTTTTATTCAGATGTACGCCAATGTTGTCATGGGTGTTGACTCTTATAAATTTGACAATATCATTGAAAAGATCAAATCTGATCAGGGCGTTAAAGACGACTACGAACTCAATGCAGACAGCTTAAAAGAACTTATTGAGCTCTACAAAGGTGTTGTTGCAAAAGAAAAAGGCGTTGATTTCCCTCAAGATCCAAAGGAACAGCTTGTTATGGCTATCACTGCTGTTTTTGATTCATGGGGCAATAACCGTGCTATTGTATATCGCCGCATCAATAAAATTCCTGATGATATTGGTACTGCTGTTAACGTTCAGTCCATGGTATTTGGTAATATGGGCCCAACATCAGGGACTGGTGTTGCGTTTACCCGTAACCCTGCAACTGGCGTAAAGGAACTGTATGGCGAATACTTAATCAATGCACAAGGCGAAGACGTTGTATCGGGTATTCGTACTCCACAGCATATTTCTCGCTTGGAAGAAGACCTGCCAGAAGCATTTAAACAATTTACTGAGACATGCGAACTCTTGGAAAAACACTACCAAGATATGCAGGATATTGAGTTTACCATTGAAAACGGCAAACTCTACATGCTCCAGTGCCGTAATGCAAAACGTACCACTGCTGCAGCTGTAAAGTGCGCAGTTGATATGTACAAAGAAGGCCTTATTGATCGCAATACAGCAGTGCTGCGCGTTGATGCCAACCAGCTGGATCAGCTGCTGCATCCAAGCATTGATCCAAATGCAGAGGTCAATGTTATCGCAACTGGGCTCCCTGCATCTCCAGGGGCTGCCAGCGGTCATATTGTCTTCAATGCTGATGAAGCGGAAAAGCGCGGCAACAACGGTGACAAGGTTATTCTTGTCCGCAATGAAACCACGCCAGATGATATTCACGGTATTGTTACCGCACAGGGCGTTTTGACCAGCCGCGGTGGTATGACTTCTCACGCTGCAGTTGTAGCACGTGGGATGGGACGCTGCTGTGTTTGCGGCTGCGATGCCCTGAAACTTGACTTGGAAAAGGAAACCATTCAAGTTGGCGATCTTACACTGAAAAAAGATGATGTTATCACCATTGATGGGTCAAATGGTAATGTTATTCTCGGCGAAGTGCCAGTTATTCCTCCAGAATTAAGCGACGATTTCCAACAAATTCTTGCATGGTCTGAAGAATTGGCGCAAGAAGGCGGTATGGAAGTACATGCCAACGCTGACAATCCTCGTGACGCTAAAAAAGTACGTGAATTTGGGGCAACTGGTATCGGCCTTTGCCGTACAGAGCATATGTTCATGGAAGTCGAACGTCTGCCAATCGTTCAGCAGATGATTCTTGCAGACGATGAAGAAGCTCGCAAAGAACCGCTGGCCAAACTTTTGACCTTCCAGCAGTCTGACTTCTATGGCATTCTTGATGCTATGCAGGGCTTGCCAACCACTATTCGCTTGCTTGACCCACCACTGCATGAATTCTTGCCAAACATGGAAAAATTGATGCTGGAAATCAATGACCTTAAACATACTGGCGGGGATCCAGCAGTCATTGCTGAAAAAGAAGTGCTCCTCAAGAAAGTGCGTTCTCTGCATGAAATGAACCCAATGCTGGGGCATCGTGGCTGCCGTCTTGGCGTATCCTATCCTGATATTTACAGAATGCAGGCACGCGCTATTCTCCAGGCAACCGCACAGCTTATTAAAGAAGGCAAAGACATTCACGTGGAAATTGAAATTCCTCTGGTTATTGATCCAAAAGAAGTTGAAATACTGCGTGCTGAAATTGATGATGTCGCAAAGGCTGTTATGCAGGAACAAGGCATCGAGATTCCTTACAAAGTTGGGGCAATGCTTGAATTGCCACGTGCTTGCCTGCTGATTGATGAAATTGCAGCGCATTGTGATTTCTTCACCTTCGGTACCAACGACTTGACGCAAACCACGTTAGGCTTCTCCCGCGATGATGCAGAAGGCAAATTTATGCCAACATATCTCCAAAAGAAGATCCTGAAAGAAAATCCATTTGCTGTCCTTGATCGCAAGGCTGTAGGTTTCCTTGTTCAGTATGCCGTTAAGAATGGCAGTGCTGTGAAAGACACACTGACTTGGGGGATCTGTGGTGAACATGGTGGCGAACCAAGTTCTGTTGAATTCTGCCACGAAGCTGGTTTGACGTTTGTCAGCTGCTCACCATATCGTGTGCCAATTGCACGTGTTGCTGCTGCTCAGGCACAAATTAAGAATCCTCGCACCAAATAATATGAATAAACTTTGATCGACGCGATTGTTGATTGTCTAGAAAGGGACTTTTTATCATTAAAGTGATAAAAAGTCCTTTTTTCGTCGCGCGCCTTGCGTTAAGATTAGCGTAGGGAAATGATTATGTAAGGAGGCCGCTAATCGTGATAAGAGAAATGATAGAGCAACAGGAACGATTGACCTTTGCAGAATGCGCAAGCTTTTCATCTGAAAGCCGTGGACGTCAACGGTCAGAAGTGCCAGATCCTGTAAGGACATGTTATATGCGAGACCGCGACCGCGTGATTCACTCGAAAGCTTTTCGGCGCCTCAAGCACAAGACGCAGGTTTTTATTTCGCCGGGCAATGATCATTATCGTACGCGTTTGACGCATACGTTGGAAGTGAATCAGATTGCCAAAACGATTGGACGCGCATTGAATTTAAATTGTGATTTAATAGAAGCGATTGCCTTGGCCCATGATGTTGGCCACACACCATTTGCTCATTGCGGGGAAACGGTTTTGAATGAGTGTATGAAAAATGGGTTTCGGCACAACATCAATAGTGTTCGCGTATTGTCAAAAATTGAGCAGCATGGTGAAAAGCGCGGTCTAAATCTTTCGTGGGAAGTTTTGGATGGTGTCTTGCATCACAGCGGATTCAGCCAAAATGAAACCCATGCAGCAACATTGGAAGGGCAGATCATTCGGTATAGCGATAAAATAGCTTATGTTCAGCATGATATTGATGATACCATTCGTGCAAATATTTTTAAGGAAGAAGATTTGCCAGAAGCATTTACCGATGTTTTAGGTCACAACCTCAGTGAAAGAATTACCGTGCTTGTCAATGATTTGATCGCGCAAGGCCAGCGCGTAACCTCTGCGGATTGGCAGGATGAACGTATTTTAACTTTCAGTTCCGAGATTGACAAAGCGCTTCGCGGTTTGCGCTCCTTTATGTTTGATGAAGTCTATCAAGGGCCGATTTGTTCGCAAGAGCGAGAGCGCGCAAGTTTCATTGTGCAATTTCTGTTTGAGTATTTTTTGCATCATATTGAAGCCTTGCCGGCGTTTTATGTGCAGATTGCAAATGATGAAGGGAAAGAACGCGCGGTAGCAGATTATATTTCTGGGATGACGGACAACTACTGCGTGGAGTTGTTTAAAGATTTAACCATTCCTAGATCTTTTATTCATGAAAAACCTGTACTTTGAAATGAAGAAGTGATATAATAAAACGACTGTCGATACCGACATTTTTTGCTGTGCGCATTGAAAGGAGGCCGCCCAATGAGTGGATCAAAGGGACGCATTCCCCAGGACATTCTGGATGAGATCATTGCACGCACAGATATCGTGGATGTTGTTGGACGATATGTTCCGTTAAAAAAGCAAGGGCAAAACTTTATTGGTTTGTGCCCTTTTCATCATGAAAAAACGCCGTCATTTTCAGTGTCACAGAACAAACAAATTTATCATTGTTTCGGCTGTGGCGTTGGCGGCAATGTGTTCAAGTTCCTCATGGAAATTGAACATTTATCGTTTCCTGAAGCAGCGCGGAAACTTGCCGGTGAAGTTGGCGTGAAAATTCCTGAGCGAGAACAGAGTGAAAGCGATCGGCGAGCGCTGGAAAAAAGAAGGCGTTTGTTAAAGTGGAATGAGTTTGCCACATTTTACTACCAAGCCGTGTTGCATGCAGCCCAAGGTCGGGTTTATAATAATTATTTAGATCAGCGCCAAATTTCGATGGAAACCAGAGAAAAGTTCCAGCTTGGTGGATGTTTAGAGGGCTGGGATGGTCTTTACCGTTATCTGAAGAAAAAGGGCGCTTCTGATGAAGAGCTGATTGAAATTGGGCTGGTCAGTCCTAGAAATAATGGACGTGGATGTTATGATCGATTCAGAGATCGATTGATGTTTCCTATTAAAGACGCCAACGGTCATGTGGTGGCGTTTGGCGGCCGCATCATTGATGCAGAAAAAGCGCCGCAAAAATATATCAATTCTGCTGACAGTGCTATTTTTCATAAAGGAAAAATGGTGTATGGTCTTGATCTTGCGAAATCAGCTATTCGTGCCGCGGATCAGGTTATTATTGTGGAAGGGTATATGGATGTTATTGCCTGTCATCAAGCGGGCATAGAAAATGTTGTGGCGCCACTTGGCACCGCTTTAACGGAAGATCAAGTGAAGCTCCTGATGCGCTACACGTATCATTTTATTACATCCTTTGATGGTGACAATGCTGGTGTGCGGGCAACGTTAAAGAGCATAGGGCTGATTGAACGCGCAGGTGGAAAGGCGCGCGTATTGGCGATTCCTGAGCGCAAGGACCCAGATGAATACATTAAAGCCTATGGTTCGGAAGCCTTTCAAGATTTGCTGCAGCATGCTATGAACGGATATGCTTTTCGATTGGACCAGTCAATAAAAAAATACCCCGGCGAGGGCATGGAGCAGAAACTCAGCATTTTGAATGACATGCTGCCTGTCTTGACGCAAATTAGGCAGCCGGCAGAGTTGGATATGGTTGTTCGCCACACTGCTGATCGCTTGTTTTTAAGTGAGCAGGCCATTAAAAATGAGATCAACGCTTACAGGCGTTCTGGTGGACGAAGGTTGTCAAGAAACCATGACGAACAGCAAAATGTTGAAATAAATCAAACGCCGCGCAAAGTCGATTATCCGGAAAATGAAGTTGCATTGTTAAGTGGAATGATGATGGCGTCAGAATTTTGCTCGCAGCTGGAACAATCAGGTGGAAGGCAATTGTTCTTCTCTGAATTGTCAGTGGTTTATGAGGACTTTATTTCGCAATTTAAAAATAATGGTCAAGTCGATGCTTCGCGACTTGAAGTGGAGGCGAGCAGCATTTTTGCGACGGCCGTTATGCAGCATCCAGATGCAATACCTGAAGCGTTGTCTGGAGAGCATTTGGATGCGTATTTATCTAAAATCATTACTGAACAACAGTATAAATTATTGAATAGAAAATATAGGACACTGCTAAATAAAATTGGATCTTTAGAGAAGGGTGGACAATCCGACGATATGGAGCAAGCTTTGATAGAATTGGAAAAGATACGCCAGAAAAAGACGCAATTTGAAGACAGAATGAGAGGAGAAAAGCAATAATGGCAGAACAAGCGAAAAATGGATCAAGAAGAGAGAACGCGAAGCAAGCCATTGTGCAATTATTGGCTCTTGGTCGGAAAAAGGGCGAGCTTACTTATGAAGAGATTGGCGACGCTTTAGGAAAAATGGATTTGTCGCCAGATGAAATGGAGATTCTGTTTGAACAGCTCAATCAATTAGGCTTGACGTTAAAAGATGATTCTGATGATGCTGACGATGAAGACATCGAACCAACTGAAGATGATTTTAAAAATGCCGAAGAGGAAGAAGAGATTGAACTGGACCTCTCTATTCCTGATGATGTAGGTATCGATGATCCTGTACGTATGTATTTAAAAGAAATCGGCCGTGTTCCATTATTGAAAGCCGATGAAGAAGTTGAATTGGCAAAGCGTATGCAGGAAGGCGATGAAGAGGCCAAAAACCAATTGGCTGAGGCCAACTTGCGTTTGGTTGTAAGCATTGCTAAACGTTATGTTGGGCGTGGTATGCTTTTCTTGGACTTGATCCAGGAAGGTAATTTGGGGCTGTTGAAGGCTGTTGAAAAGTTCGACTATAAAAAAGGCTTCAAATTTAGTACCTATGCAACTTGGTGGATTCGCCAGGCAATCACGCGTGCGATTGCCGACCAGGCACGCACCATTCGTATCCCAGTTCATATGGTTGAGACCATCAATAAGCTCGTTCGCGTGTCTCGCCAATTGCTGCAAGAATTGGGAACCGATCCAACACCAGAACAGATTGGCGCTGTGATGGATTTGGCGCCGGAACGTGTGCGAGAAATTCAAAAGGTTGCACAAGAGCCTGTTTCTCTTGAAACACCAATTGGTGAAGAAGAAGACAGTCATTTGGGCGACTTCATTGAAGACGAGGATGCACCGGCACCAGATGAAGCAGCCAGCTATATTTTATTGAAGGAACAGCTGGAAGAAGTATTGGAAACATTGACACCAAGAGAAGCAAAGGTGTTGCGGTTGCGTTTTGGCTTGGATGACGGCCGTTCCAGAACCTTGGAAGAGGTTGGACAAGAATTTGGTGTAACACGTGAACGTATCCGTCAAATTGAAGCGAAGGCTTTGCGAAAACTGAGACATCCAAGTAGAAGTCGCAAGCTGAAAGATTACCTTGACTAGTCTAGTGTTTTGAGCTATAATATGTGGGATGCATGGCGTCATGGGCCTATAGCTCAGCGGCAGAGCATCCGGCTCATAACCGGACGGTCCTTGGTTCGATGCCAAGTGGGCCCACGAAGGGTGTTTCAGCTTGTCTGAAACACCCTTTTTCGTTTCTTGGAGAAAGGAAAAACATGGAATCATTGCAGTCTTTTGAGGACACTATCGCATTAGGAAAACATATTGGTAAAAAACTGCGTGCCGGTGATGTATTGCTGTTAGAAGGCGATTTGGGAGCCGGAAAAACGACTTTTACGCAAGGATTGGCCGTGGGGCTTAATGTAAAAGAAACGGTCAACAGCCCAACTTTTGTGATCATCAGCGAGTATCTTTCTGGAAACCTTCCGTTGTATCATATGGACTTATATCGTGTTGAAGATGAAACGCAGTTATATGACTTAGGCGTTGAAGAATACTTTTTTGGTCGCGGCGTTTGTGTTGTGGAATGGCCGGAAATTGCAGAGTCCTTTTTGCCGGATTCTTATGCAAGGCTTCAGTTGTCACGTTCAGAAAATGGGAGAATGGTGACATTAACAATACAGGGAGACTGTGAACATATAAAGGAAGCGTATGATGAATATTTTAGCCTTTGATACAGCAAGCTCATCAGGAGCTGCAGCAATTATGAAAGATGGAGAGATCATTGCTCATACCCAGTTGAATATTGGGCTTACTCATTCTGAGCAATTGCTTCCAACCATCGACTGTTTAATGACGATGACCATGGATGCGTTTGATGCGATCGCAATCACATCAGGTCCTGGATCTTTTACTGGTTTGCGCATTGGATTTTCAACCGCGAAGGGTATGGCATTGGGATTAAAGAAGCCGTTGATTCCTATTCCTACATTAGATGTTCTTGCTCAAAATGGTGCGGGAATAAATGGCCTGGTTGTTCCTATAATGAATGCGCGTAGACAACAAGTTTATACGGCAGTTTATCGTTCTGATGGACATAGCATCTTGCGACAAAGTGATTATCAGGCGATTGGCATTATGGATTTGTTGCAGGAAATACAAACGGTTTCTAGAGAGCCGATGGTTTACTTTACCGGTGATGGCGTGGATGTTTTTGAAGAAACCATTCTGGCAGTTTTAGGGGCGCGTGCAATTTTAGCAACAGGATGCAGAAAGTTCGTATGTGCGGATGCGGTGGCACAGCTTGCGCAGGAATGTTATGATGAATGGTCAGATTTGCATGGAATGCGTGTCGAACCATTATATTTGAGAGAATCAGAAGCCGTTATAAAGTGGCGGGAGCAGCATCCAGGTGAACGACTTGAAGATTAAGAATGTCGATGTCGAAGGAAATATCTCTTATGATGGTTTGGAAGAACTTGAAAAGGCGTGTTTTCCGGATGACGCGTGGTCTTCTCAAACAATAGAAGCGCTATTGCGTGCATCCATTCGGTATGGTTTTGTTATCGAAAACGATGATCAGCTTATAGGCTATGTGCTGTTGACTTGCTTTGAAGGTGAAGCTGAAATCGAACGTATAGGGATTGTTCCGTCTTGTCGTGGTCGCCATTATGGCAGAATTCTTTTGGAGCAAGTGTTCAAGATGCTTGATGTTCGGCGCTGTGTTTTGGAAGTCAATGCGCAGAATATTAGTGCGACAAAAATGTATCGATCATGTGGATTTTCTTTGTTTGGAAAACGTCCGGCCTATTATCATGATGGGAGCGACGCACTTATGATGGAATGGAAGAGAGAAAATGAGTGAATTAAAGAGTCTTATTTTGGCGATAGAATCAAGCTGCGATGAAACAGCTTGTGCAGTAATAAAAAATGGACATGAAATTTGTTCCAATGTTGTATCAACACAAATTAAGATCCATGAAAAGTTTGGTGGCGTTGTTCCTGAAGTTGCTTCACGAAAGCATTTAGAGTACATTGACATTGTGATCGAGGAAAGTTTGGCTGAAAGCGGCTATTCCTTTGAAGATATTGATGCTATTGCAGTGACAATGGGCCCGGGCCTGATTGGTGCATTGCTGGTGGGGCTCAGTACGGCCAAAGGTTTGGCCTATGCGCTTGGAAAACCGCTGATTGGTGTCCATCATATAGAAGGACATATTTATGCTAATTTTTTGGCCAATCCCGATATTACGCTGCCTTGTATTTGCCTTGTGGTGTCTGGTGGACATACGAACATTGTTAAAATTGCATCACATGGTCACTACGAAATTTTAGGCCAAACGGTGGATGATGCGGCAGGAGAAGCTTTTGACAAAGTAGCAAGAGCGATTGGTTTGGGTTATCCAGGAGGACCAAAAATTGATGCTTTGGCGAAGCAAGGTGATCCCAAAGCGATTGCCTTTCCGCGCGCCAAACTAGATGAACCTCTTAATTTTAGTTTTAGTGGGTTAAAATCAGCGGTTTTGAATTATTTGAATCAGGCTGAAATGAAACATGAAGTGATCAATCGCAGTGATGTAGCGGCAAGCTTTCAGGAAGCCGTGGTTGATGTACTTGTAGACCATACTTTACAAGCGATGAAAGAACAGGATATTCATACGCTGCTATTAGCTGGTGGTGTATCGGCCAATTCTCGTATTAGAGACCGCTTCGAAAAATCATGTGCAGAAAATAGGTATTCTTTGTACTATCCACCACTTTCATTATGTACTGATAACGCGGCGATGATAGGTGCGGCGGCTGCTTATAAGTATGATAGAAATGAATTTGCTGAATATGACTTAAATGCTGTTGCGCAATTACCGTTTTCCGAGTATGTTATCAGTATGAAAAAATAGTATGAACATTTGATTAAGGAAGGAGGCCGCAATATGAAAATAAACCTGATAAATGATGATCAGCTGCAAATTATTGTTACAAAGAAGGACATGTTTGGCAGAGACATGAGGACGCTATTTAAAGATATTATTGAGCAAGCGCGGCTTCAATTTGGATTCGAAGTGGTTCATAATACGAGCTTGATGGTAGAAGCGTATCCTCTATCAGAAGAGAGTATGATTTTAACGATTACGAAGATTAACAGCGAAGACATTAACTTTGATCTAATCACACCTGAAGAGGTTATAGACGAACCTTGGGCGGTTTTTGAATTTCAATCGCTGGATGACGTCATTGAGTTGGCACATTTGATCAGCGCTGAAGAAGCGTGTGAAAGTGATCTGTTCAAATATGATGACCGATACGGGTTATACATTCAGGATGTAAATAGTATAGAAGAAAGTTCGCGGGGACACTTTGTCGAATATGGCGAGATCTCTCAAATGACAAGGGAGTTCCTTAATGAACATGGTAAGTTGTTGATTCGTGAAAATGCCCTGACGACGTTAAGTAGATTATAAAAATGACACTGTATACAGCTTGGTATACAGTGTTTTTTTGGGGGAACAAATATGGATGAAAGGCAAAGCAAAGTTTTAGAAATATTGAATGATCATTACGGTGAAATTGGCTCGGGCTTAAATTTTCATAATCCGTTTGAATTATTAGTGGCGACCATTCTTTCGGCGCAATCAACGGATGTACGCGTGAACATGGTAACACCAGGTTTGTTTGAAAAATTTCCTACCCCTTTTGAGATGAGTAAGGTGACGGAAGAAGAATTGGCAAATGAAATCAATTCGATCGGATTGTACAGAAACAAGAGCAAAAGCATTATAAAAGCGTCGAAGATGCTTGTTGAAAAATATAATGGTGAAGTGCCAAGTGAGAGAGCGTTGCTGCAA
Source organism: uncultured Peptococcaceae bacterium (assembly GCA_937976375.1). Classification (GTDB taxonomy): domain Bacteria; phylum Bacillota; class Peptococcia; order Peptococcales; family Peptococcaceae; genus UMGS1590. Next base: position 8,710 of record CALJRU010000003.1, on the reverse strand, counting down.
GAGCTGCCTGGTGTTGGCCGAAAGACAGCGAATGTTGTTTTATGTAATGCTTTTCATATTCCAGCATTTGCGGTTGACACACATGTTTTTCGTGTATCGCAGCGTTTAGGGTTTGCGAACCACAAAACAGTTGAAGGCGTTGAGCAGCAATTAATGGCAACCATTCCAAAAGAATTATGGTGTGACTCGCATCACCTTTTTATTTGGCATGGCCGCAAAATTTGTAAAGCACAGCGTCCTCAGTGTGAAAGTTGTTGTGTAAAAAATCTGTGTCCGGCTGCTGATGCAATAGATAATTCGAAATGATTAAAAAAATCGAAATATTTCTCTGTTTTGACTATACAAGCAAATAATTACATGCTACAATTGCAATGGTACATTGGAGGGATGTGTATGAACGAAAAAGCGTTGTTTACACTCCTGCATGATGCTTGGGGAGAAAATTGTAATGAAAGCATGCGCTTGACCATGATGCGACTTTCAGTTGATGAGCTTACAACGTTCGATGCTGAAAAATTGCACGCAGCGGTGCCAGAAATTCCAAAAGAAAAATGGCAGATATGGCGCGACTATTTTTCTAAGGAACGCTTGGCCTTGCGTGCGCAGTTGTTAGAAGACTTTGACATACAGATTCTTCTGTATATTGATCCAACCTATCCTGAGTCTTTGAAAAATATTTATAGACCACCAAGTATTTTATATGTTAAAGGCCACTTTCAGTTGTCTGCTATCAATATAGGCATGGTTGGCAGCCGACGTGCCACACCTTATGGTAAGAATGTTGCATATACCCTTGCTAAAGGACTTTCTAATGAAAATACTTGTATTATTAGTGGTCTGGCAAAAGGAATCGATGTTAATTCGCACAAAGGTGCTTTAGAAGGCGCTGGAGGAACCATTGCTGTGTTGGGATGCGGCATTAACCGCATCTATCCTCGAGAAAACAAAAAAATGTTTGAGGAAATCCTTTTACATCCCAAGAGTGCAATTGTTTCTGAATGGCCTCTGGACGCACCTGCAACTGCGTGGCATTTTCCTGCACGCAATCGTATTATTGCAGGTCTTTCTGACGGCCTGGTTGTTGTTGAAGCTGCGAAGAAAAGCGGCTCTCTGATCAGTGCTGGGTATGCCTTAGAATATGGGAAAGAGGTTTTTGCGGTTCCAGGATTGATCACAAGTCCGGAATCAGTAGGATGTCATCGATTAATTAAAGATGGTGCCAAGCTGGTTGCTCAGGTCAGTGATATTTTAGAAGAGTTCGGACAATTAGAGCTCTTTAAAGAACCAGAAACAGTTTCCAAGAATATCAGATCATTTTCTGCTAATGAACAAAAAGTGTATGATGCATTAAGTAGTGTACCGCAGAATGTAGAAGAAATTTGCGCAATTGCAAAGCTGCCAATTCATATTGTAAACAGTGTATTATTGGAATTTGAATTAGAAGATATTGTATTACAGGATTTTGGAAGACGATATTCAAAAATTGATCATTGAAATCGTTGAATTCGAGGTATTGCTTTTATGACACAAACGCTAGTTATTGTTGAATCACCTGCAAAAGCTAAGACTATTAAACGTTACTTAGGCAGAGATTTTTCTGTGACCGCCTCAATGGGGCACGTACGAGATCTTCCCAAAAGTCAATTTGGTGTGGATGTCGATAATGATTTTGCGGTAAAGTATATTAATATTCGTGGCAAAGGACCGCTGATTAAAGAGTTGAAAAAGGCGGCAAAAAAAGCGGATCGTGTATTGCTTGCAAGTGACCCGGACCGTGAAGGGGAAGCGATTGCTTGGCATTTACAATATATTTTAGGACTAGATCCTGAAAGTAAGTGCCGAGTATCTTTTAATGAGATTACAAAAGATGCAGTGAAGAAGGCCATTAAAGAACCGCGCATCATTGATATGGATCGTGTTGATGCTCAACAAGCACGACGCGTATTGGACCGCATTGTAGGGTACAAGCTAAGTCCATTGCTTTGGAGAAAGGTTAAAAAAGGTCTTAGCGCAGGTCGCGTACAGTCTGTTGCATTGCGTTTGATATGTGAGCGAGAAAGAGAAATTTTGGATTTTATTCCAGAAGAATATTGGTCTTTAGAAGTTACCTTAAAAAATCATGAGCGTAAGTCATTTCAAGCAAAATTAACCAAAAAGCATCAAAAAAAGATCGATGTTATTGGGTCCGAAAAAGAAATGGAAGCCATATTAAACGAGCTACAGGGTGTCATTTACGAAGTAGCAAATGTGAAAACTTCTGGTAAACAGCGAAAGGCACCATTGCCTTTTACAACCAGTGTGATGCAACAGGAAGCCAACAAAAAGCTTAATTTTACGGCTCGAAAGACAATGCGCATTGCCCAAAGTCTTTATGAAGGGGTTACACTCGGCCGTTCGGGAAGTATCGGGTTAATCACTTATATGAGAACGGATTCGACGCGTATTTCAGATCAAGCAAAAGAACAGGCCAAAACCTATATTAATGAAAATTATGGTGACGCTTATTGTTCTGAAAGTGGAGCTGGAACAAAGAAAAAAGCAAATCAGAACATTCAGGATGCCCACGAAGCGATTCGTCCGACCTATATTGAGCGTGATCCTGAAAGTGTAAAACAATATCTATCAAATGATGAATATAAATTATATAAATTAATATGGACACGATTTATTGCAAGTCAAATGTCTGCGGCAAAGTTTGATGTAACAAATGCTGAAATAAATGCTGGAGATTATACTTTTTCTGCAAGTTATACTGTGAATACTTTTCCTGGTTATCAAGCCGTTTATAATGATTCAACAGATTCAAAGAAGGAAAAAGAGCTGCCAGCATTGACGGCTGGGGAAGTGCTTACACATGTAAAAAATGATCCTCAGCAGCATTTTACACAGCCGCCAGCGCGCTATACGGAAGCATCTTTGGTAAAAACACTAGAAGAAAAAGGCATTGGTCGTCCAAGTACTTATGCTTCCATCATTGAAACCATTACGGCGAGAAATTATGTTTATCGTGAAAAAAAGAGTTTCTATACAACAGAGGTCGGGGAACTGGTCAATGAATTGCTCGTACAAAATTTCGGCGACATCATTAATGTCAATTTTACTGCTCGCCTGGAAAGTGATTTAGACTTGATTGAAGAAGGCGAGCGAGAATGGAAAGAAGTTATTCGCAAATTCTATAGAATATTCAGCGAAAAATTAGCAATTGCTGAAGAAAATATTGGTGATGACGTCAAAATAGAAGACGAAATTACAGATATTATTTGTGAGAAATGCGGTCGGCCTTTTGCAATTAAAATGGGCCGATACGGAAAATTTCTTGCTTGCACAGGTTTCCCGGAATGTAAAAATGCGCGTCCTCTATTTGAGGAAATTGGTGTTACCTGTCCAAAATGCGGAGAGGGGCATGTTGTTAAGCGGCGTTCCAAGAAAGGGCGCGTTTTTTACGGATGTGATCGTTATCCAGAATGCGATTTTGTTACTTGGGAAAAACCAACCGGGGAAATTTGTCCACAATGTAACGAAGGCTATTTGGTTGAGCATATTACCAAAAAAGGCGCAAGCAAGGTATGCTCGAATAAAAATTGTAATTTTAAAGTAGAAATTGATGGTGAAATGAATGACTCAGAATAAACCGATTGCAGTTATTGGCGCTGGTTTAGCGGGCTCTGAAGCGGCATGGCAAATTGCTCAGCGCGGAGAATGTGTTGAACTGTATGAAATGCGTCCCGATAAACAGACAGAAGCGCATCATACAGAAGGTTTTGCGGAGCTGGTTTGCAGCAATTCTTTACGTTCTGATCAATTAGAAAGTGGTCCCGGTCTACTGAAAGAAGAACTTCGGCGAATGAATTCGCTCATTATGGATGCTGCTGATCACACACGTGTTCCTGCTGGGGGCGCTCAAGCAGTTGATCGTGAAGCTTTTTCTTCATGGATTACAACAAAGATTTGTAGCCATCCTAATATTAAGGTCATCAAAAAAGAAGTTACTCATTTTCCAGAAGACCAAATCGTTGTCTGTGCTTCAGGTCCACTTACTTCTGATACATTATTTTCATCCATTAAAGAGCTAACTGGTGCGGATACATTATATTTTTATGATGCTGCAGCACCGATCATTACTGCAGAAAGTGTAGATATGGAGCGGGCTTTTTGGCAATCACGCTATGACAAAGGCAATGGTGCAGACTATTTAAATTGTCCTCTCTCAATAGAAGAATACAGAGTATTTTACGATACACTAATGCAGGCTGAATGGGCACCAACAAAAGATTTCGAAAAGGAAATTTTTTTTGAGGGATGCATGCCAATTGAAACCATGGCCAAAAGAGGTTTCCAAACCTTGCTTTATGGTCCAATGAAACCTGTTGGGCTGGTTGATCCACATACAGGCGAGACGCCATTTGCGGTTGTACAATTACGCCGGGAAGATGAGAATGGACGACTGTTTAATATTGTTGGATTCCAAACGCGTACAAAATGGGGCGATCAAAAAAAAGTGATCCAAACCATTCCTGCTCTAGCGAATGCTGAAATTGTACGATATGGTGTGATGCATAGAAATACCTTTTTAAATGGCCCAATGGTTCTGCAGGAAACTGGGCAAATGAAAAAACGAGAAGATATTTTCTTTGCTGGTCAAATGACTGGCGTTGAAGGATACATTGAATCAACGGCAAGTGGTTTGGTCGCGGGGATCAACGCAGCACGACTTGCAAAAGGAGAAGATACACTTATTTTTCCGCGTACCACTGCGATTGGCGCTCTGATGAATCATGTCGGGGCATCCCCTACAAGTCATTTTCAACCAATGAATATTAATTTTGGGCTGCTCCCAGCGCCAGAAAAGAAAATTCGATCCAAAAAAGAGCGAAACGCGTATTACGCACAACGAGCATTAAAAGACCTATCAGCTTGGGTGGCAACATATCATGTGTGATAATCAGTATGATGATTTTCTTGAGTACCTGCGATACGAGCGGCGTCTTAGTGAGAATACAATTGCTGCATATGGGAGAGATATATCCCAATATTTTTCGTGGTTAAAAGCTGAAAGTATTTCGTTAGAAGAAGTCGACAGCGTTATTGCAAGATCCTATTTATTCTATCTCAACCAAAGAAAATTATCGAAAAATTCCATTTCTCGAAAACTTTCCAGCGTAAAACAATATTATGGTTTTTTGATCGAAACCAAGTGCATTGATGTCAATCCGTTTCAGGTTCTTCATTCTCCCAAAAAAGATAAAGTGTTACCGAAAGTGATACAAGAAAAAGAATTGGAGCAATTCTTCTCAGATATATATCAGAGGAGCGATCCATTGGCACAGAGAGATCAGGTGCTTTTTGAACTGTTATATGGTTCGGGTCTGCGTGTATCGGAAGCGGTATCTATTGATTGTACTGACCTACAAGATGGCGCGCATCTGCGCATTACAGGGAAAGGCAACAAGGAAAGAATGGTGCCGCTTAGTAAGAAAACGCAGGAAATTCTCCAACAATATCTTGCTGAAAATGGTGGTCGGTGCTTCCTTGCTAACAAAGCGCTTACACACAATACAGACGCATTGCTTTTAAATCATTTGGGGGAGCGCTTAACAAGACGTGGGGTCATTTACATTATAGACAAGTATGTAGAGCAAGGAGCACTGCATTATCATGTTTCTCCACATAGTTTTCGACATAGCTTTGCAACACATTTGCTGGATCATGGTGCTGATTTAAAACTTATTCAGGAGTTGTTGGGACATAGCAGTTTGTCTACAACACAGATATATACTAAAGTTTCTTCGACGAGGCTGCGTGAATTATATAATAATGGGCATCCTCATGCTTAAGGAGCGAAAAAAATGATAAATTTTCATTCTACGACAATTGTAGCTGTAAAAACTGGCGATGGTATTGCCATGGCCGGAGATGGTCAAGTCACAATGGGTGAAACGACCATCATGAAAGGGACGGCAAAAAAAGTTAGAAGACTTTACAACGGGAAGGTCATTGCCGGCTTTGCAGGTTCTGTAGCGGATGCATTTATTCTTTTTGACAAATTTGAAAATCATTTAGAACAATGCCATGGACAGTTGGCACGGGCTGCTGTCGAGCTAGCGAAAGAATGGCGAAGTGAAAAGGCTGTAAGAAACCTGGAAGCATTATTATTGCTGGCAGATGAAAATGATCTTTTTTTGGTAAGCGGGAACGGAGAGGTTATCGTACCAGATGAAGGCATTGCAGCGATAGGTTCTGGTGGCAATTATGCTTTGGCTGCAGCACGTGCATTAAAAGAGAATACCGATCTTTCGGCTGCAGAGATTGCTAGGAAAGCTCTTGAAATTGCAGCGAGTATTTGCGTTTATACCAACAACAATATTATTGTAGAAGAAATGCAAGGAGCCGATCCTCATGAATGAAACAAATGACACCATTCAAATTCCAAACATGCTGCCAAAAGATATCGTTTCGCATCTGGACAAATACATTATTGGTCAAAGTGAGGCTAAAAAAAGTATTGCAATTGCAATCCGTAACCGGTATCGTCGAAGTCGATTGCCAAAAGAATTGCAGGAAGAAATATCGCCAAGCAATATCATCATGATGGGGCCGACTGGTGTTGGCAAAACAGAAATTGTTCGTCGAGCGAGTAAAATTTTAGGTACGCCATTTGTAAAAGTCGAAGCGACAAAATTTACGGAAGTTGGTTATGTTGGCAGAGATGTTGAATCAATGATTCGAGATCTTGTTGAAGCTTCTATTCGACTTGTGCGTGCTGAAAAAATTAAAAGTGTACAGGAAGATGCACAAAAACTGGCGACAGAGCGTTTGATTGATATTCTTGTTCCAGCGAAACGAAAACAACGATCCATGAACAATCCTTTTGAAATGCTGTTTGGTAATAATCAACCACAAACAAATACGGCGGAAGAAGCCGAAGAAGAGAAACATCGCAACGATCAGAAAGTTATTTTTAAGGAAAAGCTTCGACGTCACGAGTTTGATGATCAGGTCATTGAAATCGAAGTGGAAGAACGTCATCCATCAAATGATCTTCTTGCAGCAACAGGGATGGATCAAGTGATGGATAATATGAATGATATGATGAAAAATATTATGCCTGCAAAGAAAAAGAAAAAACGTGTGACTGTAAATGAGGCACGAGAAATTCTTGCAGAAGAAGAAGCTGAAAAATTGATCGATGAAGACTTAGTGAATCAAGAAGCTATTGAGTTGGCAGAAAATCACGGCATCATCTTCATTGATGAAATAGACAAAATCGCTGAGACCAATGTAAATGGTGGCGGTGCAGGTGTTTCTCGAGAAGGTGTTCAGCGGGATATTTTGCCGATTGTTGAAGGTTCTGTGGTAAAAACAAAATATGGACTTGTAAAAACAGACCATATATTATTCATTGCTGCAGGTGCTTTTCATGTTAGTAAACCGGAAGATTTGATTCCTGAATTGCAAGGTCGCTTTCCGTTTAAAGTTCAGCTGCATTCTCTTGATAAAGAAGACTTTGTTAGAATTTTGACGGAGACAGAGCATTCTCTTCCGGAAAAATATAAAGCATTATTAGATGTTGATCATACAACATTAACATTTACACAAGATGGTTTGGAGGCGATAGCAGAATACGCATATGAAATGAATGAGAACGAGGAAGATCTCGGTGCTCGAAGATTGGTCTCGGTAATGGAAAAAACATTGCTAGATACCTTGTATGAAGCGGGAGAAAGCCAAGAAGAAGTTATTGTTAATGCGGCTTTTGTAAAGAATGTATGCAAGCTTGATATTATCGAGAATTCTCTCGATAAGTATATTTTGTAAGGAGGAAGTTAAAATGAGCGCAACATTACTAGAAAAAACCAGACATTTAAATCGTGCCCTTCAAAGTAGATCTCCAGAGGATGAATCTCTTATTAATTTCAATGAGATTTCAGAGATTCTTTCTGACATGATCAATTGTAACGTGTATATTCTTGGAGAAGAAGGCGCTCTGCTAGGCCATCACTTCCTCGAGGGATTCAATTGTGATGTAATGGAAAAATTTGTCTATAAAGAAGGAAAAATGCCAGAAAGCTACAATGCTAATCTGATTGCAACAGATGAAACACTGGCAAATTTACCGAACACCAATGGCGTTTGCATTTTCCAAGGACAAAAATGTGTGTTTGGTGATAAAAAGACAACCATCATTCCAATACTCGCCGGGAATAAACGTCAAGGAAGTCTCATGCTTGGCAAGTTTAATATTGGTTTTACGGATGATGATTTAATCTTGGCTGAATATGGTGCTACGTTTGTCGGCATTGAAATTCTTCGTCTTAAGAACAAGGTTGAAGCTGAGGAAAATAGAGAACGTGTTGCCGTTCAAATTGCGTTAGATACACTGAGCTATTCCGAAATGGAAGCTATTGAACATATTTTCTCTGAACTTGATGGTGATGAAGGTATCCTGGTAGCTTCAAAGATTGCAGATCGTGTTGGAATCACTCGCTCTGTTATTGTGAATGCTTTGAGAAAATTTGAATCTGCTGGGGTTATTGAATCGAAATCTTTGGGGATGAAAGGTACGTATATTAGATTGCTTAACAAATATCTTTTAGATGGCATCAAGAGCCGCACAAAATCAAAGAGATTATAATAGTAAAAGGCCTGCTTTCGTATTGATAAGCTCCCCATAGAGTAGATACTCGAAATAACAAAAATCGAGACTACGCCA
>CALJRU010000002.1 GCA_937976375.1 uncultured Peptococcaceae bacterium | reverse complement strand
TCATGAGAACAGCGATTTTTATATTTCACTGTCTCTCATAAAGGGAGCATACCATTCTGGTATAGGGTGCTTTTATATGGGTAGATTGAATATGCCTTGTCGATCAATAAATTGCATGATATAATGAGAAAAATTTACTGATTTTTCTCTAAATACATACTAGGAGTGTAACTATGATTGAATTCCTTAATGTGTCCAAAAACTATGGAGCGTTTACAGCGTTGGATGATGTGTCTTTTCGAATTCAACCAGGTGAGATTGTGGGTTTGGTTGGAGCCAATGGTGCCGGCAAAACCACCACAATGAAATTGCTTAATCGTTACTTAACCCCAGATGCAGGTACGATTTTCATGGATAATGCGGATATTTTTGCTGAGAAAAATGCTCTGCCGATGGCGTATATTCCAGATGCGCCGATTTATTATGAATTTTTGACAGTGAAGGAACATTTTCAATTTATTCGTGACATGTATCCCATGGGAGAATACGCAGTGGATGAATTGGTAAAACGATTTGGCCTCCAACAGTATTTGCAAAAAATGCCACATGCACTTTCAAAAGGAAATCAACAGAAGCTGATGATTGCCATGGCTTTGCTGCGAAACTTTTCTTATCTCATCGCTGATGAACCGTTTAATGGCTTGGACCCAAAGCATATGCATGTGTTGAAGGCAATTTTAATGGAGCTGCGTGCGCGAAACAAAGGCGTGCTTCTGTCGACGCACTTGCTGGATGTCATAGAAATGTTCTGTGACCGTTACATCATGTTGGATGGGGGGCATGTGATTGCCGGAGGAACAAAGGCGGAGATCCTGCGGCAGCACGGATTTGATGCCAGCTGTACCATTGAGGATTGTTATATCGCGCTGACGGATCGTGAAACAGGTGAATGAGACAATGAAGACGAAGACCTTGCTATTGATGATAAAGAATACGCTGCGCTATAAGTGCAGCACCGTAAAAAACTGGATCACTGCATATTTTTGCTGTGCACTAAGCATTGCTTTTCTCTTATTGAATGGGGAAGCGGTAGCGGCTTTTTGTCGTCAGTATCAAAACGGCATTGAAATCGGCATGGCATGTTTGATGTTTGTGATGCTGGTGACCAAACGTTATCCGTTGGTGTTGATGAATCCAGCCACTCTGCATTTTTTGCCAGATCGGCGCAGTGTGCTCGGCATTCTTCTACTTAAATTTTCTGCTTACGTGGTCGTGATGGCGGCAGTTGGCGTTGGTTGGGGCGTGATTATTGGCGATTATTGGTCAGGCGTGCATCTTTTTTCGATGCTCGCACTGTGGCTGCTGTTGACTTGGCAGCGTTATCATCACTCTGTGCCGGAATGGCTGCTGCTATTGGAAATGGCCGCAGCGGCAGCGTTATTTGCTTTTCATCTGTCGATGTTGGGAATCGTTTTCAACGGGGTGGTGCTGCTGGGGCAGCTGCGTAGATTGATGGCGCTGGACTGGGAGCGCTATATGAAAGATATGCGTAATTTGGATGTTCTGCAAAGTGCCGCAGCGCGCATGGATTGGAGCCGCGTGATGACGGTTGCAAACGAAATAGCGGTGAAGGATCATTATGCATTGGTTTATCCTCAGCGCTTGAACATGCATCCCCTGCTGAAAAAGAGCATGCTGGATGCGCTGCGTTTGCCAAAAGGATCATGGTCCATTTTAGCGATAGAAATTGGGGTAGCATTGGTGGCTTTGCTTACGCCAATTTTCGGTTCTTTTGGACCGATGGCCTTCATTGTTGTGTGGAATTTTGCTTTCAGCACGCTCACCACGCAAAATTTGGAATCCATGGTTAAAATGAAAAGGAAACATGATGCAGGATTGATCATTCCTTACGATAAGCATACATTGGCAAATTGCTATGCTCTATGGCCGATCGTTGAGATTGCTTTGCTGCAAATCGGACTTGCGCTGCTGACACCGATCATCATTTGGCCAGCCCTGCTTGCAGCCATTGCTTATGGTATCATTGTTTATGCGTGGCACCATCTTCATCTTAAACGTCCTCATTGGCAGCGTGCTATGAACCTTTGGGCTTCAATATTGTTTTATGCCATTTCGGGTGGTATGCTTCTTTTTGTATAAAAAAATCCTCCAGCGGCAAGCATCCACTGGAGGATTTTTCGTATCAATCAATCTTTTTTTCAAGCAGGACGAGTTCAACGCCGTCGATGCCGTTGAATTGGCAGGGAACGGTGGTGATTTCTTGGTAGCCTAGTTTGTTGTAGAGCGTGCGGGCTGGACGATTGCGGGCGTTGGTGTCCATGCGCAGGGCTTGGCAGCCGTTGGCTTTGGCGTACTGTTCGTAGAAGGCGACGAAGGCGCTGCCGAGGCCGTGGCTTTTGACGGCAGGATCGATGACCAGAGTGTGCAGGACCATGATGGCGTCGTCGGGCGCCTCAATGGTCCATGGTGCGCTGGCGTATTCTGCGCCTTGCAGGTGATTGATGATGGCAGCACCGACGATGCAGCCGTTGCTTTCTGCAAGGAAGAGGTCGTCACGTGAAAGTGCGGTTTCAGCGGTGGCGCGGGTTGGATAGATGTTGCGCACCCAGCCAATGGTGGTGCGCCCGGCTTCTTCTTCATCATGGGTGTGTTCATAAATGGCGGCGATGGCATCAAGATCGTCGTGCGTGGCTTTGCGGAAAAGTGGGGACATCTTGCTCACTCCTTTATAAAGAGGTTTGCTTTCATTATACGCGAAGAATATGGCACCCTTCAAATAAAACCGTAAAAATGTGATGATTTATTGAAATTGACCGATTGGCGCCGCTTGAACATTGAAGAATGGGTATAATGAAAACAATAACAGTTGTTGTTGACGATGGCTGTGAAAAGAGGTGGGCAGAATGTTTTCGATGTATCATATGCTATGGCTGCTGATCGCTGCTGCTTTGGTGGTTATTGTGTTGACGGTTCTGCTGCGTCGTCAGGTGCCCTTGCGAACGGTGTTGACGATGGCTTGTGTGGCTGCAGTTTTGTCGGAAGTGGTGAAGGTGTTCAACACGATTGACCTTGTGCCATCGCAAGATGGCAGCATGCTTTTTCCCTATTTAAAACCACAGGAACTGCCGCTGCATCTGTGTTCGATGCAGATTCTGCTGATTTTCTATGCGCGTTTTGCCAAAGAAGGACCACGCCGCACGGCGGTATTGGCGTTTATGTATCCGACGTGTTTTTTAGGCGGAATCGCGGCGCTGGCGATTCCTTCTATTTACTCTGCGAACATGGTGGCGCCGTCGCAATCGTTTACGCAGCCGTTGGCGTATCAATTCTTTTTGTATCACACCATGTTGGTTGCACTGGGGTTGTACATTGTTGCTTCGCGGCAGGTGGCGCTGCGCCCTCGACATTACTGGTCCACCATGGGCTTGTTGGGAACGCTGGCATTTGTGTCTCTTTATCTGAACAGCATGTTTGCCGGTGCCAATTATGAGAATGGCGCCTTGGTGAGCGTTGATTACACGCCGAATTTTATGTTTACCTACCAACCGCCGATTCCAATTGAGCTTACCATCATTGGACAATGGTATGTTTATTTGGCGGTGATGTGCCTGATTGCATGTGTATTGATTGGTTTCTGCTATGTGCCTGTATGGCTGCGTGACAAAAGAAAAAATGAGCATGAAAAAAACGACCGTCGCTAAAGACGGTCGTTTTTTTCACGCTCGCTGCCAAAGAAGCAGGTTGTTGTCAAAAAAGGCGTTGAGCTTGCCACTTTCTTTGAGCCAGACGAGGTAGTTGCGCACAGTGCTGCCGACGAGGGCATATTGTTCGAAGGTCATGGTGAGCCGATAATCACAGAAGAGCTGCTGCAGAATGCGCTCCATGTTCAGGGGCTCGATGCAGAGTTCAAGGATACGGTCGGCGATGGCGTGTACCTTGTCGATGTTGTACTGGGTCAGTTCACGGATATCGTTCGTCGCAGCAGCATGGGCTGGTACAAAGAGGGCCGCCTCCATGGTTTTGACCTGCTCGAGTGTTTCGAGGTAGGCGGCGACATCATAGATGTAGACAATCTGGTATTTATCCAGTGTTTCCTTGCTGGAAAGGCAGTCGGCAAGAAAGACCACGTCATCCGGGGTGCGGAAGCCGACCATGTCGAAGAAATGTCCTGGCAGCGGTATTATCTCAAAACCTGCAGGCAGTTGATCGGTGGTCAGTGGTTCGGCATCGCTTTCATGGGCGAGCAGAAATTTATGGCGCAGTTCTTTGCTGGGGAAGCCCCCGAACAGGAAGGCAGGTTCGAGAATAGGGTGGCGTGTGAAGGCGCATTCTATGCCAGGCGCATAAATGCGGCAGCCGGTTTGATTGTGCAGGTAATGGTTGCCGCCGATGTGGTCAGCGTTCGAGTGGGTGTTATAGATGGCATCCAACGTCCAGCCTTTGGCATCGAGAATCTGACGCACTTTGCGGCCAGCTTCTTTGTCGCCGCCGCTGTCGATGAGGCAGACATGCCCCTCGCCGAGATCCACCAGACCCATTTTGGAGGGACTTTGAATGGTGTAAGTGCTGGGGGCTACTTGGATCAATTCATACATGCGGTATCCTCCTTTTCAGTGTTTATCAGCGGGCTTAAATTCCCTTCGCAGAGTACGGCAAGATGATGCAGGGCGCGGGTGGCGATGATATAGAGCAGGCTAGCATCGGCGTCGTCGCGATAGGTGGTGGCGTCGGCGTCGCAAAGAATGACGGCATCAAATTCCAGCCCTTTGGTCAGGCTCACAGGCATCATCAGGGTGCCTTGCAAGGTGTCGTCATGACTGCGCAGCTGATGCACCGTGATGCGGTCTCGCAGAGCGCGGTGTAAACGCTGGCAGGCAGCTTCTGTTTTGGTGATGAGGCAGATGCTTTCATAGCCTTTTGCACGGCAGGCATCCACTTGTGCTTCGATTGCTTCACAGAGACTTGAGAAATTCTCACAGGCTTGGATGGTCACGGCTTCGCCGCTGCGATTGAAGGCATCGATGCGTGGGGCTTCGTTAAGAAACTGCAGACCAAAACGAAGAATTTCGCTGCTGCAGCGGAAACTTTTGGTCAATGTGTAGCGTACGGTGTTGTCGATGGCAAGGATTGACTGCACCTGGTCGTAAAAGTCCACATCTATACGGCGTGTCAGGCTCTGGTTCACATCGCCAAGAATGGTGGCTTTGGCGTTTGGAAAAAGCAGATGGAAGATGTTGTATTGCAGCGGATAATAATCCTGGGCTTCATCAATGATGATTTGACGGATGCTGCGATAAGCGCGGCTGCCATAGATTTTGAGATGAATGTAGAGAAGCAGAATGGCGTCGTCGTAACCGAGGCGTCCATTGTGCAAATCATTCAGGGTGCGGCGGCGAATGGCAGGCAGATCCTGCGCCAGTGCGTCATCAAGCAGGGTGCCTTGGAAATAGCTGTCATCTTCCCAGAAGCGGCGATAAAGCTCCAGCAGATTGAGCCGTGTGAATTGCTGCAGACGATCAGTGACAGCGGCGCGTTCGTTTTTGCGCAGGTGGCTGCCAAGGTGATCGAGCACACGGCTTTCGACTTGTTCGAGACGCGTGCCTAAGAGCAAGTCGCTGCGGTCGCGCACACGTGTTTTGAGTTCCTGCTTGCTGATAAGGAGACGACCACCATATCGAATGTCATGGTAATTGATAAAACGGGTTGGAATGTCTGCGACAAAGCGATCAAGAATTTTACGGAAGCCTTCTGAGGTTTTCAGCGTCATACAGCTGCGGATGAAGGCTTTCTGGCTGCTGCCAATGGCGCGTTCAAGGAAAGCGGCCTGAGATTCCATGTGATGGATGTCCAGGATGTCGTGCAGCAATTCATCAAAAGTCAATGTGCGCACGTTTTCTTCGCCCAGTTCTGGCAGCACACCGGCGATGTATTGGCTAAAGGTGCGGTTCGGTGAAAGAATGAGGATATCGCGGGAAGAGAGCGCGTTGGTCAGCCCTTCATACATGAGGAAGGCAGCGCGGTGCAGGGCAATGGCGGTTTTACCGCTGCCAGCCACGCCCTGGATCATCAAAAGATCGGCGTCGAGGTTGCGAATGACGAGGTCCTGATCGCGTTGGATCGTTTCAACGATGGCGCGCATTTGCGGCGAGGTGTTCTGTGAGAGCAGCTGCTTGAGAATGCCATCGTTGACGGTCATGTCTGTGTCAAAAAAATACGCCAGCTTGCTGTCCTTGATCTCGTATTGGCGTTTCAGCATCACATCGCCATCAATGCGGCCGACTGGTGCCATATAATAAGCAGGCCCAGTGAGAAAACGGTAGAATACACTGGCGATTGGTGACCGCCAGTCGTAAACCAGGCTTTCTGCAGTGTCTTCTTCAAGCAGCGCTGCACGGCCGATGTAAATAGGTTCTGACTGTTTGTCGCCGTTGAAGAGAAAGTCGATACGGCCAAAATAAGGAGAGGGGCGCATGGCTTCCAGGCGGCTGATTTTTTTTGCGAGGTTGTCCTGGGTGACAGCCATATTGGTCAGTGTCACCATGCTCTGATTCAGCTCAATCAGCGATTCAAAGCCGTCTGCACTTGAGAGACTGCCGCCGCTGCGGGCGCCGTCTTCAAACACATCGCGCTGTACGGCGACCATTTCCGATTCACGGCGGGCAATTTGGTCACGTGATTGTGTCAGCTGTGTGTCGATTTCATCGATTACATGGGCGAGCCGTTCTTCTTCCAGTTGTTGTTCTTGATGCTCCATCATGATGCCTCCAATTCATTGTCTATGGGAATGCTTTATTCGAGCCAGTGTAGCACATTTATTCATGCGGAACCAGTCTTGTTCGCAGAAAACAAAACGTGGTATCATAAATAGGTAGAGAAGCACTCAGCGTCGTCTGAGTGCTTTTTGTTTTATAGTGCGGTTCCTTTTTTAGGAACGAAAAAGTGGTTCATGTCTACGCCTTCGTGTGAAAGTAAGGCGATTTTTTTGTCAATGCCGCCGCCATAGCCGGTAAGGCTGCCATTGGTACCAACCACGCGATGGCAGGGAATGATGATGCTGATGGGATTGTGTCCTACGGCGCCGCCAACAGCTTGTGCAGACATGCGTGTCGAACCGCGCATTCGGGCAATCTCCTTGGCAATGGCGCCGTAAGTGGTTGTTTTGCCATAGGGGATGGTGAGCAAAAGCTGCCATACTGTCAGCTGAAAGGTACTGCCCTGAGGATGAAGCGGCGGGAAAGCGCTTGGCGCAGTGCCAGAAAAATATTGATCCAGCCAGTGACGGGTTTCGGCAAAGATGGGCAGATCTGTTTTTTCGTAAACGGTATCAGAAAAAATTGGCTGATAGCGTTGTCCTGGTAGGGCAAGGTGGGTCAACCCTTGATCATCAGCAGCAAGCAGCAGAGTCCCCAAAGGGGATGGATAATGGGTGATCGCGGTCATGATGCTGTCTCCTTTGTGATGTATTTCCTAAAACTATGATAGCATAAGAAGAGGATGCTGGGATAGGCGTCAATTCAGCGTTTTTTCTTTCAAAAGAAAATGATGCATAGGCAAAAGCAATGAATCTTTTTATGAAAAAACAGTGACAAAATATGTCAGTGTTTAGTATAATATACCAGACAACAAGAGTTTGTTTTTTATCACACCCTACCCCCTAAAATTCAAGGAGGCATCTATGAAAAAAATCAAATCCGCTATTGTTATCGTTCTTGTTATCGCCGGTTTGGGCGCAGGAGTTTGGGGTGATCGCCAGCTCGATGCGCGTTACAGCGATAATGGGACAACCATTCAAAATGTTACTGAAACAACCGTCGAATGATCTGTTCACCTTTGTTTTGCAGATATAGACTAAAAAGAACCGTTTGCGACAAACGGTTCTTTTTTTCATCTTCCGTTGTATTTTCTCCAGTAAAAGATGTAGGAGAGCAAGCCAGGAATGCCGATCCAACAAACCATCGCTGCCAATGTGATGTGTTCAAAGTTTTCCAGCGTTAAGGCAGCGGCAATGTAAAGCAATGCGACAGGCAGAGAGATCCAGCCGAGCAGACGGTGGGCAAGATTCCATGTATCTTCATCGCGAATGGTCCATGGCAAACGCAGGCCGATGTAGCGCTGAAATGGCAGGCGTGGTGCAGACAGCCCGCTGAACACCATAATGACGACGATAAATCCCATGGCAAACAGCCGTTCGCCGCGTTCTGATGAAAATGAGAGCGCTCCAGTTTGGGATAAGAGCGCAACCATAAAGGCCGCCGCCAGAAATAAAATATTGACGATGAGGGTGCCGCGTAAGGTGTGCAGCCGATCGGTTGGCACTGTGGAATGGGTCAGGAGTGCCAGATTGCGATAAAGCACGACGACCGCTGCGATGATGCAGCCGAAGCAGAGCACCAGCGAGAGCAGCGCGTCTTTGACGATCAGCATGACAAGCAACGCTGCGAAGCAGCAAAAGAGGAGGAGATTGCGTGTGCGTCCGGCTTCTTCATCAAGCGCCGATTGACGGCTGCGTTTTGCCAGTTCGGCATTGACGCGCTCTAATTCTTCTGCCAATGAGCGTGTATGGGTGTCTGTGTCGTGGATATCCAGAAGCGCACTAACTGATACATTGAAGAGTGCGGCCATTTGAATGAGCTGTTCAGCATCAGGCACTGACAAGCCTTTTTCCCATTTAGAAATGGTCTGGCGCACCACATGCAGCTGCATCGCCAATTCTTCTTGGCTCCAGTTTTGCTGCTTGCGATATTTTTTGATGTTTTCATTGAGCATGATTGGTCACATCCTTATGATGAGTGGTGTCCCGGAACTGCTTTCAGTATAGGATGTATCGCGGCAAATCACAAGCAACGGAGATTAACAAAAGTTCGAAAAGCCTGCGGTAAAGGGCTTTTGGCAAAAAAATTGCCGAACGCTCACAGCGTTCGGCAGGTTGTGTAAGATTTATTTGGTGGCATGGCTTGCTTTGTGCAGAGGCTGAGCCGTCGCGAAAACAAAATGACGGTCCATTCACTTGCCAATCACGCCAATGGTTTTGCCCATGGTTAATGCAGCAAGCACAGTACCAATGCCCAGGCCGGTGATGTGACCCAAAAAGAAGAAGGTCAGGGCAGCTGTGGCGCAGAGGCAGAGCGCATCAAATGAGATCTTGACTTTTGGATAGCTGATGCCAGTGATATCGGAAAATTCTCGTGGAAACAAATCCGTTGGAATAATCGGCAGACCGCAGCGGTTGGAGAGGGCGATGCCAATGCAGATCAGCACATAGCTGATGACAAAATAGAGCACGCACCATCCCAGTGTGGTAGGGAGAACATTGATCCAATATTCGTTCAGGTCCAAAAGTTCGCTAAAAGCAAAGCCAACAATAAAACTGCACAAATAGGATAAAACGAAATGACGCCGCATGACCATTAAATAAAAGACCAGCGCTGCCTGGAAGAGATAGGTCCAAGTGCCAAGGGAGAAAAATGGCAGCGCCTTCGAAAAGGCATACGGTACACTGGAAATGGCGGAAATACCCGCTCCGGAATACAGCATCAGCACCACGCTGAACGAATTGATGATGACGGCGATCACCAGTGCCAATTCGCCGCGAAACAATGGGCGGTGCTGAGCAAATGTATTATGCTTCACAACAAGAGCCTCCAAACATATTAAAACTAAGATTAATTGCATAGATTATTGTAGTCGTGATTGATTCAAAAGTAAAATGCATGGTTTTCATAAAATTATAGATGCAATCTATATACTGTGTTATAATATAATTATTAAGGAGGTGGTTGTCATGAACTTGGATCATTTGCGTTATTTTGTCAAATTGGCGGAAGTGGGCCACTATACGAAAGCTGCGGGGCAGTTATGCATTGCTCAGCCAAGCCTGAGTCATGCTATGCGAACCTTGGAAACTGAGCTTGGGGTACCATTGTTTGAACGCTCTGGTCGGAACACGGTGCTTACACGTTATGGCAGAGAATTCCTTCACTGTGCACAGCGTACACTGGCAACATTGGATCAGGGTGTTGGTTCTCTGCAGCACAGCGCCCAAGGCGAAGGTCTGATTCGCTTAGGATTTGTGCGAGCATTGGGAACCGTGTTCATCCCCAAGCTGGCGGCACAATTTTTAGCGGCTCATCCGGATAAAGACATTCGTTTTGAATTTCATGCTGATCGCACGCCAGAATTGCTCGACGGGCTGATGGAACAGCGGTATGATCTGGTGTTTTGCTCGCACCCATCGCCGGAACGTCATCTTACAGCTGTGCCGGTCACCAGCCAGGAACTGGTGTTGATTGTACCCAGCGACCATCCACTTGCTGCCAGAGAAAGTGTTGATTTGGCAGAGACACTGAACGATCCACAGATTTGTTTTTCTTCGGGTTCTGGCTTGCGGGAAGTGATTGACGAACTCTTTCTTGCTAGTGGCGGAAAACCGCCTATCGCTTATGAAACAGAAGAAGATCAGGTGATTGCAGGACTGGTGGCGCAAGGGTTTGGTATTGCTGTTGTGCCGTACATGGATTTATTGCTCAAGCTGGATCTTGCTATTTTACGGATCAGTGCGCCGCCTTACAAACGGGAATTTTTTGCAGTGCACAACGATGCGCTCTTTTTACCGCCAGTGGTGCGCAATTTCCGTCAATTTGTCATTGATCACAGTACCCTTACAGAATAAAAGATGCGCCGAACTGTAGTGCCCCCAATAATTTGGACATCCGAATTATTGGGGGTATTTCTATTGTCA
>CALJRU010000001.1 GCA_937976375.1 uncultured Peptococcaceae bacterium | reverse complement strand
GGCGTAAATTTCCAGCTTTTGTTGATGGGTTAATTTTGACAATAGAAATACCCCCGATAATTCGGATGTCCAAATTATTGGGGGCACTACAGTAAGAAGCGCTTTTTGTATGCCATAAAATATGGTATTTTGCAGCAATGGCAAATTATTATAGATCGATGGTTTCGGTGTAATCGTCGCCGAGATTGCGGCCGCCTTGGTTATTGCGGTTGTTGTTGCCAAAGCCGTAGAAGATATTGGTTGGAATCTGTGGCGCTGGCATAAAAATCCAGCAGAGAATATAGAGCAGTGGTCCTGGTACGCCGCCCGGCAGACAGAGCAGCAGGAAAATAAAACGGAAGATCGATGGTGTAATGCCGAGATATTCTCCCAGACCGCCGCATACACCTGCGATTTTTCGTTGGGTGAGAGAACGTGTTAATTTCTTTTTCATAGTGATTTCACCTCAATGTGTGTTTATAAGCATTGGAATGGCAGGTCGCACATGTCTTCAAAGTAATCCATATCAAGAATTTCTAATTTATCGTTGGTTTTGTTAATGAGACCTTCCACTTCTAAATTGCGCATGACCGTGGATACGGATACGCGGTTGATGCCGATGTACTTTGAAATGTCATAGTGCGACAATTTGCCGAAGAATACATAATGATTGTTTTCAAGACGGTGACCGTATTCCAGTACATATTTATAGATGAACTTGCACACGCGATAGCGGGGATCTTTGACGAGGTCGTCCGCCACTTGATGGTTGGCGTTGAGAGAGAGCGTGCTGAGCCAATTGATGATGACTCGGTTGAGCTCTGGCAATTCAGTAAGCAGCTCGTCGGTCAAAGAGCGGTTAAAGCGATAAACGGTGCAGTCCGTTTTGGCAATGATTTGTTCGCTGGAATCGCTGCTTTCATTGAGAAAGAATAACGATTCGGCGCAAAGACTTGGTGCAATGAGCACATGGATAATGCGTTCTTTGCCCTGTGGCGTGAGGATGCTGTGATGGGCAATCCCTTTTGTGAGATAATAAAGATGCTCCACAGGCTGACAGCTGGCAATGATGCAGCTGCCTTTTTTAAATTGGACTTTTTCTGCTTTCTCAAGATGGTCGGAAAGAAGAAGGAGGCGGTCGTCCTGCCTAAAAAAATACTTCATTTCCTTGTTTGAAGATCTGTCTGACATAGGCGTCTCCTTTTTTACGAAATATTGAATAAACTTACATTTAGTATAACATAAAGCTTTGAAAAGCGGGCTATAAAATGGTAACTTTTTTTGCGAATGAACCATAAATACGTTATACTACATTCAGTCATCAATGAAAAGAGAAAAGGAGCAGTCGGTATGTTGCATTTAGGCGCACATATGTCAACAGGCAAAGGTTTTGATAAAGCAGCTGCGGATGCGCAAAGTATCGGTGCCGATGCGATGCAGGTATTTACGAGAAACCCGCGCGGTGGCAAGGCGCGGGTTTTGAAGGAAAAAGAACTGGAAAAATTGGCGGAATATCGCAACCAAGGATTGGTGGTGGTTTGTCATGCGCCGTATACCATCAATTTGGCATCAAGCAGCGATGATGTGCGAGATTTTGGCAAACGTACCATTGCGGAAGATTTGCAGCGCATGCAGCATCTGGGAGCGTCAGGATTGGTGGTTCATAGCGGTGCCCATACGGGCGCAGGTAAAGAGGCTGGCATGGCGCGGCTCATTGCGAGCTTGGAAGTGCTGCTGCCACAGGCAGCACCAGGAACACGCATTTTGTTGGAAACGATGAGCGGCTCAGGATCAGAGCTTGGCAGTACCTTGGAAGAAATGCAGCAAGTATTCGCTTATTTTGATCATTCGCCAGCCTTGGGAGTGTGTTTGGACACCTGTCATTTGTTTGCTGCAGGCTATGATATACGCGATTGGCCGGCATTCAAAGCACAATTTGAAACCTTTCTGCCATGGTCTGTAGTGGGCTGCATTCATATGAATGACAGCAAGACGGCATTTTCCAGTCACAAGGACCGCCACGAAAAATTGGGCCAAGGCAGTATCGGTTGGGATGCCTTCAAGGCCATCGTTCAGATTGAAGCGGAGACTCCATTGCCAATCATCATGGAAACGCCGAATGTGTTGGCTGGCTGGGCGGAGGAAATTGCGGTGCTGCGCAATACGCTGAACGCATAGAGAGGGTATTTTGGGTGCAATAATAAGGAGGAAATATGGCTTTTCGGTTGAGTGATTTTGGAATTCCAAATTATGATACAAATGTAAACGTGCTGTATAAAAACGCTGTGGAACATGGCGAAAGCATTATTTGCGGTGAAGAAGAATATGTCGTCTACCGTATGGGCAATACGCCTGTCATTGTTGTGCTGCGTTTTTCATTTAAAGATGATGGTGAAACACCAGAGAACGTCGTGGCACATACATTTTTGGACAATCCTGTTCGTTGGCAGAATGGCATTCAATGTGATGATGCTGGCCAGGCCTTGGTTATGCGTGATGGTGCTTGGCTGAAAGCCGAGGTGATCAATCCGAGTGCTGCGGGGACATCTTATGTTCCGATGCTTTTTGCTGATGTGGCACGTTTTGGTCCAACACGGCTTACCGTTGGCGCAGATATGATCATGCCGGAAGGTCAGTTGATGCCATCGGCAGAGGGTGGGGTTGAACTTTTGGGACGCATCAAAAGCATCAAGCCCATCATTATGAGTAAGTTGTGGCTGTTTTCCGTGATTGAACTGCAGCTTGGGGATGCGGAAATTTTTGCGCCAGTCTCGCGAGACATTCTTGAAAAACAGATGTCAGTATGCAATGAAGGGGATCTTTGCCATATTACTGGCAGCCTCTCTCTTTTGAAAAGCTGGGAATAAAATAAGAATGCAACGTTTTTTGCAAAAATGGTTGACGGGAACGGAGCGTTGACCTATAATAGTCTAGTCTGAATATCGAATGATTTTAAGTGAAAGAGGTGTAAGTGATGAAAACAGGGATTCATCCAGATTATCATGAAGTGAAAGTAATCTGCTCTTGCGGCAATGAATTCACTACCCGCTCTACCAACCAGGGCGATATCAAAGTTGAAGTCTGCTCCGCTTGCCATCCTTTCTTCACCGGGAAACAGCGCGTTCGCGGTGCAAAAGGTCGCGTCGAAGCCTTCAATAAAAAATACAACCGTGACTAATGTTGATTTTTCAAGTCCTTATAGACTGCTGTCTATGAGGACTTTTTTTATGCATAAAAGCCAATACATAGAAAGAAACGATACAGAATAGACTGTATTTTTAATATTTTTGTTGTCAGATCTTGAAAGCTTTGTTACAATTACAGGTGTTATTGTGGGTTTTTTATAAAGATGAAAGACCTCAAACGCTATTATTCAAAGTAGAATTCTACAAAGGAAGGATGTAAAAAATGAAGCATAAGAGATTAATGTCTTTGCTGACATTGGTTGTGCTTGCCGTGTTTGTCCCTTCGGCTGCGTTTGCAGAAGGCGGCGACATGCTCGGTGATCATCTGCCAGTCTGGAGTATTATTCCATTTGTTGGGATGCTCCTGTCTATTGCAATTTTCCCACTCGTGAAAGGCGAATGGTGGGAAAAGAATCAATTATGGGTGGCACTGTTTTGGTCTGCAGTATTCATCGTGCCTTTCTTCTTCGTATTTGGCGCACATGAAACCATCTTCGAACTGATTCATACCATTATTTTGGACTATGTTCCATTCCTGCTCTTGCTGATCGCGCTTTACGCGGTTGCCGGCGGCATTGTGATCAAGGGGTCTATTGTTGGGACGCCGAAGGTCAATGTGGTTATTCTGGCAATCGGTACCGTTTTGGCATCTGTGATTGGTACCACTGGTGCAGCAATGGTGCTGATTCGTCCAATCATTCGTGCCAATGAATGGCGTAAACGCAAAATGCATACCATCATATTCTTTATCTTCCTGATCTGTAATATTGGTGGTAGTTTGACGCCTGTTGGTGACCCTCCACTCTTCATGGGTTATCTGCGTGGTGTGCCATTCTTCTGGTGCTTGACACATCTGTGGCCAATCTACCTGTTCACTTCTATCATTCTGCTTGTTATCTATTTCTTGATCGAAAACAGCAGATACAAGAAAGACTTGGCAGAAGGCGCTGTTCAACCTCCATCTGGCGGCGAAAAGATCAAAATCGACGGTCTTATTAACATTGCTTTCATCGTACTGATTCTTATTGGTACTGTTTCCAGCGGTGTGTTGGCTGGTATGGATGCATTCCAGAATGCTGATGGCAGCGTTAAGGGGATTACCCTCTTCACCCACAATGGTGAAACTGCCATTGCAACCTATCCAAACATTATCAAGGATATTATTTACCTGATTGCAATTTTCTTGTCCATGAAGTTCACGAAGAAGTCCCTGCGTGAAGAAAACAACTTCAACTGGGGAGCTATGGAAGAAGTTGCAAAACTCTTTATTGGTATCTTTATCACAATGATTCCTGCACTTGCTCTGCTTGAAGCAAAAGGTGCAAGCCTTGGTCTGCATGCAGAATGGCAGTTCTTCTGGAGCACTGGTATTCTTTCCGGGTTCTTGGACAACACCCCAACCTATCTGGTATTCCTGACCACTGCTGCTTCTTTGGGCGCAACCAGTGGGATTGCTACTTCTATCGGTATGGTTGAGATTCCTCTGCTTATCGCTGTATCTGCTGGTGCCGTATTTATGGGCGCACTCAGCTACATTGGTAATGCACCAAACTTTATGGTACGTTCCATTGCAGAAGAACATGACATTAAGATGCCAAGCTTCTTTGGTTACATGAAGTGGTCCTTCGGGATCTTGGTTCCGGTCTTCTTGATCGTAACGGTTGTCTTCATGTTGTAATCTAACATAAGCAGAAAAACGATCGCTTCATTTTGAAGCGGTCGTTTTTTGTTTTAGAACAAAAAACTTGTAAGAATGCAAGAAAGTAGAATGAAAAAAATGGAGCAATGATGTATAATCAAAGATGGAGTATATTGTCTCATACAACAGTCATCTAAGAAAATAAGGGTGGGAGGTTATTTATGGACGAGAAAGAATTAGCATTGAAAGCTACAACAATCCGTCGAGATATTGTAAAAATGATCGGCGCCGCAAACAGTGGGCATCCAGGTGGGTCACTTTCTGCAGTGGAATTATTGACTTATCTTTATTTTGAAGAAATGCATGTGGACCCTTCTCAGCCAGATATGGCGGACCGCGACTTGTTTGTGCTTTCTAAAGGACATGCTGCGCCTGTGCTGTATGCAACATTGGCGGAACGAGGCTTCTTTGCACCAGAAAACCTGCTGACATTGCGTAAATTGGGCAGCAAGCTGCAGGGACATCCGGATATGCGCAAGGTGCCAGGGGTAGACATGTCGACAGGTTCTTTGGGAACAGGTATCTCCGCGGCCGTTGGTATGGCACTTGCACGCAAATTGGATGGCAGCGCGCGTTATGTCTATGCGCTGCTTGGTGATGGCGAATTGGAAGAAGGCCAAGTTTGGGAAGCAGCTATGGCAGCAGCACATTACGGTTTGGATCATATGATTGCTTTTGTGGATCATAACGGTCTGCAAATTGATGGCCGTACTGTGGATGTTATGAATGTAGATCCTGTTGATGAAAAATTTGCTGCTTTCGGATGGGATGTACAAGTGATTGACGGCCATTCCTTTGCGGCTATCGCCGATGCTATTGCCAAGGCAAAAGCGTCTGAAAGTGGAAAACCACAGATGATCGTCATGAATACGATCAAGGGTAAAGGCGTATCCTTTATGGAAAATGAAGTTGGCTGGCATGGTAAAGCGCCAAATGCAGAGCAAGTTGCACAAGCGTTGGAAGAATTAGGGGAGGATGCATGAGTATGGAAAAACAAGCAACACGTGAAGCCTATGGACAGGCGCTGGAAGCGCTTGGCGCTGCTCGTGAAGATGTCGTTGTCCTCGATGCAGACTTATCTAAGTCGACCAAGACCAACATGTTTCAGAAGAAGTTCCCAGAACGCTTCTTTGACATGGGGATTGCAGAACAGAATCTGCTTGGTGTTGCCGCTGGTTTTGCAGCTGCTGGAAAAATTCCTTTCGCGAGCACATTTGCAGTATTTGCAACAGGACGTGCCTATGATCAGATTCGCAATTCGATCTGTTATCCACGTTTGAATGTAAAGATCGCAGCAACCCATGCTGGTATTACGGTTGGTGAAGATGGCGGCAGCCATCAGGCTCTGGAAGACATCAACCTGATGCGTGGCTTGCCAAATATGACGGTACTTGTTCCGGCAGATGGCCCAGAAGCCTATAAAGCGGTGATGGCTGCTGCTGAATACGAAGGCCCTGTATACATTCGCTTGGGGCGTTCAGGCGTACCAACCATCAGTGATCCTGATGCTGCGTTCACGATTGGCAAGGGGACGGTAATGCGCGAAGGTAATGACGTTGTGATCATTGCTTGCGGCATTATGGTGGCAAAAGCGCTGGAAGCTGCAGAAGCCCTGCAGGCAGATGGCGTGAGTGCGGCTGTGATTGATATGAGTACGATTAAGCCAATTGACCGTGCTTTGATCGTTGAATGGGCTGAAAAGACAGGCGCCGTTGTCACTGCTGAAGAACATAATATTGTTGGTGGCCTTGGCAGTGCGGTTGCAGAAGTCTTGGTGGCTGAAAAACCAGTGCCAATGGAAATGGTTGGCGTTGAAGATGTCTTTGGTGAAAGCGGCACGGCAGATGCACTTTTGGAAAAATATGGCCTTACCAAAGAACACATTATTGAAAAAGCAAAACATGTGATCACTCGTAAATGATCAATCGTGCAATGGCGATCAGGCGGTTAGAGCCTGATCGCTTTTTTTATTTTATGTGGGCGTTTGGCGTGCATAACGTTGCGATAAAAAATTTCTTTTGCCCGCAAAGCGCGATGGATTGCGCACTTTGCGATAGAGGGCTCAGGATAATCTGGACGCTTGTCAGTAAATGGGGTACTATGAAAGGGTTGTAATTAAAGAATTTATTCAGAAAGGGCTCTTTTGACAATGGACATTATCAAACGCAATGGCGGCACAGAGGCCTATGAGCGCGCGAAGATCGCCCGCGTCATCGAGCGTGCCTTCGCGAGTGTGGAAAGCTCGTTGACTGCTGATCAATTGAATGCGATGGTTGATACCATCGAAGCAGCGCTGAAAGAAGAAGTAAAGCTTGGGCTGGCGCTGCATGTGGAAGATATTCAAGATCTGGTTGAAAAAACACTGATCGAACAGAATTATTATAAAGAAGTACGCAGCTTCATCCTCTATCGTGAAGACCGTAAACGTAAGCGGCGCACACGCAGCCAGCTTACGGCATGTTTCCCAGAAGTGGCGGAAATGGATGATCTGCTTAAAGAGATCGAGCGAGACTTCAATGAGGAAGTCTATGGACTGGAATATCTCTTGATGAAATTTCAGTCATTCTATAAAAAGGAACTGCCGCTGGATGAACGCTTTTATTATCTGATAAAGGCATGTGTTGAATTAACGGCCAAAGATGCACCGCGTTGGGAATTTATTGCGTCACGAATCTATTTTCTGGAATACAGCCGTAATTTAGACCGTTTGATGGCCGAATATGGTATTGATGATTTTTATGAGAAACTGGAATTCCTTACCGAAGAAGGGCTGTATGGCACCTATATCCTGCAAAACTACAGCCGGGAAGAGATTCTTGAAGCGGCAAGTTTTATTGATGATGGCCGAAACAACCTCATCAATTATTCTGGTATGGAACTTTTGGTTAAGCGTTATGTGGTGCGCAGTCATGCGGGCATTCCGTTAGAATCGGTGCAGGAAATGTTCTTGGGCATTGCGCTGCATTTGGCCATGCTTGAAGAGCGTTCCCAGCGCTTGATGTGGGTGCGCCGTTTTTATGATATGCTGAGCACCCTTAAAGTGACCATGGCGACGCCAACCCTGGCAAATGCACGAAAACCGTTTCATCAGTTGTCCAGCTGCTTTATTGATACGGTGCCGGATAGTTTGGAAGGTATCTACCGCAGTATTGACAATTTTGCTCAGGTGAGCAAGTTTGGCGGCGGTATGGGCTTATATTTTGGTAAAGTACGCGCTTGTGGTTCAGCAATTCGTGGCTTTGAAGGCGCTGCCGGCGGAGTCATTCGTTGGATCCGTCTAGCCAATGACACAGCTGTGGCTGTTGATCAGTTGGGGGTACGCCAAGGAGCGGTTGCTGTTTATTTGGATGTGTGGCATCGTGATCTGCCGGAATTTTTGGCGTTGCGTACCAACAATGGTGACGACCGCATGAAGGCGCATGATGTTTTCCCGGCAGTATGCTATCCGGATTATTTCTGGCAACAGGCACGTGACAATATTGAAGGCGACTGGTACCTGATGTGTCCTCACGAAGTTTATACGGTGAAGGGCTACCACTTGGAAGACAGCTTTGGTGATGAATGGACCGAGCGTTATCTGGACTGCGTGGCTGACAAGCGCATCAATAAGCGCGTGCTGCCAATTAAAGACATCATTCGACTGATCATCAAGAGCGCGGTCGAAACCGGCACGCCATTTGCATTCAATCGTGACATTGTTAACCGAGCCAATCCTAATGGCGACAAAGGGATCATCTATTGTTCCAACCTTTGCACAGAGATTGCACAGAATATGAGTGCCATTGAGAGCGTGGATCAACGCGTGGAAATGGTGGATGGCGAAGAAGTTGTCGTTACCGTGACCAAACCGGGCGATTTTGTTGTCTGCAATCTGGCTAGTTTGTCGTTAGGGCATCTCAACGTAAACGATCCTCAAGAAATTGAAGACGTGACGCGTAGCGTGGTCCGTGCCTTGGACAACGTTATTGACCTCAATTTCTTCCCGCTGCCTTATGCAAAAATCAACAATCGCCGTTATCGCCCTATTGGCTTGGGTGTCAGCGGCTACCACCATATGCTGGCAAAGCAGCATATTCAATGGGAAAGCGATGCGCACCTAGAATTTGTAGATCGTGTCTTTGAAGACATCAATTACGCAGCCATCAAGGCAAGTTGTGAGAACGCAGCTGAAAAAGGTGCTTATGCTTTGTTTGAGGGCAGCGACTGGCAAACGGGTGCGTATTTTGACAAGCGCGGTTATGAAAGCGAACGCTGGCAAACTCTGCGCGCGCAAGTGGCCGAACATGGCCTGCGAAACGCATATCTGATGGCTGTGGCACCGACTTCCAGTACGTCCATCATTGCGGGTACTTCTGCGGGTGTTGATCCGATCATGAACCGCTTTTTCTTGGAAGAGAAGAAAAATGGGCTCATGCCGCGTGTGGCTCCAGAATTAAGTATGGAAACTTACTGGTACTATAAGAGTGCGCATGTCATTGATCAACGTTGGTCGGTGCGTGCGGCGGGTGTGCGCCAACGGCATATTGACCAAGCGCAAAGTGTTAATGTTTATATTACCAACGACTACACTTTCCGTCAGGTGTTGAATCTTTATATTCTGGCGTGGGAAAGTGGTGTGAAGACCTTGTATTATATCCGCTCCAAGAGTTTGGAAGTGGAAGAATGTGAAAGTTGTTCATCTTAATGAAAGGAGAAGGGGTAATGGAAACAATTACAAAACGTCCGCTGTTTAATCCTGACGGTGACATTGATGTTGGGGCACGCCGCATTATTGGCGGCAATACCACCAACCTTAATGACTTTAACAATATGAAATATCAGTGGGTAAGTGGCTGGTACCGTCAAGCCATGAATAATTTCTGGGTGCCAGAAGAAATCAATATGCACACTGATATCAAAGATTATCCGCTTTTACCGGCGGCTGAACGTCGGGCTTACGATAAAATCCTCAGCTTTTTGATTTTTTTGGACAGCATTCAGACAGCAAATCTGCCAAACATATCCAGTTATGTGACAGCCAACGAAGTGAATCTTTGCCTGTCTATTCAGATCTTTCAGGAAGCACTGCATAGTCAAAGCTATTCCTATATGCTGGATACTATTTGTGAGCCGCAAGAGCGCACAGATGTGCTCTATCAGTGGAAAAATGACGAGCATCTGCTGCGCCGCAATGAATTTATTGGCGAAATATATAATGATTTTCAAAAAGATCCTTCTCCGATCAATTTTATGCGTTCGGTCATGGGCAACTTTATTCTTGAAGGGGTCTATTTTTACAGCGGTTTTATGTTCTTTTACAATCTTGGCCGCAATAATAAAATGCCGGGATCGGTGCAGGAAATCCGTTATATCAATAGAGATGAAAACACGCATCTTTGGTTGTTCCGTAATATTATCAAGGAATTGCGTAATGAATGTCCGGAACTGTTTACTGATGAATTGATCGCCTTGTATCGTGAAATGATTCGTGAAGGCTGCGAACAGGAAATTGCCTGGGGCCATTATGTCATCGGTGATGATATTGAGGGCCTGACCAAGGAAATGGTAACAGATTACATTCAATATCTTGGTAATCTGCGTTCTACAAGTTTAGATTTTGGCAGCATCTATGAGGGGCATGATGTTGAGCCGCCAAGCATGACTTGGGTTAGCCAGTACAGCAACGCCAATATGATTAAAACAGACTTTTTTGAGGCACGCAGTACGGCTTATGCAAAAAGCAGCGCCTTGATCGATGACCTTTAATCGGTATGGCGCCGTTTGCAAGAGGTTCATTTGAAAGGAGCGAACAACATGCTTTATTTTTCTCAGACGCCGGCGCTCAGCCAGGCGGAGCAGGAGCAGTTTGCTGCTACGATTGATCGGTATGTTGAAGAAGTAGTGGCGAGCAGTACCTCTGCACTTGAACGTGTGCGTGCCGTGCATCGCTTGATTCAGCAAAACGTCATTTATCCTCGTCAGAAATTGCAGTTGGAAGGTGCCATCAATGTGTCCGTGCTGCCGAATACTGCAGAAGGAAGTCACTATATCAGCGCTTATGGGGCGCTGGTTAATGAACGTGCCAATAGTTATGGTATTGCACGTGCTGTGGATACCATTCTTTGTGATCCGCGCATTGGCCTTGAGAGCCAACTGGTCGAAGGCTGTTTGATTGGGGAGGATTCCATGCTCTCCATGCATTTGTGGAACATTGTCACCATTGGGCATCAAAGCTATCATATTGATGCAGCGGCGGAACTCTTGTCCAATCCACAAACGGTGCGTCGTACCGGTGAGCCGGGCATTCCTCTTCAAGCGCTCGACAGTGATGAATTGCCTATGATTGAAGCTTTGATCCCTTCTTATCGATATTGCTTAGTTAGTGACGACGTTATGAGTGCGGATCATTTATGGAGTAAAGATGGAACGCCAAATTGTCTGTCCAGTTATGTACCAGCATCTTGGCGGTAAAAAAACAGCTAGTTGTCACAGACCGCAGTCCTGAGATTGCGGTCTGTTTTGATAATGTGAAAAATTTTAAAAGAAATTTTAAAAAAGGTGTTGACTTCATTCAAAAAGGATGGTATTATAAACGAGCTGTGAGGCGCTGAGGAAACAAACCGAAGCCCACTAGCGATTTGGCCAGTTGGAGAAGCGGCTTAACTCATCAGCCTTTCACGCTGACATTCACGGG